>CAVYSN010000013.1:0-165189 GCA_963771165.1 uncultured bacterium | reverse complement strand
GGCCCGTGAACTGAGCATGAAAATTCCGTTTGAGGAGGTCCGAAATGATTTGCTGGCCTATCTGGCATTTCTGGACCGCAACTACCAGGCCGCCCTTGATTTCCTCCCTTTACCTTCTTCTAGCGAGAGTTACGAAAAGGCAATCTTTGCAGGAGACTGCTATCGCCAGATGAAAAAGCCGGAGATGGCACGCAAATCTTACGATTCTGCTCGTATCGAACTGGAAAAGATCCTGAAGAACAGCGCTGAAGACTGGGAACCTCATCTTAACCTTAGTCTTGTTTACGCAGGCTAAACCGCAAGGAACAAGCAATCCGTGAGGCGCAAGCTGCCCTGGATCTCCTTCCGGTTAAGAAAGACGCTATGGTAGGGGTTTATTCTCTGGACAATCTAGCGAGAGTTTACGTGATGGTAGGAGAATATGAAGCGGCTATCGATCAAATTGAATATTTATGCTCAGCGCCTTATGGTGGCCTCGTTCTTAGTGTTCCTTTGCTTCGCATCGATCCAACGTGGGATCCGTTGCGCAGCCATCCGCGCTTTCAAAAAATTCTTGAAAAGTAACAGTGGCGAAAAAGGTTCCTAACCCTGACCTTATGGCAGGAGGCGATGAACCCAGGTAGCTGCGTGGTAAAAAAGAATCACCAATCGATACGAAACATACTCATGGAGATCATTGGAAATTGGCTGACACAGGAACTACTCAACCAGGAGTGTGATGTTTAAGAGTCTTTAAATAGGCTGCAAGATCTACAATTTCTTCCGGTGAAAGTGTGACGCGGGGCATCGGCGAAAATCCCCGATTGATTGGTCTTTTCCCGACCACTTTGTAAACGGATTCCGGATCCGTTAACCACGCGCGAAGCTCAGCGGTTGATAATCGTTTACCGACTCCGGCAAGATCCGGTCCTTGCTTGTGTCTTGTTGCTCCAATCGTATGACAATAGCTGCATCCCCTTTGATGAAACAAACGGGAACCATTGTCGGCGTTTCCTTCTTTGCATGCCGGTAACCACAAAATCAAGAAAGGAAAAGCCAGAAAGTATAGAGTCCTCTTCACCTTCAGGTCAGGCTGAAAAGTTCTGCCGGGCAAGGATGCACACGCTCCTATTTGCGGCTTAATGGCGCGAGTTTGCGGACTTCTTCAAACCAGTTGACGATCACGTTGATATGATCCTGTTTCTCTTTTTCCTTCGGTACTGATTGCGATGAAGCGCTGGTGATCCGACGTTACATCCATCTGTAGATATCGTCCTTCGAACAATAGTTCCGGATTGCCTGCAGAGAACGAGGGCGGTGGTTTGAATCGTAACCCGCATCACCTTTTCACCTTCTATGTAGATGAGCTCGTTTTGTTGTTTCCACATGGCACCCATTCCTCCGTTCGTTGACACAAGCCACCGGCCTTCGGGCCCTTCAAAAGAGCGGACGTAGATTTCGGAGCGCCCGGATTCGTCTGAAGAATATGCGATCCACTTACCGTCCGGTGAAAATATTCCATCTAATTCCGTCGCCGGAGTCGCGACGAACTCCCGGAGCTTCCCGTCCGTGGAGTCGAAAATCATCACATCGGAATCCGTCTGTTGACTATCCCTGTAGAGCAAAAGCTTCTTATCATCAGGTGACCAATCGGATGGGTTCAGTATGGAATCGTTTCTGATGACAGGCTCTTCCTGATCGCTTCCATCGGCCGCGCGCCAGAATGGATTCCAGAAGCCCAATCGTTCGGAAGCGTAGGCCACTCTCTTGCCATCGGAGGTCCATTGGGGCCAACCTGTCCGGGATCCGGAAGTGAGCCGCGTGGATGTTCCACGGTCCAGATCGTAGATCCAGATTTCGAATCCTCGAAACCCGGCAAGCCGGCTGTCATCAGGTGATATTTGGGGATCGCTCAGCACCACGGAATCCAGATGCAAACGGAAATCCTTTCCCCCTTACGATTCAACAGCGCAAGAGTTCCTCCTTCATCGTATGTAAGTCCCGCAGGGAGGGTGAGCAGAATTCCATTTTGGGAAAAAGCATATTCCAGACTGCCTGCTCCATGATCGGAAACTCCAGAGACAAGCATGACGGGATCGCCGGTACGTTTCGAGCTTTTCCGGATCGAATCCGATGACGTAAAGTGCATCGCCGCGTCCGAAGATCAAATGGCCGGTCGGCAGGTATCGTGCGCCGAATCCTCCTTGCAGAACCACCTTTCGTTCGCCTGTATCCAGACGAACCGCACCGATGCGGGCCTCGGACCAGCTCCCTCCAATTCCGATCGTAAACAGTGCAACTTTCCCTCCCGGCAACAAGAACGGCCACCGATGATTCCTTTCCTCCTGTGATTTGTCAACTTTCGTAAGAGGTTGCGGCGTCCCGCCATCTGCCGAAATCTTGTTCAAGCCTGCATAGTAAAATGGCGAATAGACGATGGTTCCATCATCTCCCCAACTGGCGCCGCGCGCATTTGCGATGCGGCACAGTGTTACCGGAGTATCTCCGGAAAGTTGAACCTTCTTCAGATGATGTTGGGTAAGAAAACCGAGCCATTTTCCATCAGGAGAAAAGAAGGGAGCGCGACCTCCTTCGGTTCCTGCAATCGGCCTGGATTCAAATGTATCCATGTTCCTCAGGTACAACCGGATCTCCTGCTTTTCCACGCCTGTGTAAACGATAGAACGACCATCCGGTGAGATGGCGAGTGATCCGTACGCATTAAATATGGATCGTCTGTCTCGCTTCCAATGGAATCAGGAAACGCATCACAGCATTTTCCGACTGCGGGATCTCATTCCTGGAAGCAGAAAACCAGGCAACTGCTGCAACGACTGTCATCAATGCGGCCGCCATCCACGGTAGAAGTGCTTTGATTCTGGAACGATCTGGGCAACGACAGGCGTTGGTGCAGTTATGGCTGTCGTTGAAACACCGGAAAGGGTTTCCAGATAGAAAGCAACATCGTGCATCGATTGAAAACGCTGCGACCGGATTCTTCTCCATGCAATGTTCCACAATCCGCGTCATCGCTGGTGAAAAGTTTGGATTCGTATCGGACAACTCGGGAGGTTCCTTCCCAAGAATGGCGCTCATCGTGTCCGCTGACGTTTCACCGTGAAAGGCGCGTTTCCCGGAAATCATTTCATACAGGATTGCGCCGAAAGCAAAAATATCGGAACGTGCATCGGATGGTTTCCCGCGCACCTGTTCGGGTGACATATATCCGATCGTTCCCAGGATCATGCCGGCAGCAGATAGCTGCGCTCCGGTTTCCAGCTTGGAGAGTTCGGCAGGTCGCGGTTTCGGTTTGAGTAAGTTTCGCCAAACCAAAGTCCAGGATCTTCACACGACCGTCATTCGTAACAAACAGATTTTCCGGTTTCAGATCGCGATGGATGATTCCTTTGTCGTGCGCGGCATTCAGGCCTTTCGCGATTTGCAAAGCATAATCAATGACTTTGCGCTGCGGAAGAGGAGATCCCAGTTTCTCCCGCAATGTTTCCCCTTCCAGTAATTCCGAGACCAGGTAATGGACGCCTTTTTCATGTCCGACATCGTAAACGCTAAGAATTCCCGGATGATTCAACATTCCGGCTGCGCGCGCTTCCTGTTCGAATCGAGCTAAACGATCGGAATCTTCTGCGAAAGCCGGCGGCAGAACCTTGATAGCCACTTCTCGTCCAATTCGCGGATCGAGCGCTCGATAGACTTCTCCCATTCCGCCCGCTCCCAGCGGCGCGACGATTTCGTACGGACCGAGTTTTGTCCCTGCTTGATTGCCATTTGCTTCGTCATTTCATCATAAAAGCGAACAGAAACAAAGATCTGACAATGGTGCCCCCCCCGCTTCCCATCAGGGTTGGTGTCAACTGGGCCCTGATTTGAAAAACTGAGAATGGCTGTTTGTGTCCTTAGGGATACAAAGATAGAATAGGCCACTCGATTCTGGAACGGGCGGCGCAACATGATCGGCAAGAACATCAATCAATTTAGAATTTTGGAAAAGCTCGGTGGTGGCGGAATGGGTGTGGTGTATCGCGCGGAGGATACGAAGCTCGGGCGCCATGTTGCTTTGAAATTTTTGCCGGCAGAGATTGCGCAAGATCCTGCATCCCGGGAACGGTTTCAAAGAGAAGCCCGAGCGGCTTCCGCTTTGAACCATCCGAACATTTGCACGATTCACGATATCGATCACGGTACTTCTATCGGATGAAAATGTGGACGTCCACTTTATCGCGATGGAGCTCATGGAAGGGAAAACGCTGAAGCATGCGATTGCAAGCAAGCCCATGGGACAGGAACAGCTCATCCATCTGGCAATACAGATTGCAGATGCGCTGGATGCGGCGCACGCGAAAGGAATTGTTCACCGGGACTTGAAGCCGGCAAATATTTTTGTGACGGACCGCGGTCAGGCAAAAATTTTGGATTTTGGTCTGGCCAAACTGGTGACTGAAACAAAAACGCATCCCGATGCGTCCGCATTACAAACGGAGGCGCCGCTGGAAGGTTTAACGAGTCCAGGATCAACGGTCGGAACGATTGCCTACATGTCACCGGAGCAGGCGCGCGGCGAAACGCTCGATGCCCGAACGGATCTCTTTTCTTTTGGCGTGGTGCTGTACGAAATGGCCTCCGGACGCCAGGCGTTTTCCGGCAACACAAATGCCGTCATTTTCGAAGGGCTGCTGACCAAATCGCCAGCCCCTCTTGCGCAACTGATTCCTGAAGTGCCGCAGGAATTCGAGAGAATTGTGAACAAGGCCATGGAGAAAGATCGCGAAGTCCGGTATCAGAGTGCAGCAGAGATGCGAGCCGATCTCAAACGACTGAAACGCGAGATCGACTCCGGCCGTTCGTCCACCCATCATTCAATTTCACCTTCCGCACCTACGGCGGGCACAAGGTTAGAATCACCCTCCCATCGCAGCGTTCAAAAAGTTGTGATTGCAATTCTGGGAATACTGGCCATTGTATCCGCGGGTGTTTTTTTCTATCTGCGTTCTCAGAATAGTGGAGATACAATTCGTTCCCTTGCAGTTCTGCCATTTCTGAATGTTAGCGGAGCCCCGGACACAGAATTTCTCAGCGACGGTCTCACCGAGAGCACGATCAACAGTCTTTCGCAAATCCCGAACATGCGAGTTCTGGCCAGCGGTACTGTCTTTACATATAAAGGAAAACAAGTGGATCCCCGTACCGCAGGACGGGAGCTGAAGGTGGATGCGGTCGTTACTGGAACGGTGACCCAACGCGGCGATACGCTCGTGATTCGGACAGGTCTGGTCAGAGTTTCCGATGGATCACAAATCTGGGGGGATCAATACGATCGGAATATTTCCGATACTCTGGAGGTTCAATCCGTAATTGCGGGTGAGATTTCTAAACAATTGAAGGTCAAGTTAAGCGGTGAGCAAGAACGGCGCGTTTCGGAACAACGTACGAACAACATGGAAGCCTATCAACATTACGTTAAGGGACGCTTCTACTGGAACAAAAGGAACGCTGAAGGATTCAAAAAAGCAATTGAGCACTTTCAAGCTGCTGTAGATTTGGATCCTGGATATGCGCTCGCGTATTCGGGTATGGCTGACACCTATGCGCTGATGAGTGATTACGGATTAGCTCCGGGCAAGGAAATAGGGCCCAAAGCGAAAGCTGCGGCAATGAAAGCGCTTGAAATAGACGATCAACTGGCAGAAGGGCATACGTCTCTGGCCTATGTCTTCGCGCAGTTCGAATGGAATTGGCCCCGGGCCGAGTCAGAATACAAACGCGCCATTGAATTGAATCCGAACTACGCAACCGCCTATCAATGGTATTCCAATGGCCTGTTGGCTCGGGGTGATTTCGAAAAATCGGTGGCCATGATCCGTCGCGCGCAAGAACTGGATCCGCTCTCGCTGATCATCAGCGATAATTTTGCGTGGACCTACTATGGAGCCCGCCGATACGATGAAGCCATCCAGGCGTTTCAGAAGACAGTGGAGATGGATCCTTCGTTTATCCCGGCGCAGAATGATCTTGGACTGGCCTATCTACAAAAAGGAATGTATGCGGACGCCGAAAAGCAGTTCCTTAAAGTGAATGAACTATCGAAATCATTCGGAACCGCAAGCTTTGCCATTCTGTACGCATTGTCGAGCAAAAAGGACGAGAGCCGTAAACTACTAAACGAGCGACTCAAGATGGCAACCAGCGAATATGTATCGCCGTATGCAATCGCGGAAATCTATTCAGCTCTCAATGAGCGCGACCAGGCTTTTCAATGGCTGGAAAAGTCCTTTGAAGCTCGTGAAAGTCCGTTGGTAAACCTTGATGTGGATCCGCTCTTGGACACTCTTCATTCGGATCCCCGTTTTTCGGACCTGAAGCAGCGAATGGGTTTTTGGAAATAGTGCTCCGGATAATTTCTCGCGAAGGCGCAAAGAGCAAGCAGCAAAGTGTCAAAGAAAGGGGATAAGGGCGATTGGGAGAGATAAAGGGGATAATTTTTTATCTCCACATCTCAATGATCTCCTGATCCCCCTTCTTACACGAGCTAATCAGTGCTGATAAAACAACGATTTGACCTATCGTAATACAAAGAACTCAGAGGAAGTATTTGCTTTGCGAACTGTTACTGTATTAGTTCGACGCGCCTCGCAAGGCCTGGTGCTCGTGCCAGTCGGCCATCGCAAGTCAATAGAGTCGTATTCAGGAGTTCCGCAAGGGCTACATACACTGCGTCGTAAGCGGTCAGGTTGTTCCGCAGCGCCCAGACCCGCGCCAACAATGGCTCATGCGAGTAACGCTCAAGATCTAGCTCCTGGAGATTCTCAATGGCGCTGGCAGCCGACGCGACGTCAAGTTCTCCGTCCCTAACATAACGCCGCAGCGCCTGCGCGATTTCGATGTCGGCAAGATGAGGTATGTGCAGCCCCAGTGATGGATCGGAAATGCGCGCCGCCACCAAACGGCCCCTCGCCGTGCCAAGCAGCAGTTCAAGCAAAGCCGATGCATCCAGTACAATCATCTCGAATCACGCTCGGTCCGGATCACATCAGCCGGAGCACGACGGAGCCGTCTGACGGGCCGGGCTTGCAACCGCTCCAGGACCTCCTGGCGCATCGGGCGATCCAACGCCTTACGGATCTCACGAAGCACAAAGTCCGACATAGAGAGCCCTTCCATTGCAGCTCTGGCCTTAAGCCGGCGATGGAGATCCACGGGAACGCTGCGAATCTGAACCATGGTTTTTGTTGACATGCAATGATGATAGTTTCATCGTTTCTTCATGTCAAGAAAAGGCCGGACATCCGGTACTGCCCAGCAGCAAAGTTTGCCGTAGGTATTCAAATCACTGAAGCCAATAAGCATCTGCTGAACTTTTGTCCTCATTGTAGTATTGGCCTCTGATAGCAAGTATGATTTAGAAACTCATGGAGGCAAAAAAATGAATTACAGAAAGTTTTTGGTTCTCGGCATTTTCACACTTTTGGTTTCAGTAAGCTTCGTATTCGCCGACGATGTTTTGAAAGCAGCTCCCGGCTGCTGTAAGGTTCTGCTTGAAAATGAAAACGTGCGTGTTCTGGATTATGTGAAAAAAGCGGGGGAGAAAGCAGGAATGCATTCTCATCCGAATCATGTGATTTATGCGTTGACCGACGGCAAGATGAGATTCACGATGGCTGACGGGTCCACGAAGGATCTGGAATTGAAAGCGGGAGAGTCGATTTTTGGGCCTGCGGGGTCGCATGCTACGGAAAACACAGGAGCGAATGAAATCCACATCATCATGGTGGAAATCAAGAAGTAGATTCATCACAGGATAATAATTGGGGCGCGTAAAGAAACCATGTAAGATTGGAGCGGGTCACAATACGCCGTCAGAATAGAACATAATGCATCTTCAGGCCGGCACGAAAATCGGTCCGTACGAAATACTGGCTCCCCTTGGAGCAGGTGGAATGGGGGAGGTGTATCGCGCGCAGGATCCCCGCTTGAGTCGCGAAGTTGCATTGAAAGTATTGCCTCAGCAATTCACCGGGGATTCGGAACGGATGCGGCGATTCGAGCAGGAAGCTCGCGCAGCAGGAATGCTGAATCATCCCAACATTCTCACGATCTATGACATCGGTTCTGTTAATGGAAATGTTTATGTAGTTTCAGAACTTCTCTCAGGAAATACACTTCGCGAACGAATGCGGGAAGCGCCAATACCTCTTCGAAAAGTGGTGGACTATTCGCTGCAAATTGCGCGCGGACTCTCCGCTGCTCACGATAAAGGCATTGTCCATCGTGACCTGAAGCCGGAAAATATTTTTGTTACACAGGACAGCAGGGTAAAGATTCTTGATTTCGGACTGGCCAAATTGACCACTCCAGAACCTGTTTCCGGTCAACATTCTGTTTTGCAAACGATCGATCCGGGCACGCAGCCCGGAGTCGTCCTAGGCACAATGGGCTACATGTCTCCGGAGCAAGTTCGCGGAAGAAGCGTGGATCATCGCTCCGATATCTTTAGTTTTGGTGCCATTCTTTATGAAATGCTTTCTTCCAAACGAGCGTTTTCAGGCGACTCCGGGGCCGATGTCATCACCGCGATCCTGAAAGGAGATCCTCCGGATTTGCTTTCCAGCGGAGTTCATGCGCCGCCCGGATTGCAACGCGTGGTGCAACATTGCCTGGAAAAGGATTCGGAAGAGCGATTCCAATCCGTTCGTGATTTGGCCTTTGATCTCGAAACGATTTCCGGCATTAGCGGAATGTCCACAGGTGCTGCAGCAGTCACTGCAGCAGAACCACCGCCGCGTAGAAGCCGGGCTAAGGTCGCATTTGGTTTGCCCTTGGCGCTTCTGCTTGTTTTCGGAATTGGTGTTGTGGCCGGAAAGTATTTGTTGCCACGCAAAACAAATTTGCGGGCATCTTCATTCATTCCTCAAGTCAGTTTTCAAAAGCTTACCGATATTCCTGGTATGGAATACCAGCCAAGCTTCTCCCCGGATGGCAAGAGCTTCGTGTATGTCAGTGAACAAAACGGAAGTCGGGACATTTTCTTTTCCCGAGTCGGAGGGCGCAATCCGATCAATCTCACGCAGAATTCAACCGTTAATGATTTTCAACCTGCGTTTTCCCCTTCAGGTGATCAGCTTGCGTTTCGATCCGAACGAGACGGAGGCGGAATCTTCGTGATGGGGGCAAGCGGTGAATCGGTGCGAAGGCTCACTGATTACGGATTTTTTCCGGCATGGTCGCCGGACGGAAAAGAGATTGTCTTTTCAACAGAGGACAACGATCCGCTTCACGGTGGCGGAAAGGCAAAGCTTTGGATCGTAAATGTGCAAAGTGGCCAGACGAGACTGCTTCTCCAGGGAGAGGATTCAACCGCTCCGACCTGGGCTCCGCAAGGAAACAGAGTTGCTTTTTGGGGTTTGAAAGGTTCTTCCGGACAGAGAGACATTTGGACTGCCGGAAGGTCCGGTAAAGATGTTGTGGTTGTTACGGATGATCCTCCTGTGGACTGGAATCCAGTTTGGTCCCCGGACGGCAAGCATCTTTATTTCATCAGCGATAGAAGCGGGAGCATGAATCTGCAGCGCGTCCCGATCGACCAACAAACCGGAAATTTACAGGGACCGCCGGAAAGCATCACCGCACCATCCGCATGGATTGAAAATATTAGTTTTTCTTCCAATCCAAATCAATTCGTGTATGCCGCCTTCGACATAAGATCCGAAATACAAAAAATATCCTTTGATCCCGTACAGGAAGAGTTCGCTTCATTACCGGAGGCCGTGACTTCCAGTACCGATTTTTTTGATGTCGCAAATGTTTCTCCGGATGGAGAATGGCTTACCTTTTTCACAGCATGGCCGCAACAGGACATTTACGTAATTCGAACGGATGGTTCCGAAAAAACAAAACTAACCGATGACCTTTACCGCGACAGGTATCCTTCCTGGAGTCCTGATGGAAAATCGCTTGTATTCATGTCAGACCGTTCCGGGTTGTACGAATTATGGTTGATTAACAGGGATGGGAGCGGTCTGAGACAATTGACCAAAGAATCCATCGTATCGTGGCAGCCTAAATTTTCTCCAAACGCTAAACTCGTTTTAACCAACAACGAAAAGGGCACCTATTTATACGATACGTCTTCAGGCGGTCCATCTCTAACCCGGATTCAATTGCCGGAGCTTCCAATAAAGGCAGACAATCCCTTTACCGGCCAGATCTGGTCACCCGATGGAAAAACGATTGCCGGTGTACGTTCGGTTCTAACAGATGAAATAATCTTGTACTCAATGGAACGGCGTCAGTACAAGTTCATTCCGATTCCGCCGAATACTGGATTTCGTGAGGATTCCCTGGCAGGATGGTTTTCTGATAGTCGACGCCTGCTGTTCCTCTCTGGAAAAGCGTTCTATGTTGTCGATACCGAAAGCGAAACGGTCCGCAAAATTGCAGAATTGGATGCCGATGCATCCTGGGCCGACTTAAGCAGCGATAACCGGACCATTTATCTTCAACGAACTCAAAGCCAGTCCGACATCTGGATGGCCACAATTCACAACCCTGCACCCGAGAAGTAAAGGAATTGCAATTCTCCTTTAATAGAATATGTACGGGTGGGTCTCAGATCCGCCCAAAAAAATACGGAATCATAACTCAGGAGGATGAAATGAAGAATATTTTACTGTCAGCTTTGTTGTTCCTGTTCCTTCCGGTTGCTCTTTTCGCTGCTACTGCCGAGGAAGCATTTCAGCGTCTAGCTTCACTGCAAGGAACATGGGAAGGGATGTACGAAAAGTACACAATGAGACTTACGTACACCGTTGTATCGGACGGCGGAGCAATATTGGAAAGCATGGACAGCGAAGGAAACAATATGGCCACCATGTATCACGTGTACGGAGACAAGCTGATGGCGACCCATTACTGCAAAATGAAAAACCAGCCACGCATGGTGGCAGCGGTCCCAGCAGGTGAATTCAACCAGCTCGATTTCCATTTTCTGGATGGAACCAATTTGGGGGCCACTTACACCTCCGATATTTCGCTCAAATTCTTAAATGAGAATCAGATCGAACAAACTGTTCGATTTAAAGGGCAGGACACGGCTGTGGTTGTTGTGTATACCCGAAAAAAATAGCGAGCGGTGAAAAAATCCGTAGGGGCGGGTCTCAGACCGGCCCGGTTTGGTTGCTAGGTGAGGGGGGCGGGTTAAAAACCGGCCCTGCTTCTATTGGCGGACTCGATTGCCCGCCGATTGGTTTGGTCATGATTTCAATACCTCCGCGAAAATTAATTATCACCTCAAACTCCGGATTTATCCTTTCTTTTATTCAGTTACACAAACCCTTTTTATTATGACTAAACTGTTTCTTGTTGGCTGCCGCGATGAATTGCAACGTATGGGGAGCCGATCAGGTTCCTGTTTATGTGGAACAACAAGTTCTGGATTGGTGCAAACAGATGCTTGGATATCCTTTCACAGCCAGTGGAATTCTGGTTTCCGGCGGATCGACGGCCAACACCATAAAAATCGCAATGGAACTTCTTGAGTGAAGAAAGAAGCATGGCTGCTAGGATAAGGACATCAATCAAGATATTCTGGACAATATCAAAACAATTTCGGAGGTAACCTGTGAATCCTTTGAAGGTCGGAATCATAGCTGATTACAATCCCAAAAACCGGTACCATCTTGCTACCGATGATGCCATTGCACATGCTGCGAAAGCTCTGTCTTTAAACGTACAGACTTTGTGGCTCGATACGGATCAACTCGACAAGCCGGGCGCGGAAGATCAATTGCGGAAGTGCGATGCCTTGTTTGGCGGAACCAGCAGTCCTTATCGGAGCATGGACGGAGCTCTTCGCGGAATCCGTTTTGCACGGGAACAGGGTTATCCTTTTATTGGAACGTGAGGGGGCTTTCAACATACTCTGGTAGAGTATGCACGCAATGTACTGGGAATGCCGGAAGCCGATCACGAAGAATCTTCACCGGATGCAGAACTGCCGGTGATCAGTAAACTCAGTTGTTCTCTTTCAGGCCAGACCGGAAAAGTGCGGCTCGTACGCGGATCACGGGCTTATGAGATTTACAGGTCCGAAGAGGTTGAGGAGAATTTCGCATGCAACTATGGCGTGAATCCCCTCTATCAGGATCGCTTACGATCGGAAGAGCTGCGGGTCACCGGAATTGATGATGAGGGAGCCGTAAGAATTGTTGAGCTTATTTCGAATCCCTTTTTCATGGCAACGCTTTTTTTGCCACAAACCAGCTCATCTGCGGAAAGGCCACACCCGTTAATTGTCGCTTACCTTCAAGCCTGTGCCCGTTTCGCTGAACGAACGCGGACGGAGTGATGAGGTCTTATCCTCCGGGCGTAACTCGCACGATTCCGATGTTGTTTTCGATCACAATATTTGTGCCGTACGGTTTAGAAATGGTTTGAACCCGGCGCAAAATTTCTTGCGCCTTTTCGGGCGATGCAATCCGCGGTATTCCACTTTCGGTCAGAATACGCCCATATCCCAAATCGACCGGATACAGCCGGATTTCTGATACGGCCCCCCGTTCAAAGCGGCTTTGCGCAATGAAGGTTTGAAAGGTGAGGTCGTTTGCAAAACTCGGAACATTCAATAAAGCGGTTAGATCTGAGTCTGTAGCTTTTTCCGGATATTTAAAAGCTTTCGATAGCCTTGTCTGGTTTCGCAAATAGAGATCAGAGGGCAATGATTCGTACATATCACTCCAGAAGAAATTGGCGAGCCCATAAAAAATTGGGCGTCCTCTGTAGATCTCGATCGGGCCGATGTGATGAATCCCTGTTGTAAAGAAAGCATCGGCTCCGGCATTGATCGTGGCGTGTGCCAGCTCGCGCAAAAATTCGGCCGGTTCTTCAAAAAATTCGGCGTTGAGCGGTTCGTGGGAATGGATCGACGCAATCAGGAAATCCGAATTCTGCTTGCCTTGCCGGATGCCTTTCAGAATC
This sequence comes from uncultured bacterium, assembly GCA_963771165.1. Classification (GTDB taxonomy): domain Bacteria; phylum Acidobacteriota; class HRBIN11; order JAKEFK01; family JAKEFK01; genus JAKEFK01. The sequence continues at coordinate 152,223 of CAVYSN010000013.1, read as the reverse complement.
GCGGCCAGATCGTCTGAATTCATTTCGTATCGATAACGAAATGATGAGCCCACCTCAAATTCTTGATCGAAAAGGGAAAGTTTTTCGCCGTTTTGTTCTTTTGCTGCTCCCTTTTTTCCCATTGTCTTACGGATCCCCTGCAAAGAATTCATTACATCCTGCGTGACTACAGTGATTTTGCGAAGGCTCAATCCGCTGATTCCAGGACGGCCGGGCGAGGCTCCGCGGGCTGGAAGAGCATTGCTGGTGGGCCGGTATGTGGATGCCATGGACACCAGTCCGATTCGTCCTTTGCTGCTCTCAAAATATTGCGCTGACCTCGCGATTCCTGCGCTTTCACCGGTCCCCGCATAAGTCAGTCCGTTCTCATTCAGAAAGCGGCTTGTTTCGCGCATTCCTTCGAGTCCCCAATCCATCGCGTGATTGTTCGCCCTGGAAAAAAGATCGAAACCCATGCGCGGCAGATCCTTCGCCACCGCAGGATCACTTGCAAGTGTCCAATCGCCGTCCCAAGAATAAGGGTAGCCCTTGAATTCCCGCATTTCGATGATGTTTGTCTCCAGATTGCCATACGTGGCGTCGCTCTCCTGGAGTAATTTCAACGCGCTCGCGACCGCTTCATCACGTTCTGCATAGTGAGATAGAGGACGCGATACAATGCAGTCGCCCACCGCGGACAGGGTAAACCCATCGCGAACACTCATCTTCAGTTCTCGGTCGAGTGGACGTTTGGAATCGAATATTTCCTTTGATTGTATGACCGGATCTGACGGATCATTTGGCGATCCGGCCTCACTGCATAAGGTAGTGAAGATCACGAATGCTGTTTTTACGATGCAACCAACGAAACGGCTCCGGGAATTCATCTGCGGTTGTGTCATAGGATCGATTTTATACGCTAACCATCCGTACGAAAAATCATGATTATTGCGAGACGAGCCGCCCGCGCTACGATTAGTAATCGCGGTCAAAACTGTTGAAAGACTTTTCAGTTCTGCTTCGCGTTAGGAAAATCCGGTTGAAGCTGAAGTGCGAGGATCTGCATTTCATGAGCTTCCTGGAATCGTCCGTATTGCCGAAGCACGACACCATACGCAAAGTAACCTGGCGATGTTTTCTGTGTAACCGCATTTTCTTGAAAAATTGTCGGGATCGTCTCCTGAAGCAACAATGGATCTTCCTGAATCGCTGCAGCCTTCCAATATTCGCGAACCGCTTCTTCCGTCCGACCGATTTTTCCCAGAGCGGCTGCAGCAAAAACATGCGCTTTTCTGTAATCAGGAAGCCATTGTGTAACTTGCGTGAAACAATTTTTACTTTTTTGAAAATCGCCCGCATGCCAGTAGCTTTCCCCAAGAAAATACATCGCATCACACTCATCGAAGTATCGAAACAGTTGCCGGCGATAGATTTCCGCCTGTTTTTGCTGTCCGGATTTTTCAAGGGCAACCGTGATACCTGCCAGAGTCTGCGGTTCGCCGGGGCTGCGTTGGAGTACGTTCTGATAAAGACGCACGGCATCGTTCCAATTGTGATCGTGACCGCCCGCGATCCGGCCGAGATAATATTCCGGATAGGGTGAACAAAGGTACCACCTTCGAAACGTTTCTCGCGATTGAGCAAGAAGCTCAAATATCTTCTTTGCTTCAGGAATCTTGCCTGCTTTCAGAAGCAAGAGAGCAAGATCAAAATAACAGGAGCGACCGGACGCGGTCTGACAGGACTTTCGCTTGATCACAATGGCTCTTTCGATCGGGCCTCCTTCAGGATAGGGTAAATTCGCAAGAATCAGACCTTCGTTCAGGAATGGCGCAGCAGCGAGCGCTGACGATACATTCCAGGAGGCAAGATTTCTCTTTCCTGCATTTCGTAAATCTGCTGCGGAAGTCTGCAAACGATGCGCTTGTTTGATGGACATCCAAACATCATCCGGCGTGTTGCCTCTTTCCATTGGCCAATCGAGTCCCGCAACCAGAAGTCCACCGGCAGCAAGAAGAAGAAAAAAACTTCGCAGTTTATGCCTGCGCAGTTTCGCAATCAAGTATTCCACTGTCGCGCAACCGAAAAAGAGAAGAAAGGGGATCAATGGGAGCCGGTAGCGAATGCTGACAAAGTAAATCAAGGGGACAGCGCACCCGATCAGAAAACCGCCATACAAAGGCAACATTTCCTTCCATTCGGATCTTTTCAGGTAAATTCCTAAAAGACCTAGTATCGAAATCACGGATGTTGGAATGATCGGGAAATATTTTTCTCTTAGTGTTCTGGATACGACAAGCGCAGGCAGAACGTCATGCACTTCACTTGTTTGAAATAGGCGATGAATCTTTCGCAGCAACAATCGAAAGTACGCTGCAGGATGATCTTGAATGTAGTTCAAGGCTTTACTCCTGCCAGTAGTCTGTTGCTTTCGTCCGAATCCATTTTTCGTCCGCTTACGGCAGATGGAATTCTTTTCAGTAGAACCTGAGCATAAGAAGGCTGGCGCAGATACTGACCTTCGAGGTCTTTCACCAAAGGAGTGTTCACTCCGTTTCCATCCGAGTAAGGATTGTTTCCTTCGAAAAAGACTCCTCCCGGATCCATGACAAGAAGCGTGGTCTGGCCCGAGTAGTGGTGATTTCGAATCAATAGAAGAACCAGAAAGGTCAAAAAAACAAAAAGGAATGAGCATGTCTTTACAACACTATTTTTGATCGATTCAGAGAAATAGCAGCTAACGCAAAAGGAATATAGAGGAGAGCGGTTGGCCTCGTGAACAACGTCAAGCCCGAAGAAGGCGGCGGATAGGAGGACCCAGACAGCCCTTTCATGATGACTTTTCACGAGAAACCATATGCCGCACAAAAGAAAGGTCAGGAACCACACATCTGGAACGAAGATTTGTGCCAGGACTATGAAACCGGAGCTCAGGGAAAATGTGAGCGCGCCCAGAAGAGCAACCCGGTACGAAAAGTACCTGTTTGTAATCAAGAAAAATGCAATAACAGAAAATCCTGCTGCTGCGACTTGCAAAAGCCTCAACCAATTTTCAGGCGTCCCAAACCATCGGAAAAGAGTAATGTTCAGGTCGAAATAGAACGGGCTAAAATCTGTGACTCGCTCGGGATCGAGCCTGGATTCTGAGAAAAGCTTTGCTGCCGTTATGTATTTAGTGAAGTTACCATCGTCTGTTGACACAATGGAGACAACGATTTGAGAAAGCGCAACGAAAACAAGCAGAAAAACGCAAGTTAGAATCGTCTTATTCGTTTGACCAGGGGATGACATCACAATGGTATGACCTTCCGGTCATTTTTCAGGATTGCGAAGAAATTTTTCCACCTGCCTTCTATGCCGAAGGATATGAACGATTGCATGCTCTAGCAATTGTTCCATGTCATAGGTAACTCCCCAGCGGGAATGGATTACAGTCTCTGTAATTTGTTGTTCAGACATTCCCCAGCGGTTCTCCAGCGTTTCGATCGTGTAGTTCAACATTACAGCCAACTGGTTCAACGCTTCTTGTTGTGAGAGCAGTCGTTTTTCCGGCCTTGCAGAGGGAATCGAAAATTGATTACGCACGTAGTCCGCATAGCTGTAACCGGAGCTTACAACGTGGCTCAGAATGGTCTGGATAGACCTGCAATTTTCATCGTCTGTGTCCTCATCCATGATTTGCTCATACGTATTTTCAGGAATAGATGCGACGATTCGTTTGAGTTCTAACGCAGCGCGTTCATATTCATCAAACATCGCCCCCACCGCGCCTTTGCGATAAGTAGAAATGTCCGGCATTGCAGGATCATATCACATGCACTGAATCGTTCCGGATTCCCGGTTTAGGATTTGGCATAATCAGGATACTATTTCTATTTCGAAGAGAATTAAGCCTTGATCCTAATGAACTTCATTTTTTCTTTGCTGGGCCGGCTTCGCGCGATGAGCCTGTCTTCCCAAATTGTCATGGGACTTATTGCAGGCGTTGCTCTGGGTATTTTTCTGGGTGAAGCTGTAGCTCCCGTGAGCGTCATAGCCGATGGTTATGTTCTGCTTCTGCAAATGACGGTTTTGCCTTACATCCTCGTTTCAGTGGTCGCCGGTCTGGGTAGCCTTACACCTCTGCAAGCCCGGATGATCTTCACAAGAGTTGGATTACTCTTGATGCTTCTGTGGTTGATCAGTCTTGCGTTTGCATTTGTGATCCCCCTGGCATTTCCTTCTATGGTCTCCGCTTCCTTTTTCAGCACGTCGCTCATTGAGCAGCGCCCACCGTTCGATTTTTTGAACCTGTACATCCCTGCCAATCCCTTTCATGCGCTCGCAAATAATGTGGTTCCTGCGGTCGTTGTTTTCAGTGTGGTTTTGGGAATTGCTTTAATTCGAATCGAGAACAAGGAGCAGGTCCTTTCATTTCTGGACATCCTGGCCAAAGCGTTGTCTAAGGTAACCCGCTTTGTGGTTCGTCTAACACCGATCGGCCTTTTCGCCATCGGAGCGAATCTGGCAGGTACTTTACGGCTCGATGAGCTCGCGCGCGTCCAGATGTACATTCTTACATTCGGCGCAATGGCCGTTTTGCTTACATTGTGGGTTCTGCCTGCTCTGATTACTACGTTAACTCCGGTGGGCTATAGAGAAATCTTGAAGCTCACAGGCGATGCTTTAATCACTGCATTCATGACAGGCAATCTTTTTGTGGTGTTGCCCATCTTAAGCGACGCCGCGAGAAGTATTCTTGAACGACACACAGCGGTAGATAGTGAAGCCGCAGGTATGCCGGATGTAATTGTACCGGCATCCTTTAATTTCCCGCACAGTGGCAAAGCTCTTTCAATCAGTTTCATTTTGTTTGCTGCATGGTTTGCGGGTGTTTCATTTTCACCCGTTGATCACTTCAGACTCGCAGTACTCGGATTGTTGAGTTATTTCGGAAGCCTTACAGCAGCAATACCCTATCTTCTAGACTTATTTCGAATACCGATCGATACCTTTCAGCTTTTTCTAGCCACAGGCCTTGTCAACTCCCGCTTTGGCAGCGCTCTCGCTGCGATGCATACGTTTGCTCTGGCGGTTCTGGGAGCCGCCGCAATGTCTGGAATCCTTGTCATCAAACCACGGAAGATCATTCGATTTGTCGCAATTACTTCATTACTAACCGTGGTAACTGTTTTAGGGCTTCGTTTCTTATTTGTTCACGTAGTCGATCACAAATACACGAAGGGGGACTTGTTAAAGGGAATGGAATTAACGCGAAAACAGGTTCCGGCATCGATGTTGACAATCGCTTCGCAACCGCTTCAGATGACAGGCGTATTGGGACTGGAAAGAATTCAGGATAGGGGCGCAATACGGGTTGGTTATTTACCCGACAGCATTCCTTATGCGTACACGAACTCGCGTGGCGCGCTGGTTGGATTCGACATTGATATGGCACACCAGCTTGCAGGCGAGATGGCCGTTTCATTGGAATTCGTTGTGTTAGACCGGGAGAAAGTCCCTGAACAAATAAATTCCGGCTTCTGCGATATTCTGATGAGTGGTTATGCGCTTACCACAAACCGCGCGCGAAATGTGCTCTTAACAACGTCTTATCTGGATGATCATCTTGCATTTCTGACGCTGGACTACAGACGCAACGACTTCATAGATCATGCTTCGATTAAGGAGCAATCTGGCTTGAGAATTGGAGTTCCAAACGTTCCGTACTATTTGGCAAAACTTCGTGAATATGCGCCGCATGCGGAACTCGTGATTCTGAAGTCGTTTTCCGAACCACTCGAAAACTCGCTGCAAGGACTGGATGCAATTGCAATAAGTGCCGAACGTGGCTCCTCCTGGTCATTGCTGTATCCTCAATATTCCGTCGTCGTTCCACAGCCCAATGTATTAACGATTCCGATCACGTATGCCGTCGGACGACACGATCACGAATTGCTTTCTTTCCTGAACTCCTGGCTCGAACTCAAGAAAAAGGATGGAACGGTTCAGCAACTTTACGACTATTGGATTCTAGGCAAAAACGCCGAGCCCCGTACTCCGCGATGGTGCATCGTACGTGATGTTTTGCACTGGATCCAATAGTTTTAGAAGCCAGATCTGGACAAAAATGATCCTTGAACTTAGTGTTGAGGTATCGAAAAGGAGAACAAGTCATGGATATTACTCAAGTCTTGTTGGAACAACTTTCCGGCGACAAAGCGGATCAGATCAGTCAGCAAATCGGTGCAGACCGCGGCGCTACGATGCAGGCAATTTCAGCCGCGGTACCGTTTCTGGTTTCAGCGCTGGCAAGAAATTCCTCTCAGCAAGATGGAGCAGCTGCGCTTCACCAGGCGCTTCAAAAAGATCATGATGGAAGCATTCTGGATGACGTGATTGGTTATCTTGGCAATCCGGATTCAGGAAATGGTCGAAGGATTCTTGATCACGTGTTAGGAAATCGTCAGAACGCAACGGAAACCGCCCTCTCCAATCAAACAGGACTTAACGCAGCATCCGTTGGACGCCTTTTAGCAATATTGGCCCCCATCATCATGGGTTACTTAGGCCGGACACAGCGCCAGGGTGGTTTTGATCCAGGCAGCCTGTCAGGTTATCTTGAGGGTCAGCAGCAACGCTCAAGGGAGGCGTCACCAGGCATGATAGGTATGCTGACGGACCTGTTGGATTCCAACAACGATGGCAGCATCCTGGATGACGTTCTGAAGAAGTTTTCTAAATAAATGGCGCTTGAGCGGCTCTTAGGCAACCTTCCTTTCTTTTGCAACAAGATGGATGGAACCTGGAGTTGTTCTAGCAAAATCATTTTCTTAACCACTCAAAACTCCGTGCAAGACCTGCAGCAAAGGCATAACGCCGAAAGCGAACACGGCTACTTTCTAATCATTTTCACCCCGCGAACATTGTAGAAGATGCGACTTCTCTTCGCCTGATTGATGGCTTTTTCTGATACTCTTTTGTGGCGAGGTTCGCTTGTGAAACCTGATCGATCCGCATTCATTCTGGCCGCGATTATTGCTTTTCTCGGATTGTCCCCTCATCTTTTTTTCTCCCTGCAAATGAAGGAACTATTGTGGTTCAAGGGTGCATTTGATGAGGATTACTACACTCTTGTCATGCTTAACGAAGAGCCTCGCAGGGATCGAATCATAAGCACTGGATTGATGCGCAGTTTCACGGAAATCTATCATGGCAATCTCGATCTGGCGCATATTGTTTCCGATACTCTGCTCCCTCCGTTATGCGTGATTGCCGCCTACATTTGTGCCTGCGGGATTACCAGGAATCGAACATGGCGATGGGCGTTAACGCTCGCACTGATCTTTGGATCAGACTTGCTGGTGACTACCAACCAGGCTGTAAACAATTCCTTTTCCATCCGAACGATCAAGGCCTGGCTTCCTTCATCCCTGCAGCCGCTTCTGCCCATTACGGATTCCATCTACTTTCAGCTGTTCCGAACGCCTGAACCACAAACAAGCTGGATCATCTTTTTTCTGTTTTTGGCATTTCTATCGCGCATATTCGCATTAAGAGGTGCCAGGCTGAAGATCTCGGACTGGATCATCTTATTTCTATTCTTCGCATTATTTCCATACGTATATATTTTTTGCGTCATTCCGACTTTGATGCTGCTTTTATTTCTTGGAGTCGGGATGGTCTTTCGTGGACAAACGCTTTCCGGACTTGCTCTGATGGCGATCTTGTTGCTTGGTTTGTTCTTGTTTATCGGATGGGGCCCGATCGGACAGAAAGGTGCTCTCGATTCTGTAGGCTTTTCTTCCAGAATCCCCTCCGTAACTCCGGCGTTGTTGCTCGCCATATGTCTGATCACCATTGAGCTATGGACTGTGAAGATGAAAATCAGGCTTCCGGACACCTGGTTTGGACTTTCTGCTCTAGCTGTTCCTATCGTATTGTTGAATCAACAGGTTGTAACCGGGATGATGACTTCCGTACGGGATTGGGAAAGGTACACCTGTTATGTACTTGTTGTATTCGGAAGCTGTCATTTACAGAGTGTGAAATTTTTCTTTCGTCGTTTGATCAAAAGATACCGATTCACCCCGGTTCTGATCGTTGCGATATTTTTCTTTATTCTTGTTCGTGGGCAGCTTCGAAACTACGGTTCCTTTACTCCTTATAACAGATTGTCTGTAACGCAATGGAACCTGATACGGGATGTTGCTGCGAAATCCGGTTCGCGCGACTTTCGGGTTTTGATTGACAATCAATACCTTTGCGAACCGTTATTACAAGTACGTTCCGGGAATACTCTGGAATTCGTGCACTCCTATACGGAACTGATGGTTTATCCGATAAGAAGTATTGTTACTGAGGACAAAGAACCGGTCGGGCGGTCGCACCATCAGGAAAAGGCTTTTGAATCGCTGGCCCGCGAAGGAGTCAGTCCTGAACAACTGTTGATTCAAATGCGGGAGGACGTAAAATTCCACAGGCACTTTCGACACTTAATCGCTTTTTTTGCGCTGAAAGACTCCTACGAATACTACACTGACGATCGCGGAATCCACAGTTCGGTCCTATTCAAGCAAATCGAGCCGATCGTGGTCGCGTATGAAAAGTACCTGCAAGGGAATCATGCCACGTGGAATCGTCCGGTTCTATACGTCACGACGGTCAAGCCTGCCGAAGCAATCAACAATATTTGGACAAATCAACTGATTGACTCCCGCCTATTGGAAGGGCAGCGACGCATTACAAGACTGTACGCCTACGTTCAAAAGCTAAAGCGCGTTCCGGAATCGTGATTTTCCTGTTTCGGAAAGTTCGACTATGATTGGAGTCGGAGTGCACAGATGCAGGATCGTTCCCCTGGTAAATTAGCCAAACGTTACGTTAAACGGCTGAGTTTCACTGAAATTCCGACCGATGATCCGGTAGCTGCTCTGGATTTCTGTAAAACCCTTTCTGCTCAAAACCGGTCCGCCGAATTATTCATGATCACGGACAATCCTGATCTCCGTGCTAATGCAGAAAATTCTGAGGTTGTAAATGATTCGCCAGATGTTTCAGTTATAGTTCCGGTCTTGAATGAAAAAGAGAATATTGATGTGTTGCATTCCAGGCTGGTCTCGGTGCTCGAACAAACCGGGATGGATTTTGAAATTGTTTTCGTGGATGACGGAAGCAATGACGGAAGCGTGGAATCGCTGCGAGGGCTTGCCGTGCGCGACCAGCGCGTGGTTGTGGTGGAACTGGCTCGCAACTTCGGTCATCAGACCGCTATCACTGCGGGACTCGAATTCGCGGAAGGAAAAGCAGTTATTGTGATGGATGCGGATCTGCAGGATCCGCCTGAAGTGTTGCCTGACTTCATCGGCAAGTGGCGCGAGGGTTTTGACGTTGTGTACGCGATCCGCGAGCATCGCAAAGAAGGATGGCTAAAACGTGCCGGGTACAGGCTGTTTTATCGTCTACTTCGCCGGATCGCAAACGTGGATATTCCATTGGACTCGGGAGATTTCTGTCTGATGGATCGTCGTGTTGTGGATCTTTTGAACAGCATGCCCGAACGAAACCGGTTTGTCCGTGGAATTCGCAGCTGGGTTGGGTTGAATCAGGTGGGTCTTCCTATTGTTCGACATGCCCGTCATGCCGGGCTACCTAAGTATACTTTCGGCCGTCTGTTCCTTCTTGCACTCGATGGTTTGATCTCATTCAGTCATGTGCCGCTAAGGCTCATCACAGTGCTCGGACTCGGTGTTTCAATGGTGTCGCTCTTTCTCGCTGGTTTCTATTTGGTCAAGAAACTTCTGTACGGGTTGTCACCACCGGGATTTGCAACCCTCGTTGTTTCTATTTTCTTTTTTGCAGGCCTTCAGTTGATCACCCTGGGAGTTATTGGAGAATACGTCGGACGTATTTTCGATGAGTCAAAGCGGCGGCCATTATACGTACTGCGTCAAATTAGCAGAAAGAGGAACGAATAAAAGCTACTCGTAATACTACAACCTGACAAAACTGTGGAAACGCCGGTTCTCATTCCTTTTTTGCTAAAAGATGAATGGAGACCTGAAGCTGCTTGAGCAACGGCACCAAAATCGGTGCGATGACTTCAGGAATTCTCCTTTTTCTAAGACGTTCTGATATGGAAGACCGATCCAGAGCAGGATAAGCGAGCCAGGGTTGCAATCCTGCTTTTCGACAAGCCTTCAGCCAATCGGAACGTCGAATCCACATCTCATTGATGCCCACTTCGCGTTCATGATGACCGAAGTCTTTCCCGAAATAGTAGCGAAGCAAGGAAGGAATCGGCTCACAGCAAAAATAGAGAGATCCCCCGGGTTTTAAGAACTCTTGAACACTCGCGAAACGTCAATTCAAGATCCCATGTGTGGTGCGCGGCTGATGTTGCCCATACAACATCAACGGATTCGGATCGTACCGGCAGAAGGTTCATGTCGGCATAAATTCGGCACAAATCAGGATCGCGGGAGCGGCTTGCAAGCTCCAGATGATTTGTGATGTCGATTGCAAGCACCTTACAACCACGATCCAGAAACAAATTGCTGGTCCAGCAATGGTCCGCGCCAAGCTCTACAACGATCGATCCCGCGGAGACAGGATTCTGTTTGAGAACATCCAGAAGCTGATGACGGGAATCGACAGCGTGTCGCAAGCATTCAAACTGTTGAAAGTCAGATTCGGAAAGGCCCTCCTTGTCCCATTTTTTTAATAGTGTCTGAAGCCTCGATACGGCATCTGGAATCTCACTGAGTTTTTCGACCGCCTCGCGCTCGCGCCGGGGTACCGGATTCATTTCCCTTAGAAAATTCGGAATTTGATGTTTGACGGGATACCGTTCATTACAGTCCTGACATTCCAGGGAACTTGTCTTTTACAGTGAATCGATTTCCGCTGCATTTGAGGCAGCGCAGAATCTCAATCGCCCAGTCTCGCTTCCATTCATTCATTTTGTACACGCCCCTTCTCGCGGGCACCTGAGTCTGAGCTCTTGCCCGCCGGAGGCGGGCGCTACAAAACGTATGTTGCAGACCACTAATTCCGCATCGCGCGGCTGCGGCCCCACTTGCAATTGCCAGTCCGCACGAGTTCCTGGTTGAACAAGAGTTCCATTCTGTAAAAATAAGTCTGCAATGGTGCGTCCATACTTGTCCTTTCCATACGTTTTCATAACAACATTTTTGTGAAGGAGCGCTTCCGAAGCGTACTTTTTTGCGCGCAGGCTCTTTGCTTCACCGGCTTCAGGACATTCGATCCCCTTGAGCCGGATCGTTTCCGCGTGTCCATTTTGTAGTACTACGATCGTATCAGCGTCATGCACGGAAACCACGCGCACTGTGAATTCATCTCCGTAGGCCGGAATGCAGAGCAGTAAGAGAAGAAGGACTTTCATAAAATGATTGTAACTCAAGCGGGCGCGATGAATCGCGCCCCTGCGAAAGCGTATATGCGATGTGGGGGACGAGATTCATGACGCCCGTGTTCGAAAGAAGCCAAACACTTGTGTTTGTCATTGCAGATAGCCGAGTGCGCGAATCTGATCTTTGAGTTCACGTTCCGGTTCAATTTTTTTCAAGGAATCTCCGCCGAGTTTGGAATTGCGGAATTTTTGCGCGCGAGAAACGTATCCTTCTCGTTCTCTCCGGAAAAGAATCCATAAATCAGGTCGATCTCGAAATAGATCCCGGGTCACGCCGGGATCGGCCTGCAAATCATACAGTTCCTCCAACCTTCTAGCAGGGCAGGTCCAGCCGCCCGCGGCAGGTTCGGTGTAAACATATTGATAATTGCCGCGGGTGATTCCTAAGATTCCGTTTCTATTCTCCGTAAAAAGGATTCGCTCCGCGACTTCTCCTTCAACTCCTGTTCGAACCATGGAAAGCAGGCTATCCCCCTGCATTTCCGAAGGGCCTTGTATACCCAGAACATCCAGGATTGTTGGCATTACATCGATCAAATTGACTCTGTTGCGTATTCTTAATCCTCGTAATCGATGTTGGGCTGGGAATTTGATGATCAGCGGGACGTGTGCCGTAGCCGGAAACACATTTTCTCCATGGAAGGTGGTCCCATGGTCCAGGAATTCTTCGCCATGATCGGACATTAAAATGATCATGGCATCATCATACAAGCGCAGTTCTTTCAGCCGGCGAATATAACTTTGAAAAAGGTCATCCGCCTGAAGTATTTCTGCATCGTACATCAGCCGGATATCTTCCAGGTCCTTGCTCTCAAGCTTCTCGCAGCTTTTACGGTTCAAGAATCGCGCGTAGGCCGATGGATCGATTTGTGCAAAATCCGTTTGATTCGCTGCGACCCGGCGCAAATATTGTTGCGGCGCCATATAAGGACTGTGAGGGTTGATCAAATGTACGAACAAAAATTTCTTTCGGAGCTTTGGAAAACCCCAGCCAATCCAGCGAAGTCAGGACTCGTTCCTTTGACGTTTTTTGAAATATGGTAGTTGTATGAATCAAACCCCTTTGCAAACCCATAGATTGGATGCAGAAGCGGATTGTGAACGAAAGCGGCAGTGCTGTATCCCTTGTTGTCGATTAGCTCCGGAAGAGTCCGCAAAGAGCGGCTCAGCGGCTTTGTGTAATCTTTTGCATCATGGAACGAAGGATACAGGGAAGTAAAGACTGAGCCGAAGGAGGGCAGAGTCCAGGTCGCCGCCGTGCTTGCATTTTCAAACAGCACAGAATCCCGGGCGAATGCATCGATATTGGGGCTGGTTGGGCGTTGATAACCGTAAGTCCCAAGATGATCCGCTCGCAGCGCATCAAAAGAAAGCAAGAAAACGAATCTCACAGGTTGTGCTTCCGAAGACTCTGACACCAGTGTCGGGTTACTCAGGAAAATCAGAAATGGATCTTGTTTCTTTATTAGAAGGAAGGGCTTCGAAGCTAAGACGAACGTTTTGTCCCGAGAATCTGGAAAGATCCAGAAACTTTTCTTTCCACACATCTTTTGCTTGTAACTCTTCTGAATAGATGTGTTTCCGGCAAATGGAATGGCCGGTGCATTTTGACCACAATCGCGACCGGCTGTTCTTCCGCAGAGGATTTCAGTCCGTACCCGAATTCGAGCCGGGGCGAATTTGCAAGCCGAACCGGGATGGTGATTTGGTCACCCGGTGTGAGAACCAGACTCCGTCTCAGCTCGTCCTGCAAAGCAACGCCGGTAATAACGGAATGAGACCATTCGTTGTTCAGTTTTCGTTCACGAAGAAATTCCCAGTAAAAAGTGTTGGAGCCGGAATCCGATGTCCGGTAATCGATCGTATGCCGGTATTCTCCCGCTTCGATCGGTTCTTTGATGAGCACTGCCGGTTTGTAATCAAGAGATACCTCCTCAAGATCCACTTTTCTGTATGCCTTTGTTTTGGAATCGTAAAAATCATTTTCGAGCATCACGTTTCAATCGATGGGTGCCTTCCATAACGGGCGAAACGGTTGAATAAAGGCTCTTTCCGTTCGTGTGATTTCGATTTGACCGACCTTATTGTTATCCAGGTAAATGCCAAGTCGTGGGTTTTCGCTGCCTGCAATTTGACCTTTTGCGGTAATTTTGAAATCCACGAGACCACTCGGCAGGTACAAATTTTGCCGGTAGACATCCGATCTGCGAAACATCTCGAACACACCTAAAATACTCGATCGGAATATCTGCATTTTGAACTCAGGAAGAGCTTTCCATTGCGATTCATTCAGAATTTCTCCGTTGCGCCGTAGAACGATTTCAGAGCCGGTCGGATTCGTGCCTCGGATCATCAAGGAATGCTGCAAAGGATAGACGACCAGTTTCTCAGATTTTGAATGTGTTGCGGGTGAGTTTGACCGCCTTCCAACTGTTCACCGGAAATCTGGATTGTCCGCGATTCAGTACTCGGTCTGATAATCGAGAAAATAGCTGGCGTGACCCGGATCATTACCAGAGGCGACAGTGACAAAAATCTGATTGTTGGAATAGTTCCAACGGTCTGGCTCGATATCATTCGTAAAAAGATGAGTTTCCCACTGGAATTCAACACGCTTGGTGTACAGTCGTGGAACGTCGGGGCCGGCGATAGGATTTTCTACAAACGTGCGCCAAACAGAAACAGATCGAAAATCTGCAAGTTTCTGCCAGCCATTCACTAGTTTCTCACTCTGAATCGTTTTTAGTGGTTTTGTGAACCTGCTTTTGGATACGAATTCTTCCTGAAAGTTATCGATCAAAGAAATAGAATCTCCACTCAGGAATTTCTCGCCTGAATAAAGACTGTTGCGCCAGAGAAACCATCCGAAAACAATGGAGAAGAGAACAGGCACAACAATCCAGATATATTTCTGTTTCGACATCGGTTCGTTCGAAGCTTTACTATATTTGATAAATTAGGGATTGCATCTCAAGGCAGGGGCACCATGGATGGCGCCCACGCGCGAATTTCTGCGGAAGCGGGAGCGATTCAACGCGCTCTTCAATTTTGATTGGATCCTGCGGTTCCTTACTGTAAGGCGCGCTCGAAGTCTTCTATGATTTCATCCGTGGCCTCAATGCCGACAGAAACGCGGATGAGACTATCCGACACACCCATCTTGGCGCGATCTTGCTGAGAAAGTCCGGCATGGGATGTTGTTGCAGGACGCGTCAATAGCGTCTCCACTCCACCCAAACTAGGGGCAACAATCGGCAGCGTGGCTTTTTTCAGAAATGATTCAGCGGCCGCGACCCCACCCTTTATTTCAAAACTGAGCATTCCACTGCAGCCATCGAATAACTCTCTTGCGCGCTGATATTGCGGATGCGTCTCCAATCCGGGATAGTTGACTTTTGCTACAACGGTTTGAGACTGGAGAAATTTTGCAATCTTCAACGCGCTTTCATTTTGATACCGGACGCGCAAGAATACAGTTTTCACGCCGCGCTGCAGCAAATACGCGGTATGAGGATCCAAAGTCCCCCCGAGATGATCCACTTTCATCTTTACCTTTTCAACCAGATCCGCGCGGCCGATCACCGCGCCGGCAACAAGATCAGAATGGCCGTTCAAGTATTTCGTGCAACTGTGCAATGAAAGATCGAAACCATGTTCGAGCGGGCGAAAATTGACCGGACTTGCGAAGGTGTTATCGATCATTGAAATGAGTTTGTGTGCACTCGCAAAGTTAACCACCGCTTTTAAATCCGGCACAACCATCAACGGATTTGCCATGGTTTCAACGTAAATGGCCCGGGTTCTCGGCTTCAATTTGGATTCCCACGTGTTCGGATCATTCGTATCGATGAAATCATAAGTTAATCCGAGAGCCTGAAAATCCTTTGTGACAAAATCATGAGTCCCGCCATACAATTCCTCCTGGATCAGAAGGTGATCCCCATGGGATAAAAAGGACATCAATGAAGAAGTAATGGCAGCCATCCCGCTGGCTGTTACGAGAGCCGCTTCCGCATTTTCAAGCGCCGCGAGCTTTTCCTGCAATGCAAGATGATTCGGAGTGTTGTTCAAACGGATGTAGCGGACATTATGGTAGTTCGACTCTCCGAAAGTCTCATACATTGCCGATTGAAATATTGGAACCGTTACGGCGCCTTGAATGTGTGGTTCACCCGCATGAACTGCTTTTGTTTCCAAACGTTTCGAAACTCTCATTTTATACTCCTCCATTGCTTGCGATAACAATGATAGCCCAATCCGAAAATCATTACAGATATAGTTAGTTGAAGAGCTTACGTATACAGTCTGTATGCAAAGATCTCCAGATGGAAACGCAACTAAAACTTACGGATAAAGAATCAATTCCATAGAAAGGAGTACGGATGAATCGGTGGGTATTCGGTTTTCTGATCTTCATTATTTCGTGCACCGCTTTTGCGAGTGTACCTGCACCTCCACTCCCGCAAAGATCCTCCGATTGGCTCGACGGCAAAGCCGTCGGTTGGGAACAGTTGAAAGGCAGAATCGTGATGCTGAATGTTTGGACTTTTGGCTGCTGGAATTCCTATCGTTCGTTGCCGTGGATTGTTTTCCTGAAACAGAAATTCCCTGACCTTCAAATCATAGGTATTCATACGCCTGAGTTTGATCATGAGAAGGACAGAAACAGACTTCGCCAGACAATGAACACCTATAAAGTGACTTACCCACAATTACTCGATGACGATTATAAATACTGGCGTCAATTGAATAACCGCTTCTGGCCATCCTTTTATATCGTTGATAAACAGGGAAAGATCCGAGACAAATTCGTTGGCGAGACTCATGTCAACGACTCACAAGCAAAAGATATTGAGAAGCTTATTGAGGATCTGATCAAAGAGAGATAAGATCGGAAAGTATGAAGTGGCTCACGCGAAAGAATGCGAAAGTCGATCGGATCGCATGCCCATGGTTGATTCGAAAGTACATCGATTCGAATCCCGAGTTCATTTATGTCGATTCGGATCAGGTTTTAAATCAGGCTGCAATGCTGGATGCTATCTCTTACGATGCTCCCGGTGCAAGGTACACGCACAGGGAAGGGAAGTGCACGTTTGAAGTTTTGATGGAAGATTACGGGTTGGAGGATGCGGCTCTTCGTAAGATGGCGCTCATCGTTCACGGCGCTGACGTGGAGCAGGATTTGCACGTCACGCCGGAGTCCGCAGGACTCAGACGCATTGCGGAAGGCTTTGCAATGACGGTTCCGGATGATCACGAAAAACTGCGCTTACAATTACCGCTATATGATGCTCTGTATGCGTATTGTGAGGCTCATCCTTTGATGAAGGACTGAGCGAGATCGACCTCACTGGTGCTTCCGATGATCAACGGTGTGCGCTGGTGCAATTCATGCGGAACGATATCCAAAATCCTTTCCTGCTCGCTGATCGCTTTGCCTCCGGCCTGTTCAATGATCATTGCAAACGGAGCCGCTTCGTAAAGCAGGCGAAGTTTCCCTTCAGGCTTCTTTACCGATCCGGGATATAGAAAAATTCCGCCATACAAAAGAGTGCGGTGAACGTCGGCCACCAGGGAACCAATGTAGCGGGTTCCATACGGACGTCCCGTTGATTTGTCTACCTGTTTCACATAATCGACATACTTTTTTATTCCTTCCTGCCAGGAATGGTAATTCCCTTCGTTCACGCTGTAGTACTTTCCTTTCGCCGGGATTCTGATGTCCTCATGGGAGAGAAGGAATTCTCCGCAACTGGGATCGTAGGTAAAACCATGGACTCCGTGGCCCGCCGTGTAAACAAACATCGTACTGGAACCATACACGATGTAACCTGCGCAAACCTGTTTGTAACCCGGCTGTAAACAATCATCCAGTGTTCCGGGCCCTTTTTCCGAAATTCGCCGATGCACCGAAAAGATCGTTCCGATGGTGACATTCGCATCAATATTGCTGGAGCCATCGAGTGGATCAAACAGGAACACATACTTGCCGTGCGGATAACCTTCAGGAATCGACATGATCGAATGAGCCTCTTCGGATGCCATTACGCATAGCTGTCCACTTCGCCCGAGAATTTCATGCAGCACACGATTCGCGTATTCATCGAGTTTTGTGACCCGCTCTCCATGCACATTCTCACTGCCGGTCAAACCAAGAATATTCACCAGACCTGCTTTTCGAACGTCGCGTGAAATTAATTTTGCCGCGAGAGTAATATCGTTCAGCAAGCCGGAAAACTCACCTCTTGCATCAGGAAATTTTCGTTGCTGCTCCATAATATGGCGTGATATGGACATCACTTCATGAGGAATCATTGGTTCTCTCCTTTCACCGCAGAGTTTGCTGAGACCGCCGGGAAAAAAACTTCTAATCTTGCGTATTCAGCGTTCTCTGCGGTTATTATAATTCGGAAGTCTGATATAATCACGCCATGATGGATGATTTCGGAACGCATAAAGTCAAGCAGGAAGATCTCAAGAAACCACAGAACGTCCAATCGAAGGAAGGCTTCAGCAAAGACGAAATTGATTCAATTGCTGACTTAATAAGCGAGGATCCTCCGAGTGATCCAAATGTAGACCCGGATGATACCGGACGTTTCACGCTCTAAAGACCTCCAGAACCACATGTCAAATTATTCCTGGATTACATTCGATTGCTACGGGACTTTGATCGATTGGGAAAATGGAATCTCTGCGGCCTTCGAAAAAGTTGCAATGGCCCATGGCGTGCCTTTTGACCGTGTTCGCGTTTTGAAGCTGTATCAGAAGTATGAAAAAGAAGAAGAGCTTCACTATCGCAAATATCGTGATGTCTTAGCCCGCGTCGCAAGACGAATCTGTTTTGATATGGGTTTACAAAATTCTACTTATGACTTTCTGCTCGATAGCCAGCAACGCTGGCGGCCATTTCCCGATACGAACCAGGCACTTCAGCGTCTGTCAAAAAATCACAAGCTTGGAATTCTATCCAACATTGATAACGATCTTTTTGCGTTGACCCGTCGCCACATGACTGTTAATTTTGATTTGATCATCACTGCTGAAAACGTCGCGTCCTACAAGCCGGATTTAAAGCATTTTCAGGAAGCTCGCCGGAAGATCGGCAATTCCCGATGGATTCACGCTGCACAAAGTTACTTCCACGATATTGTTCCCTGTAGCCGGCTCGGAATTGATTCGGCATGGATTAACAGAATGCAGGAGCAGGGAACGGACACTCAAATCAAACCCCTTTTCAACGGACCGGACCTTTACAGGTTTGCGAACTGGATGGAAGGGTTAGATTCTTCTCCTAACTTGCTCTCATAAGCCCCAAGACTCCAAGTTTATGCCAAACATGCCAAGGGTTTTATAAAGTGTTTTTGGCGAACTTGGCGTTTTTGAGCCCCTTGGCGGTTCACAATCCTTGCAGTTTTTTGCGGGCTTCAGCCAAAAGCAATTTTAATTCCTCAAGCTGTCCGGCAGGAGCCGTTTTGCGGACTTGTTCAGCAATCGCGGAAGCCTTTGCCAGAATTGTATCGAGCTGTTCGCTCAGCTCTTTCAGACTCTCTGTCATTTCGCGTTTCTTAAGTTCCGATTCCCGATATCGAAGAGCACTTCTGATGACCGACAAAAGGCGCTCGTTGTCGAACGGTTTTAATACATAATCAACGGCGCCCGCTTTCATGCATTCAACAGCAACTTCTTCACTACCCTTACCGGTGAGCATAACAACAAAACTGGTTGCGTAATTCTGGCTCACGTGCCGTAAAACATCCAGACCGTCCATGTTCGGCATCATGTAATCCAGCAACACAACTTCCGGATCGAACTTAGAGATTTGCTCCAACGCAGCCTCTCCGTCGCTTGCGTCCTCCGTTTCATATCCTTCCGATTCCAGCAGCAATTTCAGAAAATCGACAAGCGTCGGATCATCATCCACAATCAAAATCTTATTCAATTTTTAACCTTTAGCCTTGAACTTCCTCTTACAGGGTTGTTCCAAAGTATTTTTTCACCTGAGCAATTACGCTTCGCAGCTCCATCGGTTTTGCAATAACCCCCTCAGCTCCCATCCGTATCGACTGATTCTGATCTTCCATACCTGCTTTGCCTGTAAGGATAATGACCGGAATGTCGCGTGTTTGTGTTTCGGATTTCAACTGGCGTAAGACATCCAGTCCCTCTTGATCCGGCATCACCAGGTCCAGCAAAATCAAGGCAGGATGAACCGCTCTGGCTCTTTCCAATGCCGTTGTCCCGCCCTGAACCGTGCTGACTTCGTAACCTTCGTTGGTCAAGCAGTCCTGAAAAAACTCAAGTGTCGAGGCATCATCATCGATCACCATGATTCTCAAAGGCTCACTTTGTGAATCGATGTGATCGCTTGCTTTCCGCAATGTCTGATTCAGCTTTTCCACATCGATCGGTTTTTCAAGATAATCAAACACGCCCAGTTGATCTCCTTTTTCTTTATCCGCAAGAACGGACAAAACGATTACCGGGATTTGCTTGGTCAGCGGATCTGAATGGAGTTTTTGCATCAGGTCAAATCCATTCATATCGGGCAAATAAATGTCGAGAGTAATCAGGTCAGGCTTGTGCTCGCGAGCAATCGTTAGCGCATCCTTTCCCGACCGTACAGGAATGACTGCGTATCCTTCATCTTCCAGCAATAGTTTGATCATTGCAGAAACGTGTGGATCGTCTTCAACAACTTCCACAAGTTTGGCCGGGTGGTGGCTGCGGCCCGCATGTGCCTTTGCAGGAAGCGCTTCCTGGACGTAGCGATGCAACGGCAGGGTGAATGTGAATTTGCTCCCGGCATTTTCCTCACTCTCCACCTGAATCCTGCATCCGTGATTTTCGAGAATCTCTTTCACTATCGCAAGACCCAGTCCAGTCCCTCCGTACTTCCTGGTGGATGATCCATCAATCTGGTAAAAACGCTGGAAAACTTTTGTGAGGTGATCCTTCGGAATGCCGATTCCACTATCGATCACGTTAACTTTGACGAACTCATCCGTTTCCTCCGGAGGTTCGACTACCACGCGGATCTCTCCCGGTGATGACGTAAATTTTTCGGCATTCATCAAAAGGTTCATCAGTACTTCGCGAATCCGATCAGGATCGCAGTAGACAACCGGGGCAAGCAGAATGTCCGTGATGACATCGATCTCTTTATTCTTGCGGCGTATCTCAATCTTGATACTTTCCACACACGATTCAATGAGCTGTTTTAAGGAACACGCCTCCATGCGAAGTTTCATCATGCCTGTGCTGACCCGTGAGAAATCCAATAGCGAGCTGATCAGACGTGTCAGATGATTCAGGTTATCGCGTGAAACGTTCAGGCCTTTGGCTTGCTTTTCATTGATGGGTCCCAGCCTGCCGTTCAGGATGAAGTCCACGTACCCTTTGGTGGAAACAAGCGGGGCCTTTAATTCGTGTGAAATGTTTGCCAGAAAATTGGATTTCAGCTCATCCAGTTTCAGAAGCTCCTGGTTGGCTTCTTCCAGCAAAATCTGCTTTTGATGCGCATCGTCGCGGGCCCTTTGCAATTGTTCCATTTTTTGTTGCAGTTGCTCAGCCATGTGGTTGATGCTTCGAGAGAGCATTGCCACTTCATCATCGGAGACCATGTGCAGGCGATGCCCGAAATCGCCTGTTGCGATTCTGGTTGTGGCTTCCCTGATTTGGTTGAGGTGGCTGGAAATGTCAGACGCAGCAAAAAAAGCAACAAGACCCCCAATCGCGACGATTACCAGAATCAGCGAAGCCGTTTCCCACCAGGAGGAAACTTCCATCACTCCTTTCTGCAGAGCCTCTGCTGTGTGAGCGTGTCCCATCAAAGCAAAGAACGTGAGTGCAAGAGCGATCAACATCGTAAAAGATAGGAGCAGCTTCATCAAAATCGGATACCGGAGGATCGGTGGATCCTCTCCAAGGTCTTGTGCAATACGAATCCGCACCGGTACCATCGCCTGTCGAAGAATATGAAAATGAATGAATGATGCGGTCAAACCTGCGCTCAATGCGCCGAGAAACTGATAAAGTTGATAACTCTCCGGAATATGCAAGATTCGAATACTGTAGTAAACAATCGCAACGCCTGCAAGAAACCAGCTGCCAAGACTGAAAAAAGCGGAACGCAAAGGAAACAGGGAGGCAGCACGCTCGGCCGAGGCCGCCGAACCCGCTCCTCGCAAATATTGAATCACCGGATGAACCAGACGGCGATTCAATGGAATCGGCCATAAAACGGATAACGGAATCACAACGACGGCGAAGTAGAGAGTTTTCGTTAACTGATCGCCGGATAAATGAAGTAGTTTCCAGTAATAGAGGATCAGAATGGCTGAACCAAGTATTACCGGCAGAGTAAGCCGGAGGCTCAGGCCATGGAAATAGGATCGTTCGTCCGCTTCTGCCATTGCATCCCAGTTCCCCCGCTCCATCGGGATTATATAGCAAAAGTTGCTTTGGCAAAGAGCGGTGATTTATTATGAACGCGGTCGTAGAGGTGTTGCGCGTCGTGGGTCTGCGCGGAACTTATAAAGTCGCGGTCGGCCAGGACGATATCGCGTCCCGTGTGAAAGGAGGATCGATCATGAGTTTGTTGCGCATTTTTCTTATTTCGCTGATGCTTTGCGCTGTTGTTTTCGCGAATTCAGAAGATGAAAAATTTTCAAAGCTTGTCGATGAGTACCTGGAATTCACCTGGCAACTTTCACCGGTGAACGCAACCTTCAACGGTGTCCATAAATATGATGACCGGTTGGAAAGTGTTTTCACTCGAAGAAGCGAGGAAACGGCTTGAACAGAACAGAGAATTTGTTTCGCGATTTGATCGTGAAATTGATCGAAGCAAGTTAAACGAAAGCAACCGTATAGATCATCAGCTGATTTTCGATGGGTTAAAATCTCAGGAATTTTCTTTGGATCAATCTCGCGACCTGGAGCGGGATCCGAGCATCTATCCCAACATCCTGGCCGGAGTCGGTTTCTTGATGTTCTCGCGTGAATATGCTCCTATGCCTGATCGAATGTCGAATCTTGCGAAACGAATGGAACAGATGCCGCAGGTCCTGGAAGACGGAAAGAAAAATCTGAAGAATCCTCCGAAGCTCTGGACCGAAATCTCCATAGAGACCACCAAAGGCGCATTGGGTTTTTATCAAGACTTGATTGGACAATCGATATCGAAGATGCCGGCCGATGACCCGTTGCGAAAGAGCATGGAATCGGCAAATGCGAAAGTCATCCGTTCTTTGCAATCCTATCAAGAATTCCTGGAAAAGGACCTCCTTCCGCGGTCGACGGGATCCTTTATGGATGGTCGCGAGCATTTTGTTTATCGCTTGAAGAATTTTTACTTGATGGAACAAACTCCGGAACAAATTAAGGCAGCAGCGAACAAAGTGTTGTTGGAAACAAAAGCAGAGATGGACCGTCTTGCGTCAAAACTGGATCCGAATAAGAAATGGTGGGACATTTTGGAAGAGGCTAAGAAAAAGCATTGGCCGGCCGACCAGATTCTTGCCGAATACAGAAAGACTACCGAGAGATCAAAACGGTGGGTGCTGGAAAAGAAAATTGCTTCGATACCGGAAGAAAAACTGGATGTGATCGAAACGCCTTTGTTTATGCGTTTCGTAACACCTTATGCTGCCTATTTCCAACCGGCTGCATTTGAAAAGGAGCAAAAAGGATTCTATTTCGTTACGCCTGTGAGTGAAGATTTGCCTCCGGAGGAAAGGGAGGGACTCGTGGGCGAATTTTATATCGACATAGAAAATACAACCGTCCACGAAGCTTATCCCGGCCATCATTTACAATTCATTCATCAGAACCGACTTTCCAAAATTCGCAGGATAAGCGGTACTTCTTTGATGTCGGAAGGCTGGGGTTTGTATTGCGAGAGACTTGCGGAAGAATTTGATTTTTATTCCACTCCGATTGACAGCCTCCAGGCGTATCGATGGTTGCTTGTGCGTGCAGTGCGTGTGCTGATTGATGTCGGTCTCCATGTGGATGGAATGAGTTTTGAAGATGCTGTGAATCTCATGCTGGAACATACAAGGCTTGAACGAGGCGCTGCGGAAGGAGAAGTCCGGAGGTATACGCAAACACCAACTCAGCCGCTTTCTTATCTTGATGGGAATGCTGATGATTCAGGATTTGAGAAAGGAATATGCAAAATCGCTGGGAGATCAGATTCAAGATCGGCGATTTTCACGACGCAGTTCTGGGCTATGGCTCGATTCCGGTCCCGATGATTCGTTCCTCCATGCTGGCAAAACTTCCCTAGCGGTGCATTATTTTTTGTGTAAAAAGGGGATGTGGGGATATTTGAGATGAGGGATGCTCACAGTTATAAGAATTAAGAAAGCTAATCTCCTGATCTCCAATATCTCCTCCGATCCCCCTTCTTACACCTGCGGCTGGCGTGCCCTGTCTCTGTGTTAGAAAAAGTTGGTATATGATAAAAGAGGCTGGGGGTGTCTATGTCTGAATGCGTTTTTTGTAAGAAAACTCATGACTTCGACCGCGAAGAAGCGTTTCAAATTCTGCGGAAAACTTCTGATACCTTGCGTTTGCTTCTGGATGATGCCAGTCCGGAAGCTTTCAAACATGAGACCGGCGCATGGTCACCACGCCAAATTTTGATTCACATGGTGGATACGGAATATGCTTACGGCTTCCGGTATCGCTATATCATGGCCGAAAAAGACCCTGTTGTGACTCCTTACGATCAAAATGACTGGGTGACTACGTTTGATTACGGCGACCTGGATGCCAACCAGCTCGTTCGCGCATTCACGCCGCTGCGACGGGTGAATTTGGAACTTTTGCAACATGTCGATCCGAAATTATTTGACAAACAAGCCCGTCATCCTGAATACGGAATGATTACAGTCGGAATGATGATTCCCCATCTTGCTGCCCACGATTTGAAGCATCTTGAACAAATTCGCGACCGTCTTCCCGTGGTCTAAAGGAGTTTACCGATGGTAGTCCCGAAAGATGAACTCGCACTTGCTGATTCGTGAATGGTATTACGCAGCCTCCGAAGGTCAGGTGGAATCGTTCGTGAATTTTTTTTGAAGGATGATAGCCCACCTATTTTGGAACCGATCCCCATGAACTCTGGTATGGTTTCGATCAAGTGAAAGAGAGTATTGAGGAAAACTTTCGCACTTATGGTAAATGGACAGTGATGAGCAAGAATTTAAAGGTGCATCGTCTGGGAGATTCAGCCATTTTTACGGATGAGGTCGAATTATCCGCACGGTTTGGAGGAAGCAGCATCGCAGAAGATGCTCGTATGTCCGGGGTGCTGGTCTTGAAAGACGGACAGTGGAAAATCGCTCAAGTGCACTTCTCGCTTGGTATCCCGAATCAAGAACTCCTCCCCGGAT
This sequence comes from uncultured bacterium, assembly GCA_963771165.1. Taxonomy (GTDB): domain Bacteria; phylum Acidobacteriota; class HRBIN11; order JAKEFK01; family JAKEFK01; genus JAKEFK01. Next base: position 127,428 of record CAVYSN010000013.1, on the reverse strand, counting down.
AGCTCATTGACGCAAAGTCGCAAAGACAGGAAAATTTTACTTTGCGTCGTGGCGTCTTTGCGTTGAAGAGTTAATATTTCAGGTTGGGGTCGGCGTTCAAATCCATGGCGCTTTTGATTCCCCTGGGACAGCTTGTGGTGCGCAACCGCAGCGATCATTGCTGCATTATCTGTAGACAGCACCATCGAAGGGAAGTAGACCGGAACATTTTGTTGATTTCCCCACAATTCAGCCCGTTCTCGCAAATACGAATTGCACGCAACGCCCCCGGAAAAAGATACGGACTTCGGTTTCATCCGCTGATACGCTTTTATTAATGGATCCATCAACATTTCGATCGCCACCGTTTGGAACGATTTGCAGATATCGATGATCGCTTCAGAATATATTTCCGATCCGTCGTATGGAACAACCTGATTCTTTTGCGAATAATGTAATACAGCAGTTTTGATACCACTGTAACTGAAATCGTAGGTATCTTCGCCGAATTTCGCTTTGCTCAGGCCAATCGGATTGACTCCTTTGCGTTCGGCGATTCTGTCAATCACAGGGCCACCAGGATACCCGAGACCCAAAAGTTTACCCACCTTATCGAAGGCTTCGCCGATCGCATCGTCGCGTGTCTGTCCTAGAAGTTCGTAATCGTCTTTTGACTTCACGTAATAAAGACTCGTATGTCCACCGGAAGCAATGATGCTCAACATGGGCAGTTCCGTTTCGGGATGTTCCAGAAAAATCGAATGAAGGTGCGCTTCCAGATGATTTACTCCCACATACGATATTTTCCACGCATACGCCAGAGCCTTTGCCGTGTTCAAACCCACAAGCAGGGAACCGACCAATCCTGGTCCATACGTCACCCCGATCCCTTCGATTTGTTCCTGCGTTACGCCGGCCTGGGCGATTGCTTCCTGCAATACCCATCCGATGTTATCCAGATGGTGGCGCGACGCCAGTTCGGGTACAACTCCGCCGAAAGCCGCATGCACCTTGATTTGAGAGGAGATCACGTTGCTCAGGATCGTTTGATCCTTTAACACAGCAACAGAAGTCTCATCGCAAGATGTTTCAATGCCAAGAATAATCATAGGGCTATGTTAAAGGTGTAGTGGCAGAGCAATTCCCGAGTAAATCCAAAAAAAACGATGCTTGACCGGTAATTCCACTTTTGCATGAACATGCTTTCGGGGCGGAATTGCTCTGCAGAGCATTCGCTCAAAAGATGAAACCTTACATAGAGGCCATTCATCGTTATGATACTGAGGTTTTGGCATGAATACACGGCAAATGCTCTGCCACTACGCTCGATCCTTCAGCGTTAAATCTTTGAGGCTGTCCAGGTAAGGAGCGCGAGCGATACCGCGTTCGGTGATGATGGCTGTGACGAGCTCATGGGGAGTTACATCAAAAGCAGGATGTCGGACCTGAATGCCCTTCGGGCGCCGTGCGCTTGCCATGAATTTCAACGACCTCACGCGCCGAACGTTCTTCAATCGGAATTTGTTGTCCGCTCGCGAGTTTGAAATCAATGGTTGACATCGGCGCTGCAACATAAAAAGGAACGTGATTGGCGTTTGCCAGGACTGCAACGGAGTAAGTCCCTATTTTGTTAGCAACATCTCCATTGGCCGCAATACGGTCCGCACCCACAATCACCAGATCTATTTTTTGTTGCTGCAGGAAGTAACCGGCCATATTGTCCGTGATCAACGTCACAGGAATCTGGTCCTTCTGCAATTCCCATGCAGTCAATCTGGCCCCTTGCAGAAATGGTCTGGTCTCATCCGCGTATACCTGCACATTCTTCCCCTGCTCCGCAGCCGCGCGGATCACGCCCAAGCGCAGTTCCATAACCCGCTGTTGCGAGAGCGCCGGCGTTGCAGTGCGTAAGAATGCGTGCATCCTTCGGGACCAGTTCATTGCCATGACGTCCCATTTGCCGGTTGGCTTCCACATCTTCAATGTGAATCTTCTGCGCTTCCAGTGCGAGGAAAGTTCGAATCTTATCGAACGGCTGATCTTTTATTTCGTCAAATGTTTTCTTCATTCGATCGATCGCCCAGAATAGATTCACTGCAGTCGGACGCGTTTTGGACATCCGTTCGCATATTTTTGCGAACTGCTGTTCCGGTTCCGCTGTTGCTGTTTGCATACCCAGGGCGATTCCCATTGCGGCCGCCACACCGATTGCAGGCGCTCCACGGATCACCATGGTTTCGATCGCTCTGGCCACTTCTTCAGCCGTTGTGTACTCGCGATAGACTTCTTCCGTCGGCAATAGAGTCTGATCCACCATGATCACTTTGCCATCTTGCCATTCAATCGTTTTTATCATGATGATCAAAAGTTTAACGCAAAGACGCGAAGCCGCCAAGGAAAACCCAAAAAGCGAAGTGGTCGCGGACGTCTCGTCCGCGGATTTTTGCCGGCGGACGCCCGCACCACTTTGTTGATTCGTGCTATCATTTTTCTTTTATGTTGACTCACCTCCGCATCACCAATTTTGCACTGCTGGAGGAGGTAGAACTCGACCTTGAAAAGGGGTTGAGTTTCCTTACGGGAGAGACCGGCGCAGGCAAATCCATTTTCATTGATGCTATCTGCCGTTTGCTCGGATCGCGAGCTTCGCAGGATGATGTTCGTGCCGGTGAATCGAAAGCGATTCTGGAAGCAATTTTTGACAGCCTCCCGGCTAGCGCCGTATCCCTCCTTTCGGAGTGGCAAATTGATCCGGAGGAGGAGGGCCTGATCCTCCGCCGGGAAATCCATTCTTCCGGAAGAAGCCGCATGTTGATCAATAATTGTTCGGTTACCCTTCAGCAACTCCGGCAGCTCGCGCCTTACCTGGTCGATCTTTATGGACAAAACGAGCATCAAACATTGCTGGACATTGAATCTCAGCGAAAGCTCTATGACCGTTGCACAGGGATCGAACCCCGCGTTCAGCAATTGGCCCTGGTGGCTTCCGAAATCTCCGCTTTACAGAAGGAATGGCGAACCTTGCGTGAACGGGAACAACAAAGACAACGCAATATCGACATTCTGAAGTATCAAATTAAGGAGATTGAAGAGATTCATCCTTCGGAAGAGGAAGAAGCCGAATTGCAGTCCAGAAAAGTCTTATTGCAAAACAGTGAAAAGATCCATTCATCGTGTGAAGCGCTGTTGCAGGTGATTCTGGAGAAGGACGATTCGCTGATCTCGCAGTTAAAAGAAGTCAAAAAAAGTGTTGATGACCTGTCCAGGTATCGCCAGGATCTGTCAAGCTTTTCGAGCCGGATGAATGAATGGCAGGAAGAGATATCAGAATTGGTTCATCATATTGATACGCTTCGCCGCGGTTTGGATTTTGAAGAAAGCTCAATCGATCAAACCGAAATTCGCCTGGAGTCATTTCAAAGGTTGAAAAAAAAATATGGGCCCTCGATTCAGAATGTGCTGGAGCATTTGAATCGGTCGAAAACAGAGCTTCAATCGGATCTCAATATTGAAGAAAGAGAAGAGCAGCTTTTGCATGATATCCATCGAATCGTAGAAAAATATCAAATTTTGGCTGAGGAAGTTTCGAAAGCGCGGTCCGAATCCGCTCCAACATTCGAAAATCAGGTGGAAAAAGAGCTTCAGCAGGTAGCGCTGGAGAAGTGCCGTTTTCGTCTTGCATTTCAGAAAGAGTCTCCGTCCGGTTCTTCCGAGATGGAGAGTGACTACTCTCCCCATGGCCTGGAGAACATCGCCTTCGAAATTGAACCGAATCCGGGAGAAGGGTTTCGCGACCTCAGCAAAATCGCATCTGGCGGAGAACTATCCCGGTTGATGCTGGCTCTTAAAGTTGTAAGCCAGAATGCTCGCGAAGAACGGACTCTGATATTCGACGAGATCGATTCCGGCATCGGAGGACGGATTGCTTACCAGGTGGGTGAAAGACTGAAGCGGCTTTCCCGGCTGGCCCAGGTATTGTGCGTGACCCATCTGGCGCAGGTGGCTGCGTTCGGCGATCACCATTACCAGGTGCAAAAGACTGTAAAACAAGATCGTACTACAACCATAGTAAGCAATCTGGATGAGAGACGCCGGATCGAAGAATTGGCTCGTATGATTTCCGGAAGCGAAGTGACCGAGACCGCATTGCGTCACGCCCGTGAGTTGCGCGAACAGGTGGAAGCCGGAGTGTCATGAGACTGGTTCTTCAGCGTGTTTCGGAAGGCGCCGTTTCTGTGGATGAAAAAATCATCGGCTCCATCGGGGGTGGTCTGGTGCTGTTTCTTTGCATTGAGAAGGGAGACACAGAGGCACTGGTAGATCGATACGCAGATAAGGTCGTTTCTCTGCGAATCTTTGAAGATCATGAAGGGAAGATGAACCGCTCGATTCTGGAAGTGGGCGGAAAGATTCTGCTGATTTCGCAGTTCACGCTAGCAGCGGATGTGGAAAAGGGAAGGCGTCCCAGCTTTGATCGTGCGGCTCCACCGGACGTTGCCCGTCCGCTCTATGAATATTTCGCACAAAAACTCGCCGGAAACGGCGTGTCTGTTGTTACAGGAGTCTTTCAAGCGATGATGAAAGTGAGCCTGGTCAACGACGGGCCGGTCACGTTGATATTAGGTAACGCCGGCGGCCCGCCGGCAATCCTGGAGCCGGCGAGCCGCCGGCGCTACAAGGAGGAAGGATGAAGCCGATTCCAGGTATGTTAACGCGCGCGGATCTGACATCACAAATCAACCGCGGAGAAATCGAGACTGTATTGCTCGTTTTTCCTGATTGGTATGGCCGGTTGTTGGGCAAGAGAATTGCCGGATCTTTTTTCCTGGATCACATCTCCGAGGAAGGCATGCATGCCTGTGATTACCTGCTTGCGTGCGACATGGAGATGACGCCTGTTCCGGGCTACAAATTTACAAGCTGGGAAAGCGGTTATGGAGATTTTCATTGCATTCCCGATTTCTCCACCGGACGGCGCACAAGCTGGTTGTCCCGCACAGCTCTGGTCCTGGCCGATCTGCATCGCGATCATAAACCGGTAGAGGTATCACCGCGTCGAATTCTGCAAAGACAACTGGAAAAAGCAAGACAAGCAGGCTACTCGGTGATGGGCGCTTCGGAGCTTGAATTCTATATCTTCAATGAAACGTATGAGACAGCCGCCGCCAAGAATTATCATTCCTTGAACTCAGCCGGCTCCTATATTGAGGACTATCATATCTTCCAGGGCACGAAAGAAGAGGAGCTTGTGGGAGCCATTCGTAGAGAATTGTCCGCGAGTGGTGTTCCGGTTGAAAATAGTAAAGGAGAATGGGGCCCAGGACAACAGGAAATCAATCTCGAGTACTGTGAAGCATTAGCGCAGGCCGATAGAAACGTTGTTTATAAACACGCTGCGAAAGAAATTGCCCATGCGCAGGGAAAAGCTGTGACATTCATGGCAAAGTGGGATGAAAAGTTTGCCGGCTCCAGTATGCATATTCATCTCAGCCTGTGGGATCCTGAAGGAGAGCAAAATCAATTTGCTGGAGATCGGGAAGTTGGACCGGTTCACGCAAGTGATACCTTTCGATGGTTTCTAGGAGGGTGGATTCAGCATGCTCGCGAGTTTACAGCCTGTTATGCTCCGAACGTTACCTCTTACAAGCGTTATCAGGCCGGCTCATTTGCGCCGACCGGAATTGCATGGAGCTACGATAATCGGACGGCTGGTTTTCGCGTTGTGGGGAAAGACCAGTCCTTACGCATTGAGTGTAGAATTCCAGGGGCAGATGCGAATCCGTATATTGTGTACGCTGCCATTCTAGCTTCCGGCCTCGACGGTATTCGCAATCAGATCGAGCCACCACCTATTTTTGAAGGGGACATTTATCAGGCGAAAGATCTCCCGCGCGTTCCGGCTAATCTTCGCGATTCGATCTCTGAGTTCGAGAAAAATGCGCTCGCACGCGAAGCTTTTGGAGATGAGGTCGTGGATCATTACCTCCATTTTCTGCGGACCGAACAGTCAAAGTTTGATGAAGTTGTGACTTGTTGGGAGCGCGCGCGCTTTTTCGAACGCGCCTGATGGAACCCTTGTACGTTCCAAAAAGCAGAAGAGAGGGTAGGGCGGAATTTTCAGTCTTAAAAGGCGGTGGGGGACGTCCGGTCCGCTTGAACTCGCGGGCGTGACGCCCGCACCACTTTGCTACGAACTCTCGCACTGCTTCCGTTCTGCGGTAGAATAGCTACCAGCGATGGCTGTGTCAGAACAACCGCATAATTCTCCAGACATTATGGGGATTCCCCAATTTCTTGCGACCATATACCGCTTTCTCCGTCCCTACCGTTCACAAACGATCTTATTGCTTCTGTTACTGCTTGTTAATCTAGCGTTCACAATGGGCTGGCCCTTGAGCTTCAAATATCTGATTGATGAAGGACTTGTGAAGCGAAATGAAAGAGTATTGATGGTCACACTGGCAGCATTGATCGGGGGCGTGGTCATCTCTTCGTTAGCCGGAGTCGGTCGCGGTTATCTGTACGCATTTCTAAGCTCGAACGTTTTGAAAGACATCCGGATAAGAACATTTCAGCAGCTACAAAAGCTTTCCATGGGTTATTACTACCGCAATAGCACCGGGGACATTATGGCCCGTTTTTCGTCTGACCTCGCGGCAGTGGAGAGCGCCGTCACATGGGCTGCTTCGAGTTTGATTTTGCACTCCATGAGCCTGCTGATCGGAAGCATCATTCTGTTTACGATGGAATGGCGGCTCGCGATCCTGACGCTTTCCGGATTGTTATTGTGTGTGATCACGCCGCGTCGGATGGCCCGCAAAGCAGCGGGAATGAGTTATGGCGTGAAGGAGTCGGAGGCCCGCCTCAATCAGACCGTTCAAGAAAACATCAGCGCGCAACCTGTTGTAAAGGCGTTCGGTCTGGGCAAAAACCTGACTCAAGCCTTTGCCGACGAAGCTGTTGATGTTGCAAAAAAATCGTTACGGTTTGCCTTTGCAGCAGACAATGTAGAACGAATCCCTACAGTCATCATTCTGGTTTTTGAAATTCTTGTGATCGGCGCAGGAGTTGTTCTTGTTTATTTCAATAAACTCACGCTCGGTACACTTGTCGCGTTGCATACTTTATTTATTCATATCAGTTTTTCTGTCGAAGCAATGACGAAGGCGCTACCGGTCATTCTGAAATCTGTCGGTGGACTGCAAAGGATCCAGGAATTGTTGGAGGCGAAACCGGATATCCTGAACCGCCCGGGAGCTTCTCGGCTGCCGGCTCTCACTTCGGCAATCGAGTTTGATCACGTTACATTTCACTACGATAATGGCCAGATTGCTTTGAATGATATTAATTTTCGAATCTCGCCCGGGTCTTTCATCGCTCTAGTAGGTCCCAGCGGCTGCGGAAAGAGCACGGTCCTGAGCCTTCTACTGAGATTCTACGAACCGAACTCGGGGACTATTCGATTCGATGGAATGGATGCAAACGAGATTGATTTGGAATCGCTTTCTGCTCACATGGGCGTTGTCTTTCAAGAAAGTTTTCTTTTCAACGCTCCGATCCGCGACAACATCCGGTTAGGAAAACCGGACGCATCAGAAGCCGATATCGAGGCTGCTGCGCAAGACGCTGAAGTTCATGAAGCGATCATGAATTTGCCAAACGGCTACGATACCAAAGCTGGAGAGAGGGGTTCCGGACTCTCCGGTGGCCAGCGCCAGCGCATTGCAATCGCTCGGGCATTATTGCGCGATCCGGAAGTCTTAATTCTGGATGAGGCCACTTCCGCATTGGATCCTGAGACCGAAGCCGCGATCAATCTAACGCTGGCCCGTGTCGGAGCCGGACGCACCGTGATTTCAGCTACTCACCGTTTATCTTCCGCTCAAAAAGCAGATTGCATTTATCTTCTGACGAATGGATCGATCAGGGAAAGGGGACGTCATGATGAATTGATGGCGCAGGGGGGCCTTTACTCCAATCTCTGGCAAAAGCAAAGTGGATTCTCATTCAACGAAGGCGCCGCTCAAGTGGACCCTGAGAGGCTGAAGAGATACCCTCTGCTGGAAAGCCTGGATTCGCAGCTGCTGGAAGAGGTGACGTCGTTGTTCGTAACCGAGTCTTATCCGGCGAATAGAATTGTTGTACGAGAAGGCACATCAGGCAACCGCTTTTACTTGATTGCGCGTGGAAGAGTTGCCGTGCTGAAAAGAAATGCGCTTGGAGAAGATGAAAAAGTTGCCACTCTGGATGATGGCGATCATTTCGGTGAAGTCGCATTGATTCAGAACGTGTTGCGCACTGCAACCGTACGAACTCTAACCCCTTGTGTATTGCTCACTCTGCACCGGGATCATTTTCAGAACCTGCTTCATCAGGCCCCCCACATTCTGGAAGCGCTTCAGAAAACGCAGCTAAGCCGTGCCGAAAAAGAGAACACCGGCCGTTTTTTGCGTCCAGAATCGAGTGAAATAACGACTGAATAGCTTCTCAATGAAGCAGTGCTTTTTTTGAACAGAAGATACGAAGAAAGCAAAGCATTGAATCTCTTTGCTTACTCCGCTGGCTTCTGTAAAAACGATTTTGGATGGGTAAACTTACAAAAATTCAATGAAACTTGTTTTGGCTTTTTCATTGCTCTTCATCTCCGTGTCGAATGCCGATTCGATCTGGCGGATCGAAGTCCAAACCGGTTCGGCTCACAGTTTCGATACAACTCTTACAATCGATCAGGATCAAGGGGAGGATTACAGTTTCGCTGCAGACTATGAGACCAGGCCTTTCCAAAGCGCGCCTTACAGCGCATGGCGACTCTCCCGATGGAAAAAGAATCGGGGTTGGGAGCTCGAATTTCTACACCACAAGATCTATCTGAAGAACACGCCTCCCGGAATTGAGACTTTTCGGATTTCCAATGGCTACAATATGCTGCTTTTGAATCATGCATGGGAACGAAATGGTTTTGTAATCCATGTGGGAGGTGGGGCCGTCATTGCATTTCCAATCGCTAATATCGCGAATGTGGTCACGGACGGTGGATATCGACTGGCGGGCATCGCAGGACAGGGTTCGCTCAGCAAACGCTTTCGTATAAGAAACAATTTCTTCCTAATAGCGGAAGGGAAATTCACGGCTGCGTACGCTGCTGTCTCTTTGAAGGGAAGTGAGGCCACTGCTCCCAATATCGCCGTCCACGGACTCGCAGGATTCGGCTTCGATTTGTAGTCGAAAAACTACTTGACAACTTTTCCTTAATTCGTATTATTACATCTGCCACCAGAAATGGTGACCCCCCTAAAACTTCAGTTCTTTAAAATCTTGAACGATTGAAGAAAAGACGGGGATTTTGTTGTCTTTGACAATATTTGCTCTTTGAAAAATGAACAGTGCCAACGATGAGTGAGGGCACTCAAAAGTTTCTTTGAACCCATTCGAGAGGATGGGTAAAAAAATCCAAGTTTTAGCAGCTGACATGGCGTAGTTGAATAAGATTTTGGCGCTTTGTCGGTTGAGAGTTAAATTGGAGAGTTTGATCCTGGCTCAGAGTGAACGCTGGCGGCGTGCTTAACACATGCAAGTCGAACGCGAAAGTGTAGCAATACATGAGTAGAGTGGCGAACGGGTGAGTAAAATGTGGGTAATCTAGCTTTCAGAGGGGGATAACCCGGGGAAACCTGGGCTAATACCGCGTACGATATTTGAGTTTAGGGACTTGAATATGAAAACATGGCCTCTATTAATAAGCTATGGCTGAAAGATGAGCCCACAACCTATCACGCTTGTTGGTGGGGTAAAGGCCCACCAAGGCGACAACGGGTAGCCGGCCTGAGAGGGTGTCCGGCCACACTGGAACTGAGACACGGTCCAGACTCCTACGGGAGGCAGCAGTGGGGAATTTTTCGCAATGGGCGCAAGCCTGACGAAGCAACGCCGCGTAGAGGATGAAGGCCCTCGCGGTCGTAAACTCTTGTCTAGCGGGACGAAACCCTTTTAAGTGAATAACTTAAGAGATTGACTGTACCGCTGGAGGAAGCTCCGGCCAACTCCGTGCCAGCAGCCGCGGTAATACGGAGGGAGCAAGCGTTACTCGGAATTACTGGGCGTAAAGGGCGCGTAGGCGTTCTATCAAGTCTTGTGTGAAAGCCCCAAGCCTAACTTGGGAAGTGCACAAGATACTGAATGAATAGAGTTCCGGAGAGGAAGATGGAATTCCCGGTGTAGCGGTGAAATGCGTAGATATCGGGAGGAACACCAGTGGCGAAGGCGATCTTCTGGACGGATACTGACGTTGAGGCGCGAAAGCTAGGGGAGCAAACAGGATTAGATACCCTGGTAGTCCTAGCCGTAAACAATGTGCACTTGGTGTAAGCCGGTTTTCGGTTTGTGCCGAAGTTAACGCGATAAGTGCACCGCCTGGGGAGTACGGTCGCAAGTCTGAAACTCAAAGGAATTGACGGGGGCCCGCACAAGCGGTGGAGCATGTGGTTCAATTCGATGCAACGCGAAGAACCTTACCTGGGTTTGAACTGTGAATGAAATCACCAGAGATGGTGATGGCTAGCAATAGACATTTACAGAGGTGCTGCATGGCTGTCGTCAGCTCGTGTCGTGAGATGTTGGGTTAAGTCCCGCAACGAGCGCAACCCTTGCCTCTAGTTGCTCGCCCGTACGGGCAGCACTCTAGACGGGACCGCCGGTGATAAACCGGAGGAAGGTGGGGATGACGTCAAGTCATCATGGCCTTTATGTCCAGGGCTACACACGTGCTACAATGGCCGGGTACAAAGGGTAGCCAAACCGCAAGGTGGAGCCAATCCCATCAAAACCGGCCTCAGTTCGGATTGCACTCTGCAACTCGAGTGCATGAAGTTGGAATCGCTAGTAATCGCGGATCAGCATGCCGCGGTGAATACGTTTCCGGGCCTTGTACACACCGCCCGTCACACCACGAAAGTGGATTGTACCCGAAGTCCCCAGGCTAACCCGCAAGGGAAGCAGGGGCCCAAGGTATGATTCATGATTGGGGTGAAGTCGTAACAAGGTAGCCGTAGGAGAACCTGCGGCTGGATCACCTCCTTAAGTAGGGAGTACTGAAGGTGCTTGCAAAATAGCTGAAAGGATCATCTGCTTGCAGATGGATCACCTTCCAACCTCTTAAGTTTCGTAGTGACCTTACGAGTCCGAAGCACTGTTCATTTTTGAAAGTTCAAAGATTCAACGCAAAGACGCCAGGACGCAAAGAAAATAAAATTTAAAGCTTTGCGCCATTGCGACTTTGCGTTAAAGAGTTTGTGGTGAAATCATTAAGGCCAGGTAACGGTACCTGGCCTTTTTTATTTTGTACCGCAGCCGTCTCAGGCGTCTCGCCTGCTCCTTCCCAATTGTTGCTTCAATTGTATTCAGTTAGAATAAAAATGAAGCAAAGCGAATAAAAAAGTGGCAAAAACTCTAACACTGCGGATCGATAACAAAACGTATAAGACTTTTGTGCAGCGGGCAAAAGCTCAAAACCGAACCGTTTCAAACTTTATTGAAAACGCTGTGAAGGAGCGCATTCTGGACCAGGAATTCGCTGACGAGGAAGAGATGACCGCAATTCACTCCGATCGATCGCTGCGTCAACGCCTGAAAAGAGGATCCACCGAGGCCCAAAAGAAAAAAGGGAAATTGATTGGCTAACTATCGTGTCTTTGAGACCGATGGTTTTCAAAAAGATTTAGAGAAGTTTGCACGATCTGGTCTGCAACGAATTCAAAATAAACTGCTCCAATACGTTTATCCGCAACTTCGCATCGAGCCCCATTTCGGGTTAAACATCAAACGTCTTCGCGACTGGCAGCCACCGACCTGGCGATACCGAATCGGTCCTTGGCGCTTCTTCTACGAAATCGATGAAAAGGGGAAAATCATTTACATGACCGTCGTCGATCACCGCGGCTCTGGTTATAAGTAATCTTCCATTGCTTTTTCGTTTTGTGTTCTTCGTGGCTCCCTTGTAGAAGGATTTGGGTTTGAGATTGGCTCTAACCTCTATGGTCCAGTACAATTTGTCACGAATGAATCGCGTGCGGATGATCTACTTTCTTTCGACATTCTGTTTTGTCATTTGTGCATTCAGCAGCACGAAAGCTGAATCTGCAACTCCGTGTGTGAACGGCAAAGCGAAGGGTTTTAGTTGTAAAAACATAGATCTTCAAGCAGAAGTCAATTTCGACAAATTGGGTGGCCCTGCGATGGGGAGCAATCTCTGGGGCTTTGTCGATCCGGATGATGGAAGGGAATATGCTTTGCTCGGTTATTCGGAAGGTTTCGGACGGTGGGATCAATGACACATTTTGCAATTGATGCGTGATGACATTGCTGCTTGCAGTTGCGGACTGAATGAATCGAGCCAGCAGCAATGTGCCCCCGGGTTGCGCAACCATCCTTGTGCCGGTATAGAGCTCAAAGTTCGGCGGATATCCGTCGCGGCTACCGGGATCAACCGGCGGGACTGTCAGCGCAAACCAATCAATTGTAATATCGCCTGCAACGACAATCTTTGGACTGGATGCCATCGCTTCCCCTAATGCAATTGCCTCCATTATATTGTGAAAAGTCAAATATATTGTGAAAAGTCAAAACGAACAGCGTACCCCCAAAAAGTTGTTCACGGCGTGACGTATAATTTCTGGTGCATGTACGACGAAAGAGTTTGCTGTTTGCGGCGCAATGATTGTTACTACTCACATCTCTCGATCTATCATTTCGCCAGTCAATGGTGCCAGGGGAAAGTTGTGCTGGATGCCGGATCAGGGACCGGTTATGGCACCAGCTACCTGGCGGACCATGGGGCCAAAGAGATTTGCGGCGTGGACGGAGACCGGAAAGCGATCGCATTCAGCAGGCAGCAGTTTGTTCAGAGCAATCTCAGATTCCAGCAGTCGGATCTTCGGAGTTTGTCGAATTTTCCGGATCGTCATTTCGACGTGATTTTTGCTTCGAATAGCTTAGAACATGTTGAAGGTGTCGATGCGTTTTTCAAAGCGGTGTGGCGCTTGCTGAATGAGCACGGAGTCCTGATCGTTGCTGTTCCTGCAGCGCGAGACAAATCCGACGTCGCGTTTGAGCTCTCGAATCCTCACCATGTGAACATCTGGTCTCCTGATCACTGGTTCAGAACTCAACAGCAGTACTTTCGCACCGTCCGTTGTTTTACACACTCTCTTACCTCAGAGGGTGCGAAGTTGAGTCCAGGAAACAAGCCGGAAGAGACTCTGATTCGCGAAACCGATTTTACATTTCGCGAGGGGCCTCTCTCCAATCTGTATAGTAGAGACACATATACGGCTATTTTTGTCTCAAGTGATCCGGCTCCCGAACAAGAACTACCGGGCGGCGGCTTGCCTGCACAGATCCTGGATTTTTCCGTCAGTCGAAAAGTTCGCTCCCGTTGGGTACAGCCGTTCCAGTGGGCGTATCATAAGGTTTGTTATGTGGTTCGTTATCAAGGCCTGTCCGCCTTGCCCGGCAGGACCTGGTCTTTTATTCGCCGATCATGGCCGCTTTAATTGAAAGCAAAGTCGTAAAGACTCAAAGCCGCAAGTGTAAGAAGGGGATCAAGGAGATGATGGGGATCAGGAGATTAGCTCTTTTAATTTTTGCTTGAAACATCCCCTCATCTCAGATATCCCCGCATCTCCCTTTTTAGACGACGAGGAAACACAAGCACGTTCGCTGGGGTTAAACTATGCTGTTCAGCGGCCGCAACGACAGAATCATTTTTAGAGCAATCGTCAATTCGCCTGCCGAAGGAAATCGCTCGCAAGCGGCTTTTCGCAGACATTTGCATAGAATGGGTCTGAGTTCTTCAGGAATTCTATTTGATGACAATTTCCGCGGTTCTTCTTTTAGGATTGAATTCAGAATTTCTATTTTGTTTGACCCCTCAAAAGCGTGCCTTCCGCAGAGCATCTCATACAAAACAGCTCCGAAAGAAAAAATATCGCTCCGTTCGTCCGTGAGCTCTCCGAGTATTTGTTCAGGAGACATATATCCGATCGTTCCCAAAATCATTCCTGGCTCTGTCATACGTGAGACCGTGGCAATTGTGCTCTCATAGATTTCTGATTGTTGTGATTGGATAAATCTTGCCAGTCCGAAGTCCAGAAGCTTAATATGACGATCCTGTGTTATGAAAATATTTTCTGGTTTCAGATCCCGATGCGCGATTCCTTTCTCATGCGCTGCGCCTAAACCTTCCGAAATTTGAATTGCATATTCCAGTGCAGTCCACGGCGGCATTCTTCGAGTCTTCAATATCTCCCTGAGTGTCTCCCCCCTAAGTCTTTCCATCACCGCATAACATCTGCCACGGAACGTACCAATATCGTATAGACTGACTATATTCGGATGCGTTAATGCCGCGACGGCACGCAATTCACGCTGAAACCGCTTCAACGCAACAGGATCCTTACTGACGTCTTCATTCAGTATTTTGATCGCTACTTCGCGGTCCAGGATTGGGTCATGAGCGCAATAAACTTCTCCCATACCACCTTTAGCCAAAAAGGAAGTGATCTCAAAACGGCCGAGATAAGTGCCAGGCGAAAAAGTGGAAAATACAAACCTTCCGCCGCCCTGACGTTTGATCAAGCAAGCAGCAGCATGTGCCTCGTGGAGCAGAGATTCCGGAGTGCACTGTCTGCTCGTTCGAATCGCAACACCGATGCTCACAGTGATATCAATAGAGTAATCCTCCAGTTTAAAAGGAGACTCGAATGAGTCTTGGATTTGTTTGCAGATGTTTTTCGCTTCATCTACATCGACTATGTCCATTAGAAGGATCGCAAATTCATGATGTTGAACTCGCGCTAAAAAATCTTCGGCACTCAGATTATGCTGAATGCGGCCGGCGACCGCGCCCAGCAATTGTTGCGCCACAGATTCTCCGAATTTTGCGTGTACCGCACTGAAATGATCCAGCTGCAAGGACAGGATCGCGAAAACGTCCCCCTGATGAGCGCTATCAAGGGCCTCGAATACCTTTAAAAGGAATAAGGTTCGATTGGGTAAGCCAGTCAAACTGTCATAACCGGATATCGCATCTTGTTCATCGTTTCTTTCTGCGGTGTTAGAATCCATCATTTCCTCTTCAACTCCTCTGGCAGCAAGATGGGTGCCAGTTCGGTTCGCGATGGCATCGGCGTGGATCCGATTTTGTCAACGGAATCCTTCAATGGTTTCATAGAAACAATTCAGGATATGCTGAATCAAGTAAGACCGTACTTCTCCAAACGATAGTAGAGCGTTGGCGCTGAAAGGTTTAATAGTTTTGCTGCTTTGGTTTTGTTTCCGTTTGACATACGCAAGGCTTGCTGAATCAAGTCTTTTTCGAGTTTTTCCAAATCCGTGCCTTCCGGGGGAAGCTGAAACGAATTCTCGCTGTACTCGGGCGACGATAGGGAGTTGGCGCCGAACAAATGTTCCTTCTCGATAATTTCGCCATCTTCTGACAGGATGGTGCGTTCTAGAATATTTCGTAATTCGCGGACGTTTCCCTTCCAGGGATGCTTCGCCATTGATTCATTTGCCTGATCAGTCATCGCCCGAAAACGCTTCCCGAATTTACGATTGAAGTGTTGCATGAAATGTTCTGTCAGAAGCGGAATATCTTCCGGATGTTCTCGAAGCGGCGGGATATGGATTGTAAATACGTTTAGACGGAAGAACAGATCCTCTCGAAATAATTTTTGTTTAACCATTTCTTCAAGATTGCGATTGGTGCATGCAATCACACGCGTGTCAACATGGATCAACTGTGTGCTCCCGACCGGATAGAAATCATGCTCTTCCAGAATTCGAAGCAGCTTCGTTTGTGCTTCCAGAGGCATTTCGCTGATTTCGTCCAGAAGCAATGTGCCATGATGTGCGAGCTGCAGTTTTCCGATTTCACTGTCCCCGGCGCCAGTGAAGGCGCCTTTCTTATGACCAAAAAATTCTGTTTCAAACAGGTCCTTAGGAATGGCTCCACAGTTGATAGCAACAAATGGTTCACGGGCGCGAGAGCTGAAGCCGTGAATCTCCCGGGCTGCTAATTCTTTGCCAGTACCTGTTTCTCCGGTGATGAGAACCGGTGAGTCTGATTTTCCTGCCAATTGAATTTGTTTGCGTACTTTTTCTAATGCGGCGCTGTTGCC
Source organism: uncultured bacterium (assembly GCA_963771165.1). Lineage (GTDB taxonomy): Bacteria > Acidobacteriota > HRBIN11 > JAKEFK01 > JAKEFK01 > JAKEFK01. The sequence goes on along the minus strand of CAVYSN010000013.1, from coordinate 111,274 downwards.
AAGCAGCTTGAATTCTTTATTTTCAGCCAACTGTAATACCTTCCTTTGTTCCAATCCCTTTCGCAGCTCCAGACTTACCCATGCGCGCTCCAATGAAGCGAGCAATTCTTCCACGATGATTGGCTTGGCGATATAATCTGTTGCGCCGAGTTTGATGCACTCAACGACCTTCTGGATTCTGTCGATCGCAGTAAGCATGATCACAGGTAATTCGGGCCAGCGCTTCCGAACGATTTTTAATACGTCGATTCCACCCTGTCCGGGGAGATTGATGTCCAAAAGCAACAAGTCAGGGATTTGTTTGTTCAGTAAAATCAGCGCTGTTTCACCTGAGTCCGCCTCCTGTATGGTGTATTGCTCGGAAAGATAGTCGTTCATTGCCTGACGAAACAATTCATCGTCTTCTACAAGCAGGATATTTTTCTTTATGTATTTTTGTTTGACCGATTTGTCCATCACTTCCTCCCAAATTTCGGAAACTGAATCGTAAACAGTGTCCCGTGCCCTACTGTACTTTGCACAAAGATTTGAGCATTGTGTTGTTCCAGGATGCGCGAAGACAAATGCAAGGCCTAGGCCTACCCCTTCCGGTGTTGTGGTGAAAAATGGATCAAATATCTTTTTTAGATTTTCCGATACGATTCCTTTGCCGGTATCCCCGACCAGAACAATAACACCATCCTGGCGCTTACTGGTTTTTACTGTAATTGTTCCGCCATGTTCCATCGCTTGCTTCGCATTCAAAAAAAGATTCATCAGTACCTGGCTGATCTGGTTCACGTCCACTTCCACCTGCGGTTCTGACGAATCGTATTGACGCTCCACCACAATTCCACTCTGCTCCAAATCCTGTTCTACCAAATGCAGGCTGCTCTCAATCAATTTATTGACATTTACTTTTTGCAATTTCGGGGGGGCTGGTCTTCCAAAATCCAAAATTGCTTTTATGATTTCCTGGGTGCGTTGTATTCCGAGCTCCATGTTGTGCAAGTTTTTCCGGTAGTGTTCAGGCACTTCAAGGCGTTCGGAGAGCAGGCGCACGTTCAATGCAACCGATCCTATAGAGTTCCTTAACTCATGCGCCAGCATTGCTGAAAATTCTCCCAGGGCGGCAAGACGTTCCATCCTTTGTGCCGCCTGTCTAAGACTCTTACTCTCCGTGACATCCCTGATCAAAAATTGAGTTGCCGGTCTACCATCGTGAGTCGTTTTTACTGATAGAACTTCCGCGTCCACAAGTGTGCCGTCTTTCCGTATGACAACTGTTTCTTCCGGCAGCGTACCGGCTCTTTCATCGGAAAGAACAGATTCTCGAAATAAAGAAGATAGATTCATTGTGTCAAGCTCAGAAGCTGAAGAGTATCCGGTGAGATCTAAAGCTGCCGGGTTGACGTAAACGATTTTGCCATCCTGTTCCAGAAAGATTGCCTCGGGAGAACATTCGACGAGCACACGATAACGATATTCGCTATCTCTCAAAGCCTGTTCGGCGAAGTCTCGTTCTTCCTTGCGTTGCTGAATCTGGCTTAGCATTCTGTTAAATCCGCGAAACAATACGCCGACTTCATCGGAACTATCCGAACGCACCCGGATGGAATAGTCCCGCTCATCCGAAACCTTTTGCGTGGCCTCCGCAAGTTCAATCAAAGGCCTTGAAATCAATCGTTGCAACTGCGTTGCAAGAAAGAATGAAAGCACAACCAGAGCTCCAAACAGAGAAATCATTGTTATCAAATACCTGGCTATTTTTTGATTCAACCCCGCAGTCGACAGACGCAGGTAAATCGTTCCATATTCTCTTTCCTGATCCTGAATAGGCTGGGAAAGATGGAGAAAAGTTTTCTGAAATTCGATGGGTATTGCACTTGTTTTCCTGGGTTTGCATTCAGACTTTGCGTAGCTTGAGAACAGATGTCCCTGGGAGTCGTACAAGAAAGCACAATCCACGTGTTCTATTGAATTTAGTTTGGCAAGAGTTTCTTTGGACGCTTTGGCATCCTGAAATGTTAAATCGACCACGCTGTAATCGCCAATCACTCGCGCAATTGTGATTCCGTTTTCAACCAAATCTTTTCTAAAGATTCGGATATCGTGACTTATCACAAATGTAAAACCGATGATGAGCGAAGTAAGGTTTAAGGTAAGCAAAATGATAAGCAGTTTGCTCCGAATCGAAAACTTCTTAAGGAAGCGCATTTGGATTTTCCTTTAACGCAGTTTCCTGATCGATGAGACGCCCCAGTTTGAGCAACCTGGAACTAAATCTTAAACCGCTTCTTTGGACCGACATTGTGTTAATTTCAAATCGAACAAATCCCGCATCTTCATAGAAATTGATTAAAACGCCTCGTTCCGCAAACCCAGGTGAATCACTTACAGTCAAAATCGGTTTATGTGCGGTATAGGTAAGAATGGCAGAAAGGTTAGCTTTTTCAGAATCACTGATGAATAGCAGGTTGCAACCTTGTGCATGATCCACGGAGGAAATTTCGATGAGGGTGATTTCTTTCTTGTGGATCTTTACGGCATCCGCGAGTTCTTCCAGGTAAGAGCCATATGGACTCTTTCCAATGACACAGATAGAGAAGGGAGAGGACAAATCTGAAACCGTCGAATCAGCAGGCCATTCGATAAAGCGAGTAAATCTCTCCAGGAATTCTGCCTTGATCTTATACTCGCGATTTTGCGCGAGAACAAAGGTAGGGAAAAAGAAAAGAAATGAACATGCCACGATCGCAAGCCACTTGATTCGCAATTCCTTCCTTTTTCCGCTTTGTGGAGTGACTACTAAACACCCATTCAATCTTAAAAACGGTAGCTCAAACTAATGTTAAAGTTGCGTTCAGCGAGATAAACGCGGCTCCCTGGAACACCAAAATGGAGCGGGCTCACGTGTTTTCTGGAGTTCAGCAGATTGTAACCACTGAAGATAAGCTCCGTTTCCAGATTCAGATTCCAAACGAGATTTGCGTTCATTAACGCGTAAAATCCTGTATCAACAGTTAATGTACCCTGTGGATCCGATGGATTCCTTATAAACCAATGATGGTTCCAAACCAGGTTGCTGTTGACGTTCATTGATAAATTCTTGTGTAGTCGATTTTCGACAACCAGCTTCGTCAAATCTTCTGGATAATTGTTGGCATGCTCTCGATCCTGTGTGGTTAAAAATCCGAATGGATCCTTAACAACCGGCCCGAGTTGAACATGCTGATGCAGCACGCGGAAGAAAGTTCTTTCCGTCGGGTTGGCACTGGCGACAGCCTCAAACCCTATAAAATCGATCCGACCCCCGGAGATTAAGAAAAACGGTTGTTCAGGTGTAGGTGGATTCCCTGGTGGTCGCGTAGGATCCGCGCCAAGAATGTCGCGCAATGAGTTATAGAAAACATTTACCGACAAATCCAATGAAGGGTTTGGTCGGTAGGATGCGGCTACTTCAAAAGAGTGCATCTTTTCCGGCTTATCGACATCCAGTACTGTAGGGCTCCCAAGTAGAATCGGATCAGGCGAAGTAACTGCTGCATTGATAATTCTGGATACTCCCGAGGTAATCATCGCCTTCAGGACCGTTTTTGTGTTCGGTGTATAAACAACGGCCAGCCTTGGACTGAAAAGATTGGGCTCGCGAATTTGTGGTGCTTCAATTCGGTCATATCTAAATCCAAGGAGAAGTGAGGTTTGGTCAGACAGTACGATGGAATCCTGGCCGTAGAAGGCATAAACGTTTCGGCCATAAGGGGTAAAACTTCTAAAAGCATAGAAATCGACAGGCACATTGGTGACGACTCCATCCTGGATAACTGGATTGAAATTGAAATTGTCTCCTTCCCAGTCTGAGCCAAATTCATCACGGCGGTACGATGCAGCGATTACAAGATTTTGACGATTCCAACCTGTGTAAAATCCTGAAAGTTTGGCGGTGTACCGGTCTTCGCCAACTGCGCGAAACTTTACTCCAGTACGGAAGTCATGTCGCTGTGTCTGGATGCTATCGTAGCTAAGATTTAGATCCAACCGCAGGTTGTCCCCGGAACGAAAACTGTGTCGCCCATCCAGGAAGACCGTATCGTAGTTCGTCCAGCGATCGGGACGGGTTTCCAGGGTTGGAAAGACATACAACGCCCGTGCCGAACGGGTGTACCGTGATTGGATCTGAAACTCTTTAAAATTAACGTTTGCAAATAATCTCCAGGTGGCAGGGAAACGGGAGATATTCAATTGACCATTGTTGTTATTATCATAACCATCTGCAGCAAGACCGCCGGCTGAGACGAAATAATTCAAATGATCGTTGACCTCTTTGCCGATAATTATTTCACCCCGTCTGAATTGACCTGATCCGTAATTGCCCGATATGCGAACATCGGAAAAATCTCTGCCGTTTCTGGTTATGATGTTGATCACTCCGATCAACGCTCCCGATCCATAAAGCGCGCTGTGCGGCCCAATCAAAACTTCTACTTTTTTGATGTCATCCATCAAACCGAGTTCGACTTCGCTGGAAGATCCGTTATTCCATTGAGTGTTATATTCGTGGCCATTCATCAACAGCAAAACTTTAAGATTGTTGTCTGCCGTAATTCCGCGGAAAGACACAATCATGTCATCCACATCCTCGGAGCTGGTTGCCCCTGGGACTAAACGTTCGACAAGCTCTGAAATACGGCGAATTCCGTACCGGCGAATCTGCTCTCCTGTAACAACAAACACGTTCGAAGGCGCCTGTGAAAGCCGGACATAAGTTTGAGTCGAAGAGATAACCGATTCATCAAGGAGTTCTTCGATGCTTAATTCTCTTAAGTCTTCAGTATCTGTTTGCGCCAATGCTGAAGTCGCGAAGGAAAAAACAAAGTTCAAAAGTAGAAAGGGTATCCAACGATGAAACATGATTTTCTCCTCTCTTTTACCTCCCAATTTTTACTCGCTCCGGCGCACATTCGTCGGTGCAAGAAAAGTGCCAAAACCGACTCATTGAGAAGAGTTCCTCACATTTCTGAGAAAACCTTAGCATTTCATGGGAGGGATTCACCTTTTGCTGAATTGCAGGAATCGTGGATATGGAACTTTGACCACTATATTGGCATTCAGGATTGGCGATTTCTTTTTACAGTAAGATGCGAACATGATGAAGCTCCGAAACATGTTTGCTTTGCCAATGCCGCGGTGGTTTTGTTGATCTACAGGAGATTTGACAGGGCACGATAAATCGCGTCCCTGGAAATTTAAAATCACAATGGGGTCCGAATTTGGTCTCGAAGGCAAAATCCGGTCCTTTCGCTTGATCCAAACTTTTCCAAGCGCCCAGATTAATCGATTTATTCCAATCACTTAGCCGCAAAGGACTGCGGTGGCATCCTCTTTGCGTTCCTATCATTCCGAGATCCAATAGGAAGTCGCGGCGGTACAGGACTGCCATGACTCTATGAGAAAATTGATTCAGTTTAATCCGGCGGCCAATAAGAAACGACAAGAACCGGAGATAAATAAATGGAGGGTTTATGGATATTCAAACGATAAAAGAAACCGTTATGGTGCAAGGCACGGCCTTCGCACTCAAACTTGTGGGAGCTCTTGCGCTCTGGATTGTTGGCCGTTGGCTGATCGGATTTGCTGGTCGGCTGATTCGACGGGGATTGGTGAAACACTCCGTCGATGTCACCTTAATGAACTTCATATCCTCCACCATTGCGGTGTTACTGAATATTGTACTGGTGGTGGCTTTGCTGGGCTTTTTCGGCGTTGAAACTACGACATTTGCTGCATTGCTTGCCGGTGTTGGCCTAGCGATAGGAGCGGCCTGGAGCGGTCTGCTTGGGAATTTTGCTTCGGGCGCATTCCTTCTGATCCTGAGTCCGTTCAAGGTGGGAGACTTTATTTCCGCGGGTGGCATCACCGGAACCGTTGAAGAAATCGGATTGTTCGTCACCACGATCAACACTCCAGACAATGTGCGGACCTACATAGGCAACGGCAAGATTTTTTCGGACAACATTCAAAACTTCAGTACGAATCCATATCGCAGAGTGGATCTCGTAGCCCAACTCCATCATACCGTGGAGCCTAACGGCGCCATTGCGCTCCTTAAGGAACGCGTTGGCGGAATTGCTAACGTTTTGTCCAATCCGGCCCCAGAAATTGAGGTACTGGAATTTTCCGCGTTCGGACCGGTTCTGGCCGTACGTCCGTTTACGAATAATACGAATTACTGGCAGGTATACTTCGATACGAACCGTACGATTCGTGAAGCTTTCGGTAAGGCGGGATACCCCGCTCCTGAGAACCGCTATCTTGTTCGCAATGCGTAAATGTAAATCAAATGAGGAGTAGAACTGAAAAGGAACAGTATCTTCTTTGTAATTTGTTTGTTCATCGCGGCAGCCTCTTTGGCACTCTCAGAGGAACAGATCCCGCAAATAAATGAACTGGAAATGATGGACACCAGTAAAGAATAGAGATAAGGAATTCCTGCGGCGGATAAACCGGAGTGGCACTCCGAGAAGAAGAGATTGCCTTGTTATTTCAAAATTTCATGTGAATGGGGATATGGAAATATTTGGGGCGAGGGGACGTCAAATAAAAGTTGTTTTCCTATCCGCGTATAGTAAGATGCAAAAACATGAGCTTTCGAATCCTGGTTGTTTTTCTGTTTTTGGTTATGCCGTTGCCGGCTTCTTCGCTGGACTCGAAACATCCATCGGCCACGCGCATTTTTATCCATGGACACATCTGGACGGGTGATGCTTCCAAACCGCAGGCAGAGGCGATCGCCGTACTGGCCGAAAAAATCCTGGCTGTGGGAACAAACAAAGAGATGGAAGCTTTCCGGAGTGACAAAACGGAAATCATCGATTTAAAAGGTAAGTTTGTCGTTCCCGGTTTTAATGATGCCCACCTTCATTTTCTGGTTCCTGATCAGGTGGAGCTGGAAGAGTCGGACTCGCTTCAAACAATTCAGCGAAAATTAGGTGAGTATGCTCGCGCTCACACCGGAGAGTGGATTGTTGGAAGGGGATGGGGTTACGCTTCGTTTCCTGATAAAAAGGCGCACCGGAAGTATCTCGATCAAGTTGTGCCGGATCGCCCGGTTGTGTTGAGTGAACGGGATGGACACATGTCGCTTGCCAACAGCAAAGCGCTGGATCTGGCCGGCATTCATAGCGGCACTCCCGATCCGGAGCATGGCCGCATTGTTCATGATGATCAAGGGGAGCCGACAGGCGAGCTACAGGAAAGCGCCATGGATCTCATCGATGCAATGGTCCCTGAACCAACGGAAGAGGATCTCTATCATGCATTAAGAAAACTGCTGGATCGTGCCGCTTCGTATGGGTTGACGTCGGTTCAAAATGCATCGTTCCGGGAAGATGATTTAGGTGCTTTTGATCGCGTGATCGCTGAGAAACGAATGAAAGTTCGCTTTTACTGGGCGATCCCCTTTCTCGCAAATATATCGGAAGAGGAACTGAATCGTTATAAGAGTTTTTCAAGTAAATATCCCGCGCACTTGATGAAATTTGGTGCGGCCAAAGGAATGCTGGATGGGGTTGTCGATGCTCAAACCGCAGCAATGTTTGAGCCCTACACAACGGGCAAAAACGGAATACTGATGTGGAAGCCGGAGGAGTTGTTTCGAACAGCCGAAGTTTACGACCGTGCGGGTTTTCAAATTCTACTCCATGCGATTGGTGATAAAGCGATCGATCTTGCTCTGGATGCCTACGAGCACGTTGCCAGGGCAAATGGTCCGCGCGATAGAAGGCATCGCATCGAACACGTAGAAATTCCCAGGTTGCAGGACCTTCCTCGTTTTCGTGAACTCGGTGTTGTTGCTTCTACGCAGGCCCTTTTCGCAAGTCCCGATCAAACAACAATGCAGAATTACGTTCCGCTGGTCGGCCCTGATCGGGCGTCTCGCGCCAATGCATTCCGCCTTTTTGATGATGCGGGAGTCGTGCAAGCCTTTGGTAGCGACTGGCCGGTGTTTTCGATGGAGACATTGACCGGAATCTATGCTGCCGTGGCGCGCAAAACGCCTGACGGAAACCCAAGCGCCGGCCATTATCCCGAAAACCGGATTTCAGTCGAAGCCGCTTTGCGCCACTTCACGATGGATGCCGCTTATGCCAGTTTTGATGAAAGGGTCAAAGGCTCGCTGACTCCGGGCAAATTCGCCGATTTTGTTGTGCTTTCAGAAAACATCCTGGAACCCCCTGTTGAACGCATCCTCAAAACCAGAGTACTTCGTACCGTTATGGGTGGTGAAGATACTTATCTGGCGGACTAAAGAAATTGGATTTAAAGGGATACTTAAAAAGGATTCGTTGGGAGGGTCCTGTTTTTCCCGATATAGATACGCTGTCAGGAATTCATCAACATCACGCCACGCAGATTCCTTTCGAAAATCTCGATATTCAACTGGGAAGACAGATTTCTATCGAACCGGAAGCGCTACAAAGAAAAATCGTGCAAAACATGCGTGGCGGATATTGTTTTGAGCAGAACACATTATTTCAGGCAGCATTACTGGAAATCGGTTTTGATGTGATCGCGTGTGAGGCTCGAGTTCGAATGGGCCGGGCTATCATCACGCCACGGACTCACATGCTTTTGATGGTCCGGATGAAGGAGAGACAGTTTCTGGCGGATGTGGGTTTTGGCGGTGATGGTTTGATCTTGCCCGTTCCGCTGGATCAAAAGGAACACAAACAGTTTTTGTGGAAGTATCGAGTGATGGAAGAAGGGGAGCTGCTCATCCTGCAAAGTTTCAAACAGAATGCGTGGTTTGATCTGTATGCGTTCTCGCCACAGCCACGCCATCCGGTCGATTTCGACGTTGCCAACTGGTATACATGCACAAACCCTGAAAGTCGATTCGTACAAACTCTTACCGTTCAGTTACCGACACCCGAAGCGCGATACATCCTCCGCAACAAAATGTTCATCATTGAAAGGGGCGAAACAGAGGAATCGCGTGAACTCCGCAGCCGTGAGGAACTTTTAAGTGTGCTGGATCAGACATTCGGGCTTTCGTTTCCGCCGGATACTCCGTTTCGGAATCCCGTATTTTGATTCAACAAGCGTGAAGCAACTGCTCAAATTGCAAAACGGGCGCCATAAATGTCGCCCTACGATGCTTATGCGGTTTGTAGGGGCGCGATTCATCGCGCCCGCGTGATTCCGTTGCTTAGGTGAAGCGTGCGCTGACTTTCCTGTGTTGCAGGACACTAGTGGTAAAATCTCACCAGCAACCACATGAGGAAAAATCGTACAGCAGAAGTTCAAGAAGGAACAAACAGGCCGCGCAGGTTTTCAATGATTCGCGATTTTCATTTTGCGGATCTGTTTACGTTAGCCAATGGTTTTTGCGGGATTGCCGCCATTTTTCAAGCGATGAGCTTTGTCGCAACAGGGGATCGGACGCATTTATACACGGCCGTGGTCATTATTCCTCTGGCGATTGCATTTGATTTCCTGGACGGTCGCATCGCGCGGTGGCGCCACAAAGCTTCTCCGATGGGACGGGAGCTCGACTCGCTGGCCGATGTGATTTCGTTTGGCGCTGCGCCCGCAGCGATCGCTTTTTCCGTCGGTCTTCAAACTCCACTGGATCAGATTGTCTTGATTTATTTTGCCGCGTGCAGTATCAGCAGACTGGCCCGATATAACATAACGGCGGAACAGCTTGCAGGCTCCCCGCAAGGAAAAGTGAAATATTTTGAAGGCACTCCTGTGCCATTAAACATCCTTCCGCTCTTGATCACTCTCTTTGCTTACACGCATGGGAACCTGTATCCCGTGCGAATTCTTGGAACAGAAATTCACTTGATATCGCTGCTGTACCTTCTGTTCGGTACAACAATGATCAGCAAAACCCTGCACATTCCTAAACCGTGAAACGCAGCGCGTAACCGCGTTCCCGTTACCTGGCCGTTCGGGAAGGGTTGATTCCTGGAATCCCTTCCGCGAGAACCAGGCTGGAAAGCACTTCGACTTCTGCCAGTATGATCTTGGATCCGTCCGGTGAAATTGTAAAAGTATCTAACTTCCTGTCCCGATCAAAACCTGCCAGTGGCCGGCGTAAAGAGCTTGTATCCTTGCCCGGTACAAAGTCTTGAGCAAAGACTCCCCAGTTTCCGGCCTGATCTTCATCGATAAATAAAATCGTCTTTCCATCCGGCGTCCAGCGCATCCGGCCTCCGACTCGATCTCTGTTGCTTACAGGTATTTCAAACGGCATCTGCGTTCCTGTTTCAATTTCTATCACACGTTCGAAAGTCACACGATCGTTGAGCGACTGTTTGTAGTAGCTATAACTTGCATAACGACCGTCTGGTGATATTTCGGGCCACTGGGTTAAACCGGATGCAATTCGCGTTGCTCGGGATCCATCCTGGCGGACTTTCCAGATTCCCCGTATTGCCAGATCCGGATTGTAGGAGTTATAAACAATCCATTTTCCATCCGGCGTCATGCCTGGATTCTCTGCATCCACGCCATCATTCGTGACCTTCCGTGCTCCACTTCCATCTGCATTGGCGATCCAAACTTCAAAATGTCCGTTGCGATTCGAGCTCCACAGAATGTGTTTCCCATCGGGGCTATAGGCAGGATCCCAATCCTCCGCCACATCTTCTGTGATCCGTCGCAACGCGCGGGACTCCGTAGATAGTTCCCATAAATCTAAATTGCCCGCCATGTTTGAGGAAAAAAGAATATGCCGTGAGTCGGGTGAATACACGGGCTGGCGGTTACAACTGTTTCCGCGCGTAAGCCAGGAAGAACTCTCTTTGTGCGGTTTTTGCGTGATCACGATTTGCCTCAAGTTTTCCCGGAGCGAGGCAGAATGCATAACAATTCGCCCTTCACCCGCGATGTCCATGATTTCACCTGCGGACTGGGCCCAGAAAACCGCTTGACGTTTCCCGGATTTCACATCATGAATGTAAAGTGTGCTGTCTCCGCGTAGCTGAAATAAAGCAACTCCGGTTTCCGGCACGAAATACGCAATGCGATTTTTCGTTCCGGTCCACACAGCCGATGTGGGACTGAAAGTGGAAAGGATCCACCCCGTTTTCCTGTTTGTAACATCGACCAACGCAATCGCGTCTCTGCTTCCATAATTTCCCTGTACCTGGACTGTGGCGACCACGTATTTTCCATCCGGTGACCAACGAACGGAATGAAGTTGCCTGTCTTTGATCAAAGCAATTTCCTGGATCTCCGATCCATCCGGGTTCACGGTTAGAAAAATGGAATCGGGATTTTCATCATCACTCTTCCACCGGATCAATATGATTTGTTTTCCATCGGGAGACCAATCGGCGCTTCGAACATCTTCTACGATTTTTCGTGCTTCGCCTCCCAGAACGGGGACCCTGTAAAGCGACGCGGTCAGTCCTTCATTGCGAATGAATAGCAGAAATGATCCATCGGGAGAGAAGCGAGGAAAGTCATCAGAGCCTGAGCTGATCGCGATTTCATTTCCGCCTTTCAGTTGTTTCAACCAGATGCGCGGGGTTCCATCACGATCGGATCGAAACGCCACAAACTGTCCGTTCGGAGAAACTGCTGGAGAAGAGTCAGAACCGGAATAGGTCAGTGAGCGGAAGCTCACCGGTTCTCGCGGAGGTGTGCGGCCAAGACTGTAACTCAGGACCGCAACCGCAGCCAGTGCCGCAGCGATCAGCAACGGCACGATCCATCTTCGGCTTGTTCTTGTAGCTGCGGAAGCAATCGTTTCTGCGGATGTTCTGATCTCAGAGAAACGATCACGCAAACCCTGAATATCCCGCGCGAGATCTCGAGTAGAAGCGTAACGTTCGTCCGGGTCTTTTGCCAGGCATCGTTCTATTACCCATCGTAGCGGAGCAGGCGCATCGGAAGCGATAGCGGAAACCGGCTCGGGATCATTCCGGATAATGGCGGACATTGTTTCGGCAGCGCTGTTTTCGGAAAATGCGCGTTTTCCAGTAACCATCTCATACAGAATCGATCCAAACGAAAATTGGTCGGAGCGAAAGTCCACGACTTTGCCGGCAGCCTGTTCAGGCGACATGTATCCGGCTGTTCCCATCACAATTCCTGCGCTGGTTCGTGTTTGAATCATTGAAACATCCGAGCTGACAGGATCCATAAGCTTGGCAAGTCCGAAATCAAGGATTTTCAAAAAACCATCCCGGTTCAACATCAGGTTTTCCGGCTTCAGATCGCGATGAACAATCCCTGCTTCATGAGCCTTTGCAAGCGCATCGGCAAATTGCGCTGCGATGGAGATCATTTTCCTCAAATGAAGCCGCCCCTCCAACAGAATCTCATGCAGATTCTTACCATCCACAAACTCCATGACTATATAAGGAGTCGAATCGAAGAGACCCACATCGTAAATTGTGATGATCGAAGAGTGATTTAACGCAGATGCGGAGCGGGCTTCCTGTTCAAAACGCCTCATACGCTCTGGATCTGTCGAGAATTGGCGGGGAAGCACTTTGATGGCAACTTCTCGCCCGAGGCGAGTGTCTTTTGCCCTGTACACTTCCCCCATCCCGCCCGAGCCTAAGGAGGTTTGGATGACGTATGGTCCCAGTTGATGATTTACCGATAACACGCAGTTATTTTACAGCAGCAGCGCTTGAAAAGCGTGATAATTGTTCCTGATTACTGATCGGTTTTTTTCTACAGAAGATATTGAAGGGACGAGAATAAAGATTTGCCTTCGCACCATCTCTTGTGACCATGATATTTTCTGGCTTCAAGTCCCTGTGAATGATTCCGGAAGCATGCGCTTTTGTCAGGCCATCTGCCAGTTGCGAGGCGATGTTGATGATTTTTCGAACAGGCATCGGACCTTCCATAAGTAAATCGCGTAAATTCTTACCATCAACGAATTCCATTGCGAGGTAGGAAATTGAATCCGCGGATCCGATGTCATAAAACTTAATAATGTTTGGATGGTTCAGCGTGGAGGCCGATCGCGCTTCGAGTTCAAAACGGTTTAAGCGATCCTGATTGACAACGAGTTCGGCGGGCAACACTTTGATCGCAACTTCACGCGACAGCCTTTTGTCGCGAGCGCGGTATACTTCCCCCATTCCCCCCGAACCAAGCGGAGTAAGGATTTCATAGGGCCCCAGGAGGGTTCCAGTTGATAAAGTCATAATTGTGGGGAAAGACTATATCACAGGGTGTTTTTAAAGCAGGGTGGGCGTGCCTTCTCACACAGGTAGTCATTCAACCGCAGGGGCTCCAAGGCACACCAAGGCCACGAAGTTCAAAAAATCTTAACTTGCTGCACAGCCCAGAATCTCCTCATAAAAACTCAGGTATTGATCGACCTCTTGTTCCAGAGAGAACCTCTCACAGGCTATCTCCCTTGCATTCACTCCCATGATTTGCCGCAAGCTTTGATCCTTCATGAGCCGTTCAAGCGATCCGGCAAGCGTAGCGGCATCACCGGAATAGGTTAAGAAGCCTGTAATTTTTCTATCTCTGATCACTTCATGGTTGTCATACATTTCGAGGTCCGCCAATGCTCGGATTTGTTCCGGTATTCCACCTGCATCCGAAGCAATAACAGGGATACCGCAGGCAAGCGCCTCTAGAACTGTAGTTGGAAAAGTGTCCGCCTTTGATATCTGAAGATACACATCAGCACTGCGGTAGTATTGAGCGATTTTCTCTTTGTCACTTTGATACGGTAATGTGTGAACCTCCCATGCGCCCCATTTTTCGCGAGAAGGCGATCCGCCGAGGACAATGCATAGAGGGTTTGTTGTGGTTTGAACCGCACGCAAACCTGCCCGCAATGCTGCGAAATCGTACCAGAGATTTATATTCGGAGAACAAACAAGTGCAACAAATCGATCGTTTGGAATATCGAGCAGCCTTCGGTCCTCGGACTGACTCCCCGGCGAAAACGTTGAAAGATCAATTCCGTTCGGAATGATTCTCGAATTCACGATCGCAGGAGCAAGGATAGACTTGCGCGCTTTTTCCATCAACCAGTTACACGGCGTTACAACAGATAGCCTGCAATTCTTGAAAATTTCACGTTTTCGAACCCAGTTCAAATGAGTTCTATCCATATTTACAGCAGGATAAATATTGAGGTCCGGACAATTTCCACATCCGGTTTGCCAGCGGTCGCAATCCAGCGAGTGCGCGCAATGTCCGCTGAGGAGCCAGGCGTCGTGAAGCGTCACGACCGCTGGAACCTGCTGACTCAGCGAAGCAAGCGCACGCAGATCAAAGTAATTACCATGCAGATTATGAAAGTGAATTACATCCGGGGAGCCGGCAATTTCCAATAAATTTCGCGCTGCCGGATAGTTAAAGTCCTCGATTCCCAGGAAGCGATCGAACCACCTTTTTGGAATAGCCGCAGCATCGAGGATGCGGCTGACTCTCCACGCCCCAGGAGTTGTGCTCCTTTCTAATTTTCCTGCTGTTCGTAATAGGAAGCGAGTGTACAGCGAACGAAAGTTATCATTTGGAATGGCGAAGACACCCGGATCGTTGCCTGTTTTTGTGCCGACACCAAGCTTTGCATCGATACCGCGGGACAGATAAGAGCGATGCATGTTGCTAACCATGCTTGCCGTTCCGCCCTTTGAATTTCGAGTAGTAACCTGCAGTATGCGAAACGTTTGTTTAAGCGCTGAACCATTGTCGAAGCTTTCGGTAGAATTCATCTCCACCATAATTGCGAACAAGCATGCGGGGTAGTTGAAAAATATCTGATCTTCTGTGGATCAATCCGGAGAAATTGGAGCAAGCCCGCTGAAATCCACCTTGCTTCACAAGTTCCACAGATATGGCATTATAGTCGGCTTTCCCGCCATAGGGGTATGCAAAACTATCGATGGGCTTTTGTAAAATCTCTTCCAGACGTTTCTTGCTGCCAAAAATTTCTTTCTCCTGGGAATCAGGATCGAGCGCCGAAAGGACCGGATGAGTTTGAGTATGAGCCCCCACTTCAATCACAGGACTTTGAGACAGCTTCAGTAATTCATTTTCCGTGAGCACCCGGTGCGTTGGTCTTGCTTCCGCCGTTGCTTCAGCCAGAGTAGACAGTTGCACGAGTGCGCTGGACCGTTCGCTGTGCGGCAGCCGCCGAAGAATGGTATGAAAGGAGCGATACGTCGAATGTCGCTCGGTAGGGTCGTCATTCTGTGTCACATTCCAGAAACGATTGCGCTCATCCGTATCTGCATCATATTTCGCATAGGCTCCCAGATTCCATTGTTGATTGATGCCCGGGGTCTTAACGGAAATTTCAGAAGGCAGAGACTTTGTCTGAAGCAGCAATCGTTCGAGTTCATCCCACCACAATTCCCGGTTGATTCCGATGGCTCCGCTAATAACAAAAATCGTTGCCGGGATTTCGTATTTTTCAAGCAGAGTTTTTGCGTGTTCAAGGTTATCTGCGTACCCGTCATCGAATGTGATTGCCACCGATCGTGGTTTCAGTGAATTTTTTCGTACACAGTCCGTCATCGCTGCAAGGGGGAGCGGTTGAAACTTCTTCCGAAGCACATCAAGATGCTCCGAAAAGTGATTCGGGCTGACCGAAAGAAGCTGTGGGTCATGAGGTAATTCAATGACGCGATGGTAAATGAGTATAAGAGCATGATTGAGCATTGAGCCCAGAGTTGTTCGAATTCTATTCGTTAGTCGCATCGTCAACATTCTTTGTCGCTTGGACTGTAATCAGAACCTCGTAATCCGGATCCCGGTAGTCCAGCTGAGTCTTCTGAAGCTCCGCCGCGGCTAATCCATGCAGAAAAGCGATGGCTGACATAACGTTTCCGTAGGTGTTTACGATAATGTTTTGTTGTCCGAAAACCTCTGCAAACAATTTCCCGGCTGAAAGGGAAGTCAATCGCCAGTAATCCCCCCATCGGTCCATGTCAAACCGGCTGATTTGAGAAATGCCGGGGAATGTTGCCAGAAGGACTCCATTTGGTTTTAACATGCGATACAGATTTTGGATGGCGTATTCGATTTTGAAAATAACATGAAGCGTTTGCGTAAAAATAATGCAGTCGAAAGTATGACTCACCGTGTCCAACGGCCTGGACAGGTCTGTTGTGATCTGGTTGTCTTGCGTCTGCTGAGAATTGAGAACATAGCTTTTGCTGACGCGAGTCTCCCCATATCGGCGCGTATAGCCATCATCACCCATTTCCAGAACAGATCCATGAATGAGAGATTTGTTTGATCCCAGGAAATCCTCAATGTAGTAACGATCGATCGGCAGCCCGCGGTCCAGCCCAAACACGCTGCTGATGGGAACAACACGGTTGAAGCTTCCGAAGTCTATACGGTCCAGATCGGAGATCCCGCGCGTGGAAGCGTCGATCTTCCTGCGGAGCCAACGTCGTAGTCCATGCGGCAAAATCGCTTTTATGGCTTGCCGGGACATCGATTTACGACCATTGCTTCGCATAGAGAAGCAGGAAATAGGACGTTTCAGGCATCAGTTTGAATGGAGTCTGTACCCCGGGATTCGTTTCCGAATCGAAATCGTTGATCACATATTCGAAACCCAGATCATGGAGAAGGGCAAGAATCGTGTGCAAATTTCTCTGCAAGCCGGGGAGATGATGATATTCGATGACCATTTCTTTGATCAATCGCAGTGAATCTCCGCAATCCAAAAGCGCTTCGCATTCAGCTCCTTCAACGTTCAGTTTTAGGAAATCGACAGATTCGGTCAAAACATTTTTCAGCCGCGTGCACCGTACTTGATGCAACTTCCATCCATCAGGCGGAGAACCGGTTTGAAGATCCGCAAGATAGCTCCCATATTTTCCGTCACCGCAAAAATTGAGCATCCCTTCGCGTCCTGAAATGGCGGCCTGTACGAGTTCAACATTTTTCAGATGATTCATCTCTATATTTTCCTGCAGCAGCGGAAATATCTCCGGATCCGGTTCAAATCCGATGACCCTGGCGTCCGGATAAAATTTCTTGAAGTATAAAATCGAAACGCCGATATTGCTTCCGCAATCAAGAATGAGCGGGGTCCGATGCGGAGAATCAAAATGATAAATGCGTCTAACGAAGATATCGCTGAACAGGGTAATGTAGTTTTGAGGATCATTGATTCTGATTTTATAGCCGTGGCTTTCGACGAGGTCGCCCGATTTCATTCTGGACGCCTGTTTGCGGATCTTGAACAATTCGCGATCTATTTCTGATACGTGAAACCTTTTATACGCCTGTTTGATGCGCGTTACGGCGGTTGCCGGAAGAATTCTTTTGATAGCGGTTTTCATTGACTCTTCTTCATTCTAAGGTAAGGCTCCACGATTTCGACAAATTCTTGCATTCTTTTGAAATAAGTATGATCCGTCAATGTCCTTTTCTGGCCCGCCTCGGCAATGGTCTGTCGTTTCGACGGATGTTCCAGATAATAGCGAATCAACTCGCTGCATTCTTCAGGATTGCGATAAGCAACGATCTCTCGATCCGGCTCGAACATCTCATGAAGATTTTCTTTCCAATCCGTAACCAGCAGAGTTCCAACCCCCGTTGCTTCAAAGAGCCTCATATTATTCGCATATCCCGGAATATCGAAATGATGGTTGAGCGTTAAACGTGAACTTCTCAGAATATCGTATAATTTCAGTCCCCATGCATGCCCCTGGTAATGCGATCGAATCGATGAATCCTCCGGAAAGTATTTGATATCAGGAGTCCAGATTTTCAGTTGTTCAATCCGTGTAGAAAGATATTCCAATAGTTTGCGCCGGTTATCGTGAATACCAGGAACGCAACTTCCGACAAAAGTGACATCGTAAACCTCCCGTTTTTCAGAAACTTGCTTCAGGATATCCGCTTCAAAGGCAAGACGGTGCAATCGGGATTTGATTCCGTTTTGTTTCAGCAGATCCACGATCGAAGGGGAAGAGGAAAGGGCGAGATCGTACTCGCGAAATTCCTCCATCGCAGGCATCGGAAGGGATGCATGTTGACCCACAAGCATTCCAAAGTGGCTTCGCAACTCTTTCAGAAAATCGCCCTTGATCATTACAATGTCCTGATTCAACAGCACATCAGGATTGTAATGCTTGATTTGTTCAGCGAGGACGCCGTAAAACCAACGCTGTTCCTGTTGATCGATGCCGCTCCAGATCGGTCTTAAAAAGCGATAAGCGTAAGAAACGGGCTTTTGATTGGCAAGGGTTCGGACCCGTTTTAAGGTGCTTTTCCATGCTTGGTTCTCCAAAAGGAAGCTGGGTCTGGTCACAAATTGTTCCGCCCAGCTTCTTTGCATGAAAAGATTATTTGCGTGAATATCCCATGCCTGATGGCCAAGCTTCCGGAGGTTGCGTGAGTAAAAATCCGCTACACCAAACAGTGTTTCCATTCGCACTCGTAACTGCTCTTCATAGGGCTGTTCTGCTAATTCAGGATTTTCACTGTAAAGGGACTTCAAGAATGCAGGATAATCCGAGTTGACGATCAGGAATTTCATGAATGATATGACGTGCTTTGTAACGCCCGCCTCCGGCGGGCTCTTGAGTACGAGCTCAGCCCACGGGACGTGGGCGTACAAACTGTAACCTATCCTTCCGTGTTTTCAGGCTTTTTTCTTTACAACAGCCGTACGTATGGTTACACTCTGTTCCAATCGGAAAATAATTTCGCTGGTGAGACTTCTCCGGTTTTCTTTTGCGCTTTTTTTCAGACGTTGAAACAGTTTTGTCGGTATTCCTTTCAGGTTTATGTTTGGCATATAATCTGTACCATTTTGGTACCATCAGGTTACCATAAAGGTACCAAAATGGCGCATAAATGGCGCAAAGATGGTTGACTCCTCAATGGGAAAATTCATCATCGTGCCACATCTTCGATGCTCCCACTTCGAATTCTTGCGCCGCCCTGCGGATGGATCCGGATATCTCTGAACCTCGGCGCGAAAAGTATAACACGGCGGTGTCATCGGAATCTGTCTTGCTTTTTTGTTCCGGTTGGCATCAAATGTCTCTGAACATGAATCGATTAGGGGACCTAAATGACTGAAGAAAACAAAAGTACAGAACGGTCGGGAATTCTGAGAATTTTAGGAGACATCCGGCACGGCGAAGCTGGGCCCTGTTTTCCTGATGCTTCTCAATTTGACGATTATTTTAATTTCCTATTACATCATCAAAGTCGTCCGTGAACCGCTTGATTCTGGCCTCACCGGGCGGCGCGGTATGGAAGTCTTACAGTGCTGCAGCTCAGGCCGTTGTGTTGATGGGCTTTATCCCGCTGTATGGATGGTTTTCTTCCAAGGTCAACCGGATGAAGCTCGTTCTGGGCGTCAATGTCTTCTTTCTAATTTGCATTGAATTGTTTTCGATTGCAGTTAAAGCGAACGTCCCATATATTGGCGTCGCGTTTTTCATCTGGGTCGGTATTTTCAGTTTATCGATCATTGCTCAATTCTGGTCTCTTGCAAACGATCTGGTCGCAGAAGATCAGGGCAAACGGCTTTTTCCGATCATTGCTATCGGAGCAACGCTGGGGAGTCCGATCGGATCCAAGCTCGCTTCTTCACTTTTCAAAACAGGGATTCCTGCTCCCAGCATTTTGCACATATCCGCCGCGCTTCTGTTGGTCAGCATGGCGCTCTACTGGATCCTTCAAATAAAATTCATAAACAGGCTTTCCAACAAGACCGGAAAGACGGAACAAAAACTCAGCACAACAAACGGATTCACTCTGCTGTTCAGAAGCCGGTATCTGCTTTTGATCGCCGCACTTTTGTTGTTATTGAATATTGTAAACACGACTGGAGAATTCATTCTTGGTGATAAGGTTGTACAAGCTGCAGATCAGGCTGTTGCTGCGGATCCTTCGCTCGACAAGAAAGCTTTTATCGGATCCTTTTATGGCAACTTCTTTTTTATTGTAAACATCGTCACTTTTGTCGTTCAGGCATTCTTCGTTTCGCGTATTGTGAAGTTTTTCGGGATCGCGGGAGTGGTCCTGATGCTCCCCTTCATAGCGCTCGGGGCCTACACAACGATCGCGTTGGGAGCAGGACTCGTGCTGATCCGGTGGATGAAAATAGCAGAGAATGCTACAGACTATTCCGTGATGAATACGGCCCGGGCGATGCTCTGGCTACCCACAAGCCGGGAAGAAAAATACAAAGGCAAGCAGACTGTCGATACATTTATCGTGCGCATCGGTGACCTGCTGTCCGCCGGAATCGTTTTTGCGGGCGTCAATTACCTCCAGCTGAAATCCGATGGATTTGCGATGGTGAATCTGGTGATTGTTGCCATCTGGCTTTTCATTGGGTTCATGCTGGTAAGGCATTATCGGAAACTGACAGCACAAAGGGGACATCCGATCAACAGCCGGCAGTTGCATAGCTTTACTGTTTGTAAGGGCGTGATTCATCGCGCCTGCGTCCTGTCTGAATTGTGTACCTACAAAATTGACCTTTTCTCCTCATCGTAGTGTCAATTTTACAGAACCGAAACAAATCCATGATCTGCAAGAAACTGATAAGTTTCTACACTACGCCTTCGATTAAAACCAACAGGAGAGAAAATCCATGAATCGATTGAAAAGGGAAGGTCGAGTTGGAACGTGTATGTCGGCACTGCTTACCGTACTTGTTTTCATGGCGTTTGTTGTTTTATTTCCAATTATTACAAACGCGCAGACTGCTTTTTATGTTGAAGAAATTAAGGATGGCCGTATCTACGTCTTTAACGATCCGAAACAGTATCAGATGTTCAAGGATAGCGGGGAGCTTGAGGTCCGAATTACCCGAATTGGCGCCGGACCAAACGGAGAAACGATCTATTTTGACAGTGAAAACGCCATTCACATGTACAACTTCAAACATAATTTGCCCGCAGAGGTGATTCTCAAGGCGGAAACCCCGGCTCCAACATGGCAGGAAAAACTGCCGTTCAAACTCAGTGGATACATGTTTGGAGACTATTTCTATAATGCTCAACGTGACGATGACATTACGACTTTATCGAACGTCGCTCTCGGCGGTCCGGAAGAGTTCAATGGATTTTTGCTTCGCCGCATCTATTTCACGTATGACGACGATATTTCGAAGGATTTTGCCGTGCGCTTTCGTCTGGAAGCGGATTCTGTTTCACTGGACAGCCGGGGCAAGATCACTGTTTTTGTAAAAGACGCTTATTTGAGATGGAAAAACATTGGTAAAAACGAATTCATCTTTGGAATTCAGCCACCACCCGCCTACGAAGTGTCCGAAGCCGCATGGGCATATCGCTCTCTTGAAAAGACAATCATGGACCTTCGAGGGATCGTTTCCTCGCGCGATATCGGAGTATCTTTAAGGGGAAACTGGATGACGCCGGCAAGTACAGTTACTGGGTCATGGGCGGCAATGGCAGCGGAAACAATCCTGAAACGGACAAATACAAACGCTTGTACGGCCACTTCGATTGGAAGCCCAGTGAAAAATTCACTCTCACTTTGTATCAGGATTGGCGCGCACTACCCGACATTGCAAACCCAAACGACCCGGCGGCCTTCATTGATAATAGTTCCTACACAACCGCATGGTTTGCCGGTTATGGTGTGAAAGACGTTTACAACATCGGTTATGAAGGTTTTGTGACCAGACAGAAGAATGGTGTGCTGAGCGGAACCGCGCCTTCGGTTCAGTTTGATGACAGGAAGTTCCTCGGACACTCCTTTTGGGCCTGGTATAACCTCACACCCAAAGTCGGCTTCGTGGGTCGATATGACTACTTTGAACCAAACAATGCCGATCAGGCGCAGGGAGACAAACGAAATGTGATCATTGGATCTCTCGTCATCAAACCTCACAAAAATATTTGGATTATGCCAAATATCTATGTGGAGAGTTACGAGGATATTGCGGGTGAGTCGATTAAGACTTCGATCACTCCACGCATTACGATGTATTACATCTTTTTGTAAGCCGAATACCGTGCTGCCAGGGGCGGGCGCTTAGACACGGCAAACGGCCAGCAGGGAGAGTCCGAATGGGATGTTGATGCGGGGCAGGAGAGTCCCTTCCAATTCGAAGAGTTTTAACAATGTTGTATTCACAATTTTGGGGAGCTTGATAAAGAATTCGGATTGCACGGGAGAAGATTCTTTCTTTGGCAGAATTCTTTTTAATGTCCTGTAACCAATGGCCGCAGGAAACAGAATGCTGTTGAAATAGCTCATCCGTTGGATTTCGAGTCCGGCATTTTCGATGATCTGTTGAAATTGTTTGCGTGTGTAACGCCTCTTATGATGCAACGCAACATCGTGATCGCTCCAGAGCTGCGGATGTGCCGGAACGATCAGCAGAATCCTGCCCTTCTTGCGCGTAACTCGTTTCATTTCCTTGAGGAATGCCAGATCGTCTTCAATGTGTTCCAGTAAATCGAAAGCGCAGGCGACATCAAAAGTCTCATCCTGGAACGGTAGTGGCTGATCGGGCAATGTGAGCTGAAGGTGAGAGAGATTTCGTGTGCGGCAGAATTCCAGCGCAACGGATGAAGAATCAACGCCGACCGCTTCGCCGAAATCCTGCAGCATCAAAAGAATATTACCTGTTCCGCATCCAACGTCGAGTAGTCTGTAGTTGGTTTGCGAATTCAGCAACCGGGATAAAACTTTTTTTACAAGAGTCCGTTTGCCGCGAAAATACCAGTGCGTATTTTCGAGATCATACATCTGCCGGTATTCTTCCAGGTTCACTCGATTTCTCCAGTTCGTATTTTCGGGTCCACCAGTTCCACCGGATTTGAAGTAAAGAGGTAAGCGAAGAGAAGACGTCACGAAACATTCGGACCCTGCTGTCTGGTGAGTTGATCCATGTGACCGGTATCTCAATCACTTGATAACCTGCCCGGCTGGCCAGAAAAAGAATTTCTGAATCGTACGCCCAGCCTTCAATCACTTGCCGGGAAAAAAGATCCTTTCCAACGGAAGACTCAAATGCCTTGAAACCACATGTCAGATCGCTGAAATGAATTCCCAGAATTGTATTGCTCAACCAGGTAAACGCTTTTCCCATCGACTCACGTATCAATGGCTGTCGCGTTGTGATGTTGGCGCCCGGACTCTTCCTTGTGGCGATCACAACGGGCGCTCCGCCATTCAACGACTGCAAGAATCGTTCAAGCTCTTCAATAGGAGTCGAAAGATCAGCATCCATGAAAACGACAAAACGCCCTCTCGCCAAATGCATTCCAACGCGCAAGGCATAACCCTTCCCGTGATTCTGCGAATATCGATGGACTTTCAGATTTGGAATCCGGGACCGCATCTGTTCAACGACAGAAGCCGTGTCATCCGTGCTTCCGTCATCCACTACCAGGATTTCGTAAGTGATTTGCAGCGACACCGCACAGTAACTGTGAACTTTTTCCAGTGTCGCGGGCAAACGCCTGGATTCGTTATACGCTGGAATCAGGATTGTAAGATCAATCTTCCCGTTCATTACTTTAGAAAACGGCTGAGGTCCGATAGCCTTCTCTGAATCAAAGCGCGGCTGTTCGAATCGGGATTTGCATCAAGCGCATTCTCCATCTCTGAATTCGCTTGCCTGTAGTGGCCAAGATAAAGATAAACTGAGCCTCGCGCATAGTACTCCATTGCTGATGGTTCAGGTCTGGTTAAGAAGGCTACCATGAATAACAATGCGGCAAAACCAACAGAGGCCAGGCCTTTGACAAGTTTGTGCGGACTCACTATTTCGCGGGCCGGGAAGGTCATGATGACCCAGGTACACACCAGGAGAGTGAAAAAAAACCACGGATTTCCGCCTAAATTCTTTCCGGTAGCGCCGTGGAACAGCAAAGGAAAATTCAGGAAGAATATGGGATCCTGCAAATTATCGGGCGGAAAGGGAAATGTAATGGTCGCGATCGTTACGCAAAGAACCGACCAGACCGAAATTGCGGCGAAAAGTGTCCGGTGAAGAAAACCTTTCTGCAAGAATTCATCGGCATAAAAGAACGCAGCGGTGGATAAGAACGGAACAACAGGCGTTATGTAGCGTGGGCCAAAATTCCACCCTGCAATCCAATAACTGAAAGCGCTGTAAGTGAGAGTGACTGCTAAAACCACTCCTATGAACAAGTTTGCAATAGTGGACCAGGTTTCGTTTCGGCTCATCTTGTAAAAACCGGCGATCGATAACAAAAGGAAAGGGGAGATGAAAAACAAACCGTGGTGCCTGCTGAACAGAAGGCCGTGAAGCGCTTCCAGCTTTGGCAGTCCCATCCCGATGAATCCCTCCGCATGTTTGGATGTATGGAAGGAGTGAGTCATGTGCCTGTATGTCACATCCCAGGGGGTACCGAAAATCAAATAGTTGTAACCCAGAATGATCACGACACAACTTAAAACCGGCAAAGCGAAATAAAGAAGTTTCTGAAAATTTCGGAATAGAAGGAACGTGAATACGCAAAGTACCGCCACAGGCACGGCTGCGGGAAATTCCAACAGAAGAGATAGACCTGCGAAAACTCCGGAAAACAGTATATATTTGAGCGGACCCTCTGTATGCAACCTGTATTCGTTCATATAAAAAGCGGAGCAAAACAAAGTGATCCCCAGCAGATAATGGCTTACGAACTGGTTTGAATAAGTGAAAGCAATGGTTCCAAACACGTGTACAAATACAAAATGTGGAATGTAGCTGGATTGCGATTTCAGACGCGACCAGAAGCGAGTGAGAATAGCAAGAAAGAAGAGAGAGGGAATCGTAACAGTAAACAGTCGAAGCCAGAAAATGACCGCCTGGGTTGAAAAATGTACTCCTGTTATGCGCTCTGCGATGCGCATGAGAACAAACGCAGGAACTCCGAGCAGTGAAGTTCCAATCGCTTTGTCGGAATAGTAATGTCCGTTGAACTTAGCTTTATCCTGAGGATCACCGTACCGCTGGATCGCGTTATCAATCGACAAGGAATGGTCATCTGCGATTGCGCTCGTGAGGAGAAGACGGCTTAATTCATTCGGTGATATAAAATGAGGGTAGATCTGAAGGAAATAAACATGGCAGGCGAGCAAGAGAGCACAAACCACCCAACGCTTGCTGTGATCGAAGCCTTCCAGCATGGAGGGCTATTATCTCACCGATTTTGACTTCTAACCAATCACATGGGGACTAAAAACATGCAAATCGTAATTTTATTGCTTTGTTGTATAACGCCGCTTGCGTCCATTCAGGCACAAACACTTCCGGTTCCGGAAACAGTTCAAGTGGAGGCTTATCCGGTTGTTCTGGACCAAAAAGAATTGTTCAAAATCCGGGCCGGCTATCGCGGTTATTCAGCCAAATTAAGAGCAGACGACATGTCACGTCGAATCAAAATACTTGCAGATGACTACGCGATCTCCCCCGATTCGATCCAGGCCCAGGAAGGTCCGCTCGGAAGCGAGATTGTGGCAGGAGACCGGCCCGTTCTGGCTACAACAGATGAGGATGCCAGGGCGTTTGGAAAAAACCGCCAGCAACTTGCGAAAGAGAATGCGGCAATCATCCGCGCAGCTGTCGCTCAATACAGGATCGATTACAGCAAAAAACAGATGGTTCGCGGAACGGCCCTGTCCATATTGGCCACGTTGGTCTTCATTCTTGTTTTCAGGCTGATGCTCAGGATTTATGCAAAGATCCTGGCGAAACTGCAAACTCGAGTCAGTGAGCGGTACGGACGGATCCTGGAAGACACGCGTGCTTACAAAGCATTCGAATCCGTCATCGGTGTCTTGAATTTCATTCGTCTGATCATTCTGGGGTTGCTCTTTCTTATTTACATTCAAACGGTTCTTGGATTGTTACCGTGGACACGCCCTTTTGCAGGGAAAATCATGGGGTACGTTCTGGTTCCTCTTGGCAGTCTCTGGCAGGGATTCATTGCACAAATTCCCAATCTTTTTTTCGTTGCCGTTCTGGCGGTCGTAACTTACTACACCTTAAAGATTATTCAGATTCTCTTTAATCTGATTGAAGTTGGTCGAATTACAATTCGGGGCTTCGATCCCGAATGGGGCAAACCGACATTCAATATTGTTCGCATCCTTGTCGTCGCATTCGCGCTGGTCGTGGCCTTTCCCTATTTGCCGGGATCCAGTTCTCCAGCATTTAAAGGTATCTCTGTCTTTTTAGGCATTTTGTTCTCGCTTGGCTCTTCTTCGGCAATTGCAAACGTGATTGCGGGTTTGAGTATGAATTATCGCAAGGCATACAGGATTGGAGATCTGGTACGTGTCGGGGATGTGATCGGTATGGTCACAGTGATCCGTCTCACTGTCACTCATGTCCGGACTGCAAAGAATGAAATTGTAACGATCCCTAATTCACAAATCGTGAATGCAAACATAATCAACTACAGTGCCATGGCTAAGGAGTCCGGCCTCATCTTACACACATCCGTCACAATCGGTTACGATGTTCCCTGGCGTCAGGTGCACGCTTTGCTGATTCTGGCTGCGGAAAAGACGGACGGTCTTTTGCGGCAGCCTCCGCCTTTTGTGCTTCAGCGTGAATTGCAGGATTTCTACATCAAGTATGAGCTGAATGTCTATGTGGGCGACACCGTATCTGTCTTGAAAATTTATTCGGACCTTCATCAGAATATTCAGGATGCGTTTAATGAGTACGGGGTTCAGATTATGTCCCCGAATTACGAAGCAGATCCGGAAACTCAAAAAATAGTTCCCAAAGACAAGTGGTTTTCAGCCCCCGCAAAGAATCAGGAATGAAGGAGTGATTTTGCTGTGTGCGTCTGAACGAAGTAGCGCGGGCGGCTCGCCCGCAAAACTCGTCGAGCTTATCATGCATTGCGGACGAAACGTCTGACGAAACGTCCGCACCACATTGCAATTCAAAATGTGCTGGATCCGGCAGGTACCCTTGCTGACCAGGGACAGGACAATTCGAAAGTATTACAAAAATGCTCGCTGGTAGGCAGCGTTTTGGCAATATTTTTTTGAACTCATTTCAATGCTGCCAGTTGGTCCATTATCTCCAACCTTCAATTCTTTTCCAGTGGGCTGCATCCACCTGTAAGACACACTTTCAAACGTCCCTAACAATCTACAAGCTTTGAATGGCAGAGCGAAAAAGCTTTTGCTAAGGCGGGTTTTTCTTCCCGGTCTGTATACAGAATTGGGGCTAAAAGAATCGGCCGATTGCGAAGTAAAAATTGGTGCGGTTCCCCTCACCGTAGCTTGCTCCAATGAAAATAGGGCCAAGAAAGGTTTCAGCGATAAGTCCTGCCGAAATGCTTTGGACAGAATCTGCATCATCCCATTCATCGTAAACCGTGCCGATTTCATACCAGGCGCCAATGGAGATTTTTTCTCCTACAATCGGAGGAAGCTGTCCGATCTTTCTGAGGTAGGTGAGGCCTCCGTATAGAAGGTGATCTCCATGGAATTCATCCCGGCTCAAACCGCTGACCCGAAAAAGGCCGCCGATGGAGAATTTTTCTATCAAAGAAGCGCTGCCGCTGAAAGTGGTGCCCGCTTCTCCGGAAAGAACAAGCGTATTTTTTGATCCAAACGGAAAGAAGTGTCCGATCCGACCTTGAGCTTGTCCGAAACTCGAATCCGCTTCGAGATTCTCTAGAATTGGAGTATCGAAAACCCAACGGGTTGTCATGCTAATTCTCGATCCATGTGTTGCAACAACGGGGCTATCGGTTGAGTCCAGGACCCATTGTGCACGCGCACTGGATGTTTTACCGCTCAAGTCAGGCAATATGGGATTGCCGATCGAACGGGATGCGTCCAGGTTTCCGATCTCGTATCCCAATCGGACCTGACTCACTGTTCCAAACGTATAACCCAGATCAACTCCGAGTTGGCTTCGGTTGATTTGATATTGCGCCACCTCTTCCCCATCAAAAAAGAATCCCTTTTTGGTTCGATTGTAATAAGCATATGGGGCGACAAAGAAGTGCGTGGAGCCAAGTAAGTTGTAATATTCGGCGCCGATTAAAATTCGCGAACCAATGCTTGCATCCAATCTCAATTCCGAATCGGTTGTTAAAAGGTCGAACATCGTAACCCTGCCCCTCAGGTTAAAATCAAAAATTTCGGTTTCGGTGTTATCCAGCTCGAGTCCGATATTCAGAATGGGTGGCGCGTATGACTTTTCCCGTACGTTAATCTGTAATCCGGGTTTGCCTTCCTCTTCTATGAGCGAATAACTGAGGCCTGCGTATCGACCCTGTCCCCAGATCCTGTTCAGGTCCATTGCGATCGCCGAAGTATCGACCGGTTTATTCAGGTGCTTTTGCAGAACACCTGAGATGTTTTTTTCTTCATGAGCCGAAACACCCGTAACTTTAACAAATTCGGGCACCGGCAGGACTTCCTTCATGCGGGCGCGACGCGCCTGGATATGGCGTTGCCATTCCTCTTCACTCACAGCGTATTTTAGCAACTCGGTGGCTTTCGCTTCTGCTCCTTGATAGCCCAATTCGATGATTTCATTTGCACTCTTAAAATCAAAAGTCGTGAACTCTTTTAATTCCGGCGCGATGATCACTTTCAGCTTAGGATGCAAATTAGGATCCAGATTTCGTTTGATGCTTTCATTCATCATCACGCCAATGGTCTGCGACAGAACTCCGCCAAGGCTGTTCAACTCTTCTCTTTTTGCCAGCGGAGTTCCGATATCCACTGCGATCACCACATCAGGTCCCATTTGTTCCGTAACATCCGTCGGAACGTTGTTCAGCAATCCGCCATCCGAAGCCAGAATTTTTCCATCCATTTCAATGGGCGAAAAAACGCCCGGGATGGCCATGGTGGCCTGGAGCGCGATCGGAAGCGACCCGTGATCCAGAACAATCTGTTTTGCTTCCACCATGTCTGTCGCAAGGCAGCGGAAGGGAATCGGTAGATCATCAAAGCTCTCCACTCGCGAGTAGGGAAGAGTCAATCGACCGAGAAGAAGACCAATTGAATGACCCGAGTTCAATCCTGTTGGGATTTTCAATCCTCCTTTTAATCCGAGCTCCAGATGGTTTGGAAACTCGCGGCGGTCCTCCTTTCTTCGAAAATCGAGTGAATCGTATGCAGGCACCGGCCGAAATAGATCTGTCCAATTAATACTTGTCGGTAATTTCCGTAACTGCTCGGGCGTCATTCCAATCGCATACATACCGCCCACAAGGCCACCCATGCTGGTCCCTGCAAGATAATCCACAGGTATCCGGTGCTCTTCAAACCACCGCAGCACCCCGATGTGAGCGAAACCACGAGCCCCTCCGCCGCTCAGAGCTAAACCGACTTTAGGACGTGAATCCATTTCTTCACATAGGGCGGTTGATATAAAGAACAATGAAATCAGGAGGACGATCGATGATCTTTGATAGGCTTTTGTCAAATGTTGCATGCTTGAGCTACCCCACGATGAATGACATCATCATAACCCGGGAATTAATAAAGAAGAACGCGCGCCGGGATGAATCGCACCCTTGACAAAACGTTGTAATCGATTTGGAGGTCATTTGCGGACCCAATATGGACTCAGGGACGTAATGTGGCCCTTTTCATCCATGATGATTGCGCAGGATGTGCTTCTAACTGATTGCGTACAAAATGGAATCGGACAACGTTCTGGGGCGGCATTCAATTTGCATCGTAGAACGGCGAGGTGACGATGAAGCGAAAAATGATTTGTGCAATGATAGCTGCTCTTTGGTTATTAAGTTCTCCAGGATTCGCACAAGAGCCAAAAAAGAATGCAACGATCGATCTCGAGTTTAAGAAATGGACCGGCGATCTGGATGGAATCGTTAAGCGTAGAATTCTGCGCGTTCTGGTTGCGTACAACAAGACCATCTATTTCAGGGATCGAGAGGTTCAGCGCGGCGTCGCTTATGATTCAATGAAAGCTTTTGAAACGGACCTGAATAAAAAGCTGAATCTAGGCAAACTCGGATTGCACGTTATTTTTATTCCGGTCTCCCGCGATGAAATTTTCACAGGACTCGTCCAAGGCCGAGGCGATGTTGCGATTGCGAATCTTACGACTACTCCCGAGCGTTTAAAGATGGTTGATTTCACTGACCCTACTTACAAAAACGGAAGTGAAATCGTCGTTACCGGACCTGGCGCTCCCGCCATTAAAACGGTTGACAACTTATCGGGCAAACAAGTATTCGTCCGCAAGTCCTCCAGCTACTATGATAGCTTAACTGCACTGAATCAAAGATTCAAAAAAGAAGGAAAACAGGAAGTTATTTTAAAGCTGGCACCGGAGAATCTGGAAACAGAGGATTTTGTTGAAATGGCCAATGCCGGTCTCGTAAAAATTTTGATCGTCGATAAGCCTCTAGCAGAATTCTGGAAGCAGATTTTTCCCAATATTACTTTGCATCCTGAGGTTACGGTCCGATCCAATGTCGATTTTGCGTGGGCAATACGGAAAAATAGCCCGCAATTAAAGGCCGAATTGAATTCGTTCATCAAAACTCACGGGAAGGGAACTGTTTTTGGAAACATGACTTTACAGAAGTACTTGAAGAGTGTGAAATTTGTAAAGAACGCTACCAGTGAAGCGGAAAGGAAGAAGTTTCTCGAGCTGGTGACTTTTTTTAAGAAATACAGCGATCGATATCAATTAGATTGGGTATTGATGGCCGCCCAGGGATATCAGGAGTCTCGCCTGGATCAAAAAGTTAAAAGCCCCGTTGGCGCAATTGGAGTCATGCAGGTGATGCCTCCGACGGGAAAGGAGCTGAATGTCGGAGACATCCAGCAGTTGGAGCCCAATATTCATGCGGGGGTCAAGTACATGCGTTTTATGATCGATACCTACTACAAAAACGAGCCGATGGATGATCTCAACAAAATGCTAATGACTTTTGCATCTTACAATTGCGGTCCTGGCAGGATGCGCGGCCTGCGGAAAGATGCTGCGAGCAAAGGATACAATCCGAATCTCTGGTTCAACAATGTTGAGAGAAGCGCCGCTGAAAAAGTGGGTCAGGAAACAGTCACGTACGTGAGCAATATCTACAAATATTACATCGCGTATAAGCTTTCGGTGGAAGAGGAAGAGGCGCGCAAAAAAGTGAAAGAGCTAATCAAAAAAACAGGATCGATGTAATACATTCTGTCTCGATTTGCACTTTCCCGTCTTTGGCCGGCAGCCGAGCTAACTCAGACAGCTCAGCCGCTGAGATGACCCTCCTTTTGTGGGTGTTTTCCTGACAGTTTGTCCCAAATGGATTAGGGGTATAATCTCCAGAAAGCGACACCGATAACGCTTATCAAGGAGATGATGCTCATGATTCGAATTTTTTTGTTCGCATTAACACTGTTTTGTTTTATAGCGCCTGCTTATTGTGGGGACGGGGAATGGACAGCTGATATCACACCTTACTTCTGGACGGCAGGTCAGAACGGGGACGCCGTGGTCTTGGGACAACCCGTGGATATCGACATCAGTTTTTCGGATGTGCTCGATAAACTTGACCTGGGGCTCGCAGGGCACATGGAAGCAAACAGAAATAAGTGGACTCTTCTTTTTGATTTCCAGCATATCAATGTGAGCGAAAAACCGGACACTGTAATCATCAGATTGAAGAATAATCTTGTGGAGGTCGGCACATTCTATCGTCTTCATCCCGCATTTGAAGCAGTGGGCGGAGCGCGAATTGTCAATTACAAATTGACACTCACACCTGAATTCATCGATGAGATAGAGGGGAGCAAAACATGGGTCGATCCGTTTGTCGGCGGTCGCGCAACCGCAAAAATATCGGATTCATTTTCTGCCAGCGGACGTTTTGATATCGGCGGTTTTGGCGTCGGGTCCGATTTCAGCTGGAATTTGATCCTGGCAGGCGGATATCACTTCAAACGTATATCGCTCCTGTTTGGGTATCGAGCATGGAACGTGGATTACGATTCCGGTGAAGATCTCACAGAATTCAAAGTGGATGTCACAACATCCGGCCCCTTCTTCGGTCTCACCCTCCATATCTAACGCGGGGGGGGTATGCGATTGAGACTCCTTTTTCTTTGTTTGGTGTTTTGCCTTTCCACGCTTGTGTTTGCGGCGGAAGAGAAATCAAAACCGGAGGTTTACGCCGCAAGCGTCGTTCCTGCGGGAGGGGGAAGGCCGGTGCCGATCAAGGTCTATGTTTATGGATACACTTCTGATGAAGAAGCACAAGCTCTTTCGATGTTTCCAGGTTGTTCATAAGTTAACAACAAATTAAAACTAGTGAACGAATTAATTCTAAGAAATTAGAAGGGGAGATCTATGAAAACGCAATCGATTCGCAACTTGGCAATCCTGTCAATGCTAGTTCTGGCCATTTTGTTGCCGCTTATCGCTGGCGCGCAGACGACGGACAGCGGAACGCTGGATAAAGAAACAGCCGAAAAAGCCTTCAAGGCAAGGCCTTATTCGCCTTATGCAGGCCGTAATTTCCCGACACGCCCGTTCTTTGGCGATACACACACGCACACGTCGTTCTCCATGGATGCAGGCGCTTTCGGATGCAGACTCTCGCCTGCGGATGCATATAAATTCGGGAGAGGTGAGGAAATCATGGCTTCCACGGGTCAGCTTGTAAAGCTTTCCCGGCCGCTTGATTTCCTTGTGGTAACGGACCATTCGGACAACATGGGATTTTTTCCCCAACTCTTCGCGGGTGATCCCAAAATGCTGGCAGACCCAACCGGACGCAAGTGGTATGACATGATTCAGAACGGCAAAGGTGCCGATGCTGCAATCGAGATCATCATTGCCTTCTCTCAGGGAAAATTTCCGAAAGCTCTCGAATCCCTTCCAGGTACCGCTGCTTATCGTACAGCCTGGCAGAAAACAATTGAAGCTGCAGAAAAAGCAAATGATCCGGGTCGCTTTACTGCTTTCATTGGTTACGAATGGACCTCTAATACCGGCGGCAATAACTTGCACCGTAACGTGATCTTCCGTGAGGACGCATCGAAAGCGAGTCAGGTTGAACCCTACACCACACAAAAGCCGCTTGGTAGCGACAATCCCCGCGACCTGTGGAAGTGGATGGGGGCTTATGAGCAAAAGACCGGTGGGAGCGTGCTCGCCCTCGCGCATAACGGCAACCTCAGTAACGGAATCATGTTTCCGATCGTTGAGTCCTTCACAGGCAAGAAGATCGACCGTGCTTATGCCGAAGGCCGGATGAAATGGGAACCGTTGTATGAAGCAACACAGATCAAGGGAGACGGCGAATCACATCCGTTCCTTTCTCCCAATGACGAGTTCGCCAATTATGAAAAATGGGACAAGGGCAATTTAGACCTCAGTACACTCAAGAAAAATGAAATGCTGGAGTTCGAGTACGCCCGTTCCGCGCTAAAGAACGGTCTCAAACTGGAAAAGGAACTCGGAGTAAATCCGTACAAGTTCGGGATGGTCGGCAGCACCGATGCACATACGGGCCTCGCAGGAATAGAAGAAGACAATTTCATGGGCAAGACTACACCCTCAGAACCGAGCGCAGAACGCGCAACACATCCGTTTGTAAAAGCGGAAAAAGCAACCATCATGGGTTGGGAACAAACATCCTCCGGTTACGCCGCAGTGTGGGCTACAGAGAACACACGCGAAGGGCTTTTTGATGCAATGCAGCGGAAGGAAGTTTATGCCACCACCGGTCCGCGCATGATCGTGCGCTTCTTTGGCGGCTGGGATTTCGATGCAAAAGACGCACAAACCAGAAACCCGGGTGTTGTCGGATACACAAAAGGTGTTCCAATGGGCGGCGATCTCAGTCAGGCCATAGAAGGCCGATCACCAACTTTTCTGGTTGCGGCGCTCAAGGATCCGATCGGAGCAAATCTGGATCGTCTTCAAGTCATTAAAGGCTGGATGGATGGCAAAGGTGAGCTATACGAAAAAATTTATGACGTTGCCGTTTCCGATGGTCGCAAAATCGAATCGGATGGCCGCTGCAAAACTGCTGTAGGCAATACGGTGGATGTTGCAAACGCGACTTGGACAAACACGATTGGAGACTCAGAGCTGATCACAGTTTGGAAGGATCCTGAGTTCGATGCGAGTCAGCGCGCCTTCTATTACGTACGCGTGCTCGAAATTCCAACACCAAGGTGGACAGCGTATGACGCGAAGTACTACGGGATTCAGCTGCCTAAAGAAGTTCCTATGACTCAACAGGATCGCGCTTACACATCACCGATCTGGTATACACCGGGCAAGTAAAATGTTTCGGAGACTGATAAAGGAGCCACTGTTTCATTTTCTGTTGTTGGGCGCAGCGATTTTTCTGCTCTCACAAGCGATGAGCGATCCATCGGCCACTAAGGCCGATCGGATCGTCATTAGCGCGGGATCGGTCGATCAAATGATGGATGGGTTCACTCGCACGTGGACTCGTCCGCCAACGGAGCAAGAACTTCAAGGGCTCATCAACGACTATATAAAGGAAGAGGTTTTCTATCGCGAGGCAGTGGCGCTCGGTCTGGACCGGGAGGACACGATCGTTCGACGCCGGATGCACCAGAAATTGGAATTCCTTTCGGAGGATCTGACCCGAATACCAGAGCCCACAGAAAAGGATCTTCAAAATTTCTTGAAGTTGCACACGGATCAATTTCGCATTGGAACCAAAGTCAGTTTCAGCCACATCTTTTTCAGTCCAGATCGCCGCGGCGATTCTGCAGAAAGCGATGCGAACGGGCTCAAGGCGAAACTTGCGCGCTCCGATGGCTCCGTTGATTTGTCACAGACTGGCGATCCGTTTCTGTTGTCGCCCGATCATGCTGCATTGCCTGAAACTGAAGTGGCAAAGCTTTTCGGCTCCGACTTTGCTGCTGAACTGCTAAAAGTTGAATCCAATAAATGGACCGGCCCCGTGAAGTCGGAATATGGATTCCATCTTGTTTTTGTTCGTGAAAGGCAAGATGGCAAATTGCCTCCATTATCGGAAATCCGCGATAAAGTGCATCGCGAATGGACCGATGCTCAACGCAGGCAAGCAAAGGAAAATTTTTTCAAAAAACTTCGCGATAAATATGTGGTGAGCGTGGAGCTACCGAAGCACCTCAACGGTGTTGTTCTTGTGAAGGGTGTTCAATGAAACAAACTCTGAGCTGGCTGATTGTCTTCATCGCAATCTTCACTACAGTCCGCATCGAGGCGCACGAAGTGCGGCCCGCGTACCTCGAGATAAAGCAAACGGCGGTAGAAACATTTGACGTTTTCTGGAAGGTTCCAGGACGGGGGGACATGCGATTGGGGCTGTATGCGAAACTTCCGCAAAACTGCAAACCTGTTTCGATCCCAAAACAATACGGAACCGGTGATGCATTCATTGAACAATGGACGCTCCGGTGTGAACGTGGACTTGTCGGCCAAACAATTCTTGTCGAAGGATTGTCCGCGACGATGACTGATGTACTCGTTCGATTCGAACATCTGGATGGAGCCACTCAAGCAACACGATTAAGCCCCGCAACGCCTTCTCTAGTGGTAGAGGCGGCTCCGAGTCCATTTCAAGTTGCAGTGACGTATTTGCATCTTGGCATCGAACATATTCTGCTCGGCATTGACCATCTGTTGTTTGTTCTGGCTTTGCTCATCCTTGTCAAAGGCTGGAGGCGACTCGTCGGCACGATCAGCGCCTTCACTGTTGCGCACAGCATCACGCTTGCGGCAGCCACGCTCGGTTTCATTAGCGTTCCCGCCGCGCCCGTTGAGGCGGTGATCGCGCTCAGCATCGCTTTTGTCGCGTGCGAGATCATCCACCGTCGTCAAGGTCGTTCGGGATTGACAGAACGCTGGCCATGGATGGTTTCATTCACATTCGGATTGTTGCATGGGTTCGGTTTTGCCAGCGCGCTGCAACAAGTTGGCCTTCCGCAAAATGCTATTCCGATGGCGTTGCTGTTTTTTAATGTGGGCGTCGAAATCGGACAACTTCTCTTTATTATGGTTGTTATGGGTGCACTCTACGGAATCTCGATCGCGGCAAAAAAGCTCGACGTTGCTTCAAGACCATCGTTCGCGAATGCGTTGGAATTGACCGCCGCTTATGCGATCGGCAGTGTGGCTGTTTTCTGGTTGATTGAACGCACGCTCGCATTTCTTTAGTAACACCAATGGAGGTGAAATAGTGAATAAACGATTACTGATTCCATTGATCATTTTTGTATGGCCTCTCATTGCATTCACCCAAACTGAAGCGCCGGACACGAAGCAGAAGTTTGCTGTAGCACAAAAGGAAAATGCGGCAGCGATGCGTCATTTTACATGGAAATCCAGAACTGAATTGAAGCTGAAAGGAGAAAGCAAAAAGGTGAAAGTCGAACAAGTGCGTTACGGCACGGATGGACAGCTGCAGAAAATCACTCTGGAAGAATCTACTCCGCCGCCGGCAGAACAAAAGGGTGGACGCCGCGGTGCACGCGTCAAGCAAAAAGTGGTTGAAAACAAGAAGGGAGAGTTCGCTGATTTGATGCAG
Organism: uncultured bacterium; assembly: GCA_963771165.1. GTDB lineage: Bacteria > Acidobacteriota > HRBIN11 > JAKEFK01 > JAKEFK01 > JAKEFK01. The sequence continues at coordinate 74,816 of CAVYSN010000013.1, read as the reverse complement.
CAGCTTGTTATCGTTGCACAATCCTATGGCCACATTCCGCCGGAACAGATGCAAACATTCTTAAAGAATGCAAAGTTCACGATAGGGAGCGGATCTGATGAGGGTACTGTTCAGATCAGCGGTCAAGGAGCATTGAATCCGGATGATTCCATGAATATCTGGATCGATAATCAAACGCTCATGATGCGCCGGATAGAAATCTCAACGGTTCTGGATAAGAAGCCAGTCCGTATGACAAGCGAGTATATACAGATAACAAACGGTCCATCTTTCCAATCGAAAGCGACTTTGCAGTATCCTGAGAAGGGAATTGAAGTCACGGTGGACAACTTCGATCAGCAGCAACTATAAGGGGTCGATGAATTGAAAAGGGGCCAGATCATGAAAGGCAATCTCCGATTGATTTTCCTACTGCTTTTCGTACTCCCGGCATTCGCGCAGGACTTTGAAGATCCGGTGACGCAGAAGGCGAACGATTTGCTCCCTGCTGCGATGCTTGAAGGCGACAACTACAAAATTGCGATTCCGGTTTCGAGCGATGGGTACACATATTCGTTTACCATCGAATCGGATTTCGGCCCTTTTGAAGCAAAGGGCAAGACGCAACTGGCGATCCGTCTGCAGGAAATCGCGGCAATTGCAGAGCTAAAGAAAATCACAGGCAGCGAAGCCTTTGCGAAAGCGGTTGGCGCGGCTGCAATGAAACCCATTGAATCAACAGTCAATGTTGTGAAGAATCCTGTTGAAACAGCAAAAGGAATTCCAGGCGGAGTGAAGCGCAATTTTGAAAATTTAGGACGATGGGGCAAGCGTGGAGCCGATAAGGTCTCTTCCGATGATGATGAGAACATTGATCCGGAAGAAACAGCAGAAGAAAAGGCGGATTCTGAGAATGCTGCGATGAGCGTTTCGAAAATGGTGCTGGGCATCACACCCGCGCATCGCAAATACGCCCAGAAAGTGGGTGTTGATCCGTACTCCTCCAACGTCGTGCTGCAAGCTGAGTTAAATCGTTTGGCGAAATATGATGCGGCGGGCAAATTGTCAACCAATATCGTCCGGCCTAAAATCCCTGCAATCGTAGTAACCACAAGGGTCAATGATCTGGTGTGGGGTAAGGATCCTTTTGAATTGCGGAAACTGAATGAGCAGCGGTTGAAGGAGATGGGAGTTGATGCGGAACTAAGCAAGAAGTTTCTCGATCATAAAATGCTGACTCCTTCTGATCAAACGTATATCGTTGCAGCGCTTGATTCCCTTGGTAAAGTTGAGGGCCGTGCGGAATTCATTCGCGCTACGCTTTCGGTTTCCTCGCAGGATGATGCGCTGCAGTATCGGGACAGCGCTGCAATCCTGCTTCATATGGTTAAGTCGCGCGTATCCCTAACCGGTTTCCTCCCAAATCCTCGGCTTGCGATGATCCGTTCGGACAACAACATTGCTGTCATTCTTCCTGCAGACAGATTGTTCTATACGGAAGGTTTTGCATCCGCATTAGACGCATTTTTGAAGAAATTTAACACAGAATTGGCAAAAGCTGCGTCCAGGGAATTGTGGTTATCAGGCGATGCCACCAAACGATCCCGCTTGGAACTTGAAAAGCGAGGATGGAAAATTCGGGAGAATCTGCTTTGAACCTTGCCAAATCATTTTAAACGCGGATCATAAAAATCGGGAAACCGAAAGTCTCTTCTTACGACGGCGAAGGAGGATCGAACCAGGAATTGCCTTCCATCATCAAAGAATTTGCCTCCACAGGCCCCCAGCTCCCTGGTTCGTACTCGTGCATCGGAGTCTGTTGATTCAAAACAGGTTCTACAATTCGCCACGCTTCTTCGACGTAGTCATAACGTGCAAAGCTGCTTGGATTTCCCAACACCGCATCATAGAGAAGCTCTTCGTAGGCGCTCATCTCTTCCGGATCCAATTGTTGGTGTACAACTAATTCGACTTGATCCATTCTGTGATCGCTGAGTCGCACAAATGCGCCCAATGCAATCACCAGATCGGGCGTAACTCGAAAACGAAAATAATTTGCAGGCGGTAGTTTTTCGGAAAAGATCGCAGGCGGCCGGTGCAACCTTACAAGAACATCCGTTGCCGTTACCGGCATCTTCTTTCCAGCGCGGATATAAAAAGGCACCCCCTTCCAACGCCACGAATTAACCTGAAGCCGCAGAGCAACATATGTTTCTATCTGTGAATCGGGGTTCACTCCGGGTTCATCGCGATAGCCGCGAAATTGACCGCGCACCACATCCGGAGGACGTATGGGTTGAATTCCTTTCAGTACCTTGACTTTCTCATCTCGCAGAATCTCAGTGCCCGTTCCTGGGGGTGGTTCCATTGCGATGTTGCTCAAAACTTGCAGCAAGTGATTCTGAACCACATCCCGAATTGTGCCTGTTTTGTCGTAGAAACTTCCTCGTCCTTCCACTCCAAAAGTCTCTCCCATTGTGATCTGAACACTATGAACAAACTGACGGTTCCAGATCGGTTCCAGAAAGGAATTTGCGAAACGGAAAAAAAGCATATTCTGAACAGTATCTTTTCCGAGATAATGATCTATCCGGTAAACTCTGGTTTCGTCAAACGTGGAAGATACAATTTTATTGAGTGCTTCAGCCGAAGCCACATCATGGCCAAAAGGCTTTTCAATGATTACGCGCGCCCCATCGGCGCATCCGGATAGTCTCAACTGTTGAATCACAATCCCGAACATCGAAGGTGGTATCGCGAGATAATGGACCGGACATTGCGCATTCCCCAGCACGTCCCGCAACTGCTGAAAGGTTTTCGGATCTGCATAATCTCCATCAATGTATTGGAGGTTGGCAATCAGCCTTTCAAATGCATCTGTGCGGAGACCACCATAGCTTTGAACGCTGTTTTTCACGCGTTCCTTAAGCTGGTCCAGGTTCCAACCGGACTTTGCTACTCCGATTACAGGAAAGGTCAATCTGCCTCTGCCCGTAAGAGCCTGCAATGCAGGAAAGATTTTCTTGTATGCAAGATCGCCTGTGGCTCCAAAAAATACTAAAGCGTCAGCTTGCATTGAATTTTTCATCTTAACGACTGAGGACAAGCATGAAACGAAATGAACACTTCCAGAATGATTTTTTCAGAAGCACTCTTTTTCTTCAAACCTTCGAAGTGAGGTGTTCATTTTACCTCCCAAAGATACAAAAAAGCCAGAGACAGGATTGCTTGCCCTTGTTCGGGTGAGGTTCTCAGTTATACTGGATTTCTAATGGTTCAGGGCAAATTCAGATCAAGTAAGGTTTTTTTCAAACGGATGACATTTTCAGAATGCGGGTTTGATAACAAAACTCCTGTTGACGCCACCAAACCGTCCCGAGTAGAACTTTAAAAACGCAGATGGACAATTCGGGGAAATCCTCTATGAGGCTCAATCGAGCGATCTTGTTTTTATGGTTCATACTGTCGACGGCCGCATCCTTTGGCCAGTCGCCCGAGTCTCTGAAATCGAGACCTGGAACCCCGGGCGAGCCTACCATCGTGCAGATGGCGGTCTTTCTCGTTGACGTTCGCGAGATTGATGGGTCACGTCAAATTTTCTCCGCGGACGTTTTTGTTCGCTTGCGTTGGAAGGATCCACGTTTGGCCAGTAGTGAAGGGCTTCGTGTGCTGCAGGCAAATGCTGCCTGGAATCCGAATCTTCAAATTGTAAATCGTGTTCTGGTTCAGACAACGCTTCCGGAAGTGCTGGAGGTAGACAAAGATGGAAATGTGCTATACAGGCAGCGATTCATCGGGCAATTTTCTTGCTCCCTGGATCTCCGGGCGTTTCCATTTGACCGCCAGGCTTTTCCGATTGTGTTCGTTGCAATTGGCTTTTCGCCTGCAGACATCAAGTTCGTGAAGGATCCTGAAACAGCGATGGCCTCGAAGTTATCCATTACGGATTGGAATGTAGAATCCTGGAAAGCAGAAGAGCATCCCTATAAGGTTGCCCTCAGCGGCCGATCACTCGCCAGTTACCGGTTCGAATTTCATGCCTCTCGCTACTTTTATTTCTTTCTGGTCCAGATCATCATTCCCATGAGTCTTATTCTCGGCATGTCCTGGATCGTGTTCTGGCTCGATCCAGCTCAACCAGGGCCACGCATCAGTATTTCGATTACTTCAATGCTTACGATTGTGGCGTATCGTCTGCTTCTTGGAAACTTCATCCCGCGATTGTCGTTTCTAACACGCATGGATTATTTCGTTTTCAGTTGCACGTTCCTCGTTTTTCTTTCTCTTGTCACCGTTGTTTACATCAGCAGATTGCAGTTAATGCAAAAGGAAGCAACCGCAAATAGATTGAACAATCATTCACGCTGGTTTTTCCCCGGTCTCTTCATGCTCGTGATCTTTCTTTGCTTTTTTGTGCAACCGCCTTGATTTCCGGTGGAAATTCCTAATTCAGATACAATGATATGTTTCGTCTAACCGGTACACGTAACGAAAGTCACTTTCAACGTTGCGAAGTAAGAAAGACGATTTGATGGAGGTGCCATGAATTTTAAAAGACAAGCCTGGATTCAAGCTTTGGGCTTAACGGTGCTGTTGGTCGCATGCAACCCTGCGCAGTCCCAGGAACCTGACGCGATAAAAGGAGACATGCTTCTGAAGCAAATGAGCGATAAGTTGTCGACTTCAAAATCCTTCAGCTTCAATACTTCAGAATTGCATGATAAAACAGGGCCGAATAACAAAACCACGCAAATGAAATTTTCACGGGATGCCCTGGTTCGCCGCCCTGATGGATTATGGAGCCACTTTCAAGGAGATCGTGTTTGGAAACTTTGGTACGATGGTAAATTCCTGACAATCGTTTCTGACAAAGACAAAATATTTGTGCAACGCGCAACGCCCAGGACAATTGATGAAACATTGGATTTTATTGCGGAGCGATTCGATATGGATCTGCCGATGTCGGATATTCTCTACAGTTCTCCGTATGACGCATTCATGGCCGGTGGAAGCAAGGGCGGCATGGTTGGAGTAGAACAAATTGATGGTGCTTCCTGCAGTCACCTTTCTTATCAGAACGAAGCAGCGAACTGGCATCTCTGGATCAATGAAAAGGACTCTCTCCCATGCCGGTTGGAGATTCAGTACAAAGAAGAGGAAGGACAGCCGATTTCACAGATCACATTCCACAATTGGAATCTTGCCGCGGTTGTTCAAGATGATGCGTTTGCGTTCAAAATTCCGAACGGCTATGAACGGATTCCGATTTTGGAACGCGTTCGATTGAAGGAAGTGGATGAACCACAAACTCAGACGCAGCCAAAGGAAAAGTAGGGAGGAAGGCATGAGATATAAATTCAGCAAGTATTTATTCGTAGCTCTGGTTATTTCCGTTGCATTTGTGGATGGACTTTTCGGCGGAAATCGCCAGGTCAATCGATCTTCTTCCGTGGAAAAACAGAACACGAATGTCAGCAGAAACCAGAACGTCAACATCAATCAAAACACCAACGTGAATCGTAACGTGAACGTGAACCAGAATGTGAACGTCAATCGGAACGTGAATACCAATCGCGATACGTATGTGAATAGAAATTATTCCAATCAAGGATCTGTGTACAGAGGTGAAGAGGGCGCAGTTGCAGCGGGGCCGCGTGGTGCTGTAGCGGTTGGTGAGGAAGGAGCGGCGGCTGTGACCCGTCGGGGAGTTGCCGTTGCGGGAGAAGAAGGGGCCGTAGCCATGGGCCGCTATGGCGGTGTGGTTGCCAATGACGAAGGCTGGAATGGTGTTTGGTCGAGTGAACGCTACGAAGATTATGAAGCGTGGAAAGCCGTTGCTGCAGTCGGCACTACGATTGCGATCGGCACAATGCTGGCGAAACCACCTACACAATCTGTGACTGTTGTGGTTGGAAGCAGCTCCTATTACTATCAGGGCGGCGCGTATTTCATGCGAGTCTACCAGGGCGGCTCTGTTGTTTACCAGGCTGTGCCTGCTCCGGCCGGAGCCATTATCACAACACTTCCGGCAGGATGCACTGTGAAAGTTGCCGGCGGCGTTTCGTACAGTTACTGCGGCACGACTTATTACCAGAGAGTTTCGAACGGTTACCAAGTGGTGGTGATTCAGTAGGTTCGCCGGTGAAGGGGAAAGAAAAGCTCATTGCTGCAATCCCCGCTCTCCTTTTGCTGGTTGTCGCATCTCTCCAAATTTATCTCGTGCATTCCAGGCAACTAACGCCATGGAAAGGAGGCGGCTTTGGAATGTTTTCCACGACCGATGGCAACATGTTTCGGTCGCTTCGCGTGTTTGTGTCTGCTCCGGAGCGCTCCGAAGAATTGTTGCTGAAAGGAAATCTGGAAGAACTGGCTGTACGCGCTCAGATGTTCCCTTCGGATGGTTCCTTGCGACGCCTTGCGCTTGCGATTCTGAAGGATCAACGCAAGAAAGGTTTGCCGGCAGAAAGAATTGAGATCGATGTTTGGAACATCGAATTTGACACGGGAAATCTTCGGCCGCGTGGTAAAATCTTTCGCAGATATTCTTACAACGCCGGTGTCGAATGAGATCGTGGTTTAAGGCGAGGGCGGATATCACAGGCTGGGATATCCTGCTACGTCTTACGCTCATGGAAATCCTGTTGCGTCCGGCCGGACCCTGGACCATCCGCCCATTCATCCTCCTTTTCGCCTGCGCGGGAATCATCTTCTCATCGTTGCTTCGATCCCCTCTGCTCTGGCTCATTTTGTTTCTATTGATTAGCGCGCGCATTGTGATCGATTGGCCCATGCCGGACAATCATATTTATCTGCTCGCATACTGGTGCCTCTTGTTGTTTCTCGCAATCCAATCAACTTTGCCTGAATTCACATTGAAGCAGGGCAGCCGTTTACTGATTGCGTTCGCATTTTTGCTGGCGGTTCTTTGGAAGGGAGTACTCTCGCCGGATTATCTGGATGGTCGTTTTTTCAGGGTGACTTTCCTCACGGATGAACGTTTTGCTGCCACATCCATGTTGATTGGGGGGCTGTCAAAAGAGCAGCTGAAGGAAAACAGGGAATACTTGATTCCTTTGCCGGAAGGAGCAGAGTTGCTCGACCCGCCCCGTTTGGCTGAGCCGCCAAGATTAAATGCCTTCGTGAGTGCCGCAACCTGGGGAGCACTTTTACTGGAATCGCTTGTTGCAATTGTTTTTCTGATTCCCGGAAGACTGGCGTTTCGTCGCGCGGGCCTCCGTGCCAGCGGTTCTTCGGAAGCCCTTTCTATCGCATTTGGCGGGCAGGGGCGCCCACCTCACGGATCAGATGGACTATCTCGCTGGCGGCAAATCGTGCTGCTCGTTTTTTGTTTGGTCACGTATCCGTTTGCGCCCGTTGCTGGCTTTGGGTGGCTTTTGCTTGTGATGGGGCTTGCACAATGCAATCCGAATCAACGGATGATGAAAGCACTTTACGTTATATCCTATTTCCTGGTGCTTTTGTTTGCGGAAATTCCCTGGGCCGGAGCGATTTTAGAGTGGAAAAATTTTTGATATGAAGGAGGCATTCAATGCTGAATCAAGATGAACGGAAAACTGCTGAATATTTTTTGCCGGTCAGCAACGTTGAGTTCGAAACGCCGCAACCTTTTTCTTCTTTGATCAAGATTGATTTTGGGGCCCTGAGCGATGTTGGTAAGACTCGTCAAAACAATGAAGATGCCTTCTTGATTTTTCGTACAGGGAGGTACTGCCAAAGGCTTCATACAAATTTGAGCGAGGATGTGCTGCCCGAGCGGAGCGAAGAAAATGGGTATGCGATGGCCGTTGCCGATGGCATGGGGGGCCGAGCGGCAGGCGAGGTAGCGAGCAGCATGGCTCTCGTGACCGTTGTAAACCTTATGTTTTCTTCGGTGAAATGGGCTTTGAAGCTGGATCATCCCGAATTACGTGATCAGGAGATCCAGGAAGGAATCGAAAGGGCGGTGCAGTATCTGAGCAAAGCAGATTCCGCCATATCAAAGCGCGCCGAAGCGGATCCATCTCTATCCGGAATGGGTTCTACTTTAACTGCCTGTTACAGTTTTGGTGATGACCTGTTTGTTTTTCATATCGGTGACTCACGAGCTTACCTTTTTCGAGGTGGTCAATTGATGCAGCTCACGCGTGATCACACGATCGCACAAGGTTTGGCCGATGCGGGCGCGATTCCTCAAGAAAAAGTTCAAGAACACCATTTGAAACACATGCTGACTCGGGCCATGGGCCGCCATGATGGAAATGTAGAAGTCGAAATTCACCGTCTGACTCTTGCCGATGGGGATCAAGTACTGCTCTGTACCGATGGTCTGACGGATATGGTCTCCCTGGACGAGATCGCTGCAACTCTCCAATCACCGACCGATTCCCAAACGAAATGCGAACGCCTGATCCGCCTCGCTCTGGAAAATGGTGGGAAAGACAACGTTACTGCTCTCCTTGCCTCTTACCGAATTCCAGCAAGACCATGAACATAAAAATGAAATAATCTCGTGATCCCCATCATCTCCTGATCTCCCTTCTTACACTTGCTGGTTGGTTGCTGTTTTGTGCGTTCTGTTCCTGTCTTGCGAGCCTTTTTTATTGGTTCTAAAATCAAGGGGTGTCGGCTCGAGTGTTGAAATCTCCCTCCCTCTGGATTGGCCTGATCATGTTGCTGGCGAATCTCCTTGTTTATTTTCCTTTTCGAAACAAAATGGACATCGTTTATCGCAACTACGATGGCCCCTTTTACATGTACCTTGCCAAAACGCTTTATTCCATTCCCGAAGATCCGAAATTCGATGACCCTTTAGACAAAACTTATTACGCCTCCCATCTTCCCGCTTATCCGGTACTCATACGCGCGATGACTCTATTCACAGGTGGAAACTATCCGATTGCAATGATCCTGGCATCCGCGCTCTCCTCCATCGGAGCTGCGATTCTCTTTTACAATCTATTAAAGGCCTGGAACCTTGTTGCATGCCCGTTCTGGACGTCGGTTTTATTCTGTTTCTTCCCTCCCCGCTGGTTGATCTATCACACGGTGGGCGCTACGGAGCCGCTATTGCTCTTCTTCAGTTTTGCTGCTTTCCTGGCATTGCGCCGTAAAAATACATGGCTTGTAGCGCTATGCATATTGTTCGCTTCTCTGACGCGCATCATGGGGATTCTTCTTCTCCCTGTGTTTTTTACAATCTACGTTTTAAGAAAGGAGACCAAAGCAATTCCTGTTTTATTGCTTTCCGTGCTTGGTCTTTTTGGGCTTTTCCTTTTTTATCACTTTGAGTTCGGAGATTTTTTTGCTTACTTTCGTCACAACCTCTATCAAAAAGGAATGATCAATCCCTATCCCTTTGAAGCGTTCCGATTGTACGCTTCTAAAATCAATTTCCATACATCGGAACTCTACCTCCTGCTTTATGCGATTTACGGTATGGGAACAATTCTTTTGTGGAAGCACAAAGAATTTTTTGTTTATTCCTTTGTGTTTTTTGTGTTCGCCTGCTTTATTTATCACTTCGATTTACCCAGGCACATGATCCCTTTAGCCCCCTTCGCGATTCTTGTGGCATTTGATTCTCATCTTTCCAGGATCGCGTTCAAGATATTGCTTGCGCCGCTGCTGATCTACCTGACTTACGCGTATGTGTGGGGATGGTTGCCGTATCCGCTTTTGCCGGAAGAAGCTTATAAGAATCTGCTGATGGAGCTTCAAAAGTAGCTAAAGCGGCTGCAGGAATTGCCCGAGACGTATGGCCAGCGCTGCAATGGTCAGTGTTGGATTGGCGGGCGAGAAAGTTGGAAAAGCTGAGCCGCCCAGCAGAAACAGATTATCCGCAGGATGATAACGAAGCTGGGAATCCACCACTCCGCCGGTGGAATCTCCCATGCGGCAAGTGCCCAGAAGATGTCCTGCTGTTTCGGACAGAGTGCCACGAATCAAGCGCTTTGGCTTCAGGGGCGCAAGTAATTTTCCCATTTGCTGTTCTATGAAATCGATTGTCTTGTGAACATACGCGCTGGTGGGAGAATAAACGATATCCGTCAGTGGAACCCCCAGTCGGTTTTTTTGCTGTGAGATCCTGATGTATCGATCGCGGTTGGGTATATCTTCCAGCAGGAAGATGATTCCAATATGATTCCGAAATTCTTTTTCTACTTCATTCCTTAGCTCCGCTCCGCGCAGCCCGGATTTCGCTTTTTCAATAACAAGATTCATAATTCTGAGGCCACCGATATTCATGATTTCACCCAGGGCTCCGGCTCGTTCCCTCCGAAACGATCCATCGTAGAAATGATAGCAATGGCCGGTGAACAGGCTGCTTCCGTGAAAAGGGAATCCTTCTTTCGAAATGACGGCCGATACACCCCAAACCGAATGATCAAATAGATATCTTCCAACCAGGGGATGTTGGATCAAGTCAGGGCTTCTTAAGACGATCGCCGCATTTTCCATTGCATTCGCCGCAAGAATAAAATAATCCGCTTCTATTTCAACTTGTTCGCCGTTTGTGTGAATTGCACTCGCCTGCGTTATCTTCCGTCCGTTAGCGCTTTTGAGCGACAGCACCACTGTATCCGTGATCACTCGAACATTGTTCATTCTTTCCAGTTGTGGAAGGTGCGTGTTGAGCGTTGTGTATTTGGAATCGATGGGGCATAAAGAACAGGTCGCGGACCCGCAACATGCCGGACGGTTGCCGACAGGCATCGTGGGTCGCGCCTGGGCACGGCAACAATCGAATCTTTCGGAAAACACTCTTGAAATAGTAAATCCGTGGGGCTGAGCGGATGCGGCGGCAAGGGATATGGTCGGGATCGATGAATCGGACCTGAAGTGGGACCGGCAATCGCTAATTCTTCTTCGGCGATACAGTAATAGGCTTCCAATTGCTCGTATGTTACCGGCCAATCATCCATCACACCGTAAGTGGAGCTCATTTGAAAATCGTGCGGGTGCAATCGTGGAGTCTGTCCGGCCCAATGGTTCGTTGTTCCGCCAAGGGCATAAACGTATTGAAAGCGATGCCCTTTCAGGCCTTCCGATACCAAATCATGATGCTCGGATGCCAGCGTCGCCGCTTCATGGTTCCTGGTCCTAAGCCTCTGGTTGTGATCGACTCGTGCGCCGCGTTCAACGATCAGGATGTCCGTTTTCCTGGGCGAGAGAAACTTGGCGCACAAGCAGCCTGCAATCCCTGAGCCAACGATGCAAACCTTGCACTTGAGATGCTTCACACTGAACCTTAACCTGAGATCTTAATCAACCCATCACACAAAAGGTTGTCATCGTAGGCTGGATAGTGAATGTACGGCCATGCAATGCTTCGACGGATGAACAACTTTCTGCTCCAGTATTCAACAACCCTGTTCTGAAGGTGTTCGGAGAGTAAAGAGGAAAGCCTGTATTGATCGAGTGGAAAGAATAAGGCCGTTTCGCGAAATCCATTGGGTTGATCCTTTCGCAAATCATCCAGATCCTGCTGAATGATTCGTTCCAAATCCGGGTCAAAGCCAAAAAAATTTACAATTTGTCCGGCCAGGTTGTAACGGCGGTAACCAAACCAGCCTATGGCTGCGACCAGAAGGAAAAAAAATAACCCAAGAAAGCCGCGGCGGGATACGTTCACACTATGTATTTCACCATAAAGTGAATCGAACAGCCAGTAATGGTGAGGGTCAGTAGTGTCCAAATTTTGTGTTGTTCGGATTTCCCCTCCTTTTGACTCAGAAAGGGCTCTTGCCTTTTGGTAAATTGTTCACTATCTTTAGCAATTCGTCCGTTCAGGAAACAAACGGAAACATGTCACAAAAACTGCTGCCTCTCGTGAGGAGATGGCTCCGCTACAATGCAATCGGCGCAATGGGTCTTGGCGTTCAACTAATTGTTGTGATCCTGCTTCGAAGCCATTTTGATTTGAATCCTTTCGTGGCAACTTTTCTTGCGCTTCAATGTGCGCTCGTGCATAACTTCTTATGGCATCAGCGTTGGACGTGGAAAAGCGCCATCTCGAAGGGTAAGAAAGCCTCTTTTCGCCGGTTTTTGCGCTTTCACTCCAGCAGTGGGACCATTTCCGTTGTCGGGACGCTTGGTGTCACCGCACTTTTGCTTCAGACGTTGCACCTACCTTATTTATTATGCAACCTGCTGGCTATTGGCGCCTGCAATATAGCGAACTTCCTTTTCTCCAATCATCTGGTTTTTCAGCCTGAAACTGTCTAGGTTTCATTCACCGCAAAGCATCACTGTCGGAGTGAGTCTCTGTCAACTCTAAAAACGGTATATTTGGAGTTTTTGAAACAAATCGAAAGATTCCCGTGATGTTTTGCCAGGGGCTTCGATGTTTCTGCAACGATGAACTCAACGGGAATTTCCAACTGATGGAGAGCCGAAAGATCTCCCTGCAGGATTCTTTTTTGGATGGCCAATCTAGGACGATAGTCGATCCCGTGCGTCCATACGTGACCCGGATAACCGAGAAATGGACTTCTCCCGGCAAGACCGGTAACCGGGTGAGCCGGAACATCCGAAATAAGAAAAGTGCTGAAAGGAGAAGTGTTTTTCCGAACCCATTCGGCAAGGTCTATATCATGACGATCGTAAATAGTCGTCACGAAACCCGGAGAAAGCAATTGGATGATGGAAAGTGTTCCTGAGGCGGTCAGAATGAGCAGCAGAATGAACGTCGCAATTTTGAAACCTGGTCCGCGCGAAAAGAGTGCGCCCAGGTAACCACCCGCCAGTACGGAAACAAACAAAAACACCCACACAAATAGCTTGATGTCGTCCCAGGCCCACGGCTGGAAAACAATGAAATTCGCCGCCAGGAATACAATCAAAGCCGGCGCAAAAACGTACAGCTCCCGTTTGATTGCAGGTTGTCTGATGGAAAATAGAGCCAGTGGAATCGCCAGGCCGGTGTTATTGATCCAGAATAAGATGATGTTCTGCTGAGGTGTTGTCCAACCGTATTGCAATCTCATGCTGGGTGAAAGTTGTTGGCTGAACCAGATCATCACAGGGAGCGACAGGGCGGCAGAGACGCATGCGAACGTAAGGATTCCGTGTCGATTGTTTTCCCAATGACTGCGATAACGAAACGTCATCCAGAACAGGAGACTGAAACTCAGAAAAAGAAAGCTGTGTGCATGCCATAAAGGCAAAATTCCCAGTAGAACACCCAGCCACGCACCCTGACGGCGGGTGAGGGGACCTTCCTGGAAAAGAAAACAGACGGTGAGAAGAAGTCCGATCACGAATCCGCTCAACATTCCACGCTGCGGAAGAAACAGCGCGGTGATAAAATTCTGCATCCGAAAATCTTGCAAGTTGTTTGTATATTCCTTTGTGACAGCCCAACTCCCGGTTGCGATGGAATCGTTCAAGTAACTGACAAAACCAAAGCCCCATCCGAGCAATAGCACAAGAAAGCTGAAAAACACTCCGGAATGCGTCGTCATCCTTTTTGAAAACACGTGAAACAAAGTTAGAAATGCAAGGAAATTTGAGATTTGCGGGAGGATGAGAGCGAGCCGCAACGACATGCCCAATTTCAGCAAACAGGCAGCGAAAAAATTTACCAGAAATGGATATCGAAATGGGATACCTGAATAAATGGGATTCAAAAGGGGAATTCCTTGATAAGCAAAGCCCGTGATTTGCGAATTGTGAAATGCCGTATCCCCGTACAGTCCGCCGCGAGAAATAATCAGGCCATTCTGAACCGGCGCTAGAACACGAGTGGCGTAAACATAGACAACAACAGACCCCAGTGTGAGAACCACAATCCAAAGCGGCCACGAATGGATGAGTTCGGAGATTGAACCCTTGAATTTCAAGCGATCGAATGAGAATTGACGATTGAGATTTAAGTAAAGCGTAACAAGTGCTGTCAGGAGGATTCCCAAAAAGATGGACGTTGAATCAAAGTGAGATAGTAAGCCGATGAAGAAGGTTAGATGTCCAAGTAAGACCATTCCCAGAGTCGGACCGAAAAGGATTCTGGACCATGAAGGCAGAGAGAAAGGAAGCGCAAATGCAATCCATATACCGAGTAGATACGATGCAGCGAGATAGAGCAAGGATGAAGCAGTCATCAAAGTTGTGTCAGAAATATAGCACGGCTTTCTTTCCGCTCCAATTTCTGTGTTTTGTAACGCCCGCCGCTCAATTCCTCAGGCAGGAATTTTTCCGCAGGTCAAATGTCAGTTGGAGCGCGGACTTCCACTCCGTGAAAACTGATAATCTCGACGCGTCTTTGAGGGCAAAGATGCCCGCTCTCCCACTGAGACAATAGGTTGCCACGAAACAGGAAAAGAGGGATCTGGAATCGACGGTGGTCTTTCTCGCGGCGAGACTCCTGAATCTTCTCCAACCAGCGTGATCCAGGTGGAATCGATCGATGAATCCTTAACAAAAATCGAAAAAAGCGGAGGCAAAATCGTTGTTCCGAAATCGCCGATCCCGGGTGTAGGTCATGTCGCGTATTTTCACGATCCCGAAAAAAAATTTACTGGGGATCTTTCAACCGGATCCATCTGCTAAGTAAGCAAACGGTTGGAGCACGGGCGCGATGAATCGCGCGCCGTAATGCAGACAAGGATGCTTGCGCGTCTTACACGATTTTTCGCTGAATCAGGGCGCCTCCCTTCAGGAGGTGTTCCACAGTTTTCAGATCCCGATTTTTGCAGTACCAATCATAAGTAATTTTTAATCCTGCTTGAAAGGGGAATTTTGGCTCCCAGCCTAACAGTTCCTTCGCCAGTAGTATTCGAAGCGACACGATTCAGCGGTCCGGTAGGCATGTCAGTCAGTGTTACAATTTGCGGCCGATGTCCGGTAAGATCCAAAACCATTTTGACGGCATCCATGACCTGAATTCTTTCTGTAGTACCGAGATTAACGGCGGTGCCATCATCTATTTTTTCTGCGGCAAGGATCGTGCCTCGTACAATATCCTCAACATAAGTCCAGTTTCGAATCTGAGTTCCGTCCCCCCAGACTTCATAAGGATTCTGTTTTACGAAGGCTTTGGCGATGAGAGCAATCACAGCATGGTTTTCCTTTGGCTCTCGGTCCATACACCGTAAAATAACGACAGGATGCGGCTTTCAGTCCATATTCTTTGCAGTAAGCTTTGAGGGTCAATTCCGCCATCAGTTTCGCCCAACCATACATGTTATCGGCATCGTAGGGCGGACTGACCAGATTTTCATGGAGGTAGATCTCTTGCTGTGTATTGCTTTGCAAATGGTTTGGGTATACACAGCCTGACGAAGCAAATACAACTTTTTTTACACCGGCTTGAACGGCCTCCCAAAAAACGAGACCATCCAGGTAGAGATTGGATGCGGGTCCCGCCTGGTGGAGATCGACGTAGCCCCTTCCACCATGATCAGCGGCCAGATGAAAGAGAGTATCAACACCCTGAACGGCTTCAGCCGCAATGCCCGGCTTCCGCAAATCGATTTGTTTAAACTCAATCGTCGCCGGAATCCAGATGGCCCTTGATGTTTTCGGTGTAACCGCTGCTCAGATCGTCAACCACACGAACGCGTGCTCCCAACTCGACAAGTCTGTCCACAAGATGAGAGCCGATGAAAGACGCGCCTCCCGTTACTAAAACATTTTTCCCGCTTCCAGTTGAAACTCATTTGCTCCCCATCCCTAATGGAACATATTGCACGGAATGATTATGAAAGATGTCTGCCTTGAGCATTCTCCAGCAATCAATAACGATCTTTGTTTTGGGATCATTGTCCTTTGACGGAAATGCACGAAATTCGTCCCAGGGAGTGGCAATCACAATCACATCGGATTCCGCCACACACTCCTGCATGGAGTGAGCATAGCTTGTGGATTCCGGTAAAACCTTTCTTGCATTCTCCATGGCGATTGGATCGTACACGATCACAGGGATTTTCTCTCGTTCCAGTAACAGGACCAACAGTATTCCCTGCGATGCTTCTACGACGGTGGTGTTTGGTTTGTAAGACAAGCCAAGGATTCCAACAGTCCCGCCTTCCGGTAATTTGCTTTTTACAATGGATGACAGAGTTTTGACCTCTTCTTGATTGGCTCTATGCACACTTTTCGGTAGATTTGCCGTAATTCCGAGATTTGAAATCAGTGCAGTCAGAGCGACATTGTCCCTTGGGAAGCAGGGGCCTCCATAACCGATCGCTCCCTGGAGATATTTTTTTCCGATCCTGCTGTCCAATCCTAGAGCAGATGTCACGATATCAACGTTCGCATCCGGCAATCGTTCGCAGATTCGCGCGAGCATATTGGCGAAAGTAATCTTAGTGGTAACGAACGTATTGAGCGCCAGCTTTGTAAGTTCTGCATTTACAAAGTTCATTCGGCTGATCGGTGGTGTCTCTTTACATACAGTCCGGTAGATAGTGGACAGAGTCTCGCCGGCCCGCGGGTCGGATTCTCCGATCAGGAAGAAATCCGGATTTAAGAAATCACGAATCACACTCCCAAGAGCCACAAATTCGGGACTGTAGCAAAGTCCGAACTCGATCCCGCATTTTTTCCCGCTTGCTTCTTCCAGCGCAGGTATGACGAAGGCTTCGGTCGATCCTGGCATAACAGTGCTTGTCAGGACAACAAGATGGTAGTTCGTGCTCTTCCGGATAGTCTGTCCGATAGACTCACATGCAGCCAGCACATAGTCAATTGAAAAAGTTCCATCGGATTTGCTCGGAGTTGGGACGATAATGAAAGACGCGACGGACTGTTGAACTGCTCTTTCGTAATCCTGTGTTGGGTGAATACGATCAAAATTTTCCTGAATCAAAGCATCGAGACCAGGCTCAAAAAACGGTAGCACGTCCATCGCCCAAAGTCTTGGAGGGTATCGGTGCTTGTGTCGACTGCAAAAACTCGAAAGCCTTTGGAAGCAAGACAGGCGGTAATCGGCAACCCCAATTTTCCAAGACCAATTACGCAAAGGTTTCCTTGATTCATGGCGTTCTTAGAAATGTGTAGCGCCTTTCTTAACCCTGAAAAGGATCGATTGCCAAAGGTCTGCGGGTCTAAGAATTTTTTGGGCAAGGCGAAAGAGAAAGCAGATTCCGGATAACGTTTGTGCGCAGGTACAATTCCCGATGAAGCGCTTCTTTGTCAGCGGTCGACGCTTCGTTCCTGTCGAAGTAAGAACATAATTCGAATCATTCACATTGAAAAGTGAGGAATAGCCCCCCGCAAGTTCTAAATTCGCTTTTAGCTTCCGGACCTTCCCAGATCGTTTTTACGCGATCCGGCGTACGTCGTAGCCATGATTCTGATGAACAACTGTAACCGCTTGAGTCGCGTCTATCACCGGCATTGACAATAATCGAGCGCGAAAAACCAGCCAATTATCCCATACAGTACGACCTATCGCAAAAGGAGGGATATTCAGGTTACATTCACGCGGGAAATACAAAATAATCGATTCCGGTAGCACCGTGGAGCCTTGCTTCACGCTGGACCTGTCGATTCAACTTTGCCTCCCATTCCGGATCGGAAAAATCCAGGAGTGACGAAACATCCAGATCCCAACGCTGACCAATCATCATAAATTTCGGCAACGCAACCGTTTAATTGCTTCGAGCAGAGAAGTTGGGAAAATGATATCGGAATTCGCGTAACAGATTAAATGATTTGCGGCTTCTTTTCGTGCGGTATCAAAGATAGAGTTTATTAGTGGTGTGCCATATTCATTGCGTTCTATATTCGGGAAATGACGTACGCCAAATTCACGGGCTACTTCTTCGGTCCCACGATCATCGCCAAAAAGTAAAATTTCCGGAGTTGGTCTGATGAGAGTCCAACTTTGGATGGCATTTCGTTGAATGATTTCAATCTGCCCTTTGAAGGGCTTGGGAATCGCAAAGATCGTTAACATCGAAGATCCAATCAGGAATCCTTATCGCATGGAAGGCTTCAGAACAAAGCAGCCTAAGGCATAAATGTTCTGCATCGCATCCCATGAGCCGGCCTCTCCCTTCAAATTTAGCGCGGTCTCCCTGTCTGAGAAGACCCAACGATTTGAATTGTCTTTGATCCAGTATGTTTCCTTCTGGACGGTGTAACCTTTTAAAAGAACAGGCAGCCGCTTTTCACCGTAGACCCGGCAAATGGGCTCAAAAACTGCATCGAGTCCGACCGGCACGGTCAAAAGCATCGTTCCGGTCGGTTTCAAAAGACGCCTCAGCAGCGACATCGCTTCCAAATCGCCGTCATTGCTCAATTTGGTTACCCCATATCTGCCGGCAAGTCCGACATGTTCCACAGTGGAGCAGTTGATCGCCAGGTCAAAATGAGATTCCGGAAGTTGCAATTCCAGCAAGTCACCGAAAATAAAATGAAGGTTTGGGTGTACATAATCATATTCGGTTCTGTTAAGATCCACCGCTGTCACTCGAAACCCTCGTTGTGCTGCAGCAAGACCGATGGCACTACCTCCGGGGCCGAAATCGAGTGCCTCACCGGGTCCGATCGGCAACTCAGCATGAATCCACGACCACTCGACGTCCCTGTCTCCTTTCAAGTTCTGCTGGTTGAAGACGTCTTTCTATTTGATGGAAAGAAGTTTCCGTCTCCAGGATCGCAACACTTTGTAGACCGTTTCCGGTAAATAAATGGGAACGTGCAAGTAAATTCGTCGCATTTTGCTTACAAACTGGTTTGATGCGTTGAGGAAAAGAGTCTCTTAATGATCACAAGGATTTTCCAAAAGCTCTGGATAATCTGCATCAGAATAAAAGGAAATATCAGAAATTTCTCATCACGCAAACCATCTTTCACATAAGCGGTAAGCCTTAACAAGATGATTGAGTAGTTGGACGGGTCGGCAAAAATCGCATAAACGGCAAACGGGAAAATAATAGACCATCTGCGACCTCCTTCCCACGCATAAAACATCCCCCGCAGGTATGAGTTACTGATGGCTCTTTTCTTTTTTCCTTTTAGAGCTTCAGGAATGTCAGGCAGGGAGAAAAATTTTCTGGTTACCTGCACGCATGCCGGACCGGCCGATCGCCCATCAAAACTTAACCCCGGCTGGTTTCTGGCATATCCCAGCAGCGCAGGCAGGTGTTCGATCTTTCCGATCAAACCAATTCTCAACCAAAGGTCCTGGTCCTTCTTTTGGTAAAAATTCGTATCCAGCCAACCAACTTTTTCCAGAATGGATCGACGAATAAAGGAAGAGGGTTGAGGAATGCAATGATCGCAGTTTAAAACTGCATATTCCAGGTCCCAGTCCTGGACGTATGACATTCCAACATGTGTTCCGTCTTCGTCTATTTCGCCGCAATCACCATAAACGACATCGGTTTTGGGATGCTTCTGTAAATAATCAACGGCCTGGCTGATGGCATCGGGGACCTGCCAAAGATCATCCGCATTTAACCAGGCGAGAATTTCCCCTTTCGAAATTTTCCAGCCTTTATTGATTGCGTCCGCGTGACCATTGTCCGGTTCAGAAATCCAATGAAGTCTAGCATCATACTTTTTAAGGATTTCCAGTGTGCCGTCGGTTGACCCTCCATCAACCACAATGCATTCGATGTTCGGGTACGATTGATTCAATACGCTTTCAATGGTTGGAACAAGGAAGTGAGCGCGGTTGAGGCAGGGGATAACAACGGAAACCATAGGCTGACTTTTATCGTTCAATCGGTTTAACCCAACCTTTCAATAGTAAATCAAACCAAATGAAATCCTGATGATGAAATTCCTGACAGAGAACGATTTCAAAAGTTGCAGGTTCCAATAGAGCGAGCAATTTGGGTAAATCATACCATTCCGCCCATGGGGTCCCGCGCCCATCCGTGGCCTCACCCCACTTGTCAAAGGGAAGTTCTCCCTCCTTTACCCAGCGTGTTTTTGGATAGGCGAGTTGAATCCAACGGCCTCCAATCCTTAGATGATGCAGTAGTTGATTCGCTTCCCCTTTCGCCACATCAAAGGGAACATGGTGAAGGGATCCCATAGCGAAAATCGCGTCGTATTCTCCCTGGAGAAGCTTCAAGGATTCAAGATCTTTCAAATAGAAAAAGTTTACATGATGCAATCCAAGCAAACGGCACAAACGTTTGACCAGTTGAAGATTGTCTTCAACAATGTCAAGGAACGTCACGTGCGCACCGTTTTGTGCCAGCGTTATGCTGTCGAGGGCGAACCCGGATCCGACATCAAGAACCTCCTTATCCCGAAAACTTCCCTTATACAAGACGTGAATCCATCCTCTGTGACTGAATTGTTCACCGGTTGTGACATCCTCGCGAGCCTTCATCCACTCGTCAAGCAATTGCTTGTCAGAAAGAGTTAAAAGTTCGGATGATTTTCGTCTCCCCATACTTGTTGTGGGAATTTCTGACCATTTTCCTTGCAGAATTTCTATCGGGTTCACCCAGGCAGTGTTCGTTTCTTCAGAAGATCGTTCAAAGAATTTCTTCAATTTTCGTAAAGTCACCTCGTTTGACTCCGTGACGGGCCATTGACTTCGCTTTCAGGCAGATCATAACCCGCAAGCCCCCACTTTTCGTCATTGAATAAAATGGGTTTCCTCTCCAATCTCATTTGTGTTGCGAGCGTCTCAAGCTCTTCATTTGTCATTTTTGGAATCGCCTTTTCGGCCAGCCGGGCATTCAGTATTTTTTCTCCTTCCGGAGTCCAGCCGGATCCGGACGAGTGATCGATGTGATAAATGCGCATAGGATCTTTCAAAACGTTTTCTCTAAACCCGGCGTGGTGAGCGGCATGACAAAGCACAGAATCCAGATGAAAAGAATACATCTCCCACTCCGGATAGCCACGAAGAGCAAACCAGTGGTCCTTCGCCATCAATGTAAAATCGCCGCAAGCATTTGTATGGAGTCGCGAATAACCTGTTCTGGGCTTGAATCCCCAATCTTGCATTTTGCTCTGCACCCACTGTTGCCGGCTCTGCGGTGGATGCGCCAGCCGAAATTCACCGGTCTTGAGATTCCGTGTTCCATCTCGTTCACTGATGCGAAGAATATTCTTTTTGCAAAATTGAAGTTGTTCGCCCCAGGATGCTTCAGGCGGCATCGGGACATCAAATCGATTGACACGGTACATCCGGAATGTTTTGAGTCCTGATTGCAGAAATTTGATCAGTTCATTGGAAAAAAGAATATCAATATTCGTAGCCAGGATGAAACGTCCCTTTGCGCGCCGAATCCCGACATTCTTGGCAATCATTTGGAAAAGCGGTAGCTGCTCAGAATGCTTGTATCGCTTATGAATATCTGCCGGGACTTCAATGATCCGTGCGATGCAGCTGTTTGTTGCTTCCGGCCAATGCAATACATCTCGGAGCCCCGGCCTATCGGTTGGCGGATTCCATTCGACAATCAGCAGCTCCGCACTTAATCCACGTTTCAAGCATTGCTGGAACAGACCATTCACAAACAATTGCATCCGGCCAAGAAGATTGCCTCCATGATCATCATTGCGGCTCGTAGCAACGATAGTTAGATGTGGTGAGCTCACCCCGTCCTCTGATCCCAGTGATGGAGGAGATCGAAATCCTCAATCATGATCGCTGGACGAAGGTCAAATTCTGTTCCTGTCCCGAACTTTGGAATTCACTTTCGATCAGTGTGAAATTAAAGTTTTCCATGTATTCAATGATCTCATCTTTCGTTGCTGCCCCGGCATAAAGTGGAATTGGCGTTACAGAGACTTCGAGCGTGATTTTTCGAATATTTTTAATTTGGTCTCCTGAAGATTTCACCACCGAAAAGTCATGTCCCTGTGCGTCAATCTTTAACCAATCGACCCGTTTGATCGAAAGATAATTCATAAAAGTGTCCAGGCGAATGCCGGGAACAGATACTTTTTCTTCGACGCGTAGAACTTCGTTGTTGATCCAGTTTCTATATCCCTCAGGATCGAAGGGGAGAAGAGAACTGGCGGCGGCAAAGCTATTGATATAAAAATCGAGGCAGCCTTCTTTTTCGGACACCGCCATCGGAATCATGATGAAGTTGGAAAGCAGCCCAAATAGCGGGGCTGCAACACGCAGGTTTGGCTCAAATGCGTAAACGAGGAGCGACGGATTTTCTGCCGCGACTGTAAATGTCTTTTCGCCAAGATGCGCCCCAACGTCAATCCAGATACCGCTGATGTTCTGGCGCGAGTACTTCGACATTCTTTGTCCGGCGTTTTGCAAAAGGTGTCCAATGCTATGAATCGCTCTGGCTTTTCTGCCTATTCGACTTCCCAAAAGCACTCCTTTAGAGTTTTGCAAAGATTGGGTCTGCCCGGATGACTGGTGCCGAAAAAATCCCCTCGCTCAACAATCACTCTCGCGGCATCCGCAAGGCTATCGCTGGTTTCTGTACCGATACCAACAAAAATGTTGATTGTATACTCGCCTTCGACCAAAGGAAATTTTGGAATCCTGCAAATGAATCTACCGTGAGATGATTCAAGATGAAAATTCGAATGTGTGAAATCGGTTTGGTGGAGCAGATAACAAATACCCATCGGATCGTAAATTGCGAAGCTCACCAGTACATTTTGCCAGGTGGATGGGGGATGACTTTGAAAACTCAAAACCAACTTGTAATCTTCGCCGGTAGACAGGGTCGACACCTTTTGTCCGTTGCATCGCTCCCAATGCAGTCCGGTAAATCGAATTTGCCCGTTTCCTAAACGGTCCGGACGGTCGGCGATCGCAAGCGAAGTTCTCTCCATCACGATTCGTGGAAGATATTCTCGAATGACTTCATCCGTGGATCCATCAGCCAGTATTCTGCCAGATTCCAATAACATCGCGCGTTTGCACATGCGGTTTACGGCGGTGATGTTATGGCTGACAAACAGGATCGTGCGTCCACCTGTTGTCATGTCCTCCATTTTGCTCAAACACTTCCTTTGAAATGCAGTATCGCCAACGGACAGAGCTTCATCCACTATAAGAATATCAGCTTCAACATGTGCGGCTACGGCAAAAGCAAGCCTTACATACATTCCGCTTGAATAATGTTTAACAGGCGTATCCATGAACTTTTCGATTTCAGAAAAAGCTACAATCTCATCGAATCTGCCTGAAACTTCAGCTTTTTTCATCCCCAGGAGACCACCGTTCAAAAAGATATTCTCGCGGCCTGTGAGCTCCGGATGAAAACCGGTGCCGACTTCCAGGAGGCTTGCCAGGCGTCCTTTCATTTTCACAATGCCTGAAGTTGGAGCCGTGACTCTGGAGAGTATCTTCAGCAAAGTGCTTTTACCTGCGCCGTTTCGGCCGATAATTCCGATCGCATCGCCTTGCTTAACCTGGAAGTTTATGTCGCGCAGTGCCCAGATCAATTCTCCTTCCAATCTCTTTTTCCCGATTTGCCTCGCAAGACCTGTCTGTCCGCGCATCCGGCCCCACCATCGATTCAGATCCTCCCGGAACGTTCGGGAGCTGATCAATCCCAGACGATATTGCTTGTTCAGGTTTTCTACAACAATGGCGTGTGACATGCTATACAGTATCAACAAACGTGCTTTCGACCCTGTTGAAGAGGAGTAGTCCGATGAAAAGAGTCCCCAGGGTGAACAGGAAGCTGTAAAGCAATTGTCCCCACGGCAACTGCCCTGCCCCTAGAAAGGAGAAACGAAAAGTTTCTACAATTGAGGAAATGGGATTCAACCACAACACCCAGCGCAGTCTTTCTGGAACAACAGAGATCGGGTAAATGACCGGAGTTGCAAAAAGCATGATCTGGGTCGTGAAACCTATAAGATGATGAAAATCGCGGTATCTCGTGGTTAAGGCCGAAATCACCAGTCCAAATCCCAGACCAAGCCCTGCCATGATCAAAAGCAAAACAGGCAAAAGCAAGATCGTGATATTCGGCTGTATGGGGAATCCTTTGAATTGAAAAAATAGAAGAAATAAGAGAAAAATTCCGAATTGAATCCCAAAACTAATCAAGTTTGATAGAACGATGGAAACAGGA
This sequence comes from uncultured bacterium, assembly GCA_963771165.1. Classification (GTDB taxonomy): domain Bacteria; phylum Acidobacteriota; class HRBIN11; order JAKEFK01; family JAKEFK01; genus JAKEFK01. The sequence goes on along the minus strand of CAVYSN010000013.1, from coordinate 50,859 downwards.
ACAGTTAATCGAGGGAAATATACTTTTTGAAACAGGTTTGCATTTCCCAGTAAAGTGCCCGAAGTTTTGACGAAGTTCGATGAGAAGTAGTTCCACACAATTGTACCCGAAAAATAAAACAGAAGCGGTGGAAGATTGTCTGTTGGTAACCCGACAAGGACTTTAAAGATGATGAAGTAAATGAGCGATGTCAGAATCGGCTGAATCACATACCACAGGGCGCCCAGAGCCGTTTGTTTGTAGGTCGCAACGAAGTCACGCCAGACAAAGATTGTCACTAACTCTCGCGCACCCCACAATTCCTTCAACGGTATCTGAAACCAGCGTTTCCGGGGCAGAATCACAATATCCCAGGATGCTAAGTCCTCAGAAGCGGCATTCTGCTTCATCAAGTCAGCCATTCATTTTGGAAACTAATTATAGTCTATCCCTGCGCATGACGAAAAAACGAATGATCGTTAACTCCGAACTTATCGCTGAAACGGACATTCCATAAGACATAGCCATACAAGATGAGATCCCTGTTTCTTGCGCAGGCACTTGTGGAGAGAGGCGAATTGATGAAAGCAAAAGAACTCGCCGAAAAGGGTTTGACCTTGAATCCTGATCCGGAATATCGTCCCCTCGGGCATTACGTTCTTGCCGACGTCTATAACCGCCAGGGCCGCTATGATCTCGAAAAACAGGAACTCCAGAAAGCGATGTTAAAAATTAACTTTTAACCATCTCACAGAGCACACGGAGAGAATTCTTTTTTCTCCGTGAACTCCGTGACTCAATGGTAAATCTACTCTGCGGCGCGATCCAGGGCGTAAAGCGCGGCAAAGAAGACAACCATTGTAAATGCAAGCAGCGCTGCCCCTTGTAGAACGAGCTGGAAAGCGGAGCCGGTGCCGAGCGTGGCGAAACGGAACAGATCCGTCAACCAGGTTAATGGATTGGCCAGGGCGATCCATCGAAACCATTTGGGAAGAGTTTCAAGCGGATAGAACATACTGCTTGCAAACATCAGCAGAATATAACAAAGGCTCGTTACAGTGTTGAATATATCCATGCGGCGGATGCGCAGCGCAAGGGCCGCAAAAAAGAAGAACCAGTTTGCAGTGCCGATTGCAGTAAACAAACAGACCCATGGCGCGAACTCGCTACGAATGCGCGTATCCAGGAACAAAACTCCGGCGAGCACGACAAGAAAATTTCCGGTCATGCTGAGTCCGACATTAAACAGTATTTTCCCGATCACAAGCTCTGTGCGGCTTAACGGATATGTCAAAAGCTCGTAAAAGATTCCGTTCTCGCGTTCCATAAAAAAACGCCAGGAAGTATTCATCGCCACACCAAAACAGGTCATCGCCAGAATGCCCGGCACAAAAAATGAAGCATAATCCACACTGCTTCCGGCGAAGCTTCCTCCAATGGATTGCTGGAACCCGTAACCGAAGATCAGCAAATACGCAATCGGAACAAAAATATCCCAGACGAGAAATGCAACATTTGTGATCCGGAACTTGTATTCTCTATACAGCACGCGCAGAATGTTGGTCATGTTTGGTTCCCCTGCGCCTGAATGAGCTCGATAAAGATGTCTTCCAGATCCACTCCTCGCATTTCAAATTGATCGATCTTCGTTTCCTGAGCGAGTTGCGCGAGAGCGGCAAGAATCTCCGCTTCTTCTCCGGTGACGATCAATTCAATGGAATCTCCTTTGATTGTGAGAGATTGCGGCTGAAGAATATTCAGTTTGTTCTCCACGCCTTCCATGTTTTCAACGTTCAGCGATATGTGAAAGCGTTTTTGTGTGAGTTTTCGCAAAGTTTGCAGATCGCCACGCGCGATCGTCTGCCCTTGATTAAGGATTGCGATTTCATCGCACAGATCCTCCGCTTCCTGCAACAATTGCGTAGTCAGAAATATTGTTTTGCCTTCCCGTGCGACCTTCTTAAAAATTTCCAGCGTGCTTCGCTTGACGAGAGGATCCATCCCTGTTGTGGCTTCATCCAGAAATACAACGGGTGCATCCACAAGCAGGATTTTGGCAACCTGCAGTCTTCTGCGCGTACCCATGCTTAGATCTTGAGCGACTTCTTTTTGCTTATCTTTCAGGTCAAATTGTTCCAGCAGAGCCTCGATCCTTTTCAGGAGTTCCCGGCGATGAAGGCGGTGGAGCAAGCCATAGATCAGGAGATTGTCTCGAACTGAAAGCAGCGGTTCCACGGCGGTTTCCTGTAACACAACCGAAATGTTCTGCCTGACGGCTACCGGCTGTTGAACGATATCATGTCCAAGAATTCTGGCGGTTCCGGAGTCGGGCCTCAGGATTGTTGTCAGCATCCGGACCAGGGTCGTTTTGCCTGCGCCATTCGGTCCGAGCATCCCGAATATCTGCCCGCTTAACACACGCAGGTTCAGATCGCGAACAGCAAAAATTTTCTGCTTGTTCTTTCCTTGAAAACTGCGACTTAAGTTCTGCGTTTCGATTGCGTACATGCAGGAGATTCTATCAATAAAATATCGCTGTAGGGGCAGGTCTGAGACCGCCCGATGATGATTGGCTTCGAGATTCGCGCGGGTTTCAAACCTGCCCCTACAATCACTACTTCTTATTCTGCAGCCAGAGTCCGACGACACGTCCGTCCGGATCCGTGAACAGGGAGAGGGCTCCCACACCCGGAACGTCCATCCGCTCAACGATCATTGTGCCGCCGGCCCCAGGAATATGCTGAATATTTCAATCGAACACCTTTGTATAAAATTCAGAGATCTTGTCAGGATCCTTTGACCAGAACTCAAAATGAACAACAGGCTTTCCCATAGTTTTTTCTCCTTTTCAATTCCTCGGTATACTAGTGGCTTGTAACACATGAATGCAAAGTGCAACTCCTCCCCCTTATTAAGGAGGAGGCTGGGAGGGGGTTGATTCATTCGCGTCGGAAACGAAGGACAACCCCCCTCTAACTCCCCCCTTTATAAGGAGGGAGAATCACTATACATCCTTGTGTTACGCGGCACTAGTGTACTTTGAACGGGCGAATTCGATGATGAACGAGTGTCTCGCGTGCGGAAAGCAAAATCTAGTGCGGATCCGATCCTACCGGACGCACACGAACAAAGGCAAAGAAGTTTTTGCTGAGGCGGCGCTTTACGAATGCAGTGATTGCGGCATGGTTCAGTCCATTCCCAGACCGAATTCCGCGGAACTCGAGCGTTACTATCAGCATAGTTATCGGTCCCATGGTTACGGGGGTTCCGACGTAGCCGATGTGTCGCAGTTTCCAAACGACAACCTTTTCTATTGCAATCGCGGTCAATCGATCACCGAGCTCTTAACTCCTTTTGTTACGAAAAATGACTTGAGGATTCTGGATGTGGGTGCGGGCTACGGGCATATCCTTTATTTTCTTGGCAAGCAATTTCCACAATCCACCCGCTCCGCGGTGGAGTTATCCAAGCCTTGCGTTGAGCATCTGCAATCCCGGAACATTCAGGTCTTTACACGACCCGTGGAAGAGGTCTTATCTGAGATGCCGGACCATTTTGAGCTGGTGACCCTTTCCCATGTTTTGGAACATCTGTTGGATCCAAGGGCAGTTCTCCGTTTGATTCATTCCAGTCTTGCAAAAGATGGACTACTCTATTTAGAAGTCCCGAACATTCCTCCTGATTCACTTTTGCGCTATCCGGACCACATGTGGGCCCCCCGGTTCGACGAGCCGCACATCACTTTTATTTCTGAAACTACGTTGATAAAACTGGTCGAATCGGCAGGCTTTCGGTTGAAGTTTTCTTCGACCGCCGGGCCCTTTTACAGATACGTCTCGGCCTTCCGTTATCGGATGCCGCCATTCCGTGAATCCATCGCGAATTGCATTCCCGGGTCCGTATTCCGATTTTTGCGCCGCCAGAAAATTACAAAAGCAGTTCGCGTCCAGGAAAGGGAGGAATCTTTTTTTCAATATGGCGGCTTTCGGCTTTGGATTCGGTCTGTTTGGAAGAAGCAGTAAGGGTAGAGAATGCAATTGAAGATCGGATTGATCGGTTGCGGTGATATAGGTTCGCTGCGCGTTGCTGCTTTGGCGAAATCGCCTCGTCTGAAATTGCAAGCGGTTTCAGATGTCGATATTGCACGCGCCGGAAAAATTGCACGAGCCTCAGGCGCAGAAGTGGAGCAAGACTGGCGCTCCTTGTTGTTACGCTCCGATGTGGATGCCCTGATTGTTTCTACGCCTCCCCATCTCCATGCTGAAATGTGCATGGAAGCGCTTCGGGCCGGCAAGCACGTGCTTTGTGAAAAACCGCTCGCGAGGTCGCCGGAAGAATGCAGAAAGATTTTGGATGCTGCCGCGGAATCAGGGCGATTTCTGGCTACAGGATTCAATTACAGATTTTATCCGTCGTTTGAAGCGGCCCGGGAGTGGCTGGTCGCGGATCACATTGGAAAAATGGATCACATCAGAAGCTACGCCGGCTATTCGGCCGATGAGCATAATCATCCATGGGTGCACGACGCATCTATTACGGGAGGCGGAGCTCTTCGCGATAACGGTATTCATCTGATCGACTTGACCCGCTTCTTGATGGGAGAAGTTACGGAAGTGAACGGTTATGCTTCGAACTCCGTGTGGAAGTTCAAGGAATGTGAAGATAATGGTTTTCTCATGATGCGCAGTCCTGGCGGTGCAGTCGCGTCCCTGCATGCGAGTTGGACGGAATGGAAGAAGTATCGTTTCACGATCGATATCTATGGGGATCGAGGGTGCATTCGCGCGTCCTGTTTTCCGATGTTTGCCGAACTTTTGCAGACCGCGAAAGGGAGAGGAAAAGCGCGCCGTGAAGTGCATCGTTTTGCATACACCAATCTTATGGAGCATTTGCGAAGTTATCGCTGGGTTGTCGTTGAAAGTCTTGCAAAGGAGTTGGAAGCTTTCGCTGCAGCGATCCGGAACGAAGCCAGCCGGGTTGCCACCGGGTATGACGGATTGCGAGCCGTTGAGATTGCAAGCGCGGCATCCAAAGACTTTGAATGAAGTCGAAGATATCAGTCGTGGTTGTGATTTTATCGGGCGGAGCTTCCTTGCAGCGCTGTCTGAATGCTCTACTCGCGCAAAAGGACGTTGAAGAAATGGAAATCATCGTTCCTTATGATGATCGGATGAAGGACGCATCCGAGCTTCAAAAAACATTTCCTGAAGTTCGTTTTGTAAAGCATCCTGGAAAGCGGACGTACGCGGAGCTCCGTTCGACAGGATTTCAAAACGCCTCCAACGCGGTCATTGCATTGACCGAAGATCAATGCATACCCGATCCGGACTGGTGCTCCAGCATCCTTCAAGCTCATGCTGCTTCGCATGCTGCTGCGGGAGGGGCCGTGGAGAAGGGTTTTGATGCGTCGCGATCATCCGACAGCGTGTTAAACTGGTCCGTCTACTTTTGTGATTACAGTCGTTATGTGAACCCGGTCACGGAAGGCGCGGCCGGCAACCTGACAGACTGTAACGTTTCGTACAAAAGGGAAGCTCTGCATTCGATCTCACAACTTTCGGAGCAGGAGTTTCACGAGACAGTTGTGCATGGGGCGCTGTTGAAGAGAGGGGAGCATCTCTGGTTGTCTCCGCGCATCGTTGTGCGCCAGCAGCGAAACCTTGCGTTCCGGCAGGCAGTCAGGGAGCGATGTGCGTTCGGCCGGCTTTTTGGGAGTACTCGAGTCGCAAATGCGTCTCGACCCAAACGCGGCTTTTATGCGCTTGCATCTTTTCTGCTTCCGTTCGTATTGACTGCCAGGATCGCTAAGAATCTCTTTATCAAGAAGCGTTACCGGCTTCAGTTTCTTCGGTGTCTGCCCTGGATCATTGTTTTGAATCTTGCGTGGTCTTATGGCGAATTTCTCGGATATTGTACGGCCCGTCCCGATTCCAGTTTAAGGCCGCGGCAAATTTCTGCATGATCTTTCAGGGGATTGAAGTCTGCTGTCCTTTCTGCAGGGCTGAATTACTCCAACAAAATGAAGAGACGTTGAATTGTATGTCCTGTGGCCGGTCTTTTCCTGTGATTTTTGGAATTCCGGATTTGCGGGTCTTTCCGGATCCGTATATCGACTTTGAAGCGGATCGAGCAAAAGCGATGCATCTTGCGAGCCATTTTGATGAATTGAATTTTGAAGAGATGGTCCGTTTTTACTATTTAACGACAGCCGTTGTTCCGCAACATCATGCGAAACAATTTACTCGGGGATTGCTTGCAGCAGAAGCGCGAGCCGAGGCTTGCGTTCAGGATTGGGAGAAGAGTCCCGGTTTCACGCATAGAATCGATGCTTTTCTTGAGGTTGGATGCGGAACGGCGCCGCTTCTGATTGCGGCAGCGAAGCGGTTTCGAGTCGTGACAGGTGTCGACATCGCGTTGCGCTGGCTCGTAGTTGCAAAAAAGCGCCTGCAACAGGCTGGCCTGACCGTTCCATTGATATGCGCGTGTGCGGAAGCCCTCCCTTTTCCTGAAGTTCATTTTGGAACGGCAGCATTCGATTCCACACTGGAAGTTGTGGATAACCAGAAGAGGGCACTGATGGAAGTAGCGCGCGTTTTAAAACCGGATGGGCAAATTTTTATCGCAACCCCCAATCGTTACAGTCTGGGCCCAGATCCACATGTTCAACTCTGGGCCGGCGGATACCTCCCGGAACGATGGATCGCATCCTATGCGCGGCGGCAGAAGGCGATCCCTCCGAAACGAAATCTTCTATCGGCACGATCCTTAAAGCGGTTACTACTGGAGAGCGGCTTCGAATCATGCCGTTTGTCCGTCCCGAGAATCGGCGAAGAGCAGAGCAAACATCTGCCGGCTATTTTGCAAAAGATCGTTTCACTCTACAATATTAGCAGGAACGGAGTTGCCGCAGGACCGATATTCCGGGCGATTGGGCCCTTGCTTCAGGCTGTCGCCCGAAAACCGTCCGTTCAAAGACAATGAAAGTCCATTCAAACCCGTTTGCCAACATCTTGCGGTTGTCTGTCGGGGATTTCATCGCGAAGGCTTTCAATTTTCTCACATTCATTTATCTGGCAAGGATTCTGGGTGTCGCTCATTACGGAGTTCTTGAGTTTGCGCTTTCCAGTTCCATGTATTTCCTTTTTTTTGCGGATGCGGGACTCGAAGGATGGGCGATCCGCGAAGCATCCAAGTCTTCCGAAATCCGGCTGCTCGCCGCACGCATATTGCCGCTCCGTTTTCTATTGAGCGGAGTTGGTTTTCTCCTTTTAATGCTGCTTCTTCCGTTCTTTCCGGCTTATCCGAACCTGACACCACTGTTGATCCTTTTCGGCTTTAGTTCGTTTCTGCAGGCGGCGAACTTAAAGTGGAGTTTTCTCGCTCATCAAAAAATGAGTGCGGCAGGAGCGGGACTTGTGTTGATGCAGCTCGTATTTGGCGTCATGGTATTTGTCTTCGTTCGGTCTCCTGAGGATGTTCTGTTGGTGCCCGTTTGGAAATTACTCGGTGAGCTGGCGATGGTGGTTTATTTTGCAGCTCGTTTTTCCAGGGAGTATGGAGGTTTGCCCGGGCAATTCGTGATTTCGAACGCGCGTGAAACATTCCGTCCCGCCTTTATCATTGGAATCTCTTCTTTCCTTGCATTAATGTCGTTCAATTTCGATTCGGTTCTGCTCGGTTTTTTCATCGGACCGAGTGCGGTCGCCTGGTACAATGCCGCGTACAAGCCTGTCACAGTGGCGCTTGCAATGCCGGTGACTTTTTTTATCGGCCTTTTCCCGGTCCTATCGCGTGAGTATTCGAGGGATCAAAAAGCTTTCGAGGGCGTGGTGATTCATTCCTTTCGACTGACATCGCTTGTTGCTGTTCCGCTCGCGATCGGTGGAACCCTTCTGGCGAAACCGATCATAGGGTTCCTGTTCGGCCCCGAATACGCCAACTCGATACAGGTGTTGCAGATCCTTGTGTGGTCCGCGGCGCTCGTGATTTTAAGAGGCACGTTCAGGCAGGGGCTTGTTGCGGCGAATGAACAGGGGCTCGATTTGCGATGCGCGTTAGCAGCGACTGTTTGCAACGTGATTTTGAATGTCATTTTGATACCGCGTTACGGTGTAACAGGTGCTGCTGCGGCAACTGTTATTGCGGAAATGATTTGGCTCACAATGGCTTACTATTATTTCAATCGGAGAGTCCGGAAGGTTCCGGTGTTTGGTCAATTGTTGAAACCGTTACTGGCTGGAATCGCAATGGCCGCTTTCCTATTTGTTGCGCAACGCCTATTTTGGATCTTGCAAGCGATTGCTGCTTCTCTGATCTACTTTGGTGTCCTCTTCCTGCTTGGGGAAATAGGTTTTAGACGAAGTAGCACAAATAACTCGCCCGATTGAACTCCTAACCGTTACATTTCTAGCGCGAAGAACCTGCATTTCAGAAGTCTAGGCTCTTGAGTCCATTTAATGGAGCAACTCCTTGTAGTCGACGGATACCATACCTAGCTTAGTAACGCCAGTCGATGAACACGGCAAAGCGATATCAGAATCAATCGTAAAAACTGATGCGGATACGCTGCGGAATTATTTCCGCGTCTGAGTGGAACGATTCATGTTTTGTAATTTGCGGTGAGGCGACGGGCGACGATCAGTTGCCAGGCCAGATAGGTTGCCACCACGAGGCGGTTCATCCAGCCTGCCCAGACCTCGGTATTGAAGCCTCCGGCCCGCGGGACTGCCCACAGTAGATAGGCCACCATCAGCATCAAGCTGATCCATGTTGCGTGGGCTGCCCACATGATGGTCGAGCGGTGGGGCGCCCAGGTTGGATTCTTCCTCCACAGATTGGAGCTGACCAGCATCGCCGCGATCGGGATGCCCGGTATGCCGATGATTGACGAAATGGCGTGAAGCGTGCCGCTGGTTGAACGCTCATCCGGTTTTGCCGTGAGTGGGTCTTGCGGAAACAGGCCGGCGACCACCAGAGCTGCGGCGACAATCAGCAGGACTGCGAGACCCGTATTGCCGAGAAATGTTCGAACTTCCCGCCGCAGGGCCAGCGCCAACGCGGCGCAACTCGCGGCCCAGATCAGGAAGCCCAGCTTCATAATCCAGCCATGTCCGCCGATCGCATACTCGCTGATCATTCGCCACGACGGTTCGAATTCCGGCTTAATCGCATGTAAGGCCAGGATGATCAAGGCGACGATAAACACCCCTGTGGCCGCGACGCGCGCCAACGCCGCTTGATACCGGACGACTACGGGTCCAGACGATATACTGCTGCTCCTATTCGTCTTCTTCCGAATGTTGGCAAGAGATGCTTGATAACTCATAACGCCTCCAACTCTGTATATTGATACTGAATATTCATTATAGTAAACTATATCCAATATGTCCAGAAAACAAAAGAGGCAATATGTATCGGAACTGCGAAGCCAGTCAGCGGACGCAACAAAGGACCGTGTGCTGAACGCGGCCAAAGCGCTCTTTGCGCGTCACGGCATCGATCGGGTTACGATCGCGCAGATCGCCCAAAAGGCCGATGTCGCCGCGTCCACTGTCTACGCGCTTTACAAATCGAAAGAGGGGATCCTGCGCGGCCTGTTTCGCGCAGCTCTCTTTGGTCAGCGCTTTTTGGCGGCGATGGCGGAGTTTGAAGGCGTGACCGATCCGGTCAAGCTCATAGCACTGACGGCGCGCGTGGCGCGGGCTATTTATGAAGGCGAAAGCTCGGAGCTCGGGCTCCTGCGCGGTGCTTCGGCCTTTTCACCCGCTGTTCGAAAGCTGGAGCAAGAGTTCGAGAAGATCCGTTTCGAAATGCAGGAGGAGCGCGTTAGACTCCTCTTTGCCCAATCCAAACAGAAAAAAGGTCTTGAATTCGACCAAGCTCGGCGGATTCTCTGGATGTATACCAGCCGCGATGTCTATCGCATGCTCGTGCAAGAAAGCGGCTGGACGCCGGACCGGTATCAAGAATGGCTGTCGGAAACGCTGGTTAACGCGCTTGTCGGTGGCCGTCCACGAAAAAGATAGATCGTCAGTTTTCCTGCGCTCTTATCGCCGAACAAAGTCATTGGATCCGACAGCAACCGCACCTCCTTCGTCACGCTCCTTTGGAGATACATTTACACATTCTTTTGTCCACCCAGGTTTTTCTTGTTATCCTGATTTCGAATGATCGACATCTATCACATTATTGGTTACGGAGTCGTTCTCTCCGTGATTGGTTCATGCATTATCCTGCTTTCTCTCTATGTAAATCCCCGTCTCTGGTTGCAAGACTACCCGAAGGAGATTCAACAGAGGGTTGAGCCAAAAACAGAAGAAGAAAAGAGGCAATCTGTTTTCTGGGGAGTGCCATTCTTAATTTCGCTCTTCGCGATTCCATTCCTATCTGCCTGGACGATACGGCATCAAGACCCTGGTTCCTTTCTGGCGTTATTCCTGAGCGCTTTCGGCGTTGGATTGTTTTTCAATATTGTTGATCTAATCATCATCGACTACTTGATCTTCTGTTTGTGGACGCCGACATTCTTAATCATTCCCGGAACAGAGGGCATGGATGCTTATAAGGATTATGGTCACCACTTCAAGGGATTTATAGTTGGAACCATAGTGTCGATCTTGGCAAGCCTATTCATAGCGACAGTCGTAAGATTTTTTTGATTCAAGGGTGAGATGCTTTCCTATTGACATTCTATAGGTCGCACCATATCATTCGTATAGAAGATCGATAGGAGATGGCTTGTGAAGTCTGAACCGACAACCCTTTTGCAAGGGACGCTGGACATGCTGATCCTGAAATCACTTGTAGCCGGCGAATTGCATGGATTGGGAGTCTCTCGCAGAATCCATCAGCTCACTAGCGGTACTTTTTCAGTGAAACCCGGCTCGCTATTTCCGGCGCTCCACCGAATGGAAGAAGAGGGTTGGATTTCTGCTTTTTGGGGAGATTCAGAAAATAACCGCCGTGCGAAATATTATCGCCTGACGAAGGCCGGCAGGAAGCAGCTCGAAGTAGAAACCGAAAGGTGGGGCCGAATTTCCTGGGCGATCGCACAAGCTTTGGAAGGCCAGTGGGATTAGCATGCCACTTCTAACGAAAGCCCGCAGTTTTTTCCGAAATCTTTTTTCTTCTGGTCCGTGTGGAAGCAGACCTGGACCAGGAAATTCAGTCGCATCTCGAAATGCTGATCGAAGAAAAAATCCATGCCGGCATGAGACGCGAAGACGCACAACGCGCCTCGCTTATTGAGCTTGGCGGCACAGAACAGGTGAAAGAACAGGTTCGCGAAGTACGGATCGGCTTTTGGCTTCAGTCGGTAGCTACCGATTGTCGCTACGGCCTCCGACAACTCCGAAAAAATCCGGGCCTTTAGCGCTGTTGCTGTTCTGACACTCGCACTAAGCATCGGCGCAAATGTCCTTGTTTTTAGCGTGTTGAATGCGCTGATCCTGCGCCCGCTGAATGTACCGCGCCCTGAGAGCCTCTACTCGATCCAGCGCGTGAGCGACTATTCCCCGCGGCAATCGTATCCCGGGTATCTCGATCTGCGCGATCGCAACCGCGGCTTCGAAGATCTGGCAGCCTATAACATCCTGCAGGCAGGGCTGGACACCGGCGAAAATCCATCGCGCGTCTGGCTCTGTGCGGTGAGTGGGAACTACTTCGACGTGCTAGGAATTCAACCGTATCTCGGCCGGTTCTTCCACGGTTCCGATGAGCATGGCCCGAATAGCGCTCCCTATGTCGTGATATCACACGCAACCTGGCATAACCGTTTTCATGATGATCGTGGCGTGCTGGGCCGTACGGTTCTGCTGAACAAGCATCCTTTTACAATCGTCGGTGTCGCGCCACCTGAATTTCATGGGACTCTACTGTTCTGGTCCCCCGAGTTCTTTATACCGATGGTGAACCAGGAGCAGATCGAGGGGACAAGTATTCTGAACGCGCGTGGAACCCGTTGGATTTTCATGATGATGGGACACCTGAAGGCGGGAGTCACTCCGGAACAGGCTGCTACCGATCTGAACTCGATCGGCGCGTATCTGGAAAAGACCTATCCCAAAGATTATGGACAAATGAAGTTTTCATTGGCGCGTCCTGGTCTTTATGGCGACTACTTCGGCCGTCCGGCGCGGGCATTCGTTACCGGATTGATGCTGCTTGCGGGGTTAATTCTGCTGGCCGCCTGCGCGAATCTGGGGAGTCTATTTGCGGCGCGCGCCGCTGATCGTTCGCGCGAGATCGCGATGCGACTTGCCCTTGGAGCGAGCCGCATACGCATTCTGCGGCAACTCTTCACCGAAGCCATGCTGATTTCATTGATCGGAGGCGCTATCGGATTATGCGGCAGCTTAGTGCTGTTACGTTCGCTGAGGGCGTGGGAGCCATTTGCACAATTTCAAGACTTCAATTTGCCTTTGAACGCGGACGCAAATGTATATGGAGTCGCTTTGCTGTTGGCACTTGCGAGTGGATTCCTCTTTGGCGCTGCCGCGGTGAGGCAGGTACTCCGCACGGATCCGTACGAAGTCGTGAAGTCGGGAGGAAGGTCCACGTCTGAGCGACGGATTACTGGCCGCGACCTGTTGGTTGTGGTGCAAATTGCGATCTGTGCCGTGCTGGTCACTTCTTCGATGGTTGCCGTTCGTGGACTGATGCGCTCACTGCACAGCGATTTCGGTTTCGAGCCACGCAACGCGATGCTTGTGAATCCCGGTCTGGATCTGGCCGGTTACCGCGGCGACGCGGTGCCTGCAATGCAAAAGCGGATGATCGATGCCATTGAAACGATTCCCGGCGTGACGTCCGTGGGATTGGTGGACTGGGCGCCATTAACGAATGGGTCCGGTAAAGGCGCGATCGTCTTTACGGATGAAACGACAGAACTCATACCAAACAGTGCCGCTGCTTTATCCATGATGTTGAAGATCTCTCCCGAGTACTTCCGCGCGGCGGGCACAACGTTGCTGTCCGGAAGGATTTTCACATGGCATGACGATATAGATGCGCCGCGCGTGGCAGTGATCAACCAGGAATTTGCGCGCAAGATCCTTGGCTCGGTAAACAATGCACAAGGCCGGTATTTCAAGATGCGGGATGGAACCCGCATCCAGGTTGTGGGGATCGCGCAAGACGGAAAATACGCGACCCTCACCGAAGATCCAAGGCCGGCGATGTTTCTCCCGATCCTTCAATGGCCATCCAGTGATGCATCGATGGTGGTGCGTTCGAATGGTGATCCGGAGCAACTGCCGGCCGCCATCAAGAACAAACTGCGGGACCTGGATGCGGGGCTGCCTACTTTCATACAAACGTGGGAACAGGGATTGGACTTGCCTTTGTTTCCTTCACGCGTCGCAACTGTGTCGCTGGGTGTTCTGGGCCTGATGGGCGCGATGCTGTCCATCACCGGCATCTTTGGAATGGCTGCGTACTCGGTCAGCAAGCGAATGCGTGAACTGGGAATTCGTATGGCGCTTGGCGCGCAACGTAAGCAAGTGTTACAGGCAGCGCTGGGACGCGCATTCAAATTGCTCGCGTTTGGTTCCGCCGCAGGATTGATCCTTGGAATTCTGGCGACCCGCGTACTGGCTTCTATTGTTTACCAGGCAACTCCCCGCGATCCGCTGGTAATGGCTGGCGTTGTTCTGGCTATGTCCTTGCTGGGGCTTCTGGCTACGTGGATTCCAGCCCAACGCGCGCTGTCGATTGAACCTTTGATCCTGTTGCGCGAAGAGTGAATTTCCGCTATGGCCGTTCAATTCATTCACCAATATTTAGCCGGGACGTAGACAGGAACATTGCGTCTGCTTTTCATATGTTTGCGATGTGAACGATATCACGAAGCACTGCGGCAGCCGTGGGATAGGGATCCTCCTCTTCGATGCACGCAAAGATTTTTCCGTTAATGTCGGTATCGTAAAGGACGGCCATCATGCCGGCGCTGATGCTCGCGAGCGGATGGGACCGCGGCAGTGTTGTAGGTCGCACGCTGAATTGATAATCGTGCTCCTTTCGTTCGGCTAGAGCGATCAGTTTCAGGACTTGATTGTTAGATGCTGCGTGCTTCAATTGTTGCGATGTCACGCCTGCAATTCCTTCGACAGCAACATCACTTAGAGTTGTCGGACGCCGTAAGACCGCGTTAGCAATGATCACAAGTTTGCACGCGGCATCCCATCCATCCACATCCAACCCCGGGTCGGCTTCCGCCATTCCAACTTCCTGCGCATACTTCAGCGCGTCGTTATACGATGCTCCTTCGGTCATTCTTGTGAGGATGTAATTCGTGGTGCCATTCAGCACCCCTTCCACTCTGTCGATCGATGCAACACAGAGATCGCGCGCGCCAATGTTTAATGTTGGCAAACCACCGGTCACTGTTGCGCTGTGCAGGAGTCGTACGTCATTTGATTTCGCTAACGCCGCGAGTTCGGAGTAGGCCAGCACCAGCGGCCCTTTGTTGGCAGTCACCACATGCATTTTTCTTGCAAGCGCGATCCGTGTTGCGCTAAGGCCCGGCTCACCATTCTTTAGATTTGTAAGAGTCAGTTCAACCAGCATGTCTGCTTGCACCGATCTCGCGAACTCAGGAGGCGTTATCCCGGCAACACTTCCGGATAGTGTGGAGATCCCCTTCTTGTTTTCCTTTACCTCCATTACTTGATGCGGATCAATGCCTTGCCCATCGATCAGCGCACCCGAAGAATCACAGACACCAGCGACAACCAGATCGATGTTGAATCGAGTCCCAAGGCTCTCCCGCTTCCGGTCAATCAACTCCAATAATCGCCGCCCAACGTTTCCGACACCGGTGATTGCAATACGCGGTTTTTTCATTCGTAAAATACCTTAACGCAAAGAGGCGGCGAGACGAAATCCGATGCTGAAGCCTTTATCCTGCGGGTTGTGTGTGTAGCGAAGAGCGCACCGGGCGCTATCGGCTCCGAAGTACCAGCTGCCGCCGCGAATGACTTTGCGAGCGCCTGCACATTCCGCGCGCGGATCGGAGACTTCCGCTGTTGGGTACGGACAATACGCATCGGAGGTCCATTCCCATACGTTACCATGCATATCAAAGAGCCCCAAGTTGTTTGGCTGAAATGTTCCTGCCTCTGTGGGGCTTTTGCGATCATAGTTCGCCTGTTCCGTGGTGAGATGTTCTCCGGTCGCAAATGGCGTTGTTGTTCCGGAACGACACGCGTATTCCCATTCCGCCTCTGTGGGTAACCGGAATCGCATCGACGTTCGCGCGTTCAACTTTTCGATGAACTTCACTGCATCGTTCCATGTAATGTTTTCAACCGGACAATCCGGACCGCACTGCTGAAACCAGCTTGGATTCTCACCCATGATTGTTTCCCATTGCTTCTGAGTCACTTCCCAGATTCCCATGTAGAACGATTTGGAAATTCGCACCGTGTGCAACTCTTCCTGCGCTTCCCTGTCCTTTCTCATCTTCAGGGCTGCCCATCTGAAATACGCCTGGATCGATCCGGCGAAAAATCATTCCCGTGACCGGCTCCGTGAAGTATCGATCCGAACTCTGGGCATACAAAAAGCTCGCGCTACCAGGAAGCAACAAAACACAAACCAGCAGCAACTTGCTCAACCCCGAACAATCTTCAATGTTCAAGGTTTGCTTATTGACGCGAAGCGAGCTCGCGCGCGAACACAAAAAAAATACCAGCGAAGACAAAGTCGAACGCTGCACAAAAGGGAGGGTACCAGGATGGAATCTTTGTTGTGACACCGCCCGGTCGATGCACAAGGTCCCAAACACCGTGAAGGACCAACCCGACTGCAATAAAGATGTGTCCGACCCAGAGACCCAATAATGCAAGAACGATGAATCCCGTAGCGACAGTCAATTCAAGAATCACGATCGATACTCTTCCATCCAGAAATGCGAAGCCCATGTAGATGGCGCCGATCATTGTTAAAGCGACAGAGTGAAAGGCAAGTGGATCCGGAATCAAAGACGACCATGCGGTCAAAGCAGTCAGCACAGCGCCCGCGATCCCGACAACAATTGCACGAATCAGCATGTCATCCTCCTTTTTTAGTGGATGAACCCTACGGCCCATGCCGCAAAGTTTAGCCAGACCTGCGTTTTTGACAACAGCATACCGAGTGGCACGGATGCAATGATCGAAAGCGATCCCCATAGCGTGACAGAATGAAGCCGCCCGCGTGTGAAGACGTCCCAGGCAAATAGCGGAAGGAGAAACAGATCTTGGAAAAGATCGGAGTTGGCAAAGAACGGGACGGGTGATTGCGCTGTAACGAAGGCGAAAGGCCAGCGTACAATACCAGCGCCCATCACACTGATTGTGGCGAGCAGCATGAAGCGTTTATGGCTTTGGGGTACGCGGCGTTTGAAAATGCCGAGCGCCACCAGCACGGCGAATTGAACAATGGCGATGATCGGAACTGTAAGAAACTCCAGCGCCGGAATCGGAATGTCAACAAATCCGGTGGGCCGATGCGCAGCCAGTAGACCCGCATAGACTCCCAGGAAAAAGAGTGCGCCGGCAAGGACAGCTCCCCAAACACCAAGCCTACGATGTAACGCAACGCGCCGGGTTCCGATGAGAATCGATTGAAGGACGAGAAGCAACAGCCACGCTGTGAAGAACAGTCCGTGAATCATGTAGAACGGTTCCGGGGGAGCATGGACCGCTGCTTCGGGAAACCAAAACTTCAAAAAAAATGTGTCGGCAAAACCCAGGAAAACCGCGCTAAAGATTGCCAGCGCCATTGCGGAATAGAAAAATCGCTCCGCAAACCAGAATCCGTGTCTCGTGACCGTTGTACTCTGAACGCCTGGCGCAGCCATTTTTCGTGCTGATCATACGGCAATTCATAAGAAGGAAGCAACGGGGTCAGTTTTTTCGCCTGTCGTCTTTTGCTTAGATCGTTTCTCGATTGCGGCGAAGCCGGACCGCCCGAGTCAGTATCATAACCTTTAAAAATGCTTGACAGGTTATAATTTAGTTTAACCATTAAACGTACTTTACTAGTTAGGAGGAGGCAAGCATGACGAGACTATTGATGGTGGTTGTCTTAACGATTGCGAGCAGTTCCTTCGCCTATTCCGAAATACTCTGCACCGACCAGGAACATCTAACTAAAGTTGCGCGGAGCAAAGTTCAGTACGATCGGAAAGATGCAGCAGACCCGATTTCGGTCGAGAAGGAAATGAGCTGCACATTCTACCGGCGCCACGAGCGGAAGACAGGCTTCGATCGGTTACGGTATGCTTCCAAAATTTCGCGTCCAAACGATTCAGACTGCATTCGTGCCGGAGCCAAACAAGCGGAAAGAGAACATGCAGAAAAGTACTGCGTGTGCAGGAAGTGTTTCTGCAAATAAGCATCACCGCCAAAACGCCAAGTTATTTAGTTTTTTTACAGAAGATAGCGAAGAGAGCGAAGCGAAAAGAAAATCAAAACCTTCGCTATCTTCTGTTCAAATCTAATTCATTTCACGAGTCATTCTGATCATCCTCTTTCCGGGGCTTCGACCCGAACTTCATAGTGAACCAACTCCGGATCCAGACTGAAGAGGTACTTGTAGTCTTCCGGATAGTACACGGCTTTGGCAATGTTCTTCCCGGCAAATCTCTCAATCGCCTCTTTGGATTCCCAGAACGAGATCACACTCAGTTCCGTGATCTCTCCATCCTCTCGAGTCAATAGCCAGGCGCCGAGATTTCCTTTTGTTCCAGTGAGATCGCGAATCCCTGTGCGCTTCACATATTCTATATACTCTTCGATCCTTGAAGATGGAATTTTCCCAAACCATACTCTCGCGATTTTTGACATGGTATCCTCCTTGTTCTCATCGAGGCCGGCGAGCCGCCGGCGTTACGGTTCAAATGCATACGCGACCTTAAAGAAGAAATGCGAAGATCCGTTTTCATAACGTGTGCGGAATCATCAAGGCCGGTCGATTCACTGAAGATCGCATCGGCCTGAATCCCACGCGGATTCACGCGAAAAATGAAGGAGGATTTTTCATCGTTTCTTGTGTCCAGATCAAATTGCACAAAATCCTGATCCCCGAAGATCGAATCGCGATCCGAATAGGCAGCGCGGATCTGCTCCGGATGCGGATCAAAACAATGCACGGCAGCATAAAGGAACCTGGAATCGTATCCAAGATATGCGGCCGTGCGAACCACTGGAGGAGTATTATCGCCAGGAGAGATCTCGTAGAAATCATCCATCCTTAATGCATCCTTCCAGATGGGATCCGAAAGATGTCCATCCAGAATCAGTTCTCCACTCAATCTCGGCAAAGCGCGGTTCCGCAAGACTTCGTCAGCGATCCCTGCTGCGCTGAAGAAAAGAAACAACGTCGTTCCCAAAATGGAGCGGTTCAGGTTTTCCATATATAACCCTTTAAATTATTTTATTGGTTAGAAATATAATTGAAAATAAATAACCTGTCAACTATTTTTATGGGTTATAATTAAGATCATGGAACAACGAATACGAAAGGGGGGGCTTCAAACCGCCAAAGGATTTTTGTTTGAGCTGACCGGGGGGGACGTTTCGCTCGATTTTGCAAATACAGTGGACATGCGGCCGACACCGCAGGCAAACGACCTGATTCCGGGTTACGAGGACCTTCTCTCCTGGGGTCGTCAAGCCGGACTTCTCAACAGAGGACAGGAGGCCGCTCTTCGCAAAATGGCAAAGGAGAAACCGGGGAGAGCAGTGGATGCGCACAGGCAGGCAATCGAAGTGAGGGAAATCCTGTTTGAAATTTTTTCGCATCTGGCCGACGGAAAGAGAGTGAGTCACGAGGCCTTGAGCAAATGGAACCGGATTGTGCCCCAGTCCCTTGCGCACTATGAAATGATACCGGCTCATGAAGGATTATCCTGGCACTTGCGTCCGGAGAATCTGCAGTTTGATTCACTGTTGTGGCCGGTCGTTCAATCGGCAGTCCGGTTACTGACAGGTCCGAACGCTTCACGAATCAGAAAGTGTGCCGGAGCAAACTGCAACTGGGTTTTTCTTGACACAAGTAAACGCGGGAATCGCCGATGGTGTGATATGACCGTGTGTGGAAACCGCGCCAAAGCCAGAGCTTTTTATTCGCGAAAGAAGCAGCAGAGCGATGCACCGCCGGCGGCTCGTTGAGCCCAGCCTGTTAGTGATTCGCTTCTCGCATCCCAGTATTTTCTGAAAAGTTACCACGGAGCCACGGAGGGCACGGAGTCTATTTTAAAAACGTGATATGGAGATATTGGAGAGATGAAATTCAAGCTATCCGGAAAAAGATCTCCTCATATGTGGATCCCTTGATCTCCTTTCTCCGTGTTCTCCGTGGCTGCGTGGTTTTAGGCTTCGCGAACTTTACGATCTTTGTGTTAAAAAGATAATATGAGAATCACTCAACAGAAACATTTCTTCTTCATCATCCTCTATTTTGCAATCGTGCTTTGTGCTTCCGCTGAACAGGAGCCGGCAAAACGTTTTCTTACAATCGATGATTTTCCAAAGTTGCAACACGTGGAAGATCTGCAATGCTCGCCGGATGGAAAATGGGTTGTATATACCGTTAGCGACAGCGACATCACGGCAGACAAGAGACGCAGCTCGATCTGGATGGTGAACTGGGATGGCGGACAGGTCGTGCGCCTCAGTTACGGTGGTGAGGACAATTCACCGCGATGGAGTCCTGATGGGAAACACCTGGCTTTTCTATCAACGCGGCCGGCCGGCGGCAAAACGCAGGTCTGGTTGCTGGATCGGCGGGGTGGTGAAGCACGCCAGCTCACGGACGTAAAGGAAGAAATTGACGACTACCAGTGGTCTCCGGATGGAAAGAGACTTGTTCTTGTAATGACAGAAACCGCAGATTCGAAATCACCGAAACCGGTTGTGATCGATCGTTACAAATTCAAACAGGATATTAAGGGCTATCTGACTGCTGCATCCCGCACTCACCTTTATCTGTTTGACATCCAGACACAGAAAGTGGAACCGTTGACCACGGACAAGAATTTTGAAGATAGCGGTCCAGTATGGTCACCGGATGGATCGCGCATTGCTTACGTCAGCAATCATGCCAAAGACGCGGATCAAACGAACACCAATGATATTTTTCTCATTGAGGCGCGTCCTGGCGCTATGCCGGTCAAACTTCTGACCGCTGATGCACCGAACGAACAGCAGCTCGTGTGGAGTCCGGATGGACGTCTGATTGCGTATTTACTCGGTGCAGGTCCGAAGTTCTATGCGTACAGTCAGGATAAGCTCGCGATCATTCCAGCCGCTGGAGGCTCGCCCCGCGTGCTCACAGACAAATTGGATCGCATGATCTCAGCGCCGGAGTTCAGCGCGGACAGCGCGTCGCTCACGTTTATGGTGGGGGATGATCGTGTACAGTATCCGGCGAAGATCGCTCTTTCCGGCGGCGCTATTCAACGATTACTCACCGGCAGTCTTGCCGCGCTGGAACAGTGCCGCGGCGGCGATCACACCGCGATCACTCTCTCCACCGATACATCAACACCGGAAATTTACGCTCTGGAAGGCACGCGCACCCGCAAGCTCACTTCGCACAATGACCCGCTGGTTTCGCAATTGCGGCTTGGCGCGGTGGAAGACATCAGCTTTCGCAGTCAGGATGGAACCGAAGTCCATGGCATGATTGTCAAACCACCATCCTATGAAGCAGGCAAAAAATATCCAACGATTGTATGGATTCACGGTGGGCCCAACATGCAGGACGATCATTCGTTGCTGGTCAACCTTTATGCATTGCAACTGGAACGCCAGCTACTCGCGGCAAATGGCTATGTTGCGGTTGCGATCAACTATCGGGGCAGCAGCGGACGCGGTGCGGAATTTTCACGATCCATTTTTGCTGATTGGGGAAATAAGGAAGTGGCCGATCTGCTTGCTGGAGTGGATGAAGTGATCCGCATGGGAATTGCTGATCCGGAACGTCTTGGAATCGGAGGCTGGAGCTATGGCGGAATCCTGACGGACGCTACGATTGCCACGGATCCACGCTTCAAAGCAGCCATCAGCGGCGCTGGCAGCGCGAATCAGCTTGCGATGTATGGAATGGACCAGTACGCGATGCAATATAACCATGAGCTCGGTGGCCCGTGGCGCAATCCCGATCTGTGGATGAAAGTGTCGCATCCGTTCTTCCACGCCGATCGCATCAAAACACCAACACTCTTCCTGTGCGGCGAAAAAGATTTCAATGTGCCGGTCGGCGGGAGTGAACAGATGTATCAGGCGCTGCGCACGCTCGGTGTTCCCACACAGATGGTGATCTATCCGGATCAATTCCACATTCTTACGCGTCCGAGTTTCATTCGAGATCGCCTGGAGCGCTGGCTCGCCTGGTTCGCGCAATATCTGAAATAACACCTCAACGCAAAGGCGCAAAGCTGCTAAGCCATACAGCTGTTCAGAATAGGTCAAAATCGCCACAGAATTAGATCGTTTTGCGCAACACAGTTTGCGGAAAAATATTTCCGCTGTCTATACTGGACCTATGGAATTCATTGAACAACTCGAAAAGACAAAGAACGAGACGTTGAAGTATTTCGATCTGCCTGAGGAAGTTCTCCGGAAGGACTACGGTCCGGGAAAATGGAGCGTGAGATATGTTTTGCACCATCTTGCCGATTCTGATTCCGTACTCTTCTATCGAATCCGCCGAGTCATCAGTGAGCCCAGGCAGGTGATCTGGGTTTACGACCAGGAAGCCTGGGCGCAGAAACTGAATTACTCGACTGTTCCGTTCGATCTCGCAAAAAACGTTTACACATCCTCCCGCGAGGGCATCCTCTACTACGCACGCCATCATTACGAAGGCAGTGACCAGATCAAGTTTGTGCACAGCGAAACTGGGCTCTGCACACTAAAGGACGAATTCGACAAAGTGGTGTGGCACAACCAGAAACACCTCAGCTACATCGAAACAGCTTTAAATCCTTAACGCAAAGGCGCAAAGAAAACAAAAACTAAACTTCTTTGCGGCTCTGCGTCTTTGCGTTAATCCTTCCTGTCATCCCGGATCACCTCTCCATCCTTCATGACAAACCACACCCTTTCCAACAGAGTGATGTCGTTTAACGGATTTCCTTCCACAGCGATCAAATCCGCAAACTTCCCCGGTTCAATGCTGCCGATGTCATCGCTCCAGTTCAGGACCGTTGCCGCGTGAATCGTTGCAGCTTGGATAGCCGCGAGCGGAGTCATACCGTTTCGAATCATCAACGCGAATTGTTTTGCATTCTGCCCATGCGGATAAACTCCCGAATCTGTGCCAAATACAACAAAAGCGCCGGCTGCATTCGCGCGGCGAAAACTTTGTTGGCGTTTTTCGTGAACCGAGCGTGCTTTGTTGATCGATTCCGGTAATATGCCAATCTTTTCACCTTCTTCTATGATGTACTGGCTGCTGTACAGATTCATGCTGAGCGCCACACCGTTTTCTTTCGCGAGCGTGATTGCTTCATCATCCAGCAGACTTGCGTGTTCGACAGAATCGACACCGGCGCGAATTGCCATCTTGATGCCGTCCGTTCCATGCGCATGTGCTGCGACCTTGCGGCCTAATTTGTGCGCTTCTTCCACGAGTGCCTTCATCTCTTCGAATGTGTACTGCGTCGCGCCGACATCCGTTCCTTTCGACAAGACACCGCCTGTGGCGCAAAACTTGATGACGTCCGCTCCGTATTTCACGACCTCTCTCACTTTGGCGCGAACGGCCCACGGACCATCGGCAACACCCTGCTCTTTGTGTTGAAATTCGGATGGCAGAAGATTGTTGTCACAGTGCCCTCCGGTAATTCCTATCGATGGCCCTGAAACCCGCATGCGCGGTCCCTGCAATTCGCCGGCGTTTATGGCATCACGCAAAGCCACATCGCTATAACCGGCTGCTCCAAGATTGCGAACCGTTGTGAACCCTGCTTCCAGCGTCAGTTTTGCATAGGTCGCACCATACAACGCCTGTCGCGGAACGGATACACCAAGCGACTCATAGCTGCCTAGATTGTGTGGTGACGTCAGGTGCGTGTGCAGGTCAATCAATCCGGGCAAGACTATGGCTCGACTCAAATCGATGACTGCTGCATTTTGCGGAATCTTCATTTTCGCTCGCGGGCCCACTTCGACAATTCTGTTTCCCTTAATCACGATCACCTGATCTTCGACCAGGATCCCTTTGCGAACGTCCAGCAGCCGTCCTGCTTGAACGGCGTTGATCTTTTCAATCGAATCCGCTACAGACGCTCGATGGAAAGGAAACAGAAGCAAAAGGAATACAAGTACAGCGTTCTTTTGTCCGGGTTTCATGGCCCCTCATTGTACACCGGCAGACAGGTAACGGTGTAAACGAAAGCCTAAGAACAGACAATATGGCAGAACCAACTTTGGTATTTCGTCGAAAGTCCGTGGCAACCGGATTGCAAGAGGAAGGAACGGAGGTGATTTATGTCTGTTAAAACAAATCGCGTCTCGGTACAGGAATTCATGGATCAGAAAACTCTGGCCGTCGTTGGAGTCTCACGCGACCCAAAAAAATTCGGAAATTTGGCTTATCGCGAACTGAAGGCACGTGGGTATCGCGTATTCCCAATCAATCGCTATCTGGACAGCATCGATGGCGCCGCATGTTATTCCAATCTGCAGGCGCTTCCCGAAAAGGTTGACGGAGTGCTGATTGTTGTTCCACCGAAAGAAACCGAACAGATCGTCCGGGAGGCGGATGCTTTAGCAATTCAACGAGTTTGGATGCAACAGGGATCCGAATCGAATACGGCCATTGAGTATTGCCGCAAACGTGGAATCAGCGAGGTTCATGGCGAATGCATTTTGATGTTTGCCGAGCCCGTTCGCTCCTATCACAGGCTCCATCGCGGCGCTATGCGTCTGCTCGGGAAACTACCGGCGTAAGTCTTGGCTTTCAGAACAAGCAATTCAGGATTTAACGCAAAGACGCAACGGCGGAACGCGGCCGCAGCTCTTTGCAAACCTTGCATACCCCTGTCCGCTTTACTCCTGCGCGTCTTGAGGCCATGTACCATCCAGGAATTCACGAATGGCAGGTAGAACAACATCCGGGGCTTCAATCCACGGTGCATGAGCGACGTTGTCCAGAGTCAGAAGGCGCGCGTTCGGCCAGAACCTTGCCCAATCACGTCCTCCTCCATAAGGGGCGCTTCGGTCCTTATTGCCATGGATCACAAGGACGGGTGACTTCATGGTGGATAGTTGTTCCGGTGAAAGATGGATCTTCTGAACGGATGGGAAAATGTGTTCGCTCCAATATTGCATGAAGTTCCGTTCGTTCGGAAGATCGCACCGTCCCCAATCGATTTTTTCAGCATGAACAGGATTGAAAACATTGATTGGGCCAAGCACCGACCAGAATTGCTTGCAGCTCTCCACCGGATCTTCAGGACGCTTCTCCGTTTGCAGTTTCGCTAGTTTACTCATGACATCTGAAATAACGTCATCCACGTATGCCAGGTTAGCGGAATACTGTTTGCCGGCATCGGGCTGAGCGGGACCGATCTGCACCATCCGGTTCACTCGATCCGGATATTTCATCCCATATAAGCCGATCATCAAACCGATGTAAGAATGTCCCAGCAGATCCACTTTTTCGATACCGAAGTGCCTGCGAACCGCTTCCAGGTCTTCCACGTCGTTTTGAATTCCGCGTGCGAGCTTCGCGCTGTCAGAGATCGAATCGGAAAGGCCACGATTTCGAACGTCGTAAAAAATAAGAGTTCGTGAATCTGTGAGCCGCTTGAAATCATCGAAGTAGTACATCCCGTTGGGAATCAGAACGATCTTCCGCCCGTCTCCAACTTTGCGATAGAAAAGTCGAACATTGCCTTTTGTTGTAATGAAATCTTCGTTGATGGACACCTGTTCCCTCCCGGAACTGCATGCCGAAAATACAAAAGCCGCGACAAGCGCGGCTAACATTTTGATCATTGGATCCCTTTTGAAATCATATCTGTTCGATTGCGTGGAAGTCAATGCAAGGAACATTGCCGGGACTCATTGCGTATGGATTGATGAATGTCAGAAGCGAACCATACCCTCTTTTCCCGGAACTGGTTCATCCCGATTCTTGGTGTTTTACTCGCCGTTGCGATCACATCCGCGATGGATGCCACTGGACTCGCGGCTTTCAGCGCGTTGCCGTTGATGCCTTTGACGCTGCTCCTCTGGTGGATCGAACGGATTCCGCGCCGAAAGATGGGATTCGCGTGGGGAACTTTGCGTGGATATGGCGTTGCGGTCTTCTATCCCATCGCCGTTATGGGAATTCTTTTTCTCATTTGCGCAGCAACCGGTGACCTGGATTGGTCGAAAACCGACTGGAAAAAGGCGTCGATCAACGTTCTTTTAATCGCTGTTTCGACCGTACTGGTGGGGATCGTAACGGAAGAAGGATTTTTCAGGGGTTGGCTCTGGGCTTCGCTTGAAAAGAGGCTCCCCGAAAAAGGGAAAGTTTTACTGTGGACAAGTCTCTGCTTTGCCTTATGGCACGTATCGGCCGTCGTCTTGAAAACCGGCCTCGATTTGCCTCCAGGCCGAATTCCATTGTTCATCATCAATGTTGCTGTGATCGGTGGAATCTGGGGATGTCTTCGCGAGATGTCCCATTCGATCATCGTGAGTAGTGTTAGTCATGGCGTGTGGAACGGTATGGCTTATGTATTATTCGGCTACGGTACGAAAGTAGGCGCCCTTGGCATCAAGAACACTCCGCTTTACGGCCCGGAAGTGGGACTCATCGGCCTTGTATTGAATGTCGCTTTTCTGCTCATCTTGTTACGATCGCGACGGCACCGGAGCTTATCTTTATAAAGTAATTAGGAATTCTCCTTCTTTGTATCCCAATACTTGCACACGGCAAGTATCGGAATAGATTTAAAAGTAATCCGTTGGATAGATGATGATTCTCATGTTGTCCGTGAACTCTTCAAAAAACGAATCCTTATAAATAACTCGCCCTCGATGTTCGCTGCATTCCAACGGAATGAGAAAACGATGCCTGATTCAGCGCCATTCAACATGAAAATCCTTTTGCCGTTGCTGATTGCAGTCGTTTCGGTGAGATGTTCCTCCGTGGAAACAAAAGTGCTGAAACCGATTGTCGTTACCCAGGATTGTACGAGTAATGATCATTTGAGCGATGAAACATGGTGCCTGGGGCTGCACCCGTATTCGGCAGCCTGTCACGGTACCCATGGCCCCATACCGGCCGATAGCATGCAGTTGTTGGCCAACCCGTCAGTTCCGCCGGTGAGCGGGTGGTCAGACGACTATGACAAAGGAACGGGGCCTTTCGCGTGCCCGTGGTGGGTAAGCACGTTTAGTCGCGCCTATGTGAAATTCGATGTGAAAAGCGTGGTAACGTCGGGAACAATTGAACGTATTGAGTTCGCGGCGCTCTCATGGAAGACGAAGCGGATCAAGGGCAACTCGTCAAACGCCTGCATGAAATACCTGTACGAAGCCACCGGTATGTGGGAAAGGGGCAAGACCCCCGTGAAACTTTTGGTGGATAATCTTGATACAACTGCAGTAAGCGCCGGTTACATTGGGGTCGTGGATCCGGTGAAGAAGTGGTTTGCGAATCCTGAACAGAACTGGGGCTTCATGATTGAGCCGTCGCGCGCGTCCACGCAGCAGTACTCGGACTCCGAGTGCCTCGAATCATTAGAAGACCTCAGTCTCACAGTGAAATATCGAGTAAAGAAAATGAAGTGGCCTTCATAATGCCCGCAACGCCGCCACCGCTCAATGTGATTGGAATCCTCCGCGTACGCAAGAATCACAATAAAACCTCACCACAATTTACCATCATCATTCCATCCAGCGCCACATAGAACAACTCTTTGCCGTCCTTTCGCCAACGCGGTTCTGCCCCACCGGAAGCTTGTGAGCCTTATCCAGCGCATCTGCGATCTGAGTGGAGTAACGAAGTCGAATCTCTCGCAAAGGTCGGCATTGCCTACTTCCTTTCCACAATCTTTCGCGCGTTCCAGGGAGCAAGAAATCCCACGTATGCCTTCCAACTCACTTAGCGTCTTTGCGTTAAAGAGTTTGCACATTCTTGCTGCAAAACCATTCATTTAACGATTAGCAGTGCAGTGCATTCGCCGTTCCTCCTCCGTTCGCGGACTGTTATAATTCGGTTCATGTTGCCAGACATCCATTATGCTTTTCGAACGCTCAAGAAGAACCCGATCTTGAGCGCGGTTGCAATCCTCACGATCGCTCTTGGAATTGGCGCTAATACCGCGATCTTCAGCATTGTGAATTCCGTGCTGATTCAGCCGCTCCCCTATCGTGACAGCGACAGGTTGTTCACCATTCATGAATTTGCGCCAAACGGGGAAGACCAATCCGTATGGATCACGCGCGACCGATACAGCGCATGGAAGAAGGAGAGTCAATCGTTTCACGGCTTCGCTGCCCTGCATCCGACAGGGTTCAATGTTCGAATTGGAAAAGGGACGCAACGGGTTCAAGGCGCACGAGTGTCACCCGAGTTCTTTTCACTTCTAGGTGTATCGGCTCTTCGCGGACGGTTATTTACCGCGCAGGATTCCGATCGCGAACAGCAAATTGCTGTGCTTGATTATTATTTCTGGCGAAACAATTTCGGAGGTGATCCCGCCCTTATCGGACAAAGCATAACAATCGATAACAGAGTTTATCTGGTAACCGGCATTTTGCCTGAGACATTTGACTATCACTACCACCAGGATCTTTGGATTCCGCTCCATTACACAAAAGAGGAATTGCAAACACCGGGGGAGCGATCGCTTCATATTCTTGCGCTTCTGAGACGCAATGCAACTGCGCAGCAAGCGCAGGCGGAACTCCGTACGATTTCGAACAACGTTCAAAGACTGGAATCAGCCGGATCCGATCGCAAGATGCCGCAGCTCGTTCCGTTACAAGAACACGTGGTCGGGAATATTCGCCACTCGCTAATAGTGTTCCAGATCGCGGTTGGATTTGTTCTACTGATTGTTTGTGTGAACATGACGAATCTCATCCTTGCGCAATCTTCTGCGCGGGAAAAGGAAATCCGGATCCGTCTTGCGCTGGGAGCCGGACGTTGGCGCCTATCGCGGCAATTTATAATCGAAAGTTTGCTTCTATCCATCGCCGGCGGCACTCTTGGAGTCACGATCTTCGTCTGGACGCGCAAAGTTCTTCTTTCTTCCGTCAGCATTCATCTTCCCTTTACGGCAGCAGGTGAAGCCGATCTATCTGTCCTCGCGTTCGCCGGGTTGGTTTCTGTCACCACGGGATTATTGATCGGGATGATACCGGCGATTCAGCTAACCAGAACCCATTTTAGTCAAGGGCTGAATACAGGTCTGCGCAGTTCCGCAAATCGGACGTCCGGCATGTGGCGTACTGCGCTGGTTATCTCGGAGGTCGCGCTGTCCGTGATCTTGCTGATTGGGGCAGGCCTGATGATCAAAAGTTTTTGGCTTTTGCAGCGGGTAAATCCCGGGTTCGATCCGAACCATATCCTGAAACTTCGAATCGCTTTGCCGGAAACCAGTTACTCCGATTCGCAGAAGAGATTGCAATATTATCGTGAATCGATCGAGCGATTGAAAGCGCTGCCCGGTGTTGAATCTGCAGCAATGATCAATTGGCTTCCGCTAAGCCGCATCAGTAACAGTGTGAAAGTTACGTTTTCAGGTGAGAACCCGTCGCTCAACTCACAGGAAGCCGAGATTCATGTAATCACTGCGGAATATTTTCGTGTGATGAGGATCCTGCTGAAAGAAGGGCGGCGCTTCGCGGAGCAGGATGGTGTGAGTTCGCGCGGCGTAATGATTGTTACAGAAAGTTTCGTTGGCAGATACTTTCCGCACCAGCGCACGATCGGACAAACGATTCACCTGGATCACAACGGCATGTTGTTTTCCGGTGAAATCGTGGGGGTTGTCGCAGATGTGCGAAATGAAGCTCTGGACACTCCACCGAAACCGGCCGTTTATGTTTTGAACATGCAACAACCGTGGCAGAGCATAGCGCTGCGAGAATTAGTTGTTCGTACACCCGGTGATGCTGCGGCGCTCGCAGAAACGGCTCGGACGGCCGTTTGGTCGATCGATCGTGATGTTCCTGTTTATCAGGTCCAGCCAATGACCAGCGTTCTTCATCGATCGCTGGGAGACCGCCGGTTGAATAGAAATCTGATTGCCACTTTTGGATTGATTGCTCTGATTCTGGTATTGATTGGTGTTTATGGATTAATGAGCTACTCAGTCGCTCAACGCACGCGCGAAATTGGCGTAAGGATGGCGCTCGGCGCCCGCGAAGGAAATATTCTGAGTCTTGTTCTAAAGCAGGGATTCAAGATTGCAGCCACCGGGATTTTCTTGGGCATTGCCGGAGCGTTTGGCTTGATGAGTATGATCGAAAAATTGCTTTTTGGTGTGAGTCCGCTGGATGCGGTGTCGTTTGCGGCGATTGCTTTCTTCATTGCATTGACAATCCTGGCTGCATGTTACTTTCCGGCGCGAAGAGCCGCAAAAATCAGCCCGCTAGTCGCATTGCATCACGAATAAAATCGTGCGGACGGAATGTACACTGGATTCCTCCCCCTTTTGTACAATAAGGAGGGGGAGTCTACGCTCATGACCTACAAGGTTGGGACAATGCTCACAAGTCGCATGTGAACCGCCGGATCTTAACGCAATGCGCCGTAAATGCTTTCACGATACGAGCGTTCCTTTTGAAGGTCCCCCAGAAGAAAATAAACATCGGAAAGCTTCAACAGGACGCTGACGGAATCAGGATGAGCCTCGATGGACTGGTCATACCATTTCAAAGCTGCGGCAGGATCCTTTAAAAACATGTAGACATCGCCGGCTTTCTCCAACCACGTGGAATCCGTTTCACTCATACGAATTGCGAGATCCAGAGCTGCCGGAAATTGCCGTCGCCATAACAAAGCGAAGTAATAATCTTCCTCATGTTTGGCATCTGCCTCACCCGATGTCTGCTTCGCTCGCTTCAGTTCAGTGGTGTCCCCGCGGGCGATCGCAATCATAGCCCAGGCAAGACCAAACCGGACATCATCCGCCCATTGGGCTGCAATTCGAGTCATTTGCTGCTGCACGCGCGACCACTGCCGCATTGCAGACAACGCAAGCGCAATCGAAAGTCCGTACATTTTTGCTGCAGGATTCATTTCGGATGCTGCTTGAAATTTGAGCAAAGCACCATCGCCATCCCCCGTTGAAAGTAAGTCACATCCCTCGATCCATAGATCTCTGGCCTTCAAACCTTTCGCATCTTGCTCCGAATCGGCTTCCAATCCGAGATCCGAAAGATCCTGTACCGGCAAGCATTGCGGTGTTTGCCGGATTTTGTTGATATTCGTTCCAGTAATCCACAAAAAGTTTCTTTCGTCCCGGAGCGACAAACGGGAGTTGATTGATTTTCCGATCCAGACCGATCACAACATCATCCACGTAGTAAACCGTGTTGGACGTATCTTCTCCGTTATCTCCAATGAAAGAAAATTTATCGATCGCCGAAGGCACGCTGATGAAAAGCGCTAATTTGTTTTTTCAAATCGATGATCGGTTGCCCGATTCCTTCCTGCCGGATCACAAGGTCATATACGCCGGCTTCAATGTCATAAGCCAGGTCCACAACGTACCAGACGAATGGAACGAGCGCGAACATTTTTTTAGGAATGCTGTCCGATGTATGAAAAAGGAACCCATCCCGTGTGACCAGCCAGAAAACGATTCCACCCTGTTCTGTTGTAAACCATCGTGGTCCTGCAAGCGCAATGTTGAGCTCCTCGCGCGGGTCGGGAGTCATGAATGCAAAATGAGCGAACAACATTCCTGTATCGCGGCGCGGGAAGTAGCCCTGAAGCTCCGGAAAATCGCGGTCCCCTCCAACATCCCGGATTTCCACCGAACGGTAACCACTGAATCTGTAAATCGTGTTCAGACTGACGGTGCCTTTCGCGTGCTGGATGATGGAAAAGGTATCTGGTCCGCTGTCAATTTGATCGTCATCAAAACTGTAATTGACCAGTAGTTTGGAAGAATCTAACGCAAACGCGACAGGGACAAGGAGCAGAAGAACTAAAGATTGGAACGATATTCTTGCAGCCACTTTTCCCACACCTGAATACTCGATTCACGAGCCGGTTCAGGAGCATTCGGTGAAAAACCTTTGGTTTGACCGGTTCGAATTTGTAACGAGAGCAGGGCAATTTGTCTGACCTGCAATTTTGGATCGCGCAACGCTCGAATCAGCCCCTCATATAAACGAACCTTCTGGTGTTCCGTTTAGATGGATCTGGATCGTACGTGAGTGCGCATGCCGCTTTGTCCCGAAATAAGGGATTTGGATCATTCTGCATATTCGAAAGCAGAACATCCACGACATCAGCACATCGCTGCTCACTCTCCCGAGAGCGTATTGAACGCGCATCCGTAGAAGCTGGTTCTGCGTATGAACGTCCTTCATCAGCACACGTTTGGCTTCTTCCGATTTCCAGCCGAGCTGATAGAACATCGTTGCAACATTTCCCCTTTCATCCTCGTTCGGAGACTGTTCGTAAAGCTTCACCAGTACCGGCAAGATTGCGGGTCCGTACTCTTTTAGTGCTTGCGCATTGTATTGATTGACAAGGGTTCTGACCTTTGCCGGCTCGATTTGTGCCGCTGCCGCAATAGAGCCAATCATGAGGATGAGGATGCCCGTGAAAAAGCGATCCGTTCGCATATCGCCCCCTTTGTACAACAGAGTATCACTATTTATAACGCACGAATAATGGAATAGTGTCCTAAAGTCGCGTTGCTGCTTTTCTCCCCCTTATGAAGGGGGAGTGTTTGGACCGGACACATGGGTAACAAGTGTTCGGGGACATGGGTGACACTTTAGTTTAATCATGATCATTCAAGTTGATAACTATCACAAGCTGTCGGACAAAGTAGAGCTCGAGAATCCCATCGGATTGCGCCCGCGGGCGCAATCCGATGGGAAAGCCAACAAGTGCTCGGGGAACCTGGAACTCACGACCCTTGAAATGAACAATTCCACCATCCTGAACTTTCCGGATGATGTCGCTGGGTCCATATTCAATCGGTGGCAAAGACTCTGGGAAGGGTCTGTTGCTGATCCGAAAGCGAAATGCCGGAACGTCCAAATTCAAAGCTTCATGAGGACGATGATGGTTGTATTCGAAACGCCATTCATCAAACTTTCTTTGAGTTTGATCGATTCTCCAGGGAATCGATTCGCCCAGCAATTCAGCTTTCAATGTTCTGTGAAATCGTTCATCTTTTCCAAGAGTTTCTGGATGCGCTGGCGCGCTGTTGCTAACCAAAACGCCAAGCCGCATCAGCCAAACAGTCAGTTGGCTAAATGGATTTCGACCCTGGTTGCCCCAAGGTGGACCGTTGTCAGAAATGATCTGGTTAGGCAAACCATATTGACGAAACGCTCCGATCAAATGCGATTGCACAGTCGGAGTGCGTTCATTCAAACATGCTTTCAAAATCACAGAGTATCGCGAATGATCATCCAGCACCGTCAACGGATGGCACCGCCCTTCCGGGCAAGCAACATGTCCTTTAAAATCCATCTGCCAAAGATCGTTCGGATGCTGACGTTCAAATCTCTGAAGCGACGATCTTTTCAAACTTTCAACTTCATTGATAAGTCCATGCCTTCTAAGTATTTCTGTGATCGTACTTGGAACTGGAACTTCACTCATGCCACGGTTCTGCAAAAATCTTCTGATTTTTCTGCCACCCCAGGTTCGATGCCGTTTCCGCACCCCAAGGATTGCTTCTTCCATAACACTACTGGTCCGATCCGGGCAATGAACCGGCCGGCGCGAAAAGTTTTCCAAACCTTTATCTCCGCTTTTTTCAAAACGCTCGATCCATTTATAGCCAGTCTTGCGGCTGATCCCAAAATTTTTGCAAAGCTGACTTATGTTTTCATTATTTTTTGCCAAATCAACAAATTCCTTTCGAAGATGTACCACACTTACCTCTTTCCAAGGCATCGATGTCTTCCTCCTGATAGAAGCATCATAGCCCCTTAAAAGTGTTACCTATGTCTCCGAACAGGTGTAACCTATGTCTCCGGTCTGTACAGGGGGAGATGAAAGAGGGGGTTGTCCGAAATGCAATGCATCCAACCTCCCAGTGGAGTCACTTAACATTCATGCTTGAGAAGTGGTTCCTCCCCCTTAAGAAGGGGGAGGCTAGGTGGTGGTTGGTCTTTTTCATTCTCGATCAATTCCCAACCCTCCCCCAACCCCCTCCCTTCATAAGGGAGGGGAACACCACTATCGATTCAAATGTTACATGGTATTAGTGGCGGACTGTTTGCCGAACTCTCATGTTACCCTGTTTGTGTGAATGGATCACGGCCGATTCCCCTATGGATCGTTGTGGTGCTCGTTTTAGTGGCCTCCATTATGGCGTGCAGCAACAAAGATCCGCTGAGCCTGCTGTTAGAAGATCTCGAAGAAGCAGCAGAAAATCGTGACGTAGACGCATTCAAAAAGAGGCTGGCTACGGACTTTACAGCCAACGATGAGATCAGCCGGGAGGAAGCGCTTGCCTTATTGCGTCGCTATTTTCTGGCGTACGAAAGAATCACAATGGATGTCACAAACGTGGAGCTTTCCAAATCAGGAAATCGTGTAAGTTTTCAAGTCTCATTTTCGGGGAACGTCAACGAAGCATTCAAATTGCAAAACCTGCTCCCCTCAACGGCCGTATACCATTTTGATCTCCGGCTCGTGCAGGAAGCGGGCACATTGAAAGTTCAAAGAGCGTTCTGGAAAGAAGTCTCCGGCTTATGAGCATCTGTGGTGAACTGAATGGAGCGCATCTCGCGGTCTGGAGACAGCGCGCGCCGCCCGTTCGAATCTCTGGCGAAGATCGGAATTGCCGGAAAGATGCGAGGGCAATACTTTAATCGCCACGGTCCGATTCAGGCGGGTATCTCGCGCGATAAACTTCTCCCATTCCGCCCGCACCCAGTAAAGGGATGATCTGGTACGGCCCGAGACTCGCTCCTTCCTCGACCGTCATGCCGTTTACTTTACCATGTTGGCTTTCAGACGCACGAATGGGGATTATAAAAAGGCAACCGTTAAAGCTGCCCAAATTGTGTGGTGACGCGTCGGGGTGTGCGTGCAGGTCAAATCAGTAGCCAGTCCTTGAATTCTGTGAATGCGTCCATTCAATAGAGGTGCTCGGTCGGCACGGTTTTGCAAACTTGTTGCAGCGCCACAAAATGCTATCATAGACGGAAGATATGCCGTCTGTGTTGCGTCTCGACGATCTCATTTTGCACAAGCTGGTTTTCGAACTAAAATATAGGTACGGGTTTACTTATCTTGATAAATGTGGGCGGACAATTAATATGCTTCAGAAGAATTACCCGGAGTGGATTCATACGGTTGATGCCCCAAATCCGCAAAACGCCTCATTAATCAGCCTTGACAATTCGTGCATTTTGAATTTCTCGTCCACGAAACTTGATCTTTCGATCGAACGGAAGCCTGGCAAGGACGCGCCGATGAAAGACACTGATGTTACCAAGTTTGCAGAGCAGGTGGACTCTGTCGGATCCGTGATTGTGGACCAATTGGGACTGGAAGAATTCACCCGAATAGGGTTTCGAATTTGGTATCTTTTTCCGGTAAGGACAATGGAGGACGCTGAGCGTTGGCTTGAGGAGCTTCATTTGTATTCTGTATCTGATGATCTGGTCAAGTCCTTTGGTGGAGAATTCGAAGCAATGAGCGTTGCCATAGTTTTACAAGGTTCCGATCGTAAATTCAGGATTGCGTTCAACGGAGTCGAGTTACAGAGTCAGGTCGATTTGGGACAGGGAATTCTCAACCTCCGCCCACGATCCTTGCACAAAGATCAGCGAGAGGTTTTGTTGAAGCAAGAAAGAGTCAAAAAATTGATTCATGACAATCCTCAGTTTGCGGCCATGATAGACATAGACGCTTTCCAGGACGAACCGGAACTTGTACAGCCAAAGGACTTTGTTTTGTCTAGTTACCAGGAATTTTCTAATCGTTTAGTGCAATTGGGAGGCAAATAGCACATGTTGCAAGCAACAGGTGAGTCGACCGATGAAATTAAATTAATCGGCGTTGGGGAAGTGTACGTCAGAAATACCCATAGACAGAACAGTAGGCTTTACTCTTACGACGTTCCATATCAGAAATCAGCTGCACCGGCTGGACTCAGGCTCACAAGAAACGCAAATGCGCCATTGCCCGTCGGAAATGGTCAGTTGGCTTCTCAGCGTTATGCTTTAAACCGCCATCTGGCAAATGCGAAAGAAAATGCGATTCGCATGAAAGAGCTGGCAGCGCGTGGTGATGTTATTGAGCTTTCCATACATGGCTCAATAATTCTCAGTGAGCTCCAAGAACTTTGGCGCCTCAGACACGTTCGGGAAACTGAGTGGAGTGAGATTCTAAATTTTCTGCAGGCTGCTCTACAAAAAGAACCTTTCGAGCGTTACACTTCGCCCGTATGTGATTCGATCTTGCGGATAATTACTGAGTTCTTGGGGGGCGGTGCTTGCGACCGGGACGAAGTTCGGGCTGCAAAAACATTGCTTCAGCGTTCAGGACTCGATCCTTGGAAGGCAATTTCACACGCAGGTGAAGTACCTGAGTGAGTCAAGTCTTCATTGATACATCAATACAAATCGCCAGATTTGTCCATTCGCCGGAATCCAAGCGGCGCATTGAAGACCGTCTGGAACAGTATGAGGCCGTGCTTTCCGGACTTGTCGTCCGGCATGAATTCAAGAGGAGATTGCTCAAGGAGGCTCAGTATTTGCTGGGTCTTATCAAAAAGTACGGATCGTTTGAACGCGTCAACCGCCACGTTATTGACGTCCTTCCGGTACAACAAGCCAGGAAAAGAAACATTTGTCTCGAAATGATCGCAACTGTTTTCGAAGCCGAAGGAGACGCTGACCGTACGGATCGACTCAAACTCTTTTTACGCTCTCTCATAATGGACGGACTGGACGATTTCCGTTCAAGCATCTCTCATTTACGCGAAGATGCTGACTGTGCCTGTGCGAAGATTCCTATCCGGGAATTAAAAGCTTTCGAAAAATATGAATTCGGAACAGACAAATGCAGTCAAACAAACAACTGTGGAATCAAGAGTTTTCTTCATTCGCACGTTCATCTGCTTACTAAAATCCTTGAAGAAATTCGCTCGATTCAGTCCGGAAAAAAATCATCTGAGCTTTCGAAAGCGGAAGCCTTCATCGAGGCCTTTTTGACAGATGCCGATCGAGCTCAGAATAGCGACCCATGCTTAACAGTCGGGGATTTACTGATCGCATTGGAAAGTGTGGGAGTTTCGACATTCTATACGATGAATGCTAAAGAGAGTCAGCACCTCTGCCGTGTACTTGAGCAGCACCTGATTGTCAGACCCAAACATCCTGAGCGGGATGATCTTGTTTGTAACGCCGAAGCTACTTGGCCTGAGTTTTAGATTAACTCACCCTTTTCGTCCTTTCGAAAGGCACGCTGCAGAAGAACGGATGCGGGGGCGTCATTCGGATCTTGCGGTACGAGTTCGCCACGGAAGGCGCTAGCAAGAAATGATTGCGTAAGTTTATCAACGTACGCTTTCGCCTTGCGGTAACGCGCTTCGATAGCTTCAGCGTCTCGAAAAGGGCCTCAACTCGACGAACAACTTCTTGCTGTTCCTCTAAGATCGGGTAAGACACCGGGATTCTTTTTAAGACGTCTCTGTTGAGATTCATCATAGTCGTTCCCTTCGATTCGTTTTCCAGAAAGGCTTTTGTTTCTTGATTTCCCAAAATAAAGAAGAGGAATTTTGGATAAATGCGGTCCTTTGGACGAATAAATAGACTACCTGTTCCACACAGCCAGCCATTTTCGTTTGGCGAAACGAGGGCGCATCTACCCATTTCCCCGCGTCTTCCCATAATGATGTCATTTTCCAGAAGGACATAGTTTCCAAGCTCCTTATATTTCTTTTGCGCAACTGTGAAATCAGAATCACAAATGATCCTGCTGGCTTGGATATGAGTAGGATTTATTATCGGTATTCCGTTCGATATGTAGTCTGACTTATGAAGCTGCGTTCCAAATGGCCCGATTTGTATTCGTTCGGCTACATCGGCCAATACTGATGATCTCCAGTCATCAGAGTTTCCATTCTGATGCCGCCAATCGGCGGTCAGACGTCCTGAACACGCGGCGCCGAGAACGGATTGGCGAAAGCGTTTGATAATGAGCGGGATTTTCGCGAGTCGAGCTTGCGTCGCAT
This sequence comes from uncultured bacterium, assembly GCA_963771165.1. GTDB lineage: Bacteria > Acidobacteriota > HRBIN11 > JAKEFK01 > JAKEFK01 > JAKEFK01. Next base: position 13,493 of record CAVYSN010000013.1, on the reverse strand, counting down.
CCACACGGCTCAACAGCTTATCCAACTTCGCCACGATGCGACTTTGTTCGTCCGCCGGCGCCAGAGGTATTTTTTGAGAACGCACTAATCTGTCAGACGTTGCAGGATAATGTGTTCCGGTTTGCTGCGGAGTAACCTGATCAATGAAACGATCAGTCAATACCCACCAGAACAAGTAACGGGGATGTATTGCCGCATTCGGACGAAGCACTGTAAATCCGGTGGAGCAAACCTGGGCGTCTGAGTCATGAGGCACGATAGCGATATTGCGCAAATAAGTACGCACATTTCAAAACAGGACATCATTTGTCTGGACGGGACGACGCGCCCGCGATGGTGCGTTGGTCCGTGGGTATTTTCTTCACTTCCTTAATTCTGTAACTTGAATTGTCTATGGATGAAATGTCAATATAACCGAACTCATCACCGTATTCATTGTCGGGTTTCACACTCGGGACGTCCTGCGTTACATCCGAAATCGTCGCCCACATCCATTCTTGCGGCAAATCACTCATGCTTCGACTGCTTCCTCTTTTTCAAGCAAGGCGACGATCTCTCTCAGATCGTCCACGACCGCTTCAAGCTCTGTGATCGCTTCGGCGGCCAGGTCCTGCGGCTCGGGCAGCTCGTCTGCGTCTTCGAGTGATTCATCTTTGAGCCAGGTGATGTCGAGTTTGTAATCGCGCTTCTTCACTTCGCTCGTGTGGAAACGCCGGAAGCGACCGGTTTCACCGGTGTCCTTCCGTTTGCTCTTTCCGTTTGGATCACTACCGTAGGCGGATTCAAACTCCGCGAAGTGTTGCGCGGTGAGCGGGCGATCTTTCTTGGTGATGCCCGGCACGTTGGAACGTGCATCGAAAATCCAGACATCTTCGGTCGGATAGCCTTTCTGGAAAAAGATGACGTTTGCCTTGACGCCCTGACTGTACGGTGTGAATGTTCCGCGCGGCAATCGCAAGACCGTATGCAGGTTGCAATCCTGCATCAAAATTTCGATCACTTCACCGGCTTTGCTTTCAAACAAACAATTGTCCGGAAGCACAACGGCGGCGCGCCCGCCCGGCTTGAGAATCGTCAGGACATGTTGCAGGAAATTCAACTGTTTGTTGGATGTCTCAATCGTGAAGTCCTCACGATCCGGAGCTTGATTCGCGCCTCTCGTACCAAAGGGAGGATTCGTAAGCACAACATCAAAACGGCGAGATGCCGGGCACTTCATAGATGGCATCGCCCAAATCGATTTCCGGTTCAAGACCATGCAGATAGAGATTCATCAAAGCCAGACGGCGCGGCCGTTCCACCAGATCCTGTCCGAAGTAAGTCGATTTCTTGACACGCTTGGCAACATCGCGTTCCAGAGCGCCCTTTGTTTGTTCAATCAGCCATTCGTAAGCTGCGACAAGAAAGCCGCCGGTACCGCAAGCCGGATCGCCGATTGTGAATTCCTTGTGGACTCGCGGGTCAGGCTTCATGCAACGAACGATCGATTGGATCAAAACGCGCGGCGTGAAGTACTGGCCCGCTCCCTTCTTCCCTTCGCTTGCCGCTTTTTCGAGCAAACCTTCAAAGGCTTCCGCCTTCACATCGACATTGAGAGCCGTCCATTCGGTTTCATCGATGAGCGTGATCATCCGCTTGAGATTTACAGGATTATTGAAACGCGATTGCGCTCCCGCGAAGATGTCGCCCAACAGTCCCGGCTGTTTCCCCAGTGTGCGCAGAACATCAATGTAATGATCGGTCAAATCAGTGCCGGTTTTCTTGTAGAGTGTCGGCCAATCGCAGTTCTTTGGGAAGCTCAACTCCGCGCTCATCCGCCATTTTCAGAAAGAGCAGATACGTTAGCTGCTCAATGTAATCGCCGTAATCAATTCCGTCATGGCGAAGCACATGACAGAAGCCCCAGAGCTTTTGAACAATATCGCTCATGCTGCTATTGCCTCATTCAGATTTCGAAGAATGCTATCCAGTTGGTTATCAAAACTTCGATTCGCGCGCTCCCCAGCCGCCGAAACGGGTGAAGACGGGAACCAATTCAAAGTCTTCTTTGTCGATCGATAGGTTTGCGATCAGATGTTCGCGAATCCGTCCAGCCATTTCTTCTGCTCATCGGTGAATTGCTTTCCCGCAGTTACCTTTTCAAAGGCGACGCTGGACTCGCTCCGAAGCTGTGTAAAGCGGCTCCTGCTCGCGCGCTGCATGCTTGACCATTGAGATGATGTCCACAAGAGCCTTATCGTAGCGTACTTTGTGTGCCTTCTGGAGATTATCAACTGTAAACCGCTCCTTCGTCGCGCTCAATTTTTGACGAAGCTCACCGAGAGCGTGAGTGCTCCATCGTTGCGGACGATCCAGCAGAATTTCAATCGCCTCCACCTGTGCGGGATTCTCTTTCACGAAGCGCGCAAATGCAGCCAGATAGTCTTCCGGTTTGTATTCCCTGCCGTCCAGGTCGCGCACCAGCCAGTTTGAACTGACTTCATCCACGGCTTCGTATGCAACAAGGAACGTTCGCGGGGCGCGCGGGTAGCTTGCGAGCAAGTCTTGAAATTCCGGCTTGCGCAACAGACCCATTGTGCCGGTGAAGTCGTTTCGAAGTTTGTTCGGATAGTTCGGCAGCGTAGCTGGCCATATCGCCGTTTGGAATGTAGGCAGCAAACAGCTCGCGTGCTTCACCGGACATCTCTTTATCGATCCGCTGCAAGTCGCCGGACAAGACAGCGAATGTTGTAATCACGATCCTGATTGTTCCAGATGTCTTCGATGATCTGCTCGGATCGTTCTGACTTCTTTTTCAGGCGGTTCAGCAGTGATCGCTGTCGCCTTCCGGAAGTATTCAAGCAATGTGCCATCAAAACAGTCGAAGACCGTGAAGTGGGACTTGTCTGAAAACTTCTCTCCCTTTCGTGTGCCGCGGCCAAGCATCTGCTCAAAGAGAATACGCGACTTCACCGGACGAAGGAAGACGATGTATTCGAGATCGGGAATATCCACGCCGGTGGTCAGCATGTCCACCGAAACTACAACGTGAGGCTCGGGGCGATTCCGAAATTCACGGATTCTCTGCAGCGGACGATCCACGCGTCCGGTGATCTTCTGGACGAACGAATCTCCCTGGCCAAAAACGTCGCGAGCAATTTCGACAAGGTTGTCTGCATGAGAAGTGTGCGGAAGATCGTTGACCGCAAAGATCAAAGTCTTTGGGAAACGGCCGTAACGCTCCTGATGCTCAAGCGCGTATCTCTTGATCTCTTCCAGAATCTTTCGATTGGAATCGGGAGCGGTGACCTTCTGTTCTATTTCAGTTGTTTCGAATTGTCGTTCGTCTTCGACTTGATCGAGCTGCTCTTTTCCGCTCACCGGATCAATGACGCCGACCTGTTCCCCTTCGGTTAAGAACAGAGCCATTCATTCTCACATCCGATTTGATGGTCACAACATCGTAATCCACAAGATAGCCTTCCCGCACAGCTTCCTGATACTCGTAACGAAATACCACATCTTTGAAGTAAGCCTTGGTATGCGCAGCAGGCGTGGCGGTCAGTCCGATTTTGATCGCGTCAAAATGATCGAGCGTTTTACGCCAGACGGAAAGCTCACCGGTAGAGTATCCGCGATGGCATTCATCCGCGATGATTACATCGAAGGCATGAATCGGAATGTCCAGCTTCTCCGCATCGTCATCGATTGCTTCGTCCCCGATATTGAAGATCGCATCGCGTCCGAAAAGATTGATGGTCATTCGCTGGATGGTGCAAACGTAGACGAATGCATCTCCCTGCTTTGGCTCCAGCAGATACGAAGATGGAAGCACCTTCGGATCAAACTTATCGTCTTCGTCAAAATCTTCACGCTGAAAACGCTGGCTATAGACTTCATAGATCTTGTCGAACTTCAGACCGGGCTCAGGCTCAAACGATGCAAAGGCGCGGACCGCCTGCGCTGCGAGTGCGCGGCGATCCACTAAGAAATAGAATCCGTTGGCCGACTCCCGACTTCATCAAACGATAGACTTCATTTACCAGAGTGAAGGTCTTGCCGGTGCCTGTGGCCATGGCGACCAGCATCAGTCGTTTTCGATCACGCGATCGCTTTTTCAATCTGCGTTGTTGGCTTCTAATCTGATACGGGCGGAGGCGGGGATGCTCATTGGGATGAGTTTCCAGCCAGTTGCACGCCGCTTCGAAGTCGCGCTCCAACATTTCACGCAGAGCAGCGGGAGTATGAAACTGACTGATCTTTCGTGACCGGCTGAGTTGATGACGTACATCGTGGAACCAGATCACTTCTCCGTTTGTGGAGTAAAGGAACGGCACATAATGGCCGTCGAAGTTGTAACGGGCTCGTGAGTCACGCCGCGCGAATAGCGCTCTGCTTGCGTGAGGACGTTCTGCGGTCCGAGTGTGAGCTTCTTTGCTTCGACAACGCCGACGATTTGTCCGTTGACGCACAAGAGCATAATCAGCAGGGTCCATTGTCGGTAGGATATTCCTCGATGGCGCAATTCTCGTTATTGCCCAACGGAGAGTGGAAGAAAGGGCACAATCCTCCAGCCTGCTGCCTTTAGAAGAGGATCAATCCTCTGTTTTCGAGTTTCTCGTTCAGATTCCATGGGTGATATAGATCGTTAGGTTGAATTTAGCATAAGACATCATTTTTTTCGCCGTGACAACAAAGGATAATACATCATTGCTCTTGTACGCCAATGACGTATAATACAGCTGTGGTCATTTTGGAGACTACCATCTTTACCAGGCAGATTACGGAGCTAATACCCGATGATGAATACAGGGGTCTTCAGTTGCATCTGGTTTCCCGTCCTGACGCCGGTTCCTTGATCCCACAAAGCGGAGGGCTGCGAAAGTTAAGATGGTCTATGGCAGGCAAAGGAAAGCGCGGCGGCGCAAGGATCATTTATTACTGGGTGGTTAAGGATGACAAAATACTTATGCTGACAGCTTATGCAAAGAATGAACAGGTTGATCTTACACCAGCTCAACTTAGAATACTGAGAAAGCTGGTTGCGGAGGAATTTAAATGAAGAAAGAGTTGTTTAACGAATTATTGGAAAGCGTTCGACAAGGGGGGGCCATTCTGCGCGGCGAACGGAAGACCTCACGCAACTATCGTTTCCCGGAACCGAATGTCCGGAAAATCAGAAAACAGTATGGATTATCGCAACAGAAATTTGCAGCGCTAATCGGAATCAGTGTCGGAACTTTGCGGAACTGGGAGCAAGGCCGAAGAAAGCCTCAAGGACCTGCCCGCGTGCTGCTCCACGTTGCGGCTAGACATCCGGAAGCCGTGCTGGATGTTGTCGCTTGATCAGCACGTCATGAGGACGTGAATTTGTTATGCCCGTAATATCGAAACTAATAAACTAATAATGAGAAAAACAGAATTCCCCCCCTGGTTGGGATGAAGAGCGCGTACGTCGTGTACTGGATCATTACCAGCAGACAGATGAAGAAGCTGTAGCAGAAGATGAAGCCATTTATGAGGATCTCAATCAAACCACGATGGAAATCCCGACAGAGCTCGTACCCGCCGTTCGTGAGCTCATCGCAAAACACACCAAATAATTCTATCTCGTCACTGTAAGGCCTTTGCCTCTGAAGGTCAGGATCGGCCATAGCCAATAACTTTTTCTTGACCGTTCGCGAAAAGTATTCCCTTTCTGTTTTTGTCATTTTCTCGCCGGAAAGCTTTTTCATCACGAGCTGTTTTTGTCTGTGCGTAAACAGATGGGACAAGAGGTATTCGGTCCCATGGTGAACCCTCCCTAGCCAATTTTCCGATACCGCCACGGACCAGGAATCTCGATCATGATTGCAGAGGTAAAACAAATGGGTGAACAACTGATCATCGAACAACTGAATCATGAATTTTCTGAAATCGTTGCACGTGTATCGAAGTCGATTGTTTCTATTTCCGGAAGGCGAACTGCAGCATCGGGAATTGCATGGAGCACGGATCTTATCATCGCTCCGGCACACTCGCTCCACAGAGGCAGCCAATACGAGGTGATCACAAGTGAAGGCGAGACCTTGACTGCAACTTTGGCAGGACGTGAGCCATCCCTCGATATAGCGATTCTCAAAACCAAACCGTCACCGCCTGAAGTTGAAAAGAGTCTGAATGAGCCATTGAAATCCGGAGAGCTCGCAATTTCACTGGGCCGCGCTCGCGGAGGCCGTGTGTTGTCGGCACTAACCATGCTTTCAATATCGGAAACGACATACAGAAACTGGCGTGGTGGGACGTTTGATCGTTTTATCCGGACAGATATTTTTCCGTTTCCAGGATTTTCGGGCTCCGCATTGGTGTTGGCGAATGGAAAGGTCGCGGGGATGAACACGGCTGCATTTTCCCGGCATTTCGGAATGACAGTGCCCGCATCGGTCATCGATCGTCTGGTGCAGAAGTTTTCCACTCATGGAAGCATCGGCAGGCCTTATCTGGGGTTGATGATGCAACCGGTCCGCTTGCCCGAAAAGTTGAGCGCGCAAAGCGGAACGGAATGGGGATGGCTCGTGACGGGGACCGAAAAAGGGAGTCCGGCAGAAACGGCAGGATTACTTCTGGGCGATGTGGTGGTGCGCCTGAACGAAAAAAATGTAAATTCAATGGAGACTCTGAGCGAATGGCTGAGCGAATTCAAAATCGGGAGCACGTTGAATGTCGGACTCCTACGGGGCGGCCAATCGGTCGCAGTCAGTCTGAATGTAGGGGAGCGTGCCGGCTAATCAACCTTATCTGTTTCGTGCGTAGTTTTTAATGATCAAGATTTTTTCTACATTTGAGGAACCACCGCAAGGGCGATTGAAGCGGCTGATGCAGAACCGGCCGGATCTTCAAATATCATCTGATCTCCAATCGTGCGATGTGGTGGTGATTTATGCTCGCCGTTGGAACCGCAGCGTTGCAGGGAAAATCCTATCCTTGCTGCAGTCCAGCGATCATCCTGTGCTTGTGTTGTGCGAAATCGCCGAAGAGCCTTATTCCACCGATTCGGTGAATGTGGAACGCAGAATTTCAGGAGTGCTCACCCTGGATGCAAGCGATCAGGTTTCCATCCAAAGGAAGTTTATGAGGAGCTTTGGGCTACGATTACAAAAGGAAAAGTATGGAGAAGTGAACTTTGTAACAAAGCGAAAGATGGGTCGATTTGGTGGGGCGGAGCGACAATTGTGCCTTTTTTGGACGATCAAGGAAATCCTTATCAATATGTCGGGATTCGTTCAGATATCACCGATAGAAAAAGGATGGAAAAAGAAGTGGAAAAGGCGAATGAAGTCATCTTGCTAAGGGAGCGACTGTTTCGTTCATTAGTGGAACATTCATACGATGTCATTTTACTAATGGATGTAAAAGGCGTCATTCAATACTCCACTCCTAATGTCAAACGTATTTTGAGTCAGCCTGATAGGGAAATCATAGGAGAAAATATATTTAATCACGTTCATGAGGAGGATATTGGAAAAGTAAGTCACGCGCTTGAATTCATTTTAAAGGAACCAAAGAGAATGAAAAAGGCCGAAATTCGTGTGGTTAGAACAAATATAGATTGTTTGTACTTTGAAGTCATTTTTACGAACTTACTTCAGGATCCTGCTGTCAAGGCAATCAAGATTAATGCAAGGGATATAACCGAAAATAAAATAGCAGAGAAAAAAATTCATGAAATTTCCAATTATGACTCTTTAACAAAATTGCCGAATAGTAAAATGTTTAAAATACTCCTTAACAATGAACTTGATGAAGCAAGAAGATTAAAACATTCAATCGCTTTAGTGTTGGTCGAATTACATGGCTTGAAATTTGTGAATGATTCCTTGGGACATTCCGTTGGAGATAAGTTATTAATACTAGTTGTTCAAAGATTAAATCAGTTTGTTGGTACAAAAGGAATTCTTTCCCGCCTTGCAGGTGTCGAATTCATGATCTTATACCCGAATATCGAGAAGGCACAAATTCATTCCATTTCTAAAGAGCTTCTTCGTTTATTCCAACAACCTTTTATAATAGAAGGATATGAATTATTTATAACCGCTAATATTGGGATTAGCTTTTTCCCAGAAAGCGGAGAAAGAGCACAAGAACTGTTTATGAATGCCTATGCTGCCGTGAATCAAGCTAGTGACAAGGGACGGAATAAGTACCAAATTTATTCAGAAAATATGAATATCGAAACTTACAAACGCTTCCATTTAAAAAATGATTTACAAAAGGCCGTCAATAATGGGGAGTTTTATGTTGAATATCAGCCAAAAATTGAGACGAAAACGAATAAAATTATTGGAACGGAAGCATTGGTTCGTTGGGAACATCCAAAATGGGGAATTGTGTCACCAGATGAGTTCATTACTTTAGCAGAAGAAAATGGTTTTATCTCCTCCCTAGGAAAAACGGTACTAACGACCGCGTGTCAGCAAAATAAAGCGTGGCAACTTCAAGGATTACCGCCAGTTAAAGTGTCAGTGAATTTTTCGCCACTGCAATTTTTACAAACAGATCTAATCGAAATGGTCGAAGATGTATTACAGCAGACTCAATTAGAAGCAAAATGGCTAGAAATCGAAATTACCGAAAATGCATTACTGAATAATGAAAGTATTGTCATGGACAAATTAACAGAATTACAATCGATGGGGATTACGATTGCACTGGATGACTTTGGAACAGGCTATGCTTCTTTAAGTTATCTGAAAAATTTGAAGGCAGATACAATCAAAATTGATCGGTCATTTGTGGCAGGAATTCCGGATGATGTAGAAGGATCGAACATTGTTTCAGCTATCATCCATCTAGCACAAAAATTAAATATCTCCACTGTTGTTGAGGGCGTTGAAACCATTGAGCAATTGAAGTACCTAAGGTCCATCAATGTAGATGAAATCCAAGGATATATATACAGTAAGCCCGTTTCAGTAGAGAGAATGACCGAAATGCTTAAGAAAGAAGTTTGTATTCCATCATCCCTATCAAAAGAAATGGAAATCCAATACGAAAACCGTAGAAACTTCTTTAGAATCGATCTGAAAACGCCTATGCCTGGCGAAATGACGATTACAATGTTTAATGGTAAAAAGGTAAACTTGGGTTCTACCAAAATAGAGATTCTTGATGTGGGTCCTGGTGGGCTAAGAATAAAGACAGATATCAAGCTTCCGATACGAAAGGATTTAATTCTAAAATTCTCAATAACCATTCTTGGAGAACCACTTGAGTTACCAGGAATCATTGCTTGGAAAAAAGAAGTAGACTTTGAACATAATATGTACGGAATTCAATTTATTTTAAATGATAAAGAAAGAAGAGATTTAACCGCCTTACTTAACAGATTTCAAGTTAAGCTTCGGAAGTCGGTCAACTTGTAATGGATGATCTGAACCGAACCCCATTAAGGATTCTAGAGAATTATTCAGGATTTGACTCTGTTTTTGAGTTAAATCCTTTTTTTAGTTTAATTAACATTTTCTTAAGTTTGATTATTCAAATATTCAAAAGTTCTATACAAGTATTCCGAAAATTATGGTAAAATACTCATAGGAAAATTATAACAGTCTAGTAAATCAACATGAGGTGAGAGGGAAATGAGACAAAAAATAAAGGTGGTTTTGATAGTAAATCTATTATTTTTTGTCCTGATTGGATCTCTTATCGATGTTGAAGCGGTTGAGAGCCAAGCGGTCGATTCTCCCGAAAGTGATCAGAACATGATGCAAACGGCGGGTCTGCTTGATCTAAAACTATTATCAGATACAAAAATGGATGCTACTCATTCCAAACTTCCAGATGGACGACATAAAATCATCTTAAATTATTCTGGATGGGGTGTATTAGATGTTTCCTTACTTGGGTCAACGATGGTGATTTTTCAATTGCCTCCAGAAATAATAAAAGCTATGAACGGAGAGATTGTGGCAACCTATGATGTCCCGGCAATTTCAGCTCTAGGGCTTGATGTAATAAGAAAAGTGGGGAATTTTGAAAAAAATGAAATAGATGGAAATCAGATCATTTTAGAGTTTAAAAGTCTACTATCTCTTAATCTACTTTCCAATAATATCTATAGATTTACAGTGGAAATCACAATGGATGATTTACCCTTCCCAACATCAGAAGTGGGGCAATTTACATTCTATGGAGAGGCAACGAAACAACTTATAGACCTTTCGATATTAAGTGATACCACACCGGCAAAAGCAACGATACCGTATATTTACATTACAGCACCTGAGGTAAGTCCTGTGTACAGCAATCATACGACGGTGTCAGGGACAGGAGAATGGAATAAGAAAGTAACCGTTGCGATTAACGGTGAATTCTACTATGGCAATACGGATGAATCAGGGCAATTTTCAGTTGATATTCCGATGCAAGAAGCAGGAACTGAAATTTCTGTGTTTCTGTCAGATGAGAGTGGATTCAAGAGTGAATCAACGAAAGTAATTGTGTTGTTAGAACGAGTTTTGAAATTTCATCATGTTCCAGAAGTATTGGCTTTTCAAACAACTGAGATCAGTTCAAAGCCCACCTATATCAAAAGGGAAGATTCAAATTGGAACATTGAAGTATGGGATACAAGGGGAGAGGGAAGTACATGGAGATTGTTAGCAGAGGCAACAGAACCACTAACATCTGTTGAGAATCCATCACATACACTCCCAAATGCCCTTATTTATATAGATGATCATAAAAATGAATATTCTCTAACCAATGGACCTGTCGAGGTTTATAAGGGGGAAACTGGTAGTGCGTCGATTATTCCGGTTCATTGGTTAGATAATACAGGCCCATTTATTTATGTACATTCATCTGATGTCTATGCAGAGACTTATACTACACAGGTCACCTGGACATTAGTGGACGCTCCTTGAGTAAATGGCCGATAGAGTCAAAAGTTTTGAAGGGGATGAAAGAAATGAAAAGCAAAGTATTGATTAGTTTTTTAATGGCAAGTTTAGTGTTTTTGTTATTTCAGGTAGAGGGGCTTGCAGCAGATAAAACCTGGAATTCTAAAGCAACGATTACGTTTGAGGAGAACAACGATGAAACGCCACCACTCGATCCAGATGACCCAACAAAAGATCTTGATCCAGCAGATCCTGATGATACGACTCATCAGAATGGACCATTAAGTCTTGATTATGTTTCTTCGATTGATTTTGGTACACAGAAAGTAATTACTGAACAGAAAATTTATCAATCCACATCATTAAAACCATTTATTCAGATTACAGATAACCGAGGAACAGGTGCAGGTTGGAAAGTGACCGCAGCAGCAAGTTCTTTTAACGATGGAACGAAGGATACTCTTTCCGGTGCAAAGATTACTTTAAATAATGGGGAAGTCGTCTCACCAATAACGGAATTAGCTCCACCGACACCAGTATCATCCGTTGTCCTTAAAACAAACGGTGAAGCAGTAGAAGTGGTTACAGGCTCCGGCAGAAACCGGTAAGGGTACATGGTTAAATCGTTGGTTTCCAACAACGGGTGTGGATACAAATGATAACGTGACGTTAGATATTCCAGCAGGTGTGGCAACTGCCGGAGTACATAAAGCAACCATCACATGGACATTAACGGATGCCCCAATCTAAAACGAATTGCCTTGAATCTTTACATTCAAGGCTTTTTCTAGCAATCTATGGAATCACAGAAGAAGGTGTTAAATCATGAAAAGACGAATAATCTTGTTATTATCCTTTTTTCTCATACTAGGATTCACTTTACCGCATATCGGGCTATGCCCAAGAAGGGGATGTTGAATTTTCGGTAAAGGCCATCATTCCGGAAAACCAAATAGATACAAAGAAATCATACTTTGATTTACGAATGAAGCCAAAGCAAAAACAGGAAATTGAAACGATACTCTATAATAGCAGTGATAAAGAAATAACGATTAACATATCTGTTCATAACGCCACGACAAACCAAAATGGTCTCATCGTCTATGAACCCGAAGCAAAGATTGATCCTAGTCTAAAAATTCCTTTAAATACAATCGTTACGGTTAGTGATCAGAAAATAACCATACCAGCCTATCGTTCCAAAACGATAACAGCAACGATTGGAATGCCAGACGATGAATTTGATGGCACGATCTTAGGTGGGCTTCACTTTGAAAAAGCAAACGAAGAAGACGAATCATCACAGGCAGTCAACATTCAAAATAAATATGCCTATGTTATTGGAGTCCAACTATCAGAAAACGATCACGAGGTCTATCCGGATCTTCAATTAAAAAATATTAAACCCCAACTCGTCAATTACCGAACAGCTGTAGTAGCTACTATTCAAAATAGCGAGCCTGTCATCATCCAAAATCTAAATGTGCAAGCTTCTGTTTTTAAAAAAGGCGATACAGAAGTTTTGCATGAAAGTTACAAAGAGAATATGAGTATGGCTCCGAACTCTACCATGGATTTTGTGATTGATTGGGAAAATCAAGAGCTTGAAAAAGGAGAATATGTGTTAGAGATGCAAGCCAAAACTGGTGAAAAAGAGTGGAAATGGGTCGAGGAATTTACGATTGAACAAAAAGAGGAAGTTCTCAATAAACAGGCAGTTGAACTTGAAAAAAATTGGACGAATTGGTATCTCATCGCACTCGGTGTGCTTACAATTATTATTGGTATTTTGATTTATGTGATTATACGTTTGAAAAGAAGAGTGTCATAGTTTGAGTTCCTTCGGGTCTGACCGCTTATATAGGGTTAGACCCTTTTGATGCTTCCATTCCATTTTTAGCTATAAAATCCCATTTAATCTTTTCAAAAAACAGCCGATATAAAGGGCAGAGAATGTAAATGGTACGGGAGTGGAAATGATGCAAGTAAAAGGTCAAATAATTCATCAAAAAACGATAGCACCTGAGGCCCCTCTTGAATTAAAGCAGGGTGAAGTGTATAGCGCATCGATTAAAGAAAAAGTGAATAACCGCGAAGCGATTTTACAAATCCGGGGAAAAGACGTTGCGGTGAAATTTGCTGATGGAGTCCCTGCCGATCAAGGACGAATCACCGTGCAGGTCAACGGCCAAAGTGACGGACATGTCCATGTGAAAACCATTGCCACTGAGTCTAGTAAAAACGTATCTAGTGAAAATAAGGTACTAGCCAGTCTAGGTCTATCAGAAAAAGATTCAGCAGTGGTCAAACAAGCCGTCAAAACCCTACTTGAAAAAGGATCTCCACTGACAAAGGAAATCGTTTCAGATCTAAAAAGTTTTATGACAGATGGAAAAGATACAGTGGAATCGAAATTAGAAACGGTTCGATCCCTTGCAAATAAAAGGTTAGAAGCAACCCAACCTCAGCTTCGAGCTGTACACGAAGCTTTACATGGCAAGCCATTAAATGAAGTGCTAACCAATTTGGCAAAAGAAATTGATCCAACATTTAAATTGGAAAAGGCAGCAAATCTTCAAAAAGAAAGCACACCTACTAGCAAGCTTCCTGTTCAAAATAATGCTTCCACCGTTC
>CAVYSN010000012.1:0-238309 GCA_963771165.1 uncultured bacterium | reverse complement strand
TACCTTGGTGATTTGAATTTCACCGCCACCCCATCTGGATTGCTGAACGCCGGCCTCCTGCTGTCCGCTCGCCATGTCCTCGGCTATTTTCTCGTATTCAGCCTGCAGATCCTTTTCCTCTTTGCTTTCGACATCCATCAGGTAAGCGCCGCATACCATTCGAGGATCCCCAATTTTCATGACTTCACCCTTTTTTAACCACATCGCGGAGTCACAAAGTTCCTTGACCATCGACATCGAATGCGTAACCAGCACGATCGTTTTATTCCGGCGCCTGAAATCGTTGATCTTGTCCAGACACTTGTGCGCAAAAGCTTCATCCCCGACCGCCAGAACTTCATCGACAAGCAGAATATCCGGATCCACATTCACTGCAACCGCAAAACCAAGTCGCATGAACATGCCGGAGGAGTAAGTTTTTACAGGTTGATCAATGTAATCTTCAAGTTCGGCAAATTTTACAATGTCGTCAAACTTATCGGAGATCGATTTGCGCGAAAGACCCAGCATGATTCCGTTGATGAAAATGTTCTCACGGCCGCTGATTTCCGGATGAAAACCGGCTCCCAGCTCTATCAGAGCTGAAATCTTCCCGTGCGTTGTGATTTTTCCATAAGTGGGTTTGGAAATTCCGGCGATCAGCTTCAATAGAGTGCTTTTGCCCGAACCATTGCTGCCAATGATTCCGAACATTCGCCCCTGCGGGACAGTGCAGTTCACATTTTTTAGAGCAGAATACGCTTCGCGAGGATTCACTGCATTAAAGAAATTGCCTTTGAGCAGGGCGCTTTTCAACGTTTGAAACTGCCGCTTGTGAGCAAATTTCTTGTAAAGCTTGCTCACATTTTCGATCTCAATTGAATTCATTTAAACTTCCTCGGCGAACGTATCCCGCAGCCTGTCAAACACAAAGTATCCAAAGAAGAACAGCGCCAGACTACCCGCAAATACAATAACAAGATGTCTCCAATCGGGCATTTTTCCATAAAAAATGGCTTGATGATACCCGTCCATCACATAAGAAAGCGGGTTCACGTACAGAGCTTTACTGAAAATGCGCGAGATAAAATGATCGGATTGTTGAGTCGTAAACGTCAAAGGATAAATGATCGGGGTTGAAAAAAACCAGAGCGTCAACAGGTTCGCAATGATGTCCCTCAAATCCCGGAAGTGAACGCTCAAGGACGAGACAAGCAGTGAAAAACCGAGCGTCAGCACAAGCTGAATCACAATGATGAGAGGGAACGAACAGAAAAGTAAATCGTGAATGGGACCTTGTAAAGGATCATGAACAGAATCAAGATCGGCGTACCCAGAAGAAAATGAATCATATTTGCGATGACAGATACAAAGGGCAGCACTTCCGCCGGGAAAATAATTTTCTTGATCAAATTCCCGCCGCTGGCAATCACGTTGGACGCTTCCAATAGGGAGGATGAAAACCAGGTCCAGGGCAAGAGTCCGCAAAATAGAAAGAGTGCATAAGGCTGGGTCTCCAGAGCTCGATTCGGTAGAATGTAATTGAAAACGATCGTGTAGACGATCAGAAGCAAGAGCGGATTGAAAAAAGACCAGAAGAATCCGAGCATGGATCCCCTGTATCGAGCTTTCAATTCCCGGCTGACAAGGCTCCGGATCAGGACTCTGTATTTGTAAAGGTTCTGCAGATTTTGCCACATGACAAACCGCTAATGGTATCACGACTTGTAGGAGCGATTCATCGCGCAACCGCCAAAACGCCAAGTAGGGGCGCAGATTTATCGCGCCCGCAACGCTCGGCCCTGACACAAGGCGACGCGTGGCGTCATCCCTGCCGCTGCTGACAGTCCAAGGAGTTGCTTCATTTGATCCGTGTATTTCGCCGGGCTTGTTGTAAATAACCAGAGGTGGATGCTGGAGAAAAGAGTTCGGATTTTTTCCAATCGTTGCGAGAAAGAATGCAGGGCGATTCCTCTTCAAACGAATGAACGTATTTCCATTCGTGGTTGTGGAATTTGTATTGCACCGATGAGAGTATGAAAATCGGATTCACGAAATTCCGGAAGAATCAAGCTGAGACGTCCTGCTGGTTTTAAGTATTGATCCGCGAATTCGAAAACATCCTGCAATCTCATTTTGATTTCATGGCGCGCAATCGCTTTTTGAATCGACGGATTTAAGTCGTCCGGCCCCGGCCTTTCTGTAAGGAGGGTTGCAGTAAATAAGATCAAAGCTTTCGCGGGGAAAAAGAGAGGAAGCTTTCCTGATATCCGCCTGGTGCACGGTTGCGTTTGGCACGTTGTTGCTTTCAAAATTCTTTCGGCAGACCTCGGCAAGTTCGCTTTGAATTTCTACAGCGTCTACGGAATGATAGCTGTTCAAAGCGGCAACGAGGATCGTAACGACTCCGCTCCCGGCACCTATTTCCAGAATCCTTTCGGTAGGTCCGGTTTTCACAAAGTGTGCAAGTAAAACCGCGTCCAATGCAAATCGATAACCATCCCTGCGGTTGCAGTATGCGGATATCCTTGCGCCAGATGGAGTCTTCGGTGTATTGCATTTTAAATGAGATCGTACTATATATAGTAGTACCGTGAAGTATCTTCGCCGACCAATGGTGGTTAGCAAAAAATATTTAACGATACCTCCTTTGATAGTCACAACCTCCTGTTTTTGTCGGCTTTGATGCAGGAGAGATACCCCGGATCTGAGCTGCCAATATCCGGGGTATTTTTTTGTTCAGTGCCTCATGACTAGGATTGCAGCCTGTTGATGATTTCGTTGATCGATTGTTCGGCGGATTCTTCCCATAAAAGTGCGGTCCCTGCTCCATAGTGTCCTCCACCGCCATGGTCGGACATCAACTCACCGACATTGACCTTACATGTTCTGTTGAATATATGTCCGACAACAACCGCAACGTGCTGTTTCTGGGGCTCCCAATGGATACGCACCGAAACTAGTGTACGAGCATTACCGCACAGCCTCTATAATGTCGCAAGGACAGCGACACGGTTTCTGGTTCAGGAGTGACAGGTTTCGCTGAATACGCAGGTTAATTTCGAGAGGGGTGTCCCCTTTGAAAAAGGCTCTTAAAGTAACAGCAATTACAATTCTGTGTCTCGCGCTTCTTTTCATTGCGGGTCTTGTACTGATCAACCTGCCATCCACCAAGAAAAAGGTAGGGAATTATTTCATCACCTATCTGAAAGAACAATATGGTCTTCGTTTAGAAGCGTCCGAATTCAGTTACGAGTTCGAAAAGAACCTTCTCATCATACGTATGAATAATGTTCGTATTTACGGAGGCAAAACAAGCAACGAGCTTTTCTTTCAAACAAAGTCGCTGGAAGCGGAAATTCCTTATACCTCTTTTCGTGGAGATCATTTTCTTGTTACGAGTATTGTTCTGAATATGCCTGATGTGAATCCGGAGAATTTACCGCATTTACAACGCAAGCAACCGGAATCGAAAAACGCGAGGACTTTTGAAATCCGGCAAATCGACCTGAAAGGGGGAGCACTTCGTTATGAGCGATTTCCGCTGAACAACATCGACCTGGTTGCACGGGTGAAAGACAACAATCTACTGGTTAGCAAGTTGAATGCGAAATTTGACACAATCGCAATCGAAGGGTCCGGTGAGCTGAAGAATCTGTCCGATCCGCATTATTTGTTTCACTATATTGCAAAAGGAAACGCTTCCTCGATCGAAAAAGTCGTTTCGAACATTCCTCCTTTGAAGGGGGAATTCATAGCTGAAGGGCAGGTGACCGGAACGACGGGCGCCTATGCTGTTGAAGGAAAGGCACAGAGCAGCCGGCTATCCGCATTTCATGAATCCGCATTTCCAGTCCGTGGAACTTACAGGTTTGACTCAGCGAGCGTCACAGATCCATTGAGTTATAAAGTGCAATGGGAATCCGCCCCTGCTTCACTGGCTCGCCGAATGGAACCGGAAGTACCAGAAATCGCATCCATCACCGAAGGGACCTTTGAGTTTAAAGGCGGGAAAAATTTCTGGCAGGGAACCGGTTCGTTTGAAGTCCGTTTGGATTCCATTCAAACCAGAGGTATTCCACTGACTGGAAAAATTGCAGGGGAACTTGAAAATGGCACGATCCAACTTTCGCGCAGCAATCTAACCACTGGCACCACGGAGACAACTTTCGAAGGTCAGCTTTCGCAATCGCAAATGAAATTGGATGTGAACGCCAACGTTAAGAACCCTGCTTCCCTTGCATTTCTCACACCGGAGTTGCGAAAGGTGCCCGGTTCTTACTTCATTCGGTCACGCATTCAGGGCCCATACAAAAATCTGCAAATTGAATGGAACTTGAAAGGGACCGCACCGGAAGTCCAGCTCGTTTCTACAGGCTCATACCGGATGGCAGCGAAGCAGCTTCAGGCTAACTTTCGAGGCCAGGCTGATGCGAAAGCGCTTGAGCGACTTTATCCAGCCAATTTGCAGGGGAATCTAACGTTTGAGGGAAAAGCTTCTGGAAATATCGCCAGCCCGGTGGTGGCGGCCACTGTTCGCGGAACAGAACTTAGCATACACGGCACGGAGATTGGTGAAGCCGTTGTGGATCTCAATAGCGACGGCCGGGTTTTGAATGCAGATGCGCAAATCCCTTCCTACTCCACCGCTGCTCGCGGTTCTTATCATTTTGCGAACCGCAATTTTGAATTACAGGGTCATTCCGACCAACTCGATCTTGCAATGGTGCGTCCTTTCTTGCCTGCAAATGCGCAGGAAGCAGAGGGCACTTTCACAGCAACTTTCGATGCTTCGGGTAACGTCCGGAGATGGAAGGATTCTGAAGCCCACGTTACATTGGAACAGGCAAATTTGAAGTATCGAGAGTTTAACGCGGTTATAGAGAATGCCACCGCGGATCTGAGCGATCACACCGCAACGCTCGATGTGGACGCACTTACTTCCCATGGAACCGTGCAAGCGCAAGGCACCATTCCTGTTTTTCGGCCTGGCGAAATGAATCTCGAGATTGCCGGTCAAACCGACATGAAATTTCTTTCACTCTTTCAGCCAACCATGCTGGCAGATGGGCCTGTGACGATTGATGCGCATCTCGGTGGTACATTCGACAAGCCGGATTATTCAGGACGTGCCTCGGCGGAGAATTTTTCTGTACGGTACCCGGATCCACCGTTCGAATTGACAAAAGGAAACATGGTGGCTGAATTCAGAGGAGAAGAAGTTGTTTTGCGCGGCACAGGAAATCTAAATGGGTCATCGTTGACTGTCGATGGCAGAGTTCCGCTGGCAAACAGGGCCGGATTTGTTCATTTAACGCTGGACAATTTTTCGGTGGATACGCTGGCGACGGAAGCGGATGTTCACGGCTACGTATCGATTGATATGGATGCTCACGGTATTGGCCGAAACCTGGAAAGCTGGAGCGGGTTCTTCAAAATCGTTCCAAGTCAACTCGTAGTTTCCGGCCATGCGATCGAAGCTCCGGAACCTCTGGAATTGGAAATGACTTCGGCAAGGATGATCTTGAACACAGTCCGCTTTAAATCGGGTGAGATTCTTGATGCACAAGCACAGGGGCAGATCAATTTCCGCACAGGCGCGGTGGAGGGGGTCGTTCACAACGAGATGGATCTTTCTCTGCTTTCCGGTTTCATGACGAACACGGCCGCCGAAGGAAAGTTGATCGCTGATGTTCGAATCGCCGGAACGATGAAGAATCCTGATATGCAAGGCGAGATCCAGGTTGAAAACGGGATGTTCCGAAAATTTGAGTCGCCGATTTTACTGGAGCAGATTCAATTGCGCGCCCCTGTACATAAAAATGGAATTCGGATCGAGACTTTAACCGCGCGAATGGGGGGTGGAACCGTTGAAGGGAGTGGCGAGATTAAGCTGGAAAATTGGAAACCGAAGACGGTCGATCTTCGAGTGGCTGCGCGTGGTGTTGGAATGGATTATCCTGAATCACTTCGCAGTCAGTTGAATGCCGATCTTACGATGGTCAATCAGGGAACTGATTTCCTCGTATCAGGGAAAGTGCAGGTTATCCGTTCTACCTATAAAGAGGATATTGATCCGCGCGACAGATTGGTCAATTCACTGCTATCCGAAAAGACCGCTCTTTCCACCAGAACGTCCGCACAGGGCCGAATTCGACTGGATGTTGCCGTTGAAACTTTGGAAGATTTTCAAATGCGGAACAATATGGGAAAAATTCAAGCGGGAGCGAACCTCCAGGTCCGTGGACTTTTAGAAGAACCTCGCCTCTTTGGACGTATTCGAGTCAGGGAGCGAAGCGAAATCTATTTTGAAGGAAATCGATTTGAGGTCCGGCGTGGTCTCGTCGATTTTTACGGTCAGCGAAGATTCAATCCTACATTTGATGTAGAGCTATTTACAATTGCAACCGATGCCGAGACCCGGCAAGACTATGAGATTACGATTCCTCTTTCCGGTGAGCTGCATAATCTGGATCGAAGGGACCCCTTTTCATTTCCTCCACTGGCTTCAAATCAAATCTATTTTCTTTTATTGACAGGTCGCGCGGATGAACAACTCGGCACAGCAGGTTCTCGATTTTTCACGCAACAGCTTGCATCCTTCGCGGCCGGTCAGGTCTTTTCTGGTCTAACGCGCGAACTGGCAAAGGGGGTCGGGTTGGATCGTGTTGAAATCGAACCTGAGATGATCTCTTCCGAAGAAGATCCCGGAGCAAAGCTCGTACTGGGAAAAGATTTTACATCCGATTTGAGCCTTCTTTATTCGATCTCCTTTACGGATGCTCAAGACCAGACCTGGATCGCGAATTACAAAGCGCCAAAGAATCTTTCATTCCGTTTCGTGGATCAGGAGGAGTCATACACAGCCAATATAAGACATCTGATTCGCTTTGGTGAAGGTATCTCCACAGGGACTTTAAGTCCTCCCAGAAGCCGTAAAACAAGCATACAAAAGATTGAAATCGAAAATGATTCATTGCTATCAAACGAGGAAATCCTGTCTGAACTGGGATTGGAAGAAGGCGACGAATACGATTTCTGGGCCGTTCAAGATGAACTGGAAAAATTGGAAGAAACACTGCAAGAGCGCGGTATTTTATTTTCCTTAACGCAATCGGATGAAATGGCGCTTGGATCGAATCAAGTGGGACTCAAAATAAAGATTTTCGGAAAAGAGCGCCGAGAGATGACTGTTCAGGGCTATGAAGTTTCGTCCGGTCAGATGGATCAGTATCGCCGTTTCTGGAGGGAGGGCTTCTCACCTGAAGGGGTAAGCGAAATCATTCGCGAAAATCTTCTGAAGGATCTGTGGAAAAAGGGCTATCACAAAGCGGAAGTTCGAAAGGAGGTTTCGAATCAGAATGGCATCATTCTTCACCGGTTTGTTGTGCAACCCGGTGAGCTGTATAAGGAGACGCAGATCAAGTTCTTGCAGGCGGAACTATATCCGGCAGAGGAACTGGAAGAAGATCTTCATGAGCTATATCCGGACCGTGAGGAAATGATCAGCGATGCAATTCATAATTTTCGTTCCATCGAAAGAAAAATTGTGGCGCTTTACGTGCGGCGTGGTTTTCTTGATGCGTCTGTGGAATCGGGAAAATTGCAACTCTCACCGGAATTGGCGATCAAAGAAATCAAAGTTCTGGAAGGGGAAGTGAGCAAGATCGTTCACATTTCTGTTTCAAAAAATCAGCAGCTCCCCGAAGATCTGTTCAAACGTTTGAAACTGAAAATAGGGATGGTTCATGATGCGGGTGCGCTCCTGGAAGATGAGGTGACAATCGGTGATTTCTACGAAAGGCTTGGCTACAAGAAGGTTCAGGTAGAAAGTAGCGTTGAGAAAACCGATGCAGGTTTGATCCTGCGCTACGATCTGAAAACAGGAGAGGTTGCAACGATCGATTCTATTGAAATCGAAGGAGCACGCTTAACGAACCCCGGGTTAATCCGCAAGAGAGTGCAGATGAAAGAAGGTGAGATTCTGAATCAGGACAAAATAGCTAATGCGCAAAAGAACCTTACCGATCTTCGCATTTTTCATCAAGTCACGATCCGCGATATTCCTACGGAGGAAGACCCGAACCGTTACCGTGTTGTGATCGAAGTGATTGAACGGAACCACTATGAGCTCACATATGGTCTCCGCTATGATACGGAAACGGATCTAGGGGGAGAAGTTCAGATTACCGATCTCAATCTTTTTGGAACCGGTCAGTCTGTTTCGTTATACACGCGCATCCATCAACAGGATCAGTTGTATCGACTCGTGTATCATTCCCCGACTCTTTCCGGGTTGCGCTGGAAGACTCTGATTTCCACTTCGTACGAACGGGGCAATCTTTTGGTGCTTCTGGACAACGATCAATTCGAAGGCGAAAAATATGACCTGACCTTGCAACGACAGTTCAATCTGGGAAACGATTTTCTCTTGATTCCCGGCTTTCAGTTCGAATACTTGACTCTCACTCCGCTGGAGGATTCGAACATCGAAGCCGTGGATGGCCTGAAGGTCTCCCGGTTGATCGGAACTTTGCTGAGAGACAGCAGAGATGATCCATTCAATACAAAGCGAGGCACATTCTTCTCCATCGATGCGCAGGTGGCTCCCGGCTGGTTGGGCGATGTATCATATGTGAAAAGCTACAATCAATATTTACGCTTTATCCCTTATAAAAACTTTCTCTGGGCTTCAGCCGTACGAATAGGTTTAGCCTCCGATCTGCCGCCGCGAGTTGTAACGGAAAGATTTTTTGCGGGTGGTAGTTTTACCCTTCGTGGATTTAAGAGAGATGAAGTCGGACCGAAGTTTGAAGATGGTACTCCGGTAGGGGGGAAGCTCTGTTCATCCTGAATCAAGAGTTCCGTTTTCCAATCTGGAAATGGTTTGGCGGAGCCGTTTTTTATGATGGCGGAAATGTGTACAGCGGATTGGGGGACTTCAATCCTCTCGATATACGCCACTCTGTTGGCCTGGGTTTGCGTGTGAACTCCCCATTTGGAATTGCCCGCCTGGACTACGGCATCAACATAAGTCCGGAAGATGACGAACCCCGCGGCGTTCTGCACTTCGCCCTCGGCCAGGCGTTCTAATTACCACGGAGTCACGGAGATCACAGAGTTAGAAGAGGATATCTTCTCTTTTCTCCGTGTCCTCCGTGTCTCCGTGGTTAAAATCAAATTCTTGCACTTTCTTTGAGTCGTGCTATCATTACCGATTTCTTACATCTATGAAAAAAGATTTCCACATGCACACGTATCTCTCGGACGGTACACCGAGTCCGGTGGAGCTCGTTCGGGCGTGTCTTGAACTCCGGCTTGATGAGATTTCGATCACTGATCACGATTCGATCGGGGCTTATCCCGAAGTGTTCGACGTTGCCCGGGGCACATCATTGAATGTGATTCCCGGCGCTGAACTCGATTGCACCTATGGAAATCTTGAAATTCATATGCTCGGATTGAATCTGGATGTTCAGAATTCAGCTCTGAATCACCACCTGGTTGGTATTCAGGCAGCCCGTAAAAAACGGGCCTACGAGCAAGCAGATGCGATCAACCAGTATTATGGGAAAAAGATCGTCGATCTTGAAAAAATCTGTGCGAACTGCCAAACATTCATGAATCCTCATTTGATTCATGCGATGATTGATGCTGGATTATTTGATGAATTTCATCCCGCGGATCGTTATAAAAAAGCTCAGCAATGGATGAAGCAAAATATTCATGTCGATGCTGTGATAGAAAAGCCCACAGCCGAAACCATGTTGAACATCATTCATAAATCCGGTGGTATCGGAGTTCTTGCACATCCCGGTTATTACCTGAAAGATGGTCTGGACGTTCGTCAAATGGTCGGGGACTTAAAAGAAATGGGAATGGACGGTTTGGAAGTGATTTATCCTTATTTTCAGGAAGCGTCGCGTGAATTTCCCACACTTCAGCAGGAACAGGAAGCGATTCAGATCCTCCATGAGCTGGCAATCCAGTTTGAGCTGGCCGAAACATCCGGCAGTGATGCGCATGAAATCCAGCAGTTGATATCCTGGCACCGCCGTTCCTAGATTTGCCGTGTTGTCGGAGCCTTTCTTCAAATCTTTCGATGAAGTGGTGCGTGATCTGCGTGTGCCGGCTTATCTATGTGGCGGCACGATTCGTGATCTTCTGCTGAAACGTACTTTCCGCGATGTCGATGTTGTGTTGCCGGAACGAGTTTTTGCAGTAGCGCAGCTTTTCGCAAACAAGATACAGGCTCCTTATTTTGTGCTGGATAAAGAACGCCAAGTTGCCCGTGTGGTGTGCGGCGGTGGAAATTGGGATTTCAGCGGATTCCGCAATCACACGATTGAAGGGGATTTGTACAAGCGGGATTTCACGATCAACGCGATGGCTGTGTTATGGGAAGATTTTTATCCGGAGCAAAACGTTGAAAGACTAATCGATCCATATTCCGGGCTGAAGGATTTACAACAGAAGGTGATTCGCGTTGTATCGGCTGAAAGTTTGCAGGAAGATCCGCTCAGAATGCTACGTGCTTTTCGAATTCAGGCGGAGCTTCATTTTGAGATAGACCGGAATGTGTTAGAGCAGATCGAACAGCATCACGGCATGATCCGGAAGGTTGCATCTGAGCGGATCACAGAGGAACTGGATCGGATCTTATCTCAGCCGGATTCTGCCAGGACCTTGCACACGTTGGGAAAGTCCACGCTGTTTGCTTCTCTATTACCGGAAATGAAACCGATGCAGGGATGTGAACAGGGTGGATATCATCACCTGGATGTTTGGCAACACACGGTCGACGCGATGGTATATTTTGAAGATCTTCTTCTTCGCATCGATGAGTTCTTTCCGGAGCATGCCAACTTTTTGAAAGAGTATCTCCACAGTTCACCCGGAACACTGCAACGCACGCAGCTGTTAAAATGGGCATTGCTTTTACATGACATCGGTAAGCCTGCAACACAGGAACTGATGGAGCCCGGCCGATGGCGTTTTCATGGCCATGATCATGTGGGAGCGGACATGACCCAGAAGTTGTTGGACCGCTTGAAATTTTCGCGTAAAGATACGCAAATCATTGCGATGATGGTGGAGCATCATTTGCGCCCGCTGAACCTGTTTAATCTGGAGGATCGCGATTACTATCGCTTCTTTCGTGTGGCCGGCCAGGAAGCGATCGGCATCATCTTGATTGCCTATGGCGATATGAGTTCAGCACGAGGTCCGCTCGTAGATACATCCAGAACCGATGAGTACCGGAGCCTGATGGCCGATCTATTCCGCTACTACCGTGAACAATATTATCCTGCCGTAAATACACCCGAGCTGATCAAGGGGCGCGATTTGATGGTTCTGTTCCAAATGAAGCCAGGACCTATGATGGGCCAGGTCTTAAAAGAAGTTCGAGAAGCGCAACTGAGCGGTCAATTGCGGACTCGTGAGCAAGCTGTCGATTTTGCTTCCCGGTGGCTCAAAGATAAACGTTAAAAGTTAAGACGGGCAGCATTGCAAACACCTTTAACCTTTAACCTTTAACTTTTATCTTCTTGCTATACTAGAATCGCATGTTGAGACGAATCCTGCTGTTCGTATTCATTCTTCCATTGATTTCTGCAACGCAGCTACCCTTGGGTTTTCAGGAAGATCTGTTGGTCTACGGTCTGCGTAATCCCGTAGCGGCGCAGTATGCGCCGGATGGAAGGCTCTTCATTCTGGAAAAGGACGGACGGATTCGTATCTTTAAGAACGGTCAACTTCTGTCGCAGCCTTTTTTAAAAGTCAGCGTGAATAGCCTGTATGAACGTGGTTTGCTTGGATTCACTTTCGATCCCGATTTCCGAACGAATCATCATGTTTACGTCTATCGCACAACCGGCAGTACGGATCCAGAAAATGTTGTGGAGAGATATACTGCGAATGGCGATATCGCCATCCCTTCAAGCCGCGTTACGCTGTTATCCGGGATTCATTCGGATACAGGAATTCACAACGGCGGATGCCTCAAATTCGGGGCGGATGGCAAACTGTACATTTCAACTGGTGATGGTGGTCTGAACTCCGGCAATGCACAGGACCTTAACAGTTTGAATGGCAAGATCCTGCGCTTGAATCCTGACGGCACACCTCCCTCCGATAATCCATTCTTTGGTCAGTCGAACCGGCGTTCCGAAATTTTTTGTTACGGTTTGCGCAATCCATGGCGTTTTGCGATTGATCCGGGTTCCGGGTTGATTATCGTAGGGGATGTCGGGGGGGACAATTATGAGGAGATCAACGTTTGCAGATCGGGTGCAAATTTCGGATGGCCCGTTGTGGAAGGCCCCGCAGGCAACCCAACATATGAAGATCCTGTTTACAGCTATGACCATGACCTGGGCGGCGCGGCAGTTATCATCGGTGATTTCTACACAGGTAAAAAATTTCCATCGAAGTACCAGAACCGATTGTTCTTTACCGATTACGGCAGAAGATTTATCCGGATGATAAAGTTCGATGGCAATGGAATTCCGCAAAGCACCTTGGAACTGGCCACAAATCTTACAAATCCTGTTCATATGCTGCAAGCGCCGGATGGATCCTTTCTCTACCTCAACATGAGCAGCGGCGAAGTGAGGAAAGTAAAATTTGTCGGAGGCCGGAACCGGCCTCCGGTTGTTGAATCCGGTGCATCGAAACGTTCGGGCCCGGTTCCACTGGTTGTCAGATTCAATGCCAACGGTACGACTGATCCGGATGGCGACCCGGTCAGTTACGAATGGGATCTGGGTGATGGCCAAAAAGGGAACACGCCGACCTTTTTGCACACCTATTCCAAAAAAGGCATTTATTATGCGGTTTTGACCGTTCGAGATTCGAAAGGAGGAATCGGATTCTCAAAACCATTGAAAGTATCCGTGGGCAACGAGGCTCCTGTAGCAACGATTTTGACTCCCGCAAACGGCACCGTAGTGCATCTGGGTGAAGACGTACATTTCTCAGGAAAAGGACTGGATCCGGAAGATGGAGTCATTCCTCCGGAGAACATGTTTTGGAGCGCCAAACTGCATCATAACGAACATACACATCCTGCAATGGGTGGTCGTCGCGGCGCTACAGGAACTCTTCCCATTCCCTCCACGTTGCACGCAGAAGGCACTCTTTTCATCCAATTGCGTCTCCGTGTGACGGACGCAGAAGGACTCAGCACCAGCGTTAGCGTGGATCTGCCCTTGAAACCGTGATCCATGAACATCTGTCCAGAATGTGGAAAAGAAGCCGAAGCTGACTCTAAGTTTTGTCCCTCTTGTGGAGTCATTTTTCGAACAACGCTTGCCGCAGGGGTGCCGGAACCTAAACCGCAGCCTGTTTCCGAACCGGATCTAAGAAATATTCCTACCGATTCCAAAAGAGCCGACACAACGGAAGAAGCAGATCATTCGCAGAAAAAGTGTCCGGAATGCGGCAATCGAGTAGAAAGACGAGCAGTATCTTGCAATGTCTGCGGACTGATTTTTTATACAAAACCTGCGCAACCGATCCATTCTGTTTCTCGACAGCCCGGGCCGGTCAAACATTCTTTCAAAAGTCCAATTTTAATCATTTTAATTGCAATGGTTGTGTTCATGACCATTTACTATCTGCCGGAGATCGGATGGGTGCTCCAGGGAGATTCGGGTTCCGAACCAAAAGCGGTCAAAGCTCTTCCATCCGATCTTGCAGAATTCGATCTTTCGATCGATCTGGCGACACAACCTTCAGGCCTTAGCTGGAATGAAAATGAATTCATTGTAGGAAATAAGAGAGCTGGATCGTTCATACGCATATCGCGTGCGGGGGATCAATACATGGTGCGACAGCAAAGAGTTGGCGCTATGTCTCCACTAACATGGAATGGTAAGCAGTTCGTTGGATACAGAGATTCAGGATTGTTCCATTCGTTTAAGAAGCATCAATTCACGTCACACGATGCAGCCACCTTGAATATCGTTCGTGAATATTCAGTGTCCGAAACAATCGGCGGCCTGGCCTGGGATGGGACAGGTTATTGGGCTGCTCAACGAAATGACAATTTGGGAGAACGCGCGTTTCTTTACAGACTGGACGAGAATTTCAAGCCAGTGAACAAGATGGTTTTGCCTTCCTCTAACTGTCGTGGTCTCGCTTGGGACGGTTCCAATTTATGGTTTCTGGATGACCGCACGAAGAAAATCCTGGTGCTGGATGTAAACGGAGTGAGCGTCAGGACCATCGAATCTTTTGAAATCCCCATCCGATCCCCGAGCGGTATCGCTTTTGATGGCCGTACGATCTGGATTTCCGATTACGACCAAAGACGTTTGTTACGGCTGAAGTCGACTTTGCCGACAGTATGGACATTCCGCAAAACCCAGACGGCTCGGGACACATCGAATCCTCCGCGGAATTACGATATTTACAGAGGCGCTCAAAAGCTTTCCAACAACAATGTCGAAATCTCCTCGTTTTCGGCCCGCCTTGCTTCAAATGCTCTTTATGCTTCCTGGGATATTCATCTGGGACACAATCTCTTTGATTCCAAACGAAAAAACCGTAAGCCGGCCTTTGCAAAACTCACTATTACAGTCGATGGCGGTGCTTTATCTGCTCCGGTAGCAAGAGTCTATGATGCTTCCGCAGGACGCTCTTTTCGCGATAGTGAGCTGATTCTATCTTCACTCGGTCCCGGAACCTATCGCGTTGGCCTGTTCATCTACCTTCAATACAGGGATGAGAAAGGGATTGGTCGAATCCTTAGCAAATCCATTCCACCTTTGAAGATCATAAACTGACCTTTCGAAGTTCTCTCATTTTGTGTTGCAGTTGGTTAAGCCAATTTGTAACGCCCGCCTCCGCCGTGCAGAACCCAGCTCAAGAGCCGAGACGGGGACGCTACAAAGATTCAGGCCAACGTTTCTATCAATGGACACAAAATAGGATACTATTGCCCTTTCGGTTGGTTTGCGGTGTTCATCGAGCCTCTGTTATAGTTACAGGAAGTAATTTGAGTGACCCGGCCAGAGAGGGGACGGGTTTTCATGGAATTCAAACGCCAGGCGCTTATATTTCTGATAGTGATTCTTGCACAAGGAGCTATCAGTCAAGGTGCTCAGTTGAATAACACGGAGCGATCTCCAGAGCTATATGCTGGAAAAAGTGCTGATTCTTGGATCACCGAAGTCGTGCGTCTCGCCAGCACGATTCGAGCCACAGAAGAAGATTATGAAGAAAACCTTCGGGAGTGCGGCAGGCATGGTAAGAACAGGAAAGCGCCTCCTTGCATTCGAGCGAATAATGCACTGCTCGCTGCGCAGTCGGCGCGAGCCGAATATCAAAGCCTGCTCAATGAGGTTTCCGCCACTTCGCTGCCAACGGATTGGTTGAAGGCTCACTTTACCTGGGTTCGATGGGGACCAGAATGGAAAAAAGAATGACTGTAAACGCACAAAGCAATTTAGAGAATCAAAAGAATGGCCAGGCCGGATTCACACTCGTGGAACTGCTGGTTGCGATTGTCATTTTGGCTGTTGGAATCGTCGGTATCATGACCTTATTTCCACAAAGTTACCGGCACGTGGGAAATGCGGGTCGTTTGTCCATCATGAATCATCTCGGACAGCAAAAACTGGATGAACTCAAGACGCTCGCCTACTCGGATACCGATCTGACCGATGGAACGCACCCCTCTCCAGGGCCTGTCGAGAGGGTGAGCTATGTCGACAGCAGCGGAAAAGATATTTATGAAGATTACACAATTAGCTGGGAAGTTCGAGAGGATGAGCCGCGATCCGATATGAAAACGATCATTGTTGAGGTGGGGCATCAACTCTATGATTCTTCGAACAATCCCCTGACTACTTCTGAAGCGATGAATCAGAAAGTCATCCATTTTCAAACTTACGTTTCGCGCTAATGAGATTGCCGTACAAACAAGAGAGAGGATTCACGTTAATCGAGCTACTGGTATCGATCCTGATCTTCGTGCTTGTTTTATTGGCGATCTATTCTTTGTTTGATCAAGGTGCGTGGGTCTATTTGCATTCTAACAGGCGTGCAAATATTCAGCAGATTGCTAGAGTAGCTCTGGAACAGATGGAACGGGATATTCGAATGAGCGGTTTTGGTGTGCCGACACGGAACAAGTTCGGAGATACGGAGACCTGGACCCCCGAACTCTATACTTCGACTCCTGGGAAAATTTACTTTCGAGCAGACATCGATGGGGGACACACATGGGTGACGCGTGATATTGCATCCAACGATCGAACTCTGAATGTGGAGAACCCGAGTTTCGTTTGCTCCAGTCCGGGAAGTTCAGCCATCATTCTGGCGGATGATTCTAAGGTCTGGCAACCGTTTACATGTACCGGCATAGATGTTGGAAACAAAACAATTGATGTAAGTGATGATGCGATGGCGTGCGACTCTGAAACATGCGAAGTATTTACACCGGAACACATTTTCTATCGTTTATCCGGAGATGCCGACAACAATGGTGTGTGTGACAATGCGGCCCCCGGAGATGATCCATTTTGCAGCATTGAGCGGGCTGTCGTATTCGGGAACGATCCTGTTGCTAATAGCGTAGTACCGGCGGACAGTGAATTTAAAGAACTGGCAACCAACATTGTATCGTTCGATGTTCAATCATCCGGATTATTGAAAATTACGCTGACGGTGCGGGACAGATCCATGGAAGGTCCTCAAAAGTATCAAGATGTGGTGTTAACAACTGAAATTCTTATCAGAGATATCGCTTATTAATCTGAGGAAAATGAATATAAGCTCGTTTTGTAGGAGGGCAGCATGATCATTCTTGATCGGCAAAAGATCAAAGACTTTCTGAAAAAAATAACAGGTAAACAGAAGGGGGCTGCACTCATTGTTTCTTTACTGGTGCTGATGGTCCTGGTCCTCCTTGGTCTGACTCTGATTCTGCAGAGCCAAACAGAATATCTTGGCGCTGTGAATGAGAATGATGCTTTGGCTGCCTTGAGTTTCGCGGAATCCGGACTCGAATGGGCAGAGCGCGCTATCAAGGATGAAGCAACCGGAGATCCGGATCTGGATAAAGTTTTGCAGGGTCCGGATGATGTCATAGGTGGTAACGATGATGGGCTGATTGGAATACGGAACGTTAGCGGCACACTGACTTCTTTATCTCAGCTGAATAGCATTTGTCCAAGCTCGACTTGCGAACAAACGGAATCCGTCAAGTTAACAATGGATTGGGGGGACGGCAGGACGGAATATTATGAAGCTTTCCGGACCGGGACGGACCTGGATGGCAATGGAACTTGGGATGGTCCTCGCGCGCATGTCTACATGAGAATTGAAGATAATTACGATGATCCTGCGAATTCCGGTGTCGCGGACTACGATGATGAGGATTGGAGAGCCCGCATTAGGGTCATGACAGAGTATCCGATTTTTGTGGACAGCACAGGTTTCGCGGAAGATCCTGTCCTCGCAGCGCGGGGGATTGCGGTGCGAAGATTGGAGGGTAGGCTATCCCCAGCACAGGGTGTCGCAATCAGGACGAACAAGGAATTCGAAGGGGACGGAACAATGAAGATCTGTGGATCCTGCGGCGGCGTGCATTCGAACGGAAACATGCACTTCAATGGCAGCGCGGGTCAGATTTGTGCAGATGCAACTTCCTCAGAAGACTGGAGCGCAACCGGTGGTGGTCCAACGGTCGGGGGCACATCAGGAGGAAGTCAGGAGGAACAGTTCATCCCTACGATTAATCCTTATGATAACAAATTCGTCCCTGCTATCAGTACATTTGACCATTCTACCGATGCTGAACTGAGCTTCACTGAGCCCGGTTTGGGAACTGCATTGCAGTGCGGTCCTCCTTCAGCCACTGATCCCGGCAACTCGAAGTACTTCGCGCTCGTTTTTAAGGAGACAAGCGGACAAAATCTACAAGTCTATAAAGCGTATTGGGACTTTGCAGGAACATCAGGCAGTAGATGGGTCTGGCGTTTGATCGATGTAGGGCCAACGTTGAATGCGGTCTTGGACAACTGCGGCCGGCTTGTTTCTAGTGCGGATCTCGGTCTGGGACCGGATCTCTGTCCCATTGGAGCTGCCGGATGTGATGGATCCGGCGTGGCGACATACGGTGTAAATGATCTGATTGATTGTTGCGGTGGTGTGAATAGCATGGGAAACACCGTCTGCACACCGGACTGTGATAACGCTGTCCCGGCCGATGAGTGTGTTCCGGATGGCGTGCTTTCTGCGTGCGATGGTACAAATGGCGACGGTTATTTTTATGGTTTTTCCGGAAACAACAGTTACACCACCGATACATGTGCAAGTGATGACTCCCTTTCCGGTGTCACCGAAAATGATTACACGCGTAACGACTTTTTTCTCTACACTGGCGGGAACAATTCAGACACAACCGTTCCGGCCCTGCCTGGAAGCGGAACGGGGATGATGGTGTTGCCGATTTTGATTACTCAGTTGTGACGCAAAAAAATAGACAAGTGTGGAACAACGATACAAGCATGATTTTTTCTCCGATGTTTAACGCCATTATCTTTATTGTTGGAAACATGAACTTCAACGGCGATATGGAGAACGGTAGATTACAGTTTTACGATCATGATCCCACTGCGCCAACGCTACCCCAGACAATCAGTATTTTGAATCCAACGGGTCGATGGCGGGTTTCGCCGATTTCTTATGGGCGTATTGAAGCTCGAGGCACACCCCGCTTTGGCCCAGCCAACAGTAATACAGGAGCTTGCGCCGCAGATCAAACTGAAAATGCATGTCACGTGGGAATGGTTGCGGGTCGCGATCTGGATCTTGCCGGCGGCGCAGGCACCGGTTGTGACACGGAACCGGCCCCAGCTGATTGTAATCTGTGTCCTGATGTGATCGCCGATCCAACCGCGAGCTGTGAAACTTCACCTGTAATTCCTTTCGGATACGAAGGGATGTTCCTTGCTCATGAACAGGTGAATCTCAGCGGCAATGCGAATTTTGCGGGGTTCGTGATAGCGGAAGAAGCAGCGTATTGCGTAGAAACCAATAACCCCGGACTCAAAACAAGAATGAACGGGAACCCGGACATTTACTACGATTGTGAAAATCCACCAGACCCGTGGCTTGCCGAACTTCTCCGTATCAATAGCTGGGAAGAGGTCCAGTAGCGGCCGGGAGTTCTCCGTGAACAGAAAGACAAATCATCGAGGGACCAGTCTTCTGGAAATCCTTGTGGTTCTCGGTTTGATGACAGCCCTTCTTGTGGTTACGATTCCAGCCTTCTTCAAATTACTGCAGGCATATCGTTTGCAAACGGCCGCCCATATTATCTCCACCAATTTGCGTTTCGCTCGAAGCGCTGCTTTGAAACAGAAAGTACTTTACAGGCTGACATTTAGAGATAGCAGTGAGGTAAACCCCAACACCTATACGATTGAATATGCTCCATCAGGCGCTTGGCAACTTGTCAACAATATGGATACGGATATTCCGGATCGAGTCGAAATCGACACGACGAGTATCGATCAGGTGCAATTTGATTCGCGGGGAGTTGCAAACGTTTCGGGGTTTGTGCTCCTGACCAGCGCCGACGGACGGTCTTTTAAGATAACAATCAGTTCTACCGGCGCTGTGAACGTTACTCAATAATCCGCTGTAAAGCCAAACTGTACACATCAACCATGAACCTTGAACTTTGAACTTTGAACCTATAGAATAGCCTCTCTTTTTCCCGAAATTCATATGAATCTCATCGATGGTTTGCATATTGCAGGATTTTACCTGATTGCATTGCTGACGGTCTCTTCTGCATTTGTTGTCGTGCTCAGCAAGAACATTCTTCGGTCGGTTTTTGCTCTGCTGTTTACACTGTTTGGAATCGCAGGCCTTTTCTTATTCCTGCATGCGGATTTCCTCGCGGCCACTCAGGTTTTGATTTATGTCGGGGGAGTGCTTGTGCTTCTGCTGTTTGGCATCATGCTCACACAAAGAATGGTGGAAGCGGATGTGCGCAGCGGACAAATCCAGTTTGCACCGACGCTTGTAGCCATGGGCATTCTGTTCATTTTTCTGTTATTTATGATTTTTCAAACACCGTGGGACGTCAAAGGAACTGCGGATTTTGAGCAGAACCAGTTCGGAACGGGAACAACTTCAGCCATCGGAACTTTGTTGATGACAGAATGGTTGCTCCCTTTTGAAATCGCATCCATTCTGTTGCTGGCTGCCTTAGTCGGAGCAGTTTCGATTGCGCGAACCAGGAGACCGATCGAATGAATTTCATTGCGCCCGGGTTATACCACTATCTGGTGATCGCAGCCCTTTTATTCTGTCTGGGTCTTCTCGCTATTCTAACGCGCCGGAATGGGATCGCTGTATTGATGGGAATTGAGCTGATTCTGAACGCAGCCAACATCAATTTCATAGCATTTTCCTACTACGTAACGCATACGCTTGGCGGGCAAGTGTTTGTCGTTTTTGTGATTTTGCTCGCTGCTATCGAAGCCGCGGTTGCGCTGGCAATTGTGTTCGCTATTTACAGGCATTTCCACAGCGTTGAAGTTCCAAACGTGAACGTAATGAAAGGTTAATTGATGGATCCAGTCATCATCCAGCAAATCCAGAATAGCATCCCCTATTTTGTCCCCGAACTGATGTTGACAGCCACATTTCTGCTGGTGCTGATCGGTGAAATCATCACCAAGCGGTCCGGTTACGTGGGGTTCGGAATCATTACGGCCGTGGGTCTCCTTGCTACGATTTTTCTATCGGTGCAGTTGTACAAAATCCCAGACGCCACGCTCTTCTTTCGCATGATCGTCGTTGACCGGTTCGCGATCTTTTTCAAGGTCGTTTGCTCTCTTTCAGCTCTGATCATCGTTCTGTTCTCCATGAATTCCAATGAGCTCAAACGATATAGCGCCGGGGAATATTATTGCCTGATCCTTTCCGTAACTCTCGGCATGAACCTGCTTGCCTCTTCCACCAACCTCTTAATGATCTGGCTGTCGCTGGAACTGGTGAGCATTCCTTCTTACCTGTTGTCCGGATTTTTAAAAGACGATCGATTATCGGCAGAAGCTTCCTTAAAATTTGTCATTTACGGATCTGTATCGACTGCTATCATGCTGTTCGGACTTTCCTACCTGTATGGAATGACCGGAGCCTATGAAATCAATGACATCCGGAATGCGCTTCGCTCTTCGCAAGTGAACTCAGCTGTGCTTCTGATCACTGTAGCGCTCATTCTCGTAGGGATCGGATACAAAATTGCAGCGGTACCATTTCATTTTTGGTTACCGGATGTATTCCAGGGATCACCAACCGCAATCACCGCTTTTTTCTCATACGGGCCGAAGGCGGCCGGATTTGCGCTCCTGATCCGGTTTTTTTATGGAATTTTTGCGGAGGGGGGCCCGGAGTACAAAGTGGTGGGCGGACTCCACTGGCCGACTTTGATGGCGCTCATTGCGGCAATCACGATGACTGTCGGGAATGTTGTCGCAATCTGGCAAAAAAGTATGAAACGAATGTTGGCCTATTCCTCCATTGCGCATGTGGGTTACATGTTGATGGGTTTCGTTCTGCTTCGCCAGGACGGAATTCAGGCAATTCTCTTTTATCTGGTCATTTATCTTGTGATGAATCTGGGGGCCTTTCTGGTTGTAATCGCGCTATCATCTCACATGGATAGCGATGATTTGAACCAGTATCGAGGTTTACGGGCACGCTCTCCTTTTGCTGCAGCAGCGCTCGCCATGTTCATGCTTTCGTTGACGGGAATTCCTCCCTTTGCAGGATTCATTGGCAAATTCTATTTATTTGCGGCGGCGGTTCATGCAAAGTTTTACTGGCTGGTGATTGTGGCAGTCCTCAATAGCGTTGTCTCTTTCGTATATTACGGGGGGGTTGTCAAACGCATGTTTCTGGAAGAAGGGAGTACCGATCCCATTGTGCTGCCGAGGCTATCCCGCGCATTGCTCGTTATTTTCTCTATTGCTGTGCTGGTCATCGGTGTTTACTGGTCTCCGTTTGCGGACTATTCACAAACTTCCGCCCGGATCTTCTTTGAAAAAGCCCGCCTCGCGTTAAGATAGGAATTAACGCAAAGACGCTAACCCGTAAAGAAATTCAATTTGTTTATCTTTGCGCTTTTGCGTTAAAGAGCTATGAAATATACGGCGATTGTGCTGGATCATGTTAAGAACCCGCGGAACGTGGGTGAATTGGAAAGCGCCAACGCGCGGGCGAGGGTTCGGAGCTCGGCCGATGGAGATCTTCTCCAGCTGCACCTGAGAATTGACGACGGAATTGTGAAGGAGGCAAGATTCAAGGTGTATGGTTGCGGTGCTGCGATCGCAACCGGATCGATCCTGACGGAACTTGTCACAGGCAAGAATCTGAAGGAACTCGCGTCCATAACAAACGAACAGATTTCGCAGATCATGGGGGGGCTGCCAACCGAAAAACTGCATTGTTCGGTCCTCGCCGAACAGGCCCTAAAGGCTGCGCTGGAAGATTGGCGAGACAAATCATAACCTATTCTTATCATTTATATATGATTAATTGATTATGCAAATGGTGGACTCGATGTTAAGTTTGCAACAAGGAGGATCGCATGGATATTGGAATCAATGAAAAAGACAGGAAGCAGATTTCGGAAGGATTAGGACGATTACTGGCGGACACTTATACGCTTTATTTAAAGACGCACAATTTTCACTGGAATGTTACCGGGCCGATGTTTCAAACATTGCATTTGATGTTTGAACAGCAATACAACGAGCTGGCGCTGGCGGTTGATTTGATTGCGGAGCGAATTCGCGCTCTGGGGGAGCCGGCCCCTGGTTCCTACGCAGCCTTTTCAAAGTTAACTGCGATTCAAGAAGAAGTGGGAGTACCGGGTGCAGAAGCCATGATTCAACAGCTTCTCGACGGACAGGAAACGGTTGTTCGAACCGCGCGTGCCATGTTTCCGCTTGTCGAAGAAGTGAACGATCAGCCCACGGCAGACTTGCTGACGCAACGAATGCAGGTTCACGAAAAAACGGGCTGGATGTTAAGAAGCTTGTTATCATAAGTTGCCTCGTAGGGGCGCGATTTATCGCTCCCTGAGCTTCACTTTTGTAACAACAACTTGTAAGACTTTAAAGCAAAGACGCGAAGGTGCGAAGACTTCAGATCGTCGCTGCTGGGCGGCGACCATTGTTTCGCGAAACGAAAGATCAGAAGAAGACGATCTCTGCGGCTCCGCGTCTCTGCGTTAAATCCTGGATTGACCTTTGCGGCTTTGCGCCTTTGCGATGAAAGAGGGGTTTGGTGTGCGCGGTACGGCTCTGCGATGAAATGGAACTACACACTCGCCCATGCCGTATCTATAATTAAGGTTCAAGGTTAGGTAAATGCATTTTTTCTTCGGTATTCTGATTTTCCTGTACTTCCTCCTTCGATCCTCTGCTCGATCGGGATATAGAGGCATGCGGCGCCGCGATCTGTACGCTCGGGCAGCGGGAGCATTTGATGATCTTGTCTCACAGCATGGAGGGGACGCTTACAAAGCGGGATGGAGAAAGGTGCTCTATGTGACGCAGGACCGATCCGTTGAGCTCCATCTGAACTCAGATTCACGCCGGCTTGTGTTAAGACTGCGAAAATCCTTTTCTGTACCATTTTCTTTTTACAGGCTTCCACGTCTGTTGTACGCCTTTCTGGATGCTTTTCTCCAGCAAGGCTTGAAAGTGGAAGGTACTCATTATCTGGTGGGCTCCCGAAATTCTGCTCTGTTGGTCGGATTGAAAGAGCGCAATGGCTTTATTCCTGTTCTGCAGAAACTGGACCAGGCAGGATTCTCAGGCCAGATGACTGAGCAGGGCATGAAGTTATGGAAAACGATTCAACCGGAGGATCTCAACGACGTTCGATTAATGGCTTTTATTCGATTGGCGCAGGACCTGGCGCATTTAACCGATGGGGAGCTGGTCAACATCCCTGTTCAGCAATTATCATCCGATAAACGTTGTGCCTATTGTAAAGAGCTTTTGTCGGAAGTGGAGCCGGTTCAGTACTGCCAGTGGTGCGGAACGCCCCATCATAAGGAATGTTTCGAGCTAAATGGAAGATGCACGGTCTACGGATGTGAACGTCCGCTGCCGCAAGCAGAGCTGCTCATCAATGACGAAAGTGTCGCACCCCGGTAAATACCATTGCGATATTGTGATCATTCGCAGCATCCATGACTTCCTGATCCCGGATCGATCCGCCCGGTTGTATGACGCTTGTCGCACCGGCGGCGGCAATCTCATCCAGTCCGTCCCGGAATGGAAAAAATGCATCGGATCCGACAGCCGTTCCCTGCAATGATGATTGCGCTTTCAATCGCGCAATTTTTACTGAATCCACCCGGCTCATCTGTCCGGCCCCGACCGCTACTGTTTCGGTTGAAGTCGTAAATACAATGGCATTCGATTTGACATACTGAGCAACAGTCCAAGCGAATTCCAAAGCCTTCCACTCTTCCGGTGACGGGTCTCTCTTTGTCACGACTTTGCACTGGTCCCTTTCGAACGGAACATCGTCACGATCCTGGATCAACGCTCCACCGGTTATCTTTTTGAGATCCATGCGATCTAGAATTCTCCAATCCCCCGTTAATTTCAACAGCCGAATGGAGCTTTTACCAGACAGGATTTTGAGAGCTTCCGGCGTGAAATCCTGCGCAATAATTCCTTCAATGAAGGCTTCGGTCACTGCTTTTGCGGTAGCTTCATCCACAACCCCGTTGATTCCTACGACACCTCCAAATGCCGCCACCGGATCTGCGGCGCGTGCCTTCCGATATGCTTCCGCCACCGGAATGGAGATCGAGACTCCGCACGGATTATTGTGTTTGATGATGACTGCACAGAGACGGTTCAGAGCGCAACACAATTGGAATGCAGCGTCAAAATCAAGTAAATTGTTGAACGAAAGTTCCTTCCCTTGAATCTTTTCCGCCTTTGTAAGAGTCGCCCCAGCGGCCGTAACGGACTGATAGAGCGTGGCTTTTTGATGAGGATTTTCTCCGTAACGCAGAGTGGAGATTTGTTTCAGATTCAACGGGAAATACGTGGGAAAATCGGTTTGACCGAGTTGGCGGCTGAAGTAGTTTGCAATGGTGGCGTCATAATAGGATGTAAACTGATAAGCTTTGAGCGCAAGTTTGACGCGCGTCTCCAACGATACGACTCCACTGCCATGCTGCATTTCTTCAGCAACGCGCGCGTAATCTTCCGGATCAACCACTACGGTGACAAACGAATGATTCTTTGCTGCAGCGCGAATCAATGAAGGGCCGCCGATATCGATCCATTCCACGGCATCCGACACGCTGAGATTCTCTTCCACAGCATTTTTCTCGAATGGATATAAATTCACCACCACCAGATCGATGGGATCGAGATGATGTTCCTGCATTTGTTTGACATGTTTTGTTTCATTGCGTATGGCGAGAATTCCTCCAAAGATTTTGGGGTGCAGCGTCTTTACGCGGCCGTCCAGGATTTCCGGAAAGCTTGTAACCGAGGAAAGGGGCGTGACTGGAATTCCACCTTCTTCCAGGAAACGGGCAGTTCCTCCTGTGGAAATGATTTCCACATCAAGTTTCTTTAAGATTTCCGCAAATGTATGGAGCCCGATTTTGTCTGAAACACTGATGAGCGCTCGCTTAATCTTCAACTTAACTCCTTGCCGGGCACGGAGGCCCGGCCTACGGATGGGTGAACTTCTTTTTGTAGAGCGGCGTATACGTGATGTCGCCATTCGACTCTTTCCACGTATGAAACCAGATTTGAACCGTGCGTGTTATGGAATGGGAATAGCTTAAGCTTGCAATGCCAAAGGGAAGCGATCTTGGATCGAAAGTATCGGATGATACAAGCCTGCCATTCGGAAAGTATGCTTCTCCTAAACGCGGATACTTCGCTGCTGACTGCGAAGCCATTTGATAAATGTAATCCTGCATATTGCCCGCTTTCAATAGTTCATGCTCATGTCCGTCAAATACCCATGGAAATTTTACGATATTTTTTTCAACATAGACCGCAAAATCCTGGCGATACTGGGGTTCTCTGGGATCCGCGTCGTTTAGAAGCAGCGGATCGTTCAGGTCGGATGCGTAATGGGAAAGTCGCCCGAAATCCTCTGCAATCTCGCGAAATGGCCGGTGCATTCGAATTTTTTCGGGAATGGATCTGGTCAGCTCTAAAATGCGTTGTTCCAGGAATCCGCTTTGGCTCGACACGTCATATCGATGAAACTCTTCTCCTTGATCATCCGGTCTTAAAGAGCCCAGAAGGATCTCTTCTTTATGCTGACGCATGATTCTTTGAAAGCTGGCCGGCATTAGTTTCGTTGATTGCACCACAATGATCTGATAAGTTCGCGGAGTCCAGGCCTCCGCCGCCGTTACACAAAGAATCAAACCGATTATGAAAAAAACGCGGATCATTTGAAGTTCAAAATACTATCATAAACACGCGGGCGCGATGAATCGCGCCCCTACAAATTCTGGGCATGTAGGGGCGTCATTTATGGCGCCCGCCTTCCTTTTTCTGATGTAAGATATCTGTTTATGTTGGATGCGTCCTTTGTCCGGGAAAACCGCGACGTTGTCGAGCGAAAGTTGAAGAGCCGTGGTTTGCTCGTCGATCTGACCGAGTTCTTCGTACTTGATGAACAACGAAGGGCCACTTTGCGTGAGGTGGAGGATCTGAAACATCAAAGCAACCTGGTTTCTAAGGAGATCGGCGAAGCAAAGAGCCGCGGGGAGGACGTGGATACCAGAAAAGAGGAGATGCGTCAGGTCAAAGAACGGATCAAGCAGCTGGTTGACTTGCTCCGAAACGCCGAATCCGGGATGGCAGACTATCTCTTAAACGTTCCGAATCTTCCGCATGATTCTGTGCCGGTGGGCGCCGGCGCATCAGAGAATGTCGAAGTCCGCAGACACGAGGGTTCTGTAAAGGTCGATTTCAAAGCGCAATCCCATATCGATATCGGAGTAAAACTGGGGATATTGGATTTTGCAAGAGGCGCAAAAATTGCAGGAAGTCGTTTCGTGCTCTATCGCGGCGCAGGCGCTGCATTGGAACGCGCGTTGATCAATTTTATGATCGATGTTCATACATCCAACGGGTACACGGAAGTTCTTCCTCCTTTCATCGCGAATTCGGATTCTCTACGCGGCACAGGCAACTTGCCAAAATTTGAAGAAGATCTGTTTCATTTAGAAGGGACTAATTATTACCTGATTCCAACGGCAGAAGTTCCGGTGACGAACATTCACCGCGATGAGGTTTTGAATGAATCGGATTTGCCGATTCGATACGTGGCTTACAGCCCCTGTTTCCGGCGCGAGGCAGGCACCTACGGTCAGGAAACACGCGGTTTGATTCGTCTCCATCAATTCAATAAAGTTGAAATTGTTCATTTTTCCAAGCCTGAAGAATCCTACAAGCAACATGAGGCGCTCACTCAAGATGCGGAAGGGATTCTTCGGCGACTGGATTTGACTTATCGTGTAATGCTTCTCTCCACCGGAGACATGGGAGCCTCCGCCGCCAAGACGTACGATCTGGAAGTCTGGATGCCGGGACAAAATGCGTTTGTTGAAATTTCATCCTGCTCGAACTTTGAAGATTTTCAAGCGCGCCGTGCGAACATTCGTTTCAAGCCTTCCTCCGGCAAGGGAACGCGACTGGTTCACACATTGAACGGTTCGGGCCTTGCGATCGGCAGGACGGTGGCTGCCATCCTTGAAAACTATCAACAGCCGGATGGCACTGTGAAAATACCGGAGGCTCTCCTACCTTATATGAAGAATCAATCCTTCATTCGATAAGGTGTATGCAAGCACTTTTTCTCGTGATTTTATTTTGTCGAAAACGGGCGTCAATCCTGCCGCCCCTACTGAAAGGAGATCAATATGTCCACATATTCTGAAGAATTAATAGCTTCAGTGAAAGCTAAAAATCCAAGTGAGCCGGAATTTCATCAAGCGGTTGAGGAAGTGCTGGAATCTTTGGAACTTGTCATAGAAAAACATCCTGAGTATCGGACCGCCAAAATTCTCGAAAGAATTATTGAACCGGAACGAGTGATCATGTTTCGTGTGCCCTGGATGGATGATCAAGGCGAAATCCAGGTTAACCGTGGTTTCAGAATTCAAATGAACAGTGCGATCGGTCCCTACAAAGGCGGCTTGCGGTTTCATCCCTCTGTAACCCTCGGTATTTTGAAGTTCCTTGCATTTGAACAGGTTTTTAAGAACAGTTTAACGACCCTTCCGATGGGGGGTGGAAAAGGGGGTTCTGATTTCGATCCGAAAGGAAAGACAGATAACGAAGTCATGCGTTTCTGCCAGAGCTTCATGACTGAGCTTTTTCGCCATATCGGACCCGATGCAGATGTGCCCGCAGGCGATATCGGTGTGGGGGGCAGAGAAATCGGTTATCTATTCGGTCAGTACAAGAAACTGACAAAGACATTCACCGGCGTTCTGACCGGTAAAGGACTGAACTGGGGAGGATCCCTGATCAGGCCGGAAGCGACAGGCTATGGCGCCGTTTATTTTGCAGCCGAAATGCTTTCTCTTCAGGGAAAAAGCATGGAAGGCAGAACCTGTCTGGTTTCCGGAAGCGGAAATGTTGCGCAATATACAGTCGAAAAACTGATTCAACTTGGCGGTAAACCCGTTACGCTTTCTGATTCGGACGGGTATATTTATGATGAGGAAGGAATAGATCGAAGCAAGCTTGGATTCGTGATCGATCTAAAAAACATATGGCGTGGAAGAATCAAGGAGTATGCCGAAAAGTATCGCAGTGCGACATATTTTCCATTGGATTCAAAAATGGATCACAATCCAATGTGGGAACATAAAGCAGATTGTGCTTTTCCGAGTGCCACTCAAAATGAAATCAACGGCAAGGACGCAGTGAATCTTTTAAGAAATGGAGTTTTTGTCGTTTCGGAAGGCGCAAA
Organism: uncultured bacterium; assembly: GCA_963771165.1. Classification (GTDB taxonomy): domain Bacteria; phylum Acidobacteriota; class HRBIN11; order JAKEFK01; family JAKEFK01; genus JAKEFK01. The sequence goes on along the minus strand of CAVYSN010000012.1, from coordinate 209,311 downwards.
CATGCCGACAAGTCTGGAAGGCACCAGAACTTTCCTCGATGCGGGAATCCTCTACGGACCCGGTAAAGCGGCCAATGCCGGCGGTGTTGCAACCTCGGGTCTCGAAATGTCGCAGAACAGCATGCGCATGTCCTGGACGCGCGAAGAAGTGGATAAGCGTCTTCATGACATCATGAAGGGGATCTTGAAAACCTGCGTTGAAATGGCGGATCGATTCGGAACGCCGGGAAATTTTGTCAATGGCGCAAATATCGGCGGGTTCTTGAAAGTTGCAGACGCCATGATGGATCAAGGCCTGGTCTAAATTCAAACGCCAGGACGCTAAGTTCGCCAATATTAGAATTTCTCTATGACAATAAAACCCATTTTGGATGGCGGATTTGACATCAGGCTGCAGACGTTTCAAAGGCTGATGCAGCACCAGATCCGAGATGTCCTGCTCGTGTCTAGCCTCTACGATCTCTACCTGTTCGAAGAAGATGGCCGTCTGTATGACCTGATTCGCAATGAATATCAGGGTTTAAGCTTGAGTCATGCTCCTGAAATCATGCGTGTTTCCAGCGCCTGGGAAGCGCTTCAGCTGGCCCGCGAGAAAAGCTTTGATCTGATCATCACAACTCTGCATGTGGAAGATATGTCCAGCATCAGTCTGGCAAAAAAGATCAGGGAAGCAGGCCTGAAGGTTCCCGTTGTGCTGCTGAATTACGATAACCAGGAGTACCTCGAACTATCGACTTATCATGACACGAGCGTGTTCGACGGAATCTTTATCTGGCAGGGAGATTTCAGAATCATCATCGCGATCATCAAACACCTCGAAGATAAAATGAACGTCGAAAGCGACACACGCGTTGCCGGCGTGCAATCTATTATTCTGATCGAAGATAACGTTCTGTATTATTCGAAGTTTCTTCCGATCATCTATTCTGAAATTCTCAAACAGTCCCAGCGTCTGATTTCCGAAGGTGTCAATCTCTCTCATAAATACTTGCGAATGCGAGCAAGGCCCAAAATTCTGCTGTGCAAAACTTATGAACAGGCGTGGCAATACTACGAAAAATATAAAGACTGTATTTCCGGAATCATTTCGGACGTCGATTTTTTACGGAATGGCATTCATGATCCGGAAGCCGGTGTGGAGTTTGCGCGCAATGTCAAATCCGAATATCCGGATATACCAATCCTGTTACACTCCACAATCCAGGAAAATGAGCAAAAGGCGAATGCTCAGGGTGCTGCTTTTCTTTTGAAGGATTCCCCTACGTTGCTGCTTCAGCTGCAGAAGTTCATCATCAGTAATTTTAGTTTCGGTGATTTTTTATTTCGAATGCCCGACGGAACGGAAGTTGGAAGAGCCAGCGATCTGCCTTCCCTGGAAGAACAGTTGCGGCAGGTCCCGGATGACAGCGTCAGATATCATGCGGAACGGAACCATTTTTCACACTGGTTGAAAGCGCGAACCGAATTCTGGCTTGCTCACAAACTAAGGCCTCGTAAACTCTCCGACTACCCGTCTGTCACGGCCCTTCGGGAAGATATCATCTCATCGCTTCAGGAATACCGCCGTTTCCAGCAGCTTGGCCAGATCACTGATTTCAAAAAAGAAACTTTCGATCCAACCGTGAGTTTTGCGCGAATCGGAGGCGGATCGCTGGGAGGAAAGGCGCGCGGTCTCGGATTTGTGAACCTTCTAATCAACAATCAAAGATTTCGAAATCGTTTTGAAGGAATCCATATTGATGTTCCACCAGGAGTAGTCATTGGCACGGACGTATTTGACCAGTTTCTGGCCGATAATGATTTGCATACCTTCGCATTGAACTCGAAAGATGATGAAGAGATTGCGCGCCGGTTTATCAAAGCAGAGCGATTCTCCCGCAAAGTGGTCCGTGCCCTGACTGATTTTTTGAAGTTGATGCATTCTCCGCTGGCGGTGCGTTCTTCCAGCCTGCTGGAAGATTCCCAGTATCATCCTTTTGCCGGAGTCTATGAGACGTACATGATCCCGAATAATTCACCGATTCTCGAAGTACGGCTCAAGCATTTGATCAATACAATCAAAAGAGTTTATGCATCCACATTCTGCCAGGCGGCAAAGGATTACATCAAAGTCACCACATACAGGTTGGAAGAAGAAAAGATGGCAGTTGTGATCCAAAGAATGGTGGGTTCGCAGCATGACGGACGCTTCTATCCAGACTTTTCAGGAGTTGCTAAATCCCACAATTACTATCCGATACCGCCGCAAAAAGCTGCGGATGGTATCGTCTCCGTTGCGCTCGGACTGGGCAAGACAATTGTGGATGGAGGCAACACAGTTCGGTTTTGTCCAAAGTATCCAAAACAGGCTCACCCTTTCTCTTCAGCGAAAGAGCGATTGCAAAATAGCCAGGATGGTTTTTATGGACTGGAGCTGAGCGATGTGCGTTTGGATAGCATCGATCGAGGTGATTCGCTTCTGGCGAAGCATAGTCTGGATCGCGCAGAGAAGGATGGAACATTACGATACGTCGGTTCTACCTATTCCCCTGAGAATGACACAATCTCCGATGGCCTATCTCGAGCCGGTGTACGGCTGGTAACGTTCGCTCCCATTCTAAAAGACAAGATTTTTCCTTTGCCTGAGATCGTTGAGCAATTGCTGGAGATCGGCAAATCCGGAATGGGGGCGCCTGTGGAAATGGAATTTGCGATTAACATGTCTGTAAAGCCGGAATCTCCGCGTGAATTCGGTGTGCTTCAGGTCCGTCCAATGGTGCTTTCACGCGAATCAGAAGTCCTGAATGTGGATGACGTTCTTCAGAAAGACTTGATTTGCAAAAGTGGGCAGGTTCTTGGAAATGGCATCATTCATCTTCACGATATGGTGGTTGTGGATCCGGAAAAGTTTGACCGGTCGAAAAGCCGGGATGTTGCAATCGAAATCGGCTTGATGAATGAGAAACTGCTGGATCTTAAAATTCCTTATCTTGCTGGCAGGAGTGGGCCGGTGGGGAACACTCGATCCCTGGCTCGGAATACCCGTGAAATACGATCAGATTTGCGGTGCCCGCGTCATCATTGAGGCGGGCATGAAGGATATTGCAGTTTCCCCTTCTCAAGGTTCTCACTTCTTTCAAAATATTACATCGTTTATGGTCGGGTATTTTACAGTCCAATCGAATGGCTTCATTGATTGGGATTGGATTCGCGCACAAAAACCCGTTGAAGAAGGGAACTTCGTAAAGTATCTTCGCTTTAACCATCCAATTGTTGTCAAGATCAACGGACATTCGAACCAGGGGATCATCTTAAAACCAAAATAAGGAACGAAGGATCGCAGGCATCCTGCCTGCCGCGTTCCTTCAAAAGGAGGAAGCCTTACGCTTCGCAAAACATTAAAATAAAATCATGAATAGACTGAAATTACTTGTAGTTCTTTTAACAATCGCTGTTCCTTTCGCATTTGCTCAGCCGGAGGCTGTTTCGGACTACAGCCGTTATCTGGATTCTTTTGTTGATCGATCCGTGGATCCGGGTCAGGATTTTTTCCGTTATGCCGTAGGGAACATGGCTCAAGAACAACCCCATTCCTTCCAACGAAAGATCCTGGGGAATCGGTAACGTTGTTCGCGAAGAAACATATCAGCGCATGTTGAAGATCAACGAAAGCTCATCCGCACAGACAAATGCTCCGAAAGGAAGCACATCGCAGAAGATCGGTGACTTCTGGTTCGCCGCCATGGATATCAGCGACAATAGAAAAACTTGGAGTGACGCCGCTGAAATCAGAGTTGGATCGTATTGAATCGATCCGGACTTTGCAGGATATGCTCAATGCAACCGCCCGCTTGCAATACATCGGGGCTGGTCCGCTGTTCTCCGTTTATATTTTCCAGGACGAAAAGGACAGCACGAAGTTTGCATTGCACCTGTATCAAGGTGGTCTTGGCTTGCCGGATCGCGATTACTATTTTGATCAGGATGAGCGGACGACAAGGATCCGGGACGAATATAAGAAGCATCTTGTAAAGATGTTTCAGTTGATGGGAGACACGGAAGCCAAAGCCTCGAAAAACGCTGAAACAGTGTTTCGAATCGAAACCGATCTCGCCCATGCTTCGCGCAAACTCCAAGACTTGCGCGATCCTCATAAAAACTACAACAAGATGAAAATTTTAGAGCTTTCGAAGCTGACTCCATCGTTGAACTGGGGAAAATTCCTGGAAGAGTCGCATGTTCGAGATCTGGAAACAGTCATTGTGGGGCAACCGGAATTTTTCGAACAGGTGGAAAAATCACTCGTCAAAGAAAGCCTGGATGATTGGAAAACTTACTTGCGCTGGAACTTGATCAATACATTTGCCGATAAGGTTAAGCAGCGATTTCGACAAGCAGAACTTCTACTTTTACGGAACGGTGATGAACGGAACGCCCGAACAGCGGCCTCGATGGAAACGGATGCTCGATTCGGAAGAGTACTACCTCGGGTATGCGCTGGGTGAATTATATGTAAAACAATACTTTTCTCCGAAAACGAAGGAAAGATACGAAAAGCTGACCGATGAAATTTTTGCGGCCATGCGCGAACGAATTCAGTCACTCGATTGGATGAGCGCTGAAACGAAGCAGCAAGCACTCAAAAAGCTCAGCACGGTTACTAAGAAAGTCGGCTATCCGGATCGATGGCGCGACTATTCAAAATATGCGGTGGATCGCGGCTCTTTTGTGATGAACTGTGTGCGTGGCAACATCTGGCTCAGTGATTATTCGATTCAGAAACTCTACAAACCTGTAGACAAGAATGAATGGAATATGACGCCGCAAACTTACAATGCATATTACAATCCGTCCAATAATGAAATTGTTTTGCCCGCCGCCGCGTTTATTCTTCCCGGGATTCCCGATGAATTTGTGGATGACGCGATCGTTTACTCCTATGCAGGTGGAACCACAATCGGACATGAGATCACGCATGGCTTTGACGATCAGGGCAAGCAATTTGATGATCAGGGAAACTTAAAATCCTGGTGGACAAAAGAGGACGAAGAAAAATTTAGTCAACGCGCGCAAAAAATTATTCAGCAATACAATGAATATGTTGCGATTGATGACCTGCACGTGAACGGAACAGCGACACAAGGAGAGAATATCGCTGATCTCGGTGGTCTTGTTATGGGTTGGGAAGCGTTTAAAAAAACCGAACAATACAAGAGCGGTAAGGCGATTGGAGGATTTACGCCCGAGCAGCGGTTTTTCATCGGCTGGTCATTGGGCTGGATGAACGATATTCGCCCGGAAAATCTAGCGGTACGTGTGAAAACCGACGTTCATGCTCCCAGTTTTTTGCGTGTGATCGGACCAGTTTCTAATATGCAGGAATTCTATAAAGCTTTCGATGTGAAGCCGGGTGAGAAAATGTACCGTCCTGACATCGTAGAAATCTGGTAGCTCTTTAACGCCAAGGCGCAAAGACGCCAAGTTAATCCGGGATGCGGAGAAATTTGATGGATGGGTCAGGCCAGGGGAGCACCATTCCACGACCGATGCCGGCAGCCACTTTGTCGCCATAAAGGTGAGCAACAAGATACATCGCCGCGTCATAACTTCTGGCTCCGCCCTGAGATGTAATGTACTTCCCATCATGAACGAAGCTATAACCTTCGTGTGCCTTCACCTGCGGAAACATTTTTCGAAAGGCTTCCAGATCGGAGGGAAAGGTTGTTGCCTCTTTTCCATCCAGCAACCCTGTATTGGCAAGTATAAATGCGCCATCGCAGAGAGTGAGTATATAGTCTGCTGACTCAGAGGTCTTTGCCACCCATTCCATGAGTTGCTGATCTTCCAGGTCCGTGTTCATATTGTGCTCAGCGCTGGGGATCACAAGAACATCAATCTCTGGAGCGTCCTTCATCGAAAAGTCTGTTTCAAGCCTGAGACCTTCAAACGTTGTGATCCGTCCCCCTGTCGGGGATATTGTGAAGACTTTCATTCCCGGTTTTGTATGGAAAACCGTATGGTGAAAAATATCGTAAGGGGCCATCAGTTCCGAGTTATAAACGCGATTGAGGACAAGAAAGCCCACGTTCAAAATTTTTGTCTCCGATGCACCGAGCTGGCACAACAGAAAGATGAGAAGCAGTATGCAGCATTTTAGCCAGGAACGCGGACGAGACGTCCGCGCCACTTTGTTTACGCGTTCCGTAAACCAATGCGGTGCGCGCGTCCCGCCCGTTGCGGCGCCACTACAATGCTTTTGACTCATAAAGTTACGAGGTTCTACTTCCCCATAGCCTTCGCGCGGCGTTCGAGTTCTTCAGGAGAAACATCCTCGATATGGGTTCCGATTCCCCAGATATTTCCGGCGAAATCTTTAACGCTTGCGCTGCGGTCACCGTAAAATTGATCTGCCGGCTCTTTCACCGATACGGCCCCGGCCTTTAACGCGCGCTTATAGGTCGCGTCAACATCATTTACGTAGACATACAGTGAGCAGGGCATCGGGGGATACATTTCCCCGCCATCGCTGATCATGAGATTCGAATCACCAATTCTAAACTCCGCATGTCCGATGGTTCCATTGGGTCCAGGCATTCGCATGACTTCCTGCGCATCAAAAGTCTCTTTCACAAAATCAAGCACTTTTGCGGCGCCCTGGGAAATGAGATACGGTGTAACAGAATGATATCCTTCAGGAATGGGCTTAACTGCCATTGTTTGTTTCCTCCTTTTATTGTTGATTCGTTAAAAATATACGGATATGGCAGGATAGGCAACCAACCACATATACCACCAGGAAAGTGAGGGAATATGGCAACAATTATAACTTACTTTGGGTCGCCAACGATTCGTAGAGTTTACAATCCTGATGGAAGCATCCAGAAGGTAACCGACTCAGCGGGGGTAAGTACTTTTTATACGTACAATGCAGACGGCTCCGTTGCTACGGTCACTCACGACTATCAGGGTTCCGATGCGATCAGATTTGATTACGCGTATGATCCGAGTTTTCCCGGTAGAGTCATTTCAATTACTCCAAGAAATGCGTCAACGGGAATCTTTTCCATCTACCCGCCCGGCCGGACGGCGGCATGGCTGAGCGGCTGCTAAAAAGGTCAGCGACTAAAAGAAAAAACTGTGCGGTTAAGATGCGGGCCAATTTTCACAAGAGCGATTTATGAAAATTGGTCCTTGCCGCTCAGCCATGCTGCCTCGCCACAACTCGTTATGGCGCCGGCCGGGCTCCAGATCGGCAGGTAAACACTGGTGCCTTCGTTCAGAGTCTGATAATTACAAACGCTGGTGGGGAGGGAATGGCGGCGGGATTTCGGCACTTCCCACCCTCACTTGCGGAGGTGGCGGAGCAAACTGCGGCCAATCTTCCGTTCACCCGTTTTGCATTGCTAATAACGATTTGTGATCGGGCGTTGAATAATGAACCACAAACGTATAAAAACTGACCCACTTCTGTGATGTTCGAGTTCTACCCGGAGCAAGCCGCCTCGCGGACGGGACGTCCGCGCCACATGATGAAACGCTTTGCTACCTTCTGTAAGAAAAATTAAAGCGTCGAAGGATCGAGAATTTTCACTTCTCCGAGATCCAACTCGCGGATCTTCGGTTCGATCTTTTGGCGGTCACCCACAACGACCACGAGCAACGGATCTGCTTTCATGTGATCTTTCGCCGCGCGGGTTGCCATTTCGCTTGTGACGGCAGAGATATCGTTCATCATCTTTGTCCAGTAATCATCAGGAAGGCCAAACACAACCAGTTCTCCCATCATGTTCGCGATGGAAGGAAGTGTTTGAAATTGCTGCGGAAAGCTCTTCACAATATTGTCTTTTGCATCAGCAAGTTCTTCTGCTGATAGCGGACGTTCTCCACCCACTTCGCGCAATTCTTTGATGATTTCGATGATCGATTCCTTCGTGCTTTGCGTTTGAACAGGAGCGGTAACCCAGAATGCTCCAACTCCGCGTGAATCCATAAAGGAGGATCTGGAGGCATAGGAATATCCTTTATTTTCCCGAAGATTCATGTTGATTCGGCTTGTAAATTTTCCACCAAATGCGCGGTTTAAAACTTGCGAAGCCATATAATCGGGATCGCTCCTTCGAACGCCGAGATTACCTGCATAAATCACGCTTTGTGCCGCATTCGGTTTATCCACAATGTAGATCTTTGTTTTCATTGGCCCTTGCGGATCAGGAATCTTGTTTTCAGGGACGGTCCCCGGTTGCCATGTCTTAAATACGTTTTCCAGTTTGCTCTTTGCTTCCTCGATGGTGATGTCGCCTGCAATCACGATTGTCGCGTTGTTCGGAGAGTAATTCGCTTTGTAGAAGTTCAGCAAATCCTCGCGCTGGATCGCTTTGATTGAGGATTCTGTGCCGGAGCCTGTATAAGGCTGACCATAGGGATGACTGGGTCCGTACAAAATTCGTAAGAAGACTTTCCGCGCGGAAATGGAAGGATCCTTGGACTCCTGTTGAATTCTTCCAAGATAATTCTTGCGCTGCCTTTCCAGCTCTTCTTTTGGAAAAGTCGGATTCAAAATGATATCCGAGAAGAGAGCCAAACCGGGGTCCAGATGTTTTTTCAGCACATTCAATTGAACGATCGAGCCATCAAACGAACTTGCTGTTCCCAGGTTTGCACCGATCGCCTGCGCCGCCTGCGAGATCTCGATGGCTGTGCGCGTCTTTGTTCCTTCATCCAGCAGTTCAGCAGTCAAAGAAGCGGCGCCGGGACGTTGTTGAGGGTCAGCGGCCCACCCGCTGTTGAGCACAAGATTCATGTGTACCAGGGGTAACTTTCGGTCCTCCACGAGCATCACTTCCAATCCATTGGAAAGTTTTGCGCGTTGGATCGAAGGAGTCTTAAACTTCGGTTCGGCTCCGCTCACTGGAGATACCGTACGGTCCAGGTTACTTTGGGAAGCGGTCAATGTTCCTTGCGGAACGACCTGCAGAATCACGCGTCGGTTCAGTTCAAGGCTCTGCTTTGCTTCTCTTTGCACGGAGGCTGCACTGATTCGCTGGTATCGCTCCATGTCCCATTTCAGTTTGCCCGGATCACCGAGCAAAACATTGTATTCATTCAGGCGGTCAGCTCGCCCTCCGAAACCGCCGACCAGAGCCAGGCTACGCACGAATTGAGCTTCCGATGTGTTCTGCATTTGAGTCAATTCCTGCGCGCTGATTCCTGTTGCGAAAAGTTTGTTCAATTCCGCATCAATGGCCTTCTCAAGCTCATCCAGCGTATGTCCTTCCCGTGCTGTTGCTTGAATCAGGAAAATAGAGCCGATCTCCTGTGAAAACTGCGCAGCAGTCACATCCTGAGCGATCTGCTGATCGTAAACAAGTGCTTTGTACAATCGCGATGTTTTGCCGAAGGTTAGAATCCCGGCAAGAATATCCATCTCAGCGTCCCCTTCGGTGTACCATGCCGGACTGTGCCATGCCATAAACAGACGGGGAAGAGATACCTGATCCTCTTGAACGGCACGACGAATTCCTTCGAGCTGTGGTCTCCATGCTTCCAGACGGTCGACAGGCGGCCCAGCAGGAATCGCTGAAAAATACTTTTCAACCAACTTTTTTGCATCAGCAGGATCAAAGTCCCCCGCAATGCATAACGATGCATTATTGGGAGCATAGTAGGTCTTAAAGAATTCCGATACATCTTCCAGCGAGGCCGCTGAAAGGTCCGCCATGCTGCCGATTACAGGCCACGAATACGGATGATCTTTCGGATACAAAAGCGTTGGAAGTAAATCATAAGCTTTTGCATAAGGCTGGTTTTCCAATCCCTGTCTTCGTTCGTTTTTTACAACGTCTCTCTGGTTATCGAGCTTTTCCTGTGTCATGGCCGGCAACAGGAATCCCATGCGATCCGCTTCCAGCCACAATGCAAGCTCCAGTTGATTGCTTGGAACGTTTTCCCAGTAATTCGTTCTATCTTCATTGGTCGATCCGTTGATGGCCCCTCCGACCTTCTGCAAAGGCTCAAAATATTCTTTGTCATGATGTTTGGAGCCTTGAAACATCATGTGTTCGAAAAGATGGGCAAAGCCGGTACGGCCCGGTTTTTCATTCTTGGATCCAACGTGATACCACACGTTGACGGCAACCATCGGTATCGAATGATCTTCGTGAAGAATGACCTCCAGTCCGTTCGGTAGTTTATATTTTTCAAATTTTAATTCAGGCAAGGATGCAGCCTCCAGAAATATCGTTATTACAAAAAGTATGGCGATTGTTAATGTTAAGAAATAAATTTTCATAAGACTATCCCCTGAATGGCCTTATTGCGCCTGGCCTTGTAGGGACGGGTCTCAGACCCGCCCCTACAGAGTTTTCAGTCGAGAATCTATTATAGAATGCAAATCATGAGAGTTAGAGCCGTCATTTTAGTGCTGTTTTTGCTGAGAAGTTCGTCTCGTTTTCTCAGCTCCTGATCTTGATCTTTCCTTGATGGCTGCTGCTGCTTCGGGACAAACAGAGAAGGTTCGCGAGCTGCTCGACCAGGGTGCCAACATCAATCATGCTACGGGTGAAGGGATTACCGTGTTGATGGAAGCTGCAGAGGGAGGCTTTGTTGAAACCGTTCGAGTGCTTCTGGAGTATGGAGCAGATCTTCACCGAAAGGACTACAAAGGCTGGACCGCCCTGACAGGGGCGGCCGCTATGGGTCAGGCCCAGGTTATAGATGTTCTTGCCAAGGCAGGGAGCAACATCGACGAGCTTGACAACAGTAAAGGAAGCGCCTTGAACCAGGCGTGCAGGTTTCGGGCACCTCGAGGCCGTGCGCGCACTTTTAAAAGCAGGCGCGAATCCCGATATTAAAAATGAAAAAGGGGCTACCCCCTTGCTCGAAGCGGCCATATGGGGGTTTACAGAAATCGGTATTGCCTTGATTGAAGCGAAAGCGAATGTCAACGAGAAGGGTTTACTTGGAACGACTGCATTGCATCATACGGCACATCGCGGGAATTTAAAACTTTCAAAGGCTTTAATTGATGCCGGATCTGATATCAACGCGAAAACTTTTAAAGGAAAGACGCCTTTGATCAATGCTGCACTGCGGGGTCATGTTGAAGTTGTACGTTTGCTGTTGAAGAGCGGGGCTGATCCGGATGTGAAGGACGCGGAAGGTTATACCGCTCTGACAAGTGCCGAACGGTACGGCCACACAGCAGTGGTGGATCTTTTAAAGAATTTGTAACGCCCACGTCCCGTGGGCTCCTGAGCCGCGCTCTTGCCCGCGAGACGCGGGCGATACAAATTACATACCAAGTTCGTCTGACGCCAGCTCGGTGCCGGCGATTCTCGACCGGATTTTATCAAAAGCAGTTTGTCGAGATGTGGAAGTATCGTCACCGAAAGGAGCAAAGCCGCAATCGTCCGTAGTTCCGAGCTGATCCAGGGGAATGAATCGTGCGGCCTCAAGAACGCGCCCACGAACTTCTTCCGGCGTTTCAACACTCGGATCAATCGGGTCGATCACTCCGATAAAGATTTCTTGTCCGGGACGAAGGCTCTGTTGAATGATCTGCAAAACCCGTCGAGGATCCTTTTCGCTGGCCAGCTGAATGTAAAAATTGCCGAAGTCCATCTGCAATAGCTCTGGCAGTAACTGCGCATAATCCACATCCGCGCTATGTGTCGAATCCTTATCGCCACCGGGACATGTATGAACTCCTATCTTTTTTCTTTGCCCAGGAGAGAAACGATCCAGAACTTGCTGATTTAAATCGATAAAACTTTTTAGCAATTTCTTGGAAGGATCCAGCTTCAACGCCAATCTTGCTTCCGTGAAATCAACCTGGACGTTGTGCGCTCCCTTCTCGAGGCATCGCCGGATGTCCTTTTCACTTTCATCGATCAGATCTTTCAAGAATTCTTGTCTGGAGTAGCCTGCAATTCCTTCTTGCGGATAAAGCAAACTGAGAGCAGACGCGGAGATGACGGCTTGCTTAACTGGCACATGGGCATTTTCTAGAGCGGTTTCCAAATAAACATCCGCATAAGTCTGATAGCGAAAAGGTCCGGAAGTGAGCACAGGTAACTGTCTCGTGTGCCCATCTTCAAAATGGATCGTTACTCCGCCAGGTCCAAGATTATTTGCTCCGTGGATGGGATAAGTTGCGAAACTTGGTTTGCGTTGTTCGCCATCCGTGACCACCCGTGAACCTGTTGCTTCAAAGAGCCGCATTGTCTCTATAACGGCTTTGCGAAACTGCTCTTCTAAATTTTCAGCAGTGATTCCGCCGCTATTAAAGGCCTCCATTGCTTCGATAAGCGATTGCGTCCTGGGAATGCTGCCGATCGGTTCTGATGGAATAGGCATATCTTATTATTACATATTGCAGTTTGCATAGTGCAGATTGCATATTGCATATTGTTAGGGAAGGAGGAACGAAATGCCTACATGTGACAGTTGTGGAAATGATTACGATAAGACTTTTCAGGTGACCCTGGCTGGAAAGACGCACACATTTGACAGTTTTGAATGCGCGATCCATCATCTGGCGCCCGTGTGCAATCAGTGTGGTTGCAGAATCATCGGTCATGGAGTGGAAGACCACGGCAAAATGTTTTGCTGCGTTCACTGCGCCGAGCAGGCCGGCGTCATGGGTCTGAAAGACCGCCGTTAGCGCTTAACACAGAGACACGGAGACACAGGGATGAATGGGATCCTCTCTGCGTTAAATCCTATTTTTCGCCGGCGGCCGGGAAAATCGGACTGATATCAACCGGAAGATCCTGAAGTTTCTTGTTCACCGCTTCAATTTCCGGATTGGATTTGCCGTATTTCTCGGCCAACTTTTGAGCTCTGTCGTAATCTCCGATGGCTTCGATCATCAGAAGTTCGGTGGAAAGCGATTGAATCGCTTCCGGCATCTTCTCCATGACCACCCTGTATCGACCACCGGAAGTCTCTTCGATTGCGCCTTTTTCACGAAGCCAGTTCCATTGAATTGCATTTCCGCGGCCATGAGCTTCTTCAATGCCGTGTCGCATCAATCGGAAAATGAGCCCGGCATACGTAACGTACAGTGTGGGTTTGTCAAACGAAGTCTGCAGCTTTTGATCAATTGCGTACTCAAGCGTCCAAACACCAAGCGCATCTGCTTTGCATTCTTCAATCAAGGAATAAAGATTTTTTAAAAGAAAGCGGTTCTCAATTTTTTTGCCGTCCGGACCCGTTATGATTCCCGGTCCAAGCCCGTGTGCTAATTCATGGAACAGGGTGTGATTAAAGTAAGCGTCAAAGGATAAAAGGGAAACCTGTGATAGATCGAGAACTCTTTTTGCAATCGGTTCTCCTGTCTTCACGAATTTCGCCTCCATAACGTTTTTCAATAACACTTTTTTCGATCCTTTGGCTTCGCGCACTCGCTCGTCATTCGGCAGGTTAAAAGCTGCGGTCATGATGCCACGCCGGGCATCGCCCGCCGTGAAGATTTCTTGAACCACCTTGATCGGTGAATCCGTACCGCGATTCAAATTCTTGTGTTCGTCCGGTATCGGCAACCCCTTTTCCATCGCAGGTAAATGAGCTGCATACACTTTTAACTTTTCACTTTCCTCTTTATCAACAACGGTCACAAACGATTCAAATGCGGCTTTGTAATTGAACAGACCGTCTTCGTAAACTTCGTACGGTCCGATCACCACTTCAATATTCGAATCCAGATCCATCCAGGCGAAATCGCTTTCATAGTAGTCATCCGCTAGAAATGCATCCGCTCTTTTGTTTAGAAAAGTCTTGAGAGATGGATTTTCGGATAATTCAGCTGCTTCGCGAAGTTTTGCGGCGGCCGGTTTCAGAAACTCAGCGTAATAAACCGAATAAGGAATCGCGACCAGCTTGCCATTTTTACGCCGAATCACGCTGTTGAGTCCTTGAAAGTTTTCTTTGTCTTCGGGATGTTCGGCAATCCACTTTTCAAATTCTTCCTTGGTCATATCGGACGGATAAAAGGCAGCGCCGCGCGGCTTTTCCCTTCCTGCCCGAATGGAGCAATGAAAGGTTGATTTTCATGAATTCGATCCCATCTTCCTTTCATGATGTCAAAATATTTCAAAGCCAGAGGATTTGGATGGGATTGCAGTTCCTTTCTCAGGTCAGGGTTCTCTTCAGAAGACATTCGCCAGAAAATGTCATCGATGTACCGAGATGCCTCAATCAGCTTTTCAACAACCTGCTTCTCCTTGTCATTCAGCAGGTTCCGGTCGTAATCAATGACTGTAGAAGGAAGCTGTTCTGCTCGCTCTTTTAGATCGGGTATGACGTCGCGCGGTCTGGTTGCAGCAAAAGCCGTTGCTGCAAAAAGTATGAAACAGACTATAAGTGCTTTCATGAACTCCTCCGTGTTCGCTATTTTAGTACAGACTATTCTTTATATAATGGAAAGATTATGGATTGGATCAAGGAATTTCACGGCCCTAATTCCGGCTACGTTTTGGAATTATATGACCGCTTTCAGCAAGATCCAAACTCGGTAGACCCTTCAGCCCGCGCATTCTTTGAAACGCTTGGCCGTTCTCCCGAGGCTGGTTCTCAGTCGCTCATCCGGGAGCAGTGTGGAAAAAATTGTGGCTGCGGTTCATCTTGCGACAGCCATTCGGGAGCATGGTCACCTGGCGGCAAAACTCGACCCACTCGGGCGCGAGCCACGTGGCGATCCATCACTGGAACTTTCAACGTACGGGATAACCGAGCAGGATTTGCGTGAACTCCCGCGCCAGTTTGGTTGGAGGTCCTGTCGCACAGAATGCAGCGAACGCGTGGGAAGCGATCGAAACATTGCGAAGAATTTATTCTTCGACCACAGGCTACGATTATGATCACGTCCATTCACCGGAAGAAAGAGAATGGCTTCGCTATGCGGCTGAATCTCGAAAGTTTCGATCCAACGATCCTGTCGAGGCAATGGAGATTCTGCAAATATTGACCAAGGTTGAAGTCTTTGAACGGTTCCTGCACCGCATCTTTCCGGGAAAAACTCGTTTTTCTCTG
Source organism: uncultured bacterium (assembly GCA_963771165.1). GTDB lineage: Bacteria > Acidobacteriota > HRBIN11 > JAKEFK01 > JAKEFK01 > JAKEFK01. The sequence continues at coordinate 194,302 of CAVYSN010000012.1, read as the reverse complement.
GAAGGACTGGACATGATGGTTCCGATTCTGGATGAAGTTCTGGGCGCCTCCGGGCAATTTGGCATGACGCATATCCTGATCGGGATGGCGCATCGCGGACGGCTCAACGTGCTTGCTCACCTTCTCAATAAGCCGTACGGCCAGCTTCTTGCGGAATTCAAGGATCCGGTTCGCAAAACAATTTTTGAAGATGACCTTGGATGGATGGGTGATGTGAAATATCACGCGGGTGCACGAAGAAGTTTTACGCGAAGGCACTCCGATCAAACTGATTGTAAGCATGGCTCCCAATCCGAGTCATCTGGAGTTTGTTAATCCGGTGGTGGAAGGAATGGCGCGAGCAGCAGGAACCCATGTGGAACATCGCGGCGCTCCCAAATTTAATCACACAGTAACTCTTCCGATCCTGATTCACGGTGATGCCGCATTTCCGGGACAGGGAATCGTGGCTGAAACATTGAATTTATCGCGCATTCCAGGTTATCGCACCGGAGGGACCATTCACCTGATCGCAAACAACCAGCTCGGCTTTACAACACTACCGGAAGCCGGTCGCAGCACGTTGTATGCAAGTGATATTGCCAAAGGATTTGAAATTCCAGTCGTACACGTCAATGCCGATGATCCGGAAGCATGTATGGAAGCGGCCCGTCTGGCGTTTGCTTACAGATCCCAGTTCCAAAAGGATTTTCTCATTGATCTGATTGGATACAGGCGTTACGGACATAACGAAGGAGATGAACCGGCATTCACACAGCCTTTGATGTATCAAAAGATTGAGAAGCATCCCACAGTTCGTGAAATCTGGGCCACGGCAACTGATCGAACGGAAACTTCTGGATCTTTCGGCAGCGGAAGGAATGTTTCGTAAGGGAATGGACGAACTGCAACAGACGCTGGAATCCTTGAAAGCCGAAGAGGCGCTCGTAGAACCGCTTCCCAGCCCGCCTCCACCCGGTGCGGCAAAACGTGTAAAAACAGAGCTGCCACTGGAACGATTGCGCACTTTAAATGATTCATTGTTTCAATTGCCGTCTGATTTTCATCTGCATCGGAAAATCGAACGCGTGGTGCAGAAAAGAAGAAGGATTCTGGACAATCCAGAGGAACCCACAATTGAATGGGCAACAGCCGAGGATCTTGCCCTCGCTTCTATCCTGGAAGATGGGATTGCTATCCGCCTGACCGGACAGGATGCAGAGCGGGGCACATTCAGTCAACGCCATGCAACATTTCATGATGCTGTCACCGGTCGTGTTTTTACTCCGCTGCAGGCGCTTGCGGACGCCAAAGCCGCATTCGAAATTCGAAACAGTCCGTTATCGGAAGCCGCTGCTGTTGGTTTTGAATATGGTTACAACGTACAGGAACCGGGACGATTGGTGATCTGGGAGGCGCAGTATGGCGATTTCATCAATAGCGCGCAGGTCATCATTGATGAATTCGTTGTCTCCGCCCGCTCCAAATGGGGATTAACCCCTTCCCTTGTTTTATTGCTGCCGCATGGTTATGAAGGCCAGGGTCCCGACCATTCAACGGGACGATTAGAACGTTTTCTCGAACTTGCAGCCGATACCAACATGCGCGTTGCCAATTGCACAACGGCGGCCCAGTACTTTCACCTCCTGCGACGCCAGGCATTGCTGCTGAAAACCGATCCGCTTCCATTGATCGTGATGACTCCGAAAAGTTTGTTGCGCCACCCGATGACTGCTTCTCCGCGCACGCGATCTGGTGAAAGGCAGCTGGCAACCCGTCATCGATGATGCCGAGATGCGGGAACGTGCCGATACGATCAAACGCGTTTTGCTCTGCAGCGGAAAAATCTATGTCGATCTGGTGTCGAGCGATTTGCGAAAAGAGAATCTGCCCATCGCAATTATTCGTGTTGAGCAGCTCTATCCTTTTCCAAAGGAACAACTGGAGCAAATGTTGCAAGCTTACACACAGATCGAAGAAGTTGTATGGATCCAGGAAGAACCCGAAAACATGGGCGCATGGAGTTTCGTGCGACCGCTTCTTCTGGATCTCCTGAATGGAAGATGCGCGCTTCGGTACATTGGTAGAAGTAGAAATGCCAGTCCTGCCGAAGGCTCTGCGGCACGACATGGGCTCCGGCAGAAAAACTTGATCGAAAAGGCTTTTGAACTTGAATCGATTGTCGCTTTGAAGGTGTAGAAAATGAGTGAGACGAAAATTCTGGTTCCTTCCCTTGGAGAATCTGTTGTCGAAGCGACTGTTGCCCGCTGGTTAAAAAAGGAAGGGGATCGTGTAGAGCCGGGCGAACCGCTGGTTGAATTGGAAACGGACAAAGTGAATCTCGAAGTCGGCGCGGAAAAATCGGGTCAACTTTCGCGAATCGAACGAAAAGAAGGAGAAGACGTCAAGATCGGTGATGTGCTGGGCGCCATTTCCGATGTGGAGGCGCAATCCGCTCGCGTCCGAAAGCTCGGGCGCGATAGATCGCGCCACTCGCAGTAAAGGAAATCCACGTCAGTTCCGGAAGAGCAGCCCGTGAAACCTGCCAGAAAAAGCAAAGGCGACACCTTCCGCGCGACGGATGGCTCAGGAGCACAGCATCGATCTCAATCAGATTTCCGGCACCGGATCAGGCAGTCAGATTACTCTTCAGGATGTTCAAAATTATGTAGAACAGCAAAAAGCCAGGCATCGCAAAACCCGAGCCCGTCGTTCAGCCGGTTCAAGCACCTTCTGTTCCGTCTTCCGGAGGGACGTCGTGAGGAACGGGTCCGCCTTTCCCGTAGAAGACGAACGATCGCAACACGCCTTGTTGAAGCACAGCACAATGCTGCGATGCTGACAACCTACAACGAGATCGACATGAGCGCCGTCATGGAGCTTCGCAAACGCCACAAAGAATCCTTTCAGAAGAAACACGGAGTGGGACTTGGAATTGTTTCGTTCTTTGTAAAAGCTTCGGTTGGAGCTTTGAAGGAATTTCCGCAGATCAATTCTGAGCTGCAGGAAGATGAACTTCTAATGAAATACTACTACGATATTGGAGTTGCGATCGGCGCCGAAGAAGGACTGGTGGTTCCTGTCCTGCGTGATGCTGATCGCATGTCGTTTGCTCAGATTGAACAAGGCGATTCGGACTTTCGTGGAGAAATCCAATCAGGGCACACTTTCGCTGGATGACTTGCGCGGAGGAACCTTTACAATTACAAACGGTGGTGTGTTCGGTTCACTCATGAGCACGCCGATCCTGAACCCGCCGCAGGTTGCGATTCTGGGGCTTCACAAGATCGAAGAGCGTCCGGTCGCTTTGAATGGACAGATTGTGATTCGTCCGATGATGTACGTCGCTTTAAGCTATGACCACCGTGTCGTTGACGGTCGCGAATCAGTTCAGTTTCTTGCACGGATCAAAGCTTTCATTGAAGATCCTGCCGGGATGCTGTTGGAATTGTAAAACTGTAGTGGCAGAGCAATTCCAATATAATCCAGAAAAACAACGCTCTTGAATGGATGGCTTTAGTTTTCTATGAAAGTTCTTCCTGGAGGAATTGCTCTGCAGAGCATTTGCTCAACAGCTGAACTCATACGCTAAAGAACAATTCATCAGAGCAGACTAAAGTTTTAGCGGGATTACTCGGCAAATGCTCTGCCACTACGCATCAGTATGGAAAAAGGAACGTGAGCGGTCGCCAGACTCGTTTACCCCAGGATCTTTCATCGTGCGAACCGTTCTTCACTACGTAATGTTGCAAATCAATGCCCTTACGAAACCCTTTTCGTCGAAGAAGTGACACCATCTGTTCGTAACCGGTGCGCAAAAAGACTTCTTTGCTTCCCACATCCAGATAAAACCGGATCTGTTTTTTTGGCCCTTCATATTCAGCCACCTCTTTCATGATGTGGTATTCATTCCAGAAAAAAGAATTTGACATGCATCCGGCTTTGCCAAAAACGTCCGGATGCCACCAGGCAAACAAAAACGAGATTAAGCCTCCGAGTGAAGAGCCCAACACTCCTGTGTTTTCAGCATCCGGTTTGGTTCGATAGGTTTCGTCCATCAAAGGCTTCAGATCATGAATCACAAAGTGAGCATAATTGTGACCGGCAATCGAGCCGGTGTATTCCTGTTCTCGATCCGGCGTGTTATAGATTCCGACTATGATCACTTCTTTCATTTTCTTGCGGTGGATAAATTCGGACGCTGCCGAGTCAATATCCCAATCCACACCGAGGAATGCCGTATTGGGATCCATTAGATTTTGACCGTCATGCATATACAGGACCGGAAAGCGGCGTCTTTTATCTTTGTAATACGAGGGGGGCAGCCAGACTATGACATCACGCGGATGCCGGACCCGTGGGGAGTAGAATTGGCGATGATACTCAATATATCCTTGCGTGCGGGCTTCAGGGGACTGTGAAATATTCTTGACGCGAGTCCACTCCATGGATGATTCAGTATACATGGAGTTTCCAGCCGGAAATACTTGAACTCTTCAGCTCTATCTCCCTTAGCAGTGTGCGCTGTTCTTTTCTTCCGTGCTTTTCTGAACAAGCATACCGCCAGGGCTTACGAGGAACATTATGGCAATGTTGATTTGGGTCGGGCCGGAATGATGGGAGTGGTCTTTCCCGTCATGTTCTGCAGCGCTTGAGGGCCGCCAGGCAGTCGCCATCGAATATCTTGCTTTCATTCATCATCTTATCGAAGGCAATGTCCTTGTTATACGGGGGCCGGTGGGGACGCTCATGGGTGAGTGCTTCGTAAACATCGGCAACGGCCACAATGCGCGCTTCGATTGGTATTTTTTTACCCCTGAGACGGGAGGGGTATCCGGTACCATTCATTCGTTCGTGATGATACAAAACAATATTTCGAAGCATTTCAACGCCTGGCATACTCTGCAAGCCGAAATGAGAAATGATGGATTCGATCATTTGCAATCCCTTTTTCGTGTGTTCGGTCATCAGGGCGAATTCGTTTTTATCCAGAGGCCCCGGCTTCAGCGCAATAGAATCCGGGACTCCCACCATTCCCACATCGTGCAGAGCCGAAAATTGCTGCAGTTGTTCCGTCATTTCTTCATCGTAAGAAAGTTTTTTGGAACGAACCATCTCTTCCGCGATCAGCCGTGAAAGTTGAGCAACTCGTTGCATTTGCACTTTTTCTTCGGGACTGCGGACTTGCAGGATCTCCACGATGATGTTCAGGGAGTTTTGCAGGATCTTTATGTTGCCGGTCCATTGTGCAACCGTGCTGCCGATGATATGGCAATAGAGATCCAGGTCCTCCAGCACTTTCTCCGTAAAACAACCGGGGGTGTGTGAGTTCATGAAAATGAACCCCAGAAACGCATCGTCGAACAGAATCGGCACCGCATAACTTGCTTTGTATCCGTGCTTCAAAATCCGTTTGGTATGCGGATTCAATCCCTTTGAGAAAACGGAAAGGTCGTTAACTACACGCGGTCCCTTCACAATAGATTCCAGCAAGGAGCGCGCATCTTTCAGGGGAAACCGGTATTGTTCCAGTGGATTCAACACATCCTCGCTGGACACAAACGTCTTCAGGTAATCAAAATCGGGGTCATGAAGGGCCACGGCTAGGCGGTCCACAAAATCAAATCGACGCCGGATAAGCGCATGGATCCATTTGACCTTTGAGTTTAGCGGTACGTTACGGGTCAGCAAGTGCAACCCTTCCTCTTTCCTCTTTAAACGAAAATTAATCCGATCCATATAAATGAGCGAAATCTATAAGGCGCAACAAACCAGCCTGATGTTCATGTGTTTCAGGACACTAACCCCCAAGAATTGTAACCGACACGGTTCTTTTTTTCGCTTGATCCAGTTCAAGAAGCAGAATCCGTTGCCATTTTCCGAGATGCAGTTTGTTGTCAACTACATTGATAACCTGAGAAGTAGGAAGGAAGATGGCCTTGCAATGAGAGTGTCCGTTCCGATCTTCATGATCCTGCATATTAACGGTCCGTATCCGGAAGTCGTTGTGTAGGTAAGTCCCCTGTTGCGGTGCAATTCGTTCCAGCATGTGTTTGATATCCTGCAAAAGAAGTGGTTCGTTTTCGTTGATGAGAAGTGCTGCAGTTGTGTGTCTGCTCTGGATGCTCATGAACCCCTGTTTTATCGCGGACCGTTGAAGAAGCGACTCAAAGGCATCTGTGCAATCCAGAAATTCCAGGCAGCCACATGTTTCGAAGTCCAGTTCGTAATGCTGAATTCTCAACGATTCTTGTGTCATCATATCTTTTCACTTTCCACTTTCCATTTTTCACTGAAATGCAATTGCGTTTTATCGGAAGCAACGGATTCAGCTGCTCTTAACAACACCTGCTCGAGCGCTTCCAGATAGCTGACAAAACTATCTCGTCCGCGGTCGGTCAGGAAGATGGTGGTTTGCGGCTTTGATTTCAGAAAGTTTTTTTTGATGCGGATGATTCGCCCGCGTTGCAGTGATCTCAAGTGCCGGCTTAGATTTCCATCTGTTAGACCGCATTCCTGTTTCAATTCGTTGAAGGTGACTCCATCGTCTGCGCTCGATAAAACGGAAACGATGGCAAGCCTATTTGGTTCATGAAACAGTCTATTTAAAGCTCTGTAAGGGTTATCGTTTCTCGGCATGATATTTCTCTCTGCGGTGAAAAAAATCGGTGATCGAATCGTTTTCGTCAAAATGCAGTACGATTCCTCCCATCCATTCTCCTGCAAAAAAAATGATACCCATTGGCCAGGGATTCAGAAATGGAGGCGGGCCGATGAATAGTAGCAAACCACCGGCCACCAGATAGAACCATCCGATCGCAGAATTAGCCGGCGGTAAAACGTGACGCGATGCGAGATTTGCCAAGCCAAAAAGGCACATCCAAACGGGGAACAGCCAGGAGTACATTTGTTGCCGAGCAAGGCTAAAGGTTAAAATGGAACCAACCAGTAATGGAGGGAGGGTGTCTACAATCGGTTTGAGTCTACGAATATCACGCTTTGCTCGGGGATCCCGCAAGAACCAGTACAGGATGGCTCCAAAATTTAATACCAAGGCAGAAGCAAATAATGTTCCCCAACCTGTCAAATGTGCCGTGTAAGTCGGCGGCCAGTATGGAGATGCTAAAATTGCAGCCGTGATCAGCGCCAGCGTTCCCGAGATCGCGCGAGCACGTCCGGAATAGCCTTTAAACCTTTGTTTTTCCAGAATCTTTTGCTGAAGCTCACGAACTTGTCTCAAAGCATCTTGTACTGTAAGCATCCACCGTTGAATATATACCACTACAAACTACTTTGCAATACAAAGTAAGACTTAACAAAAATAGTAGGGGCGGGTCTAAGACCACCCCTACGGCAAAGCTTTTCGTGAAATCAGATACAACAGCAATCCGATTAGAAGCGTGATCGACCCGGTTTGCCATTGTTCGGGTGTAGCAGCGGTAAGCAGGAGGACAGAAATCAGTATCGTCAGGACGGGAATGAGCGGTCCGCCCGGCACGCGAAATGTACCCGGAGACTGTATTTTGTGACGGAGTTTTAAGAGCGCCATCGCGGAACCGGCGTATGTTACGAGCCGGGCCATCGCGCTTAGCGTGGCGAGCTCACGGAACTTACCACTCAATGCGACCAGAGTTGCCAGAAGGGTTACAACCACGATGGAAATATGAGGTGTTCTGAATCGTGGATGGATCTTCTGGAGTAAACCGGGCATTTGGTCATGTAAAGACATGGAATAAAGAATTCTGGGTGCTGCCAGCACCAACAAAAGCATGGTCCCAAGAGTTGAGACGATGGCTCCCGCGCTGATGAGATTTCCTCCCGCCTTTCCCATAAAACCGGAGGCAGCCTCAGCGAGAGGAGATTGAGCTGAGTCTAGATCCGGATGGGTTGCCACAACCACAACTTGAATCAGGAAATAGACGATGATTGTAAAGATGGTTCCCAGCAGAAGTCCCCGTGGCACCGTCTTTCGAGGATTCACGATTTCGCCTCCGGGAACCGCCACGATCTCGAACCCGCTAAAAACGAACATCGCCAGCAACAATGTTTCAATGAGTGGTTCTACGGGGGGAAAACTGATTTGAGAGAATACACGCCAGTTCACGAAAAATAATCCAATGCCAATAAATAGAAGCAGAGCGATTAGTTTTGCCGCAGTGAGGAGGTTGATGGCTCTGGAGCTGAACCGGATTCCGATGTAATTGGCTCCTCCCAGAAGAGCAAACGTGAACAGAATAAGAAAAATTCGAAGTGGTGCTCCAACGGTTCCGAAATAGGACACAAATCCAATCATTGCGTTACAAAGCGCTGCCACTGATGAAATTCTCGCGAGGAAGTACATCCATCCGACCACGAAAGCGAATGCCCCGCCGAAGGCTTCATGGGCGTAGAGGTAAGCTCCGCCCGTTCTGTCATATCTGCTGCCGAGCTCCGCAAAACAAAGCACAATCATGCATGCAAACGCGCCCGCGAGGATAAATGCGATTGGACTCGCAATTCCGAGTATTTTCCCGGCGGTTGCCGGTAAAGCAAAAATGCCAGCTCCGATAATGCCGTTGATCGTCAGTGCAACGACTTCCTTCAAACCCACGGCACGAATGAGTTTCTGTTCCGACATAATCAGGGTAAGAAGGTCCAGTACAGGCAGACCCCTGACGCAACCGCTGCATTCAGCGATTCCACACGTCCCTTCATTGGAATGAAGATCGTCTCGCGCAAAGGCAGATCCATTGGAAGTCCATGACTTTCAGAACCGATACAAAGAATGAAAGGCGGCTCCGGTCTCCAGTTCAGAAGTGATTTATCGCCTCTGACTGTGAGTCCGTAACTCGAAACTTTCCGTTCTATGAGAAAGGAAACAGGATCTTTCGTTTCAACCACAGGCATGCGAAATATGCTTCCCATGGATGCCCTTACAACTTTCGGCTGGAACGGATCCACGCAGTCCGAAGTGTAGGCAATCCAATCACATCCACAGGCTTCCGCAGTGCGGACGATTGCACCGAAATTTCCAGGGTCCCGGATCGATACCAAAAGCAGCGCAACCCTTGTAATCGTCAAATTCTCCTGTTGCTGCGGTTTGCGAGCCACTCCCAGGATTCCTTGAGGCGTTTCTAAATCTGAGATCGATTTCAGCAGCCGGGGCGTAATCAGCAGTAGAGTCGTACCCTCGTGTTCCAGTGGCTCCAGCAATTCCCGTTCGTGGGACCAGACATCCGGAGTCACAAAGATCTCCTCAAAACGAAGATTGGCTGCAACGGCTTCACGAAAGAGCTTTTTGCCTTCAATTACAAACAAATTTTGCTTGCGATTTTTCAGGAGTTTTTTGAATTTTTGGATCCGCGGATTGGTGGAGCTTTGGATCATTCGCATGATCGGCGAGCCTACTTTACAACCATAAAAGTTGCGTCTATCATATACGATACGTAGTAGTTAGCAACGCGAGGGGGAAAGGCCTATTGGACTATTATCAATTGTTGCGCGTGGGCGCAAACGCCAGCCGTAAGGAAATAGACGAGGCCTATCAAAAACTTCTAAAAGAATCCCGTTACGATACCACTATCGATCGTACTCAAGTCGAAACGGCTTATCGCATTCTTACCGATATTGCATCAAGAACTCACTACGATGCGCGCCAAACCATGCGCAACAAGCGCACGGTTCGGCTGCAAAAAAAGAGGCTCCCGCGCATTGGAATCATTGAATGGATCAAACAGCGCACTCTGCCTCAGCTGCTGATCACTCTCGCTGTAGTGCTTTGCATTGCGATCGTGTTTTATGCTATTCGATACGGATATATGCTGCAGGAGTTTCAGGCTGGAGATGTGCTGTACGAAAAAATAAGTCATCTGCAGTTCGGGAAGATTATCAGGGTTGAAGAGAATCATTCCTTCGGATCGAAGTCCATTGACGCTTATCAAGTGGAACTGAATCCAGCGATGAGAAGGTACGGTGCCGCAGCATCGGTCCTATGGTTACCGCAGGATTCGGTCAAAGCAAGGTGTTACAAAAAGAAGAAGTAACCGGCAACACCTGGCCTTTATTTTTCAGGCGCCGCTGGTTTTCTGGTAGATTTCCCGAACGGCCGGAGAGATCAATGGGCTTTTCGTCAACGGATGATTCGGGTTCATCCTTCGAATTTTTTGAAACGCCGCAGAGGCTTTTTGAAAAGACTTTTGATCAGAGGACCCGGAAAGTAAGTATTTAGCGGCATACGAACAACCCAGCAAGAATTGTGCGGATACATCCCGGGGCGTTATCTGCAATGCTGAGGAAAAAGCTGAAATGGCCGAATCAAAATCCCCCTGAAAATACCTGCGTGCTCCATCTTTAGTCAGAATCTTTGCTCGTTGAAGGTTGGTATCTTCCACGGATTGAACTGGTTCCGGTGCGGGTTTGGGAGGTTCTGTCTGGACCACCGGCAGCGCGACCTTTCCGGGCTGCTCTCGAATTGCGAGTTGAGGCTCCGGTTTCTTTTCCTCAATGACCGGCTCCTTTCTAGGCTGGACCGGTTCCGGCTTCGGTTGAACAGGTTCCGGCTTCTTTTCGGCAATCAATGGTGGTGTCGGAGAATTCAAATTCATCTGTGCTGTTGCCAGAGTCTTTAACTCCGAAAGATTTTGAAAAAGATTGCGGTTTCTTTGAATTTCTCCCTGCGAGCTCGAGATGTTCAATTCATCGAGAGCGGCCTGATAGTTCTTCTGGTAAAAATACGCCCTGCCGAGATAATAATGAGGCACATAATTATCAAATTTCATTCCATAAAACTTGATATTGAGTCCTTCTTGATCTTTCTGAGCGATCGCCAATTGCAAGCGTGGAATTGCCTCCGCATAGCGGCCTTTTCGAATGAAATCGAGTCCCGCTTCGTAGTCCTTATACCATTCGGCGTGCGCGCTGGTTGCCCACAGCAGAAAGAGCAGCATGAAAAAAAACTGCAAGGAGTTTAAAGTGGTGAAGGCGTTCAAATTATTTGTGTTCACACCGTGAACACGTTTAACACATTCAGCACTTTTCAACTTGTTCTCAGAGTTGTAGGGAATCCACTGCCCTGGCATAATCAAACCCTTCCATTTTTCTTTTTATGACAGTGGTTGAATTATTTTGAATCTCGATCTGGAGAGTCAAGGGCTTAAACTGGGGATTTTCAAGCACAATCGTGTACTTGCCCACCGGGAATTCCAGCTTACAAGGAGTTATGATCGCGGGAGTGGAAACAAGATTCCCTTTTTCATCCTTAACTTCTTTGATCTCAGCCCATGGCTGAATATTCAAGGAAATCGATCCCTTTAAGGTTGCCACGGGAGCCGGCGCCTCCTTCTTTTCTACAGGATTCTGTATTGGAGGTTGCGTCGTTGGATTTACAGGTTCAACGATTGCAGGAGGAGCGGGTTCAGGAGTCCTGGTGCTTTTCCAAAAAGTGAAGGCGATGAAAGAAAGCAATGCCACGCCGAAGACGGCGGCTGAGCCGATCAGCAGCCATTTACGAGCTTCGGGACTGAGCAAAGGAGTATGCGGAATGGCTCCACCCGCAAACGGTTCGGGCTCCGCCTTTTTATAGGATGGAAGAGTCGGCCCTGTCCTGGGTGACAAACTTGGCTGCGGTGTGATTACGGTTGCTCCCGGCAATGCAGGCGGTTCAGGGATCATCGGAGGAGGTGTTTGTGTGGCAGAAACTGCGGTGGCTGCCACTTGTGTCTTGGGTAAAACTTCGGTGGATGGTCGTGGTGGGGTTGTACCGGGTATGGGTGTGCGCCTTTGTGAAGGAAGCGGTGTACGACCGGGCGTGAATGGAACAGAAGTTCGCGACGAAGCTGGATCCGATTCCTGCACATGCGATAGCACTCGAAGCAAGTCATCTGTCATTTCATCGCAAGTCTGATATCGTTCTTCCTGATTTTTTGCGAGTGCGCGCTGAACCACCTCGTCCAAACCCTCCGGTGGAACGAACAGGGCATCCGTAAGCGGTTCCGGTTCGGAATGAATAATTTTGAAAAGGACTGTCGTGGGATTATCGCCGGCAAAAGGTTTCCGGAATGCCAGCAGCTCATACAACACAACTCCGAGTGAAAAAATGTCCGCGCGCCGGTCCACCTTTTCACCCCGAATCTGCTCCGGTGCCATGTAATGGGGTGTTCCCATAATCATTCCGGTTCGAGTAAAATGCGAAGCTGAAATTTTTGCGATTCCAAAATCCATAATTTTGACATCGCCGTTATCCAGCAAACGGATATTGGCCGGCTTAATATCGCGATGGACAATGCCATTATTGTGTGCGAATCCCAATCCGATACTGGTTTGAATCAGAATGTCGAGTTTTTTGGGAAGAAGCAATTCAATTTTGTTCTTTATGATCTGTTCAAGATCGGTTCCGGTTAGGAATTCCATTGCTATGAATGGACAACCCTCTTCATCTTCGCCAAGATCGTAAATCGTCACGATGTTGGGATGACGCAGACCGCCCGCAGATTGTGCTTCGCGAACGAAACGAGTTCTCAGATCCGGATCTTCTGAGACATCTTTGAGCATCGTTTTTATGGCAACATCCCGTTTCAGAAATGGATCCAACGCCCGGTAAACATAGCCCATCCCTCCGCGTCCAATTCTTTCAATGACGGTGTATTTGCCTATCTTTTGGGGGTTCTGCATATCAGTGCCAAAGTCATGAGCAATGAGTAATGAGGAATCTCAGGGGTGTCTCATTACTCATTGCTCATTGCTTCGACGCTATTCTCAGAATCGATATGTCTCGACGACTTGTCAAACTGAAATGCGGAAGTGAGAGCGGAATTACTGTTGTGGTTCGCCTTCGGCTTGATATTTAACAAGAATCGCCGTGACGTTGTCTTCACCTCCGTTCTGATTCGCTGTACCGATCAATTCCTCGCCCGCCTTTTCCAGGTCATCTTTGTTTCGATCTACGATCTCTAAAATTTCATCATCGGAGATCATTGTATTGAGTCCGTCTGAACAGAGGAGAATGATGTCCCCTTGTTGCATCGGTTCTTCGGAAACATCGACGTCAACAGGATTGGGACCCCCTAATGCCCGTGTTACTATATTTCGATACGGATGATTTCTTGCCTGCGCGGATGTGATCGCTCCGGTTCTCAATTGCTCATTCACCCAGGAATGATCGCTTGTAAGCTGAATCAGTTTGCCGTCACGAATCAAATAAGCCCGACTGTCACCGACGTGCGCTACCTGGGCTTTTGAATCAGCCACCAGAATGGAAACGACGGTCGTGGCCATCCCCTGAAATTCTTTTTTTTGACTGGTTGCTTCGAGCACTTTGGCGTGAGCGCTTTGAATCGCGGTTTTCAGACGGTTCCCGGCCAGCGAAAGCGTTTCGTCATACTCATAAGGCCAGGTGATGTCTTTATCGTCGTTTGTAAAGCGGATGAATTCTTGAATCGAATCCACAGCAATTTTGGACGCGACTTCGCCGGCAGCATGTCCCCCCATACCGTCAGCGACCACAAATAGTTTCAGTTCCGGATCCGCAAAAAAACTGTCTTCGTTTGCGCTTCTTTTGCGTCCAACATCTGATATAGCCTTAAAGCTGATGTTCATAAAATTCCGCTTATCTTTGCAATTTGTCTTTTACATCGTACAAACGTTTAGCCTGGCGGCGAATCAGATCCGGAATGTTTCTGTCACGGGCAATATTTCTTAAGTCCATCTCTCGTAACAATTTTAATAGATTTAATGACACAGGACTAGGTGTCTTCGGATTTTTCACCAGGTGATGAATGACAGAGTATTTCTTCACGCAATCTCGGGATTGACCCATGTGACGAAGGACCTCACTGTCAAGATTGCGCATCTGTGCAAAATTTTCCAATTCCGGATCCGTAATTCTTGGATTCTTTAAAACCATGGAAGCGACCTGTTTGTTGCTTTCCCGGATCAAAATGCTTCGTTCTTCTTTTGTACCTAATAATGCCACCCGCAACTTCTCCCCTTGAGTCATCTTCATAATTCGCTGATAGGTTGTAAAAATTTCTTCGGGAATCTGATTGAGTTCTTCGGGAGAAAATATCTTTTGCAGCTCCTGCTGGACCTGCTGATCCGTAATCTCTTCTTTCGGCTTGCTGTCTGCCTCCAAAATCATTCTTTGCGCTTCAGCGTCCAGCGTAGGGATTCTGGCGAGGATGTCCTCAAGCGGCAACGCTACGACTTCATCCAGCGCCGGTGTTTCGTGACGACCGATCTGTTTTTTGAAAACGAATTCTGCCTTGAACTCCTCGATCCTCCGTTTTTGATCGACGGTCGTGTAGGGATTCTGTTCCAGTGTTTGGAGTATCCCATTGCTGCGCAGGAGTCTAACCTGATTGTTGATGATCAGATCCAGGTTCGATCCCGATTCCTGTGAGGCCATTTGGCGGATGATTTCATCCGGAACCGAATGGTTCAATAAAATTCTTTCTCGAATGATCGGAGGAAGGGAGGGTTGTTCCATGCAATAGTAAAGAACATCTCGCGAAGGATCTTTCTTATCCACGAGGCGAATCCACGTCTCCTCCGCAACCCTGCCGAGCGATGCCTTCGCTGCCGAAGCAACTTCTTCTTCCGTTTCTTTTCGCAGGAGAATCTGTAGCGGGATCAAGTCGTCTTGAGGAATCGGCAAGAGCCCTTGAGCAGCAAACAAGCGGATATTTTCGGGGGCGCTTCCCGAACGGATCTGGTCGATGAGTACAGAAGTTGGATTCATAGAGAAACAGAAGAAAAAATTGAAGGGAATGTTAAGACTGTGGTTCGTCTCAAAGGAATCTTGTCAGGATACTTCCACGCCATAAACAACAAAACCAGGAGAATGGTAGCGGCTGTAAGAAAAATAACGATCAATTGCGCCTTTGTAATACTTCTTCGTTCTTTACCCGCGGGTGTAATCAACGTTGGAGGCAATTTTCCTGACGGTGGAGGCTCATTGTCAACGCCGGTTTGCACCTGGTATTTGCGAACGATCACCTCGGGATCCAGTCCAATAAACTGAGCGTACGCACGAATAAAATTGCGGTTGAATATTCCGCCCGGCAAAGCCCCAAAATTGTCTTTTTCTATCGCTTCGAGCATCCGAATATTGATTTTGGTAGCGTCGGAAATCTCCCTCAATGAGATTTCGCGATACTCTCGCTCTCTTTTAAGTTCCTCCCCAATGGAGACCATAAGCGCCAAACACAGGGTATGAGCTAAATTATAGAGTACACCTGATTTGGTCAGTAATTCTAGCCCTTTCCTTTCCGGCTTGTCAACGAAGCCACGGAGAACGCGGAGATTTGTTATTTCTCTCTGTGAACTCCGTGGCTCCGCGGTGAGCTAATATTCTCCGATGAGGATGCGGTCCGCTGCAGCGCGAACCAGATAGGGCGTGAGTGGGGCCTTGATGAGCAGGATTAGATCTTTTTTCTGAAGTTTCGAAAGAAAAGATAATGTAAAACGGAGTGGAGTCCTTGCGTTCCGCACCAGCGCCAGACGAATCGGGTACCGGTTCGTCCATTGACGGTCGGAGGCTATCACTTCGAGAATCGGAATCGGGGTGAATTCGTAATTGATGACCGGCAACAGATCAGCTTCCACAAAACGGGGATTGCGAAGTAAACAGCCAAACACGGAAGGTTCCGTTTCCGCTTTCAACAACCCGATGAGAGAACGAGGAGCAGTCCTGGCAAGCGTCTTTTTTTCTCCCATGGTCAAACCGTATACCTTTTCACGCAAATAATTTTCAGCATACCGTCTTAAAGGAGGCAATAGACGATAATTCTCGCAGATCTTGACCAGATCATTCCAGAAAAGAGCTTGCAGCAACCGCATCGACAAGGAGTAAGGAGTTTTTGGACAATTCACGATCCCGAATTGGACTTTGTAACTTTTGTTGAACCGGTCATGAACCGTTTGAATGATTTCCTGAGTGATATGGGGATTTCTAAGAAGTGAAAGGATATGTTCTTCCGAAATCAGAGGGTTGGAAAGACATAGAAGCATTCGAGTGCGGTTAGAGCTTGAAACAACGGAGTACAATTCTTCACCGCTGCAAGTCAGAGGTGAAGGTTCCAATTCCGTTCTCATTTCAACGCAAAGGCGCAAAGGCGCAAAGAAAGATTCAGACTTTGCGTCTTAGCGTCTTTGCGTTAAGGCCTCCAGCGCAGAACGGGTCTTCGCGCGGCTTCTGCTTCGTCTAACCTTGAAATTTTTGTCGTATGGGGAGCCGACTTTACAAGTTCAGGCTGGGTTTTCGCCTCTTCATCGATCTTCTTCATGGCTTCCACAAACGAATCCAATGTCTCCAGAGACTCAGTTTCTGTAGGCTCAATCATGAGAGCTCCGGGAACAATCAACGGAAAATAAATAGTCGGCGGATGAAAACCATAATCCATCAATCGTTTGGCTATATCCAGCGTTTTAACGTCGTGTTTTAGCTGCCACTTATCAGAAAAAATGACTTCATGCATGACGGGACGATCGTAATTCAGAAAATAACTGTCTTTCAGTTTAACCCTTAAATAATTTGCATTTAACACCGCCAGTTCTGCCACATTTCGAATGTGATCGCTTCCGTAAGCCAGGAGGTAAGTGTATGCCCGCACCAGAATCCTAAAATTTCCATAAAAAGAATGAATCTTACCGACAGAATCGGGAAAATCATTGGACAGACTGTAGGTATCGCCGTTCTTCAAAACTCGCGGTACAGGTAAAAAAGGTTCGAGAGCCGATTTCACAAGCACCGGGCCTGCTCCGGGCCCTCCCCCTCCATGCGGAGTGCTGAATGTCTTGTGAAGATTCAGGTGCATAACATCCGCTCCGAAATCTCCCGGTCTGGCAACACCGACAACTGCATTCATGTTCGCGCCATCCAGATAAACAAAGCCCCCTTTCGCATGTAGGATTTCGGCTATCTTCTGGATATCCTCTTCGAACAGCCCAACAGTATTCGGATTCGTGATCATCAGAGCAGCGATCTCCTCATTCATCGCCGCTTGCAATGCTTTCAAGTCCAGGCATCCTCGCTCATTCGCCGGCAATTCAACGACATCATAGCCACAAAGAGCGGCACTGGCCGGATTGGTACCGTGCGCTGAATGCGGTATCAAAATCTTTTTGCGGGGGTTCCGGTCTCTTTTCAAGAGACAGGCACGGACCATCATCATGCCGGTCATTTCCCCCTGCGCTCCTGCTGCCGGCTGAAGTGATATGGCATCCATCCCAAATACTTCGCATAAATATTGCTGCAGCAAATAGAGCAGCTCAAGATTTCCCTGTACGCTGGAATAAGGTTGTTCCGGATGTGTGAAAGCAAAACCGGGTAGCGCAGCCGTTCGCTCATTGATTTTCGGATTGTATTTCATGGTGCAGGAGCCGAGCGGATAGAACGCGGTATCAATGCTGTGGTTCCACTGCGATAGTCTTGTGAAATGCCGGATCACTTCGAGCTCACTGAGCTCAGGCATCTCTGAAATCTTTTCACGAATCAGTTCTGCAGAAAGGATATCTTCCGGATTCACTTCCGGAACTTCGGAAGGAGGCAACGAATAACCTGACCGGTCCTTGCGTCTTTCAAAGATTAACGGCTCTTCAATGTAACCGGATTCTTTCGGCGAAATCATTGAATCTCCTGTAACGTGGAGGCCAGTTGGTCAATTTGACGTTTTTTTGTCATTTCAGTCACGCAAACGCATAAATGCCTCTTCAATTCCGGATAGTACCGGCCAAGAGGGATTCCGGGATAAATCTTTTTTGGAGCAAGTCTTTGACAAATTTCTTCAGCATCGGTTGATAGTTCCAACACGAATTCATTGAATTGCGGACCGGAAAATGTGATGCGTCCTACTTTTGCGAGTTGCTCTTTTGCATAATGAGACATTTGGAGATTTCGAAGTGCCAGATTGCGGAATCCTTCGGCGCCCAAAAAAGAGAGATAAACCGTTACAGCAAGCGCACATAAGCCCTGATTCGTGCATATATTCGAGGTCGCTTTTTCACGCCGGATGTGTTGCTCCCGCGCAGCCAGGGTCAACACAAAACCGCGCCGTCCTTTCTGATCCTTAGCCATTCCAACCAATCGGCCGGGAAGCATGCGCATTAAGGTCTGGCGTGTTGAAAGAAAGCCAACGTTAGGACCGCCAAAGCCCACAGGAAGCCCGAGAGATTGCGCTTCTCCAGCCGCCAGATCGGCTCCGCATTCACCGGGAGACTTCAAGATTCCAAGAGAAAGCGCTTCCGCTATCACTGAAATTCCGAGAGATCCTTTTTGCTTCGCTGCTTGAAAAACAGCGATCTGGTCCTCTACCGTTCCGAAGTAATTAGGGGATTGTAAAACGACACAAATCGTATTGTCATCCAGGTGCCGGTCCAACTCAGCCCGATCCACCTGTCCTTTTGCATCAAAAGGGAGTTCTACAACTTCCACCGGAAGATTGTTTGTATATGTGCGTATGACCTGCCTGTATGTGGGATGGACCGATCTCGCTACAAGCACTTTGGATCGGCCTGACTGAGCTCTTCGAGCCATTAAAACAGCTTCGGCGGCCGAAGAGGCTCCGTCATACATGGAGGCATTGGCCATATCGAGACCGGTGATCTGGGCCATGTAAGTCTGAAACTCAAAAACTGCTTGCAGGGTCCCCTGGCTGATTTCCGGCTGGTACGGAGTGTAACTTGTCATGAATTCGCCCCGGCTGATCAACGCATCCACCAGTGCAGGCGAATAATGATGATAGGCGCCACCGCCAAGAAAGGAATCCGCTCCCAGCAGATGATCATTTCGCGTCGATAATTGCCAGAGATGTTCCGTGAGCTCCTGTTCAGACATCGACTGAGGAATCGAAAAATTGCCTTGAAAGCGCAAACCGGAAGGTATCATGGAGAAGAGTTCTTCGAAATTACGAACTCCAACATCTTCCATCATCTTTCGAATGTCTTGTTCCGTAGCAGGTATATATCGCATCTTTTAATTAAGAGCTAAACCTTACCGCCAAGACGCCAAATGCGCCAAATTCGCCAAAGGAAAATATTCTCAGTTCTGTCTTGGCGTCGTTGGCGTCTTGGCGGTTTGTATCAGTGCTGATCCTGGGAGATCAACTCTTCGTATTCTTCCGCGCTGAGAAGACCTTCAAAATCTGCTTCGTTGCTGATTTTGATTTTCACAAGCCATCCTCTGTCGTGAGCGTCTTCGTTGATGAGCTCGGGTGTTTGCACCACCTCGTTATTAACCTCTACTACTTCCATCGAAACGGGAGCATAAATTTCCGAGACGGCTTTTACGGATTCAACCGAACCAAAGGGCTTTCCGGATTCGAATTTTTTACCGGAAGATGGCAGTTCCACAAATACAATATCTCCCAGCTGCTTTTGTGCGTAAATGGTAATTCCGATCACAGCTTGAGATCCATCTCTTTTGATCCATTCGTGCTCTTTTGTATACAAGTATTCCTTTGGATACATTCGTTGCTCCTTACTTCTTTCTTCTGTAGAAAGGTGTCGGTACAATACGGGACTTCAGACGTTTTCCCCGCACATCGATCTCAAATTCCTGATCCACCGTGGCATATTCATCGGGAAGGTAGATCAGACCGATTGCCTTCTTCAGATAAGGCGCGTAAGTACCGCTTGTCACTGTTCCCGCTTTGCGATCTCCGATAAAAGCTTCGTGACCATGCCTGGCTATGCCACGATCTAAAACTTCAAAACCAGCAAGTCGTCGATCGACTCCGGATTCTTTCTGCTTCCAAAGCGCGTCTCTGCCGATAAAATCCCCTTTTTCCCATTTGATGATCCATTCGAGATCAGCTTCCAATACGGTAGTTGTGTGATCGATATCGTTGCCATACAGAACCATCTTCGCTTCCAGTCGGAGAGTATCCCTGGCTCCCAATCCGGCAAGAGCGACATGATCACCACCGATTTCACGAATGCGGTTCCACAGTGGGACTGTCGCCTGCGGCTTGCAGAAGAGTTCAAAACCGTCTTCGCCCGTGTATCCTGTGCGCGCTGCAATCACAGGTTCGCCTGCTACATCCAGATGCCGGAACCAGTAGTATGGAATGCTGTGCAAATCGAAAGCAGTCATCTTTTGAAGGATCGCGATCGCGTTGGGACCTTGCAGAGCAATTTGCGCATATTGCTCGCTTGTATTCAAAACTTCAACATGATTGCCGGCATGTTGTCGTATGTACTCATAATCCTTATCGACATTGGAAGCATTTACACAGAGGAAGAAATGATTTTCGGCGAAGCGATAGACCAGCAAGTCGTCCACAAATGTGCCTTCCGGATAAACTAGGGCGCTGTACTGTGCCTGGTTGATGGCAAGCTTTGCTGCATTGTTAGTGGTGACTTTCTGGACAAGGGCGAGCGCATCCTTGCCTCGAATCTCAATTTCGCCCATGTGCGAAACATCGAATAATCCTGCGGAATTTCGAACCGCCAGATGTTCGCTGACGAGGCCCGTGTATTCGATGGGCATGTGCCATCCGGAAAAGGGGACCATTTTGGCTCCTGCAGCGGTGTGCACTGCATGCAAAGGTGTCCGTTTTAGCTCGTCAGAAGAAGAATCCAGCGTCATTCGAAAACTTTACGTTTAATTAATCTTTTTTGGGAAAACTCACGCTATCATATTCGTCGTCTGAGTGTCAATTTGAGAGGGTTAAAAGTTAAAGTTAAAAGTTAAAAGGGAATGCGTTACTATAACCTTTAACTTGAAACTTTTAACTTGCATTTGATGGAACGACGAACTTTTTTAGCGCGCATTGTGAAACTGTTTTCTGGCTTGATCGCTACTTTGTTTGCGCTCCCGGTGTTCAGCTTTATTCGCGCATCCTTTGCCTCCGGCAGTGTCGAATCGGCATACCCGATCGGTAGCCTCGCCATGCTGCAGGATGAAGTAACGCGTGTTACTTATTCACGTCTGTTACGCGACGGTTGGATGGTGCGCACAGAGAGAGAGTACGTATGGGTTCGTAAAAAATCGGATGGCACCGTGATTGTCTTTGAACCGCATTGCACTCATCTCGGATGTGCATACGACTGGGACCCCCGAACTCGACGGTTCCTCTGTCCCTGTCACGGAGGAAAGTTCGACATAGACGGGAATCGTATCGCAGGACCTCCTCCGAGAGCGCTCGATCGCTTTGAGGTCAAGGTTGAAGCAAGCCGGATTCGAATTGGAAAGATCTTGAAGGCGTAACATAGAAATGCTGAATTGGCTCGAAAAGCGGATCGGGTTAAAGACAGCATGGAAGGGATTTCTGGAAGAGCGCTTGCCCGACCGGATCGGGTGGCCGCATGTGCTTGGATCTGTACTCCTTTCTTTGATAGCTCTTCAATTTCTAACCGGACTGCTTCTATCCTTTGTTTATTCTGCGTCACCGGAAGGGGCTCATCGTTCCGTCCGTTTTATGTCGGAGCAATTGCCTGGCGGAAACTGGCTGCGCGCCCTCCATTACTGGGGTGCCTCTTTCCTTGTCGTGATCGCTGCGCTTCACCTGATCCGAACGTTCCTATATGCCGCCTACAGAAAACCCAGGGAACTGACCTGGATCGCAGGTGTGTTGTTGCTTTTCTGTATTCTCGCATTCAGCCAAACCGGCTATTTGTTGCCCTGGGATCAACGATCCTATTGGGGAACCACTGTGACTCTGCAGATTATCAACTCCATTCCGTTCGTCGGTTCCGGTCTGTCGCAGCTGTTGCGCGGGGGAGATTCGGTCGGCGCGCTCACATTGAGCCGGTTCTACAGCATTCATGTGATTGTGTTGCCGATAACTACTATTGTATTAGTAGCATTGCATCTGAAGTTCGTTCGACGATTCGGAATTACCGACCCCTGGTCCCGTACCGGAGCCGAAGCAGTCCGCAGAATCCCTTTTTTCCCCTATCAGATGGCCCGTGATGCGGTTGCCATCTTCATCGTTCTCTGTTTCCTGTTCTTTTTGGTATCCCGAGTACCCGCGCCGCTCGGTTCTCCGGCCGATCCAACAGACACGACGGTCGTTCCACGCCCCGACTGGTATTTTTTGTTCCTGTTTCAGTTGCTTCGTTATTTTGAAGGAAAGTGGGAAGTGATCGGCACATTTGTGATTCCTGCCTGTTTATCGTTCATCCTGCTCCTGTTGCCTTTCCTCGATCGCAATCCGCGAAGAGAGTTACGTCATAGACCCCTTGCTGTGAGCGGTTTGCTGCTTGCGCTTGGTTTATGGGGCTGGTTGACCTATGATGCCGTTCAGCAAACACCCGAATCTTCATCCCTAAACAGACCGGCGGGAATGATCCCTCCTCGCGCGGAACGGATCAAGCGTCCTTCCGAAGTCGGCGGACTTTATTTGCTGAAGAACTACTGTTTTGAATGCCACAGCATGACCGAGTTAGGGGACCGCCCCAATTTGCAGACTTCAGGTAGAAACCAGTTTCCTTCGGGCGGTTTATGGCTGCAACAACATCTTCGAGCGAATGGAAAAGAGATTCTTCTACCCGATAAGGAAGTAGAAGAACTCCTTTCAGTGATGCGGCTTGTTACAGGGGAGCGTGCAGATCTTTTGATCTCCATTCCACCAAAGGCAAGGTTTGGCGCCCACTTTTTTTATAATAGCTCCTGTCCCATATGCCATAAGATTGATGGACAAGGTGGTAAAAATCCTGAAGTGCCTTCACCCGATCTGACTTTGCGAGTCCTTCGGACAAAAAAATGGCACATGAAGCATATTCACGATCCGCAATCGCTCGTTCCTAAATCGAAGATGCCTCCTTTCTTCCATTACGAGCCGCATGAATACGACGCACTGGCCGAATACATATTGTATTTGCACTCACCGTAAGTGTAAGAAGGGGGATTTGGGAGATAGAGGCGATATGGAGATAGTATTGTTTACTCGGCTAGTTTTTTGCGGGCTCTGTCAAGAACTTCGTCGAACAAGCCTTCGAGCGGTTTGCTTGCGCCGCGAACGCCCGCAATCACTTTTTCGGCCCAGTCCAGGTATTCCACTCTGCGTTTGAGCGGCCAATCCCTGGGCGGATGATTGATCATGTCGATGAGATTGTTGGTTTTGTCTGACAGCTTGATGAGCTTGGCGGCCAGCGATATTTTCGGAGCGTGCTCAACCTGCAACCGCTTTCGTTCTGCTTTCACCAGCGTTTTGTCATCCGTGACTTCCATCACGAGCGAACGAACCTTTTCCCCAAACTCCAGCTCGATCTCTTCCGGACTTGTTTCCGTATCTTCAATCGTGTCGTGCAGGATTGCTGCGACGATGGTATCCACATCGCGAACATGACCCACCCTCGCCAGAGTTTCTGCCACCGCAATGGGATGATTGATATACGGAGAAACATTGTCTTTTCGACGTTGCGTTCTATGCTTCTGCGCAGAAAAATTAACAGCCTTTAGAATGATTGGAATGACTTCTTTCATATATTCATGCTACCCCATTTTTTTCGTCGAGAATGAGATGGCGTGTCCGGCGGCGGCAGCTCCGGCGACTGCGCCCGAAGCCCACGCCCACTGAAAATTGAATCCTCCGATTCGGCCATCTACGTCGCAGATCTCACCGCAAAGATACAATCCAGGACGACGCAACGATTCCATTGTATTGAGGTTCAATTCCGACAATGGAACACCGCCCGCTGTGACTTCCGCATAACGAAAGCCGCGATTTCCGGAAATCGGAACATGAAATTCTTTCAGGTTGGCGATCAACCTTTTTCTCTCTTCGCGTTTCAGTTGACCGAGTTTCCGATCCCGTCCAACTCCACTCAGGTCCGCAATCGCTTCCGCAAGCCGTAGTGGAAGAGTCTTTCGCACAAAGGAGACCGGCGTTGCAGAAGTGGACTCGATAAGCTCCCGCTCGAGTTCCTCAATCGTGTAATCTGGAAGCCAATCAATCATAACTTGAGCTCCCTCGTCCTTTGAGCGCGCGTCGATTACGTAACGACTGATATCTAAAATAGCAGGTCCCGACAATCCGAAATGCGTGAGCAAGATGGAGTTTGTAAAGGAGATGATTTTTCGTCCGGTACCACTTTTAAGCGTAACCGATGCATTGGCAGAGATCCCCGCAAGGCCGCGGATGAAATTGTTTTCAGGAATCGTCAGGGGAACCAGGGCAGGAAAGATCGCTGAAGTAACCGAATGTCCCAATTCTTTGGCGATGTGATATCCGTGACCATCCGATCCCGTTTCGGGCACACTCTTTCCTCCCGTTGCCAGAATCGCATTCATCGCTAACAGATTTCCCCACGGACCTGAGATTAAAAATGAATTGTCCGCTGTGACGACGGTTTCCACTCGATGGGAACAATGGATTCGAACGCCGGCGTCTTTGGCAGCTTCTAGCAATGCACTCAAAACCGTACCGGCTCTATCGGTGACAGGGAATAATTTTCCAGTCGGTTCCTGTTTCAGTTCTACGCCCAGCTCATGAAAGAATTCGATTGTCCGTTGGACGCCGAAGCGTCGCAAAACTCTGGCTATCGACCGGCGATCGGAGCCCGCAAAGGCGCTCGCATGAACGGCATGATGCGTAACATTGCAACGCCCGCCGCCTGAAATCAGAATTTTTGCGCCGATACGCCGCGCGCCATCCAACACCGTTACCGATTTGCATCCCAACCGCCCCGCTTGAATCGCAGCCATCAATCCTGCGGCGCCCCCTCCGATCACCGCAATATCAACTGCATTCATCCGGATGTTTCCGGCTTTCGCCGTTTTTGGAAGAACTCTTTCAAAAGCATCGAAGCTTCGTTTTGAAGCACTCCCGTTTGCACTTCTAAACGATGATTGAGTTGAGAGGACCGAACGACATCCATGATGCTTCCACAAGCACCTGCTTTCGGATCGGGGGTCGCAATCACAAGCCGTTTCACCCTTGCAAGCACCAGGGCTCCGGCGCACATCACACAGGGCTCCAGCGTTACAAACAGCGTTGTTTCCAGCAGCCATTTAAGGGGATGCGACTTCAATGCTGCTTGCATCGTGAGAAGCTCAGCATGAGCCAGTGGATCCTTCCACTGGACCATTCTATTGTGGTTCTTCGCCAGGATCCGATTCTCGAAGATCAGTAAGGCTCCAACAGGCACTTCATCTTCCAGTGCGGCTATGCGGGCCTCTTCTACAGCAAGAGCCATGTAATCTTCATCAAGCATATTCTTTTACCACGGAGACACGGAGTTCAGGGAGTATGAAATGGGAACTATTTTTTCTCCGTGGTCTCTGTAACTCCGTGGTTATAGTCTTGCAATGCGTAAACGGGGAGCGAACCTTCACGCAAACCTTTGATTCCTTCAATCGCGGCTTCTGCGCCGGCAAGAGTTGTGATGCATGGGATCGCGTGACGAATTGCTGAACGCCGAATTGCGCTTTCGTCTTGCAGCGAAAATTTTCCGAATGGCGTATTAATCACGAGATGAATCTCGCCATTAATGATTGCATCTTCAATGTTAGGACGGCCTTCATTCACTTTCAGGATTTTTTTTGCGGGGATCGAATTGTCATTCAAATAACGGGATGTTCCCTCCGTTGCAACGATCGAAAAGCCCAGTTCATGCAGCCTCCGTGCAATCGGAATTAATTCATTTTTGTCTCGATCATTCACGCTCACGAACACGTTTCCTTCAATCGGCAATCGGTTTCCTGCGGCCAGCAAAGCTTTCGCGAATGCAATTCCAAAAGTACGCCCGACTCCCATAACTTCCCCCGTGCTTTTCATTTCCGGGCCGAGCAAAACGTCTTCATCCGGGAATTTGATAAAGGGAAACACCGGCGCTTTGATGTACTTTCCCTGCAGCACCACTTCCTCAGGGAGATGGAAATCCTCCAACCGTTCCCCTGTCATCAAACGAGTTGCCAGTTTTACAAGCGGAATTCCGATCGCTTTGCTCACATAGGGAACGGTTCGGGAAGCCCGTGGATTGACTTCGAGCACATACAATACATCCTTCTGCACAGCAAACTGGATATTCATCAAACCTGTGATGTTTAAATTTGCCGCTATCGTTTTGGTCCAATCGATCATTTGTTGCTTTAGGTCAAGACTCAGATGGTAAGGAGGCAATACGCCGCAACTATCACCGGAATGAATTCCCGCGCGCTCTATATGTTCGATGATTCCTGCAACAAAAATCTGATCACCCTGACAGAGCGCATCCAGATCATATTCAAGCGCATCTTCCAGAAAATGATCGATCAAAATCGGACGATCGAACGATTCTCGCACTGCTTCTTCCACAAATTTCAGCAGATCTTCGTCGTCATAAGCAATCGCCATGGCCCGCCCGCCCAAAACATAGCTGGGCCGAACCATAACCGGATAACCTATTTCATGAGCCGTTCGGATCGCTTCATCCACAGAATGACACGTTGCCGATTGGGGCTGGCGAATTCCGTAAAAATCAAGGAATTGACGGAATCGTTTCCGATCTTCAGCCAGATCAATGGAATCGAAACTGGTTCCAAGGATTTTGACGCCGGCGCGGTGTAAGCCTTCCGCGACCTTCAGCGAAGTCTGTCCGCCGAACTGAACGATCACACCTTCCGGATTCTCCACTTGAATAATGTCCAGCAGATTCTCAACGGTGATGGGCTCAAAGTACAAGCGATCGGAAGTGTCGTAATCCGTACTGACAGTTTCAGGATTGCAATTAACCATGATCGATTCAATGCCAATGTCCTTTAAAGCGAACGATGCCTGACAGCAGCAGTAATCGAATTCAATACCCTGACCGATTCGGTTGCAGCCGCTTCCCACGATTACGACTTTTCGAGCATCAGTCGGGTTTGCTTCGCACTCTCTTTCGTAGGTGGAATACATGTAAGGAGTGTACGCTTCGAATTCAGCTGCGCACGTGTCGATCCGTTTGTACACCGGCTGCAGGCGTGATTGTTCGCGAACCTGCCGCACTTCCGCTTCCGTTCGATGGCTGTAATGGGCAATGTCCTTGTCCGATAATCCCAATCTTTTTGCCCTGCGAAGATCTTCGGACGTCACATCATCCCAGTTCTCCAGCTTCCGGCACATCGATAATATCTCCTCCATTTGAGCCAGGAACCATGGATCGATGTTTGTGATGCTGTGAATATCATGGAATGAAATTCCTGATTCGATTGCAGCCGCCACATAAAACATTCTGTCCCATGTGGGAGTCTGCAGATGTGAACGGATCACGGCAGGGTCCCGCGAAATGTTATCGAGTAACAGGCCGTAACTCTTCAATTCTAACGCGTGAATACCCTTCATTAACGCTTCTTTGAATGTCCTACCAATCGCCATAACCTCGCCCACCGATTTCATCTGAGTTGTGAGTATTGGATCGGCGAACTTGAATTTTTCAAACGCCCAACGCGGCAGTTTTACAACAACGTAATCCAGAGTAGGTTCGAAACAAGCCATCGTTTTGCGCGTGATCTCGTTCGGAATTTCATCGAGCGTGTAACCTACAGCCAGCTTTGCCGCAATCTTTGCAATTGGAAATCCGGTTGCTTTCGAAGCAAGCGCCGAGCTTCGGGAAACGCGGGGATTCATTTCAATCACAACAACCCGGCCGTCATCCGGATTAACCGCAAACTGAATGTTGGAGCCTCCGGTTTGCACACCGACTTTACGGATGATAGCGATCGATGCATCACGCAATTTTTGATATTCGCGATCGGTTAGAGTTTGCGCAAGGCGCCACAGTGATCGAATCTCCCGTATGAATTCCCATCGGATCGAAGTTTTCAATCGAACAAATGATTACGACGTTATCCTTAAGATCGCGCATCACTTCCAGCTCATATTCTTTCCATCCGATCAACGATTCTTCAATCAACACTCCATGAACAGGGCTTTTCTCAAGGCCGGACAGCACAAGCTGGATAAACTCATCCATATTGAAAGCGATTCCTCCGCCCGATCCGCCCAAAGTAAAAGAAGGACGCAGGATGGCGGGATAGCCGATCTCTTTTACGGCTGCCAGAGCTTCTTCAACAGATTGAACATAAGAGCTGCGCGGTACCTCCAGTCCAATCTCTTCCATTGCCTGCTTGAACAACAGACGATCTTCAGCGAGACGCAAGGATGCCTCGCTTAATGCAAGAAGTTCGACATTGTTATCTCGAAGCACTCCTTGCTCGCAGAGTTCCAGCGTGAGGTTGAGTGCGGTTTGTCCTCCCACCGTTGGAAGTAATGCGTCCGGCTTTTCCACCTGAATAATGGAAGCAAGCACTTTGACGTTCAGCGGTTCGATGTAAGTACGGTCTGCAATTTCAGGATCGGTCATGATTGTCGCAGGATTGCTATTCACTAAAACCAGCTCGTAACCCTCCTGCCGGAGGGCCTTGCATGCCTGTGTGCCGGAATAGTCGAATTCACACGCCTGGCCAATTACGATCGGTCCCGAACCGATGATCATGATCTTATGGATGTCTGTTCGCTTCATAACTCTTTAACGCAAGACGCAAAGGCGCTAAGATCATAAATTTTTTTTCTTTGCGTCTCTGCGTCTTTGCGTTGAATCTTCGAGCGTTTTGCGGAAGTCTTCGAATATGTGGCGGCAATCATGCGGACCAGGCGCGGCTTCCGGATGAAATTGCACTGCTTCCACCATCTTTTCAGTGCATCGAAATCCTTCCAGCGTTTGATCATTCAAATTGATGTAAGTGGGTTCGATGTCTCTGCCAAGGGAATCCGGATCTACAGCGAATCCATGATTGTGGGATGTAATCTCCACTCGTTTGTCGGGAAGATGCATCACCGGTTGATTACCACCACGATGTCCGAATTTTAGTTTGAACGTCTTTCCGCCCAGCGCGTGTCCCAGAATTTGATGTCCCAGACAGATTCCAAGTACAGGCACGCGACCGATGAATTGCCGCACTTCGCGGATGATCGATTCGAGAGCGGAGGGATCTCCCGGGCCGTTCGACAAAACGATTCCATCCGGTTTCATAGACATGACACGTTCGGCAGAAGTATCCGCAGGAACAACTGTTACGTGACAACCCATCTTTGCTAAATTTCGCAGAATGTTTGCTTTAACACCGAAATCGTAAACGACAACCTGCGATTTCTTTCCGTTCCCTTCGTTCAATTCATATATGCGGGTGGTTGTGACCTTTGGAACAAGATCGGCCCCTTCCATCATTGGAATTCCACGAACCTTTGTGAGCAAACCGTCCGCGCTTACATGTTTCGTGGAGACACCGCATCGCATTGCTCCTTTTTCACGAATGTGTCGGGTTAGCGCCCGCGTATCAATTTCGGAAATCGCTATCTTGCCGTGGTATCTCAAGTAGTCCGAAAGAGAACTTTTGCTGCGCCAGTTGGATGGATAATCGCTGAGCTCGCGAACCACAATCGCGGAAGGAAAAATGCGAGAGGATTCTACATCCTCAACGTTGACACCGTAATTTCCAATTTGTGGATACGTGAAGACGATCACCTGATCTTGATAAGAGGGATCCGTCAGGATTTCCTGATACCCTGTGATGCAGGTATTAAAAACGATTTCTCCGAAGTATTCACCGGGAAATCCAAACGCAACGCCCCGCTCCGAGTAGCCATCTTCCAGTACGAGTAAAGCATCCATCCCGGGGATTTTAACGCAAAGACGCAAAGACGAGAAGCAAATTTTTTTCTTTGCGCTTTGGCGACTTACCACGGAGTCATAGAGAACACGGAGATTTACTTGTTTCCGTACTCCGTGAACTCCGTCACTCCGTGGTAAAACTAGTGGAGGGCGGTCCAGATGTCGCCTGCAAGGGCCGCAACCAGGGCTGTGCCGCGAGGTTCTTCTTTTACTCCCTTTGTGAGAATCACAAGAATGCTGTTCTTTCCGTTTGCATCCTGAATGATCGCCGCATCATGGTTGATTTCAGTAATCCAGCCATCCTTGCTCGCAACTTTCAGACTTTTCTGGTCCGCTTGAATTCCCTTCGCGATCTTTTTGGAGGTTTGTGATATAAGGATTTTGAACATTTCTTCGCGGGAAGATTCCGAAAAATATTTTGGGTTCAGGATAGCTTTCAGACAGATTGCCAGCGCGCGGGCAGAAGTCGTGTTGTTTTTGCCTGCGTCATAAGCTTTGATGTCTTCAACGCCACGTAACACCGTCATCCCGCTCGCCCCGATCTCCTTCATCATTGCCATCACATCCTGCGCATCCGCCATCTGAATTACAATATTCGTTGCCAGATTACTGCTCTGATTAATCATCCGTTCCACAAGTTGACCGAGGGTTCGTGTTTCTCCAATCATCCTATAGATTTCAGTGTCCGAATCTTCTTCAGGAGTCAGCGAGTATAGTGAGCCATCGATGATGCTTTTGAATTGATTTTTGACTGTGACCGGTTGATCCAACCGGAGCTTCCCGTTTTCAATTTTTCGGAAAATTTCCATCATGACCGGCACTTTCATTGTAGAAGCTGCATGGAAGATTTCATCGGAATTCAGGCTGAAAACATCTCCTTCCGGATCCTCGAAATAGATTCCAACGATTGTTGCGCCGTATTCCTTCATGCGATCGGCAATCTGGTTTTCAAGGTTCCCGGCGTGAGCTACTATTGAAAAGAGAAAGAAGAAAATCGAAAAGAAAAGTTTTTGGATCATCGTTTTTCGCGGTGCTACTTTTTATAGAACATTTCATCGGCCGGGCGCAGAGGACGTGTCAACCACAGTGGTCTGCGCAATCCGTTCGTGGCAGGTCCAGGGCGTGTTTGAGCCAACCACTCTTTGTAAATGGCAAACGATTTCTTTGTATCCACATAAATATCGCCGTAACGATCTTCGGCTGTTACTTTTTCCAGCCGCACTTTTTGATGCCAGCAATGCATTCCGCTGATAGGATCCGGATGCACGGGGAACGTAATGTTCTGGTGCACACCGCCATCCGTCCACCAGATGCGGGAGGAATCGGGATCTTCACTCTGAAAGGGCTTGATCCCTTCCAGGTGCCTCATCCGATAGGCCCCCTCTCCCGTTTCATCGATCCTCACCAGCGCTGTTGCCCAGCGGCTTCCCTGATCGGCATCCAATCTCCATCGTCCCATGTGATGCGAGCAGGCAATCACGCCCGGACGGATCCCTTCGGTTGGCCAGATCCGATTTACAAAATAACCAATCTCGGTATGCACTTTGATCAGATCCGCTTCCCGCAATCCAAGCCGCTCCGCATCGGATGTATGGATCCAGACAGGGTTGCGATGAGAAATTTCATTCAGCCATTTTGCATTTCCCGAACGTGTATGGATCATTGTAGGGAGTCGGAAAGTGGGAATAAGAAAGAATTCGTTTTTTGCCGGGTCCAGGTTCTCACGGCTGATGTGGCTTTTCACATATGTCGGTATCGCATATTCGGGCCATTTCCATTCCTTCATCGTTGAAGAATAGAACTCAAGTTTTCGTGTGGGAGTTGGAAATCCCGCATAGAGCGTGCCATTCACTTTGACGCCGACTGCTTTTCCATCTTTTTTTGCAATTGCGGTTAGATCATCGATTTCGTAATTTCCTTCCGGGACCGGTTTCTTGTGCTGATCGTAAACATTTTCAGGAATTTCAAACGCGCCGTATTTTCGCATGTAATCGAGCGGTGAAAGAGACTCTTTTGCCGCAGCCTGCGGAAGACCCGGGACGGCATTTTCAAAAATCCATCGATAGTACTCATCAATTCTCAGTTTTCGTCCTGCTTCGTATGGGGACTCAAAATACTTCCGGATTCCAAGGTCTCCTGTGGGATCGATATGCCAGGATAACTCGATCCAGAATTCATCCTCTTCCCATACCTTTCCTGGATTCGCTTCGTATGTGAAATTCACCTTTTTGCCCATCCGTTCCTGAGCAACGCGAAGCACCGGTTGGCGGAAAGAAACCCAGCGGCCGGCATGTGTTTCCTGGCTCTGGATATCATGACGTTCGCCGGCATGTCCCATCGGCAAAATGTAATCAGCGAACAGAGCTGTTTCGCTCCAGGTGGGAGTCAACGCGATGTGCAAACCGATCTTGGATTCATCCCGTAATACTTCCATCCATGTGAATCCATCGGGGTTTGTCCAGACCGGGTTATACACACGTGTGAAATAGACATCCAGTTTGCCGCGTCCTTCTTTCAAAAAGTGCGGCAACAGAAAGCTCATTTCATAATGGGTCAGCGGATATTCATCGGGAAAGAGCAAGGTGTTCCAGAATTTTTGTCCGGGCGGTTCCAACCAGAAGGAGGGACTGTACTTCGTCCAGGAATTGGGAAGCATTCCGCCTTTCGCCCCGACACTTCCGGTGAGCACGTGCAGAAATTCGAGGCAACGCGCCACATTCCATCCACCACGATTTCCGGACGCTGTGCCGCGCCAGATGTGAGCCGCAAATGCGCTCCCCGCGTTCCCGATTCCACGAGCAATTTCAACGATCGTCGCGGCAGGAATGCCGGCCTCTTTTTCGCCGAACTCCGGAGTGTATTCCGCATAGAGTTTTTTTAGTTCGATCTCGAAATTTGAAAATGTGGATTCGCTTTCCGGACGTTCTTCACGCATGTACTGATCCCAGTTTGTCCAGTCACGCACGAAGTCCCGATCATACAAATTTTCCTGCAGAATCACATTCGCCATTGCAAGCAACAAAGCGGATTCACTGCCCGGCCATGCAGGCAACCAGTAATCCGCCATCGATGCTGTGTTGGATAAACGCGGATCGATAACGGCAAGTTTTGCGCCCTTCAGCTTACCTTCGATGATCCTCTGTGCATGTGGATTGAAATAGTGTCCGGATTCCAGATGAGCGCTCAGCAAAAGTATAAAACGGGCATTTGCATGATCGGGTGATGGGCGATCGGAGCCTTGCCAGAGTTGATAACCGAGTCTTGCGCTGGAGGAGCAAATGTTTGTGTGGCTGTTGTGTCCATCGATCCCCCATGCTTTTAAAACGCGATCCATGTAACGTTCATGTCCGGGACGGCCGACATGATACATGATCTCGTTCTGACGTCCTTCACGAATCGCTTTTCCAATCCGGCTTCCGATGTCTTCCAACACTTCGTGCCAGTCCACACGCGTCCATTTGCCTTCACCGCGTTTTCCGCTTCGTTTGAGCGGATACAGAATCCGTTCAGGATCCTTGATCTGATTGATGGTGGCCGGACCTTTGGCGCAATTTTTGCCGCGGCTTCCAGGATGGACCGGATTCCCTTCAAACTTGCGTATCTCCATCGTCTCTTTATCGACATAAGCAAGTAAGCCGCAAGCTGCTTCGCAATTAAAACAAATCGTGGGAACCAGAGTGTAACGGCGCTGCACACGGCGTGGCCATGCGCGTGCCTCGAACTCCACCCAGTCATCCCACTTTTCCGGCGGCGGATAATCGTTTAATTCCAATGAAACTCCTAATTCACCACGGAGTCACGAAGAACACAGAGAAAAGAATAATATTCTCTCCGTGACCTCCGTGACTCTGTGGTAAAAAAATCATGATAAGGGTACGGACTGGCCGGCACGGATCCAGACCCGTTCATAAATGAGTAAGCCGATCAACGCACAAAGTCCTGCGGGTCCTGCCAGCTCGAAATACAAAAGCACCAGTGGCACAAAGAGTCCAAGAAAAATAGTACCAAGCCAGAACATCCAGTTTTTCTTGTAAACGTGCCCGGCAGCGATCTTTGCATCCTGAGTGCTGTGAACTGCCATTAAATCAAGCGCGATCAGAGCTCCGTGCAGGAGTAACGAAAACAACAGAATTCCACGAACCGCAGGTGCAAGGTCGTCGAGGATGATTGCGGCGCTGGAGCCGGCCAACAGAGCCATCACGATCAGATGAACAGCGAATAAAGGGCTTTGCCAGAAATCGCGTCCCTTTGCTTGCCAGAACAAAAATGCGCTGTAGATCGCGGATCCAAATCCAAAAAAAGCAGCTGCATAGAAAGTGATGGTGAATAACTCCTCAGATTTTAAGATCCAGCCAAATAAGAAATTCAACGCAAGAAGAAGGCCGAAGCCAAGCAGGATAAAAGTACCGCGCGTTAACCAGCTCCGCCATTGCGGACGAAAAAGGATGAAGTAAAAACGCCCTGGCTGTTTTAAATCGACAATGAGCAGAACGCTGGTGATTGTAAGAAAAACGATAGAAGCAATGCTAAAGGATAGGGGGAAGTACAATTCACCGGAAAGAAGCGCAGAAACAAACGCAAACAGAGGGATTCCCGCCGAAATGGATTTTGTCCATAAATAAGCAGCCACCTTTCCACCCCAGGAATCTGTATGCGACTGACCTTGATCGTAAACGCGAACTGCTTCTGACTCCGCCTGTTGCAGACGCGGCGGAGCAATTTGATAAACGCGTTTTGGAATCTCACTCCATACATAACCATCCGGAGTTGATGCGTAAACTGGATTCAACGAAGCGGCATCTCCTTCGATGTAAAAAACCTTTGGGCGTGTCCCTTTTTCCGGCTTGCGAACCTGCGTCTGATGGTGTGCAAGCATTTGTGAAATCTCTGTTGTGGCATCATCCATGTCGCCGGCGATAATCGCATGTTCCGGACAAACATTCACGCACGGCGGCGCCAATCCGACTTCTACGCGATGCGCACAGTAATTGCATTTCGCGGCCGTATTGTCATCGGGATGGATGTAGATCGCGTCATATGGACACGCCTGCATGCAGGCTTTGCAACCGATGCAGCGGTCTCCGGAGAAGTCCACAATCCCATCTTTGCGCTGCCACAATGCAGTAACAGGACAAATTTCAACGCAAGGCGCATCTGCGCAATGATTGCATCGCTGCACGGAAAAGATTCTGCGTGTGCTTGGAAATTCACCTTTTTCAACGTACTTCACCCAGGTGCGATTGACACCGATCGGTAAGTCATGTTCCTGCTTGCAAGCAACCGTGCAAGCATGACAACCGATGCACTTGCGATTGTCGATGATGAAGCCGTAATTCATAGGAAAGGTCATTATATACCGCAGAGTACGCTGAGTACGCTGAGAAGAAAATATGGGGAAAAGTCTCATTCATTTCTCTCGGCTTTCTCCGCGTACTCCGGTTTGAAAGCTGCTAAAATACATTGCAAATGGAACGATCGCTTGTTGCGGGTGAGACGCTTGGTCATTACCGCATCGTTTCGCTTCTTGGAGCCGGCGGAATGGGACAGGTCTATCTGGCGGAGGATACAAAACTCGACCGGCGTGTAGCGTTAAAGATACTGCCTCCTGAATTGGCGGGTGATGTAGACCGAATGCGACGTTTTCTCAGTGAAGCGAAATCGGCATCTGCGGTGAAGCATCCGAATGTTGCTCATATTTACGATGTCGGTCAGGAGAAGGGGCTCCATTTCATTGCAATGGAGTTCATCGAAGGACAAACGCTTTCCGATCGCCTCAATGAAACAGAATGTACGGTTGCCGTTGTTCTGGATACCAGTATTCAAGTGGCGGATGCGTTGGACGAAGCTCATGCGAGCGGAATCATTCATCGCGACTTGAAACCTGCGAACCTAATGATCACGCGACGCGGTCAGGTGAAGATACTCGATTTTGGTCTGGCCCGGATGGACCAATCGCAGAGAGGTCAGGAAGCAAAGGAACTTAGCACGCGAAGTGTAACGTCCCCAGGGGTCGTTATGGGCACAGTCCCCTACATGAGCCCCGAGCAGGTTCTTGGTAAGACGGTGGATTCTCGAAGCGATCTGTTTTCTTTTGGAGTCATTCTGTATCAAATGTTGACCCGCCGGCTACCTTTTTCGGGAAGCGGCACTCCGGAATTAATGGATTCGATTTTGCATAAACAGCCCGAACCCCTTTCCCGTTTCAACTATGAAGTTCCGCAAGAGCTAGAGCGCATTGTTCGCAAATGTCTGGAAAAAGATCCTGAGGACCGATACCAATCTGCCAGGGAATTGCTTATCGATCTCCGATCCCTCAAACGCGACAGTCAATCCGGAATCTCATCGACCGCTCCAAAACCAAAGAAGAAGATATCTGTAAAAATGATTTCTTCTTTTGCTCTACTGGTGCTGTTGATCATCGCAGCGTGGATATTTTGGCCACGTGCCGAGTCGCTTCATTCCATTGCTGTCCTGCCTTTCGACAATATTAGTAACAAACCCGAGACCGAGTATTTATCGGAAGGAATTCCGGAAAGTTTGATCAATAACCTGTCAAAAGTCCCGGAACTGGTTGTGATTTCAAGAACTTCTTCCTTTGCCTACAAAAGTCCCACAACCGACCTTAGAAAAATTGCTGATGAACTGAACGTTCGCACGGTCTTGACGGGTCGTATCACTCAACAAGCCGATCAGCTGTCGGTCAGTGTTGAATTGATCGATACAAAAGATAATCGGCAGCTTTGGGGAGAAAAATACAACCGTAAGATGTCGGAACTTATGGATGTTCAGGAGGACATTACAAGAACAATCGTCGACAATCTCCGGATGAAATTAACGGGCAAGCAGAAAGAACAGATTGCCCGGCAGCACACACAAAACTCAGAAGCTTATCAATTGTATTTGCAAGGCAAATACTTCTGGAATAAAGCTACGGAAGAAGGCAACAGAAAAGCGATCGATTATTTTCAGCAAGCTACGAATAAAGATCCTTCGTTTGCTCTTGCTTATGCCGGACTGGCTGATGCATTTGGACTTTCTTTGGGCGATGTTAACATCCGGCCGCGCGAGGCGATGCCGCGGGCTCTGGAGGCAGCAAAAAAAGCTCTTGAACTGGACAGCACTCTCGCAGAAGCACGAACTGTGGAAGCCATAGTAGCAACTTTTTATGAATACGACTTCCGAAAAGGTGAAGAAATATTCAAGCAAGCCATCGCTGACAATCCCAACTATGCTATCGGGCATCATCAGTATGCCTGGCTTTTAGTGATGGCAGGAAGATTTTCTGAAGCATCTTCTGAATTCGATAGAGCGCAAAAGCTGGATCCTTTGTCAGTCTTTATCAGCGTTGATAGGAATGTTCCTTACGCTGCTTCAGGACGTTACGAACAGGCGTTGCAATATACGAAGAACGCAGAAGGGATGGATCCAAATCTATGGCTCGTTCATTATGTTTATGGCTGGATTTACAACCTGAAAGGGGACTATACATTAGCTGAAAAGTCGCTGCAACGAGCGGTTCAACTGGATCGTACACCGATGACTCTTGCACTTCTCGGCAATACATATGCGAAGCAGGGACAAGAACAGAAAGCGACAGAGTTGCTGAAGGAATTAGAGAAATTATCGGAGCAAAGATATGTCTCGCCGTTTCATAGAGCGATGCTTTATACAGGCCTCAACCGTAAAAAAGACGCGATTGCAATGCTGGTTAAAGCGTATGATGAAAGAGATTTCTTCCTTACATGGCTAAAAATCGAACGAAACTTGGATTCCCTTCGCTCGGAACCTGAATTTCAAGAACTTTACCGCCGCATCAAATTCAACTAGCTTGGCATTGTGACTCTGCATTGAAATCATATATTTCATTACATGATAGCTACCATACCGCAACGACTGTTCGGTAAAACCGGCGTGATGGTCTCTTGCCTGGGCCTCGGGGGATATCATCTGGGAGATGCAAAATCGAAACGTGAGGCGATCCGAATTGTTCAAGAAGCCGTGGATCAAGGAATTACTTTCATGGATAACGCGTGGGAGTATCATGACGGCATCAGCGAACAATGGATGGGGGAAGCGCTGAAGGGGAGAAGAGATCGAGTTTTCCTGATGACCAAGGTTTGTACACATGGCCGTGATAAAAAGGTAGCGCTGAAACAATTAGAACAATCCTTGCGGAGGTTAAAGACCGATTATCTGGATCTGTGGCAGGTACACGAAGTTATTTACGACAACGATCCGGATTTACATTTTTCGCGTGGAAACGTGATCGAAGCGCTTGATGAAGCCAAACAACAAGGAAAGATCCGTTATACAGGCTTCACAGGCCATAAGCATCCGGAGATTCTTCTGAAAATGTTGTCTCACAATTATTCATTTGATGCTTGCCAGTTCCCCTTAAATTGTTTTGACGCGAGTTTTCGCAGTTTTGAACAGCGTGTACTGCCGGAGTTAACGTCACGGGGGATCGCCGCCATAGGAATGAAGAGTCTCGGAGGCGATGGCGATGCTGTGAAAAAGCGCGCAGTCACGGTGGGAGATGCCCTTCGATATGCGATGAGCCTTCCCGTTGCCACGACTGTGTGTGGTATCGATTCATTGAAGGTGTTGAGACAAAATCTGAAGATCGTGAAAGATTTTGAACCTCTCACGTCGTCCGAGATGAATCGTATTCGGCAACACTGCTTGGATTTAGCTTCAGACGGGAGATTCGAGCTTTATAAAACATCAAAGACTCATGATGGCCCGCCCGGTCGTAAACAGCATGGCTTTCCATCCGAAAGCGACCTGCCTCTTTAAAAGCTATATACTTTAAAGTATGAGAGCCTGGATTCTTGTGTTCCTGCTTTTTGCAGGCCCTTTGTACGCTGACGTAAAAGTGAATGATGGACGCGTGAGCGCTGACTTGCAATCCCAACCTCTGTCGCAAGTGTTGGAGCGTTTGAAAGCGCAGACCAACATGCGGATGGTTGTGGATGAAGGTATCGCCGGTAAGACGGTCTCAGCCAACTTTCAAGACCTCCCGGTCGGACTCGCTTTGAAAAAAATCCTGGAAGGTACCGGTATCAATTATGCCGTGCTGGCTGGAGCAGATGGCCAGCCGCAATCTGTTTTTATAGGTGGGAGTTCGAGACCCGGCTCTCCGCCAAGACGTCTCGATAACCGGCCCACGGGCAATCGTGGTGTCGTGTCTCCAGTTTCTCCGCCTCCGCCCCCACCACCGCCTGTTGCACGACCGGATCCAGGACAACCGGATCAGCAATTGAAACAGCAAACGCCCGGTGTAAATGTGCCAACCGGCGGAGGTTTTGTTCCCGGTCAGCCGAAATCCGAGGAACAACAGGAACAGACAATCCCAGGAACAGCTGGACGACGAAAACTCCGAAGAGTAGTAACAGCAAAACCGCTGCCGGCCCCCACAGCTTAGCTTCAGGATCTAACACAGGGACACACAGAGGCACAGAGCGGTCTCCGCCCGCAACCAACAGTTTTTCAACGCAAAGGCGAAAATTCGCCAAGCTCGCCAAATGCTCCTCAAAACCTTAGCGTCTTGGCGCCTTTGCGTTAAAGCCGCTTTGTTTGCTGTGTTAAGAGCCCTTTTGGTCGGATGCCGGCATTATAAAATCTAATATCTTAGAATCGATTCCAGCGAAGCTCTTTTTGATCAGGTCGTTTCTCAGGATCTGTTCACCTGACATAAGGTGCAACGGCAATTCCGGAGGAACATATTCCGATTTTCGCTGCAATGCTGTTTCAATCAGCTTTCGGTATCCCTGGCGTACTTTTTCAGGTGCATGATGTTCGTGAATGAATTTTCGCGCGTTGAACGAAAGCCGGTCTCTTAAATCTTTGTCTTTCAATAACGTACTAAGGGCATGCATGAGATCTTCTTTCTCATGGTCCGGCCGGACTCGCATCACAGTATCTACGGGAATCTCTTGCAGAGTTTGCAAGCGGCTGATAATCACCGGTTTTCCGGAGCCTAAGGACCGAACCAATGTTCCTGACATTTCCCCCGCGGATGGATAGCGTAAATTGACAATGATATCGGCCCGCGCCATCCATGATAGGAACTCGGGCATTCCTGTATGGCCGGTTACGATCACTGTTTCCTGAACTCCATGCGCTTCCATCTGAGCCTGTAGTCCAACCGGATCTTCCACGGCTCCCACAATGACATATACCAGATCCGAAAAACGGGGCCGAATCGCTGCCAAAGCCTCTAATATGATAG
Organism: uncultured bacterium; assembly: GCA_963771165.1. Taxonomy (GTDB): domain Bacteria; phylum Acidobacteriota; class HRBIN11; order JAKEFK01; family JAKEFK01; genus JAKEFK01. The sequence continues at coordinate 154,542 of CAVYSN010000012.1, read as the reverse complement.
AAATCCGTTTCGCCTGAGTGGCATATCCGAAGGAAGCCACAACAGTCTTTCCGGGTAAAAGGTCGTGATGAGTTGTCCCGCCAGGCAGTTCCAAATGCGGAATCTTGATGACCGGCGTTTTGCAAATCTGTAACTTTCGAACTGCCTCTTGCGTGTGTGCTGCCGCAGCGAGTGAAGCGCGCACGACAAGCTCAAATAACGGATAACGGAAAAATAACAGGTCTCCTGCTGCGAAGGTGACGGCGGCATTTGCAATCCGTTCTGCCTGGCCGGGGTAAACGTGGCTTAGCTCTTGCCTGTATTCTTCGGTCATGTTTCTTTTCAACAACATGTCCGCGCGAGAATGATGAAGGCAATAATCATGAAACACAATAGCGCCGGGCTGCTGAAAAAGATAGCCGTACATGTATTCGTGAAAATGCGGCTGATTTCCCATCTGGTAGAGCGACAGATCATAGGGACGTTTCTTGTGCCGGAAGAAGAAATCACCATGATGGAAACCTTCTGTATTTGAATTGGAATCGGGAAGGAACACATCGATTTCATAATCTTTCCGAAGCAGGGGAAGGAGCGCAGCATTGTAGTCGGCAATCCCCGTGCCGGATGGTGGAAGCGGACCAAAAAATGCAATCCGTTTCATGATGTCAATCCAGCAATCGATCCAGAACAAAATCCCAATTCAGATGAACGACCTTGTGGTAGCCTTCTTCACCTTTTTTACGGGATTCTTCTTTGCTGGTCAGAACTGTTTCTATGCACGCAGCAATCGATTTCGGTTCTGCTTCACAGATCCATCCATTCGAAGGATCCACGAACTCCAGCACTCCCCCTGAATCGGTGCAGGTGATGACCGGTTTGCGAGCGTAAAATGCTTCGAGTGTTGCAAATCCGTAGTCTTCATCCATGGGACCGTAGAATACAGCGCCTGTTTTTGCGTAATGCCGGATGACCTCATTGCGCGGTATATGACCCAGAAAATGGATCCGCTTTTCCAGATGAAGCTTTGCCGTTCGATCTTCCAGCTCCCTCCTTGCATATCCGTCTCCCACAAGCACAGCATGAAAACGCTCCGGCACATACTGCATTGCTTCGATTAGAAGGTGAACGCGTTTGTTTCCTGCCAGGCGCGCTACAGAAAGTACAAAATCATCGAGTGATTCGAAGGAGAAGGCGGCTGAATCAGAAACCGGGGGAAAGAGAATTTCGGAGGCCAAACCGTTCCACTTCTGTAAGCGCTCAGATACGGTGCGGGATATAGAAAATATTTTACGACTCTCTCGCAAAGATTCGTTGTCGAGGTCGATCATGTATTTCCGGATTTCATTATCTTTCGATGTCGGCTGAAAACTCGTATAGGGTGTGTCGTAAAGGTCATAGATCTGGCGGTACTGATGCACGAGCCATGTTACTTTGTTGTGCTGCCGGACCATATAGGACGGGAACCGGGTTGCAATCACGAGATCTATTTTTTCCAATTCAACAAAGTCCAGGTTGATCAGTCGCCAGGCCAAACAGCTTTTCAGGAGCTCTTCGTGCGGTTGCGTTTGTAAGGGAAGCCGCACGAGTTCCGCATCATGCCCGCGGCCTTGAAGCCGGGCGACAAGGTTCTCACCAAGAATCTCCGTTCCGCCATATGCAAATGGAGTTTGTGCCGAACAAACGCAAATTTTTTTCCTACTCGTCATTTGTAATGCCGGAATCTTGAGATGCTTTCAAAGTCGAGATGTCTACCTGCAGAGTTTCAATCTTTTTATCCAGATCCTGATACAAAGCATCGATATAATCACGCAATCCGATCTGAAAACATTCCGCTGTTCCAACCATCTCGCGAAATTTTGTATCCATTACAGGAATGATTCGCTGCAGGTAAAGGATCAGTGTGCTCTGAAACTCGCGAACCTGTTGAAGCGACGCATGCACCGCTTCGATATATTCATTCAATAAGTGAACCAGGACGGAATTCACCTCGCGCTGCTGTGATACGACAGGCTTCAAGTACGCGGCAACATTCTGAGACACTTCTTTCCAGAAGATCCGGTCTTCGGATTGCACAGCAGAATCCACTGCGCTGGAAATGTCCCATATTTGATTCAATGCATCTTTGATTTGCGGAAAAGTTGTGGAAGTTTCGTCCGGTAATTGCATCTGGCAAATTTGATCCAGACGACTCAGAAGTTTGCCGTATTCCTCTTCCTCTTTTTTTCGTAGATCGATCAACTGCCGGAGCTTTTCTTCCAGTCGTGCTTGACTGATCATGATTTGGCTTGAGGAAGTCCTGTCAGCGGTGAACTTGCGGTTGCGTAAAGTTTTTTCTGCATCCTGCCGGCAAGAAAGGCGAGCCGTCCGGATTCGACCGCCAACCGCATGGCACGCGCCATTTGCACAGGATCACCCGCGGCTGCAATTCCAGTATTCATCAGAACGCCATCCATTCCAAGTTCCATGGCCACACATGCATCCGATGCTGTACCCACACCGGCGTCGACAATCAGCGGCACTTCTGTAATTTTTTCCCGCAGGATGAGTGCGTTTGCGACGTTCTGAATCCCCATGCCGGATCCGATTGGCGCGCCCAGAGGCATCACGGCTGCGGCTCCGGCATCAACCAGTTTTCTTGCGTTGATTAGATCGTCGTTTGTGTACGGAAGCACGATGAAACCCTCTTTGACCAGAACCTTCGTGGCATGAAGCAGCGCTTCGTTATCCGGAAATAATGTGGCTTCGTCGCCAAGAACTTCAAGTTTTACCCAGTTCGACAAACCGGCTTCACGACCCAGACGAGCGATTCGGATCGCATCTTCAGCCGTATAACAACCTGCTGTATTGGGCAGAATCATGAAACGATTACGGTCTATGTAAGAAAGAAATGAACGCTCCGATTTATCTTGCAAGTTCACACGTCTTACAGCGACTGTTACAATCTCCGATCCGGATTCTTCCAGAGATTGTTTCATAAGCTCGAGAGTCGTATGCTTGCCGGTTCCAACAATGAGCCGGGAACGAAATTCACGTCCGGCGATTACAAGTGGCTTATCATTCATGAATCTATACCTGCTATTTACATTTCGTAGGGGCGTCATTTATGGCGCCCGCATATTCGCGGGCGGGCGCGATGAATCGCGCCCCTACCTGTTTGATACTTAGTATATAAGTCGGGAAAAACGATGGCTACCCGCCGCCCACAAATTGAACGATTTCGATGCTGTCTCCATCCTTGATTTTTTGTTCCGGATAGTCTGCCCTTGGCACGATCATCAGATTCTGTTCCACGGCAACCAGACGGAAATCGAGCTCCAGTTGAGCCAGTAATTTTTCAATTGTGAGACCGTCCTGCAGCTCCATTGCAGAGCCATTCACGGTTACATTAACCTTTTTTTCCAGTATTGCTAAAACCTTTCTTTTTCTTAATGAATTGTTTGATTTCGTCTGATCCGGCGGAATCTGAGAAACCTTGAACGAGCAACGCCGCGCTGCCATCGGGAAACTCGGGGATTGCGAATTCGACAGAAACTATTCCATGTTTGTCGGTTTTCCCTTCGTGAACCGTGAGTGGTTTCTTCACTGTACTGATGATTTTCACGATGATCTTTGAACCTTTCATCGGCTCGCCGGTTGTGCTGCTTTTACTCAAGATTGTCAGCGTTACGGAACTTCCTTCTGTCAGGTCTGCGGAGCATTTCACATCCAGCTGGATTCGTTCTTTTTGTTCTTCGGAAGCCAGATATTCAAGAATGACTTGATCCAGACTTTTCTTTGTATCAATGATTCCTTCGGCTAAAGGATCGGACATCAGGGCGGCCTGTTTATCGTATTTGCCGCCTTTGATTTCCCAGATGACAGATTTGTGTTGTTTCTCAATCAAGGCGATGATTTTTTCCTCGTCATAGCCCTCTGCAACCGACTCTTCATAATTCGTTCTGAATGCTTCGAGGATTTCACCCCCTTTGTAGACAAGAGTTTCTATTACCGGATTTCCTTTACCACGATCTTCGGTCTGAACGTGGTAAATAATCCCGTTATAAACGATATCCGTGTTATGCCCAGTGATCATGCGAGGAAGGTCTAATTTCGAAGTTATCGTAAATCAAAAACAGCAGCAAAGTCAACGAAAGCAATCTCTTAAAAAGGCTTCCATCCACGAATTCAGCGCGACAGTAGTTCCGTATATAAAGAGTGGTAATCGGCGGCGATATACGACACATCGAAATGTTTTAATACTCTCTCTCTTGCATCTTTGCCCCAACCGGTTCGCTCCTCAACATGGACCCCTGCGTACTGGATGGCATCTGCCAATTCATCCACGGATCCCGGCGAAACAATCAATCCCTGTTTCCTGTTCTCCATTACATCGACTATGCCGCCAATTCTGCCGGCGATGCATGGCAGACCGCTGCTCATTGCTTCAAGTACAACTCCAGGGGAGCCCTCTTTCACCGATGGAAAGACGAATACGTCTGCTGCGTGATAATAATCCGCAGGGGTTCGCGACTCTCCATGAAAAACCACATTCTTCAAATGCAGCTCCGCGCAGACTCTCTTCAATCTTTCTTCTTCCGGCCCTGCTCCGACGATCCAAAGAACACCGGGGGCGCACTTGTGCCACGCTCGCAAGAGGATGTCGACCGCTTTTCGCGTTTCCAAACGTCCGAGAAAGAGGAAAAGGTTTTGTTCTGGAGATACGGAAAATCTTGTTCGAAGAGATATCTTGCGATCTTTCGATGGAGGAAAGAATTTATCGGCGTTTACAGCGTTCGGAATTCTTTTGATTCGGTTTTCAAGGATTCCGCAGGCTATCATTTCTTCTTGAAGGGCCTGGGAGATAGCAATCAACACGTCAACACCTGGAATCCATTTCCTGTATAAACGATTCTTGAAATTGTCCTTCTGAAAGATCTTTGCGAAATCATCCTGTGTTGCGCCCTTGAGGATTGTTCGACGCCCGATTAATTTTCCCAGGAGCAAGGAAACAACTGTAAAGCCTGTTACCCCATGAGCATGGATCAATCGATAAGTGTGTCGATAGCGGATCAGGTAAAACGCAAGAGTGAACGGAGCAAATGGATTTGTAGACCTTGTCAGCCGGCGAATCAGAAAACCGGATCGAATCTCAACTCTTGGAGAATCGTCATCGATTCGATCGGTCAATACTGTGATCAAACACCCCCGCCGGACAAGAGCGGCAGCAAGTTCGAGCGCTTGCCTTTCCAATCCACCAATTCGATCCAATTTTGAAACGATCATCAGAACGCTTGAGTGTTTCGGAATTTTAGGTTTTGGTTTCGGTCGAAGTTTGATGATCAGAAAATACAGGAAAAGCTGGATCAGCTTGACGATTTTTTGTGAGAACGAAGTGGGCTTATAGTAACTCATCGTGAACAGATTCCATTTCTTCGATCTGTTTTTCGATAGAGAACTGTTGAAGTGTGGCCGTGCGTGCCCTTACCCTCATTTCCCTACGCAGGGTCGTATCTTCCAGAAGTCTTTTGCATGCCGTGACATATTCATCTTCAGACTGAGCAAGAAACCCGTTTACACCATCCTCAATCACTTCCGAATTGGGACCGATCCTGCGCATCACTGCCGGGATTCCCATCGCTTGCGCCTCCAGCAATGCAAGACTCAGGCCTTCTACCCAGGAAGTGCTGATGTACAAGGCCGCCTGCCTGTAGACTTTTCGAACATCGTCTACGTATCCGACATGTTCCAGTTCCGAAGACAGGGATCCCTGCCCCCCGCCCGCTACGAGGCAACGGATTTTTGGAAAGAAGCTTCGCAAACAACGAACCACGTTTGTTAGAAACTCAAATCCTTTTTCTGAGGCAAGCCGTCCAACGGCCACCACAGCATCTCCTTCTTCCTCCGGACGAAAGTGATCGCAATCCACACCATACCGCGCAACTCGGATCTTCCGGGAATCTATCCATCCGGCATACAAAAAATCTATCGAGGTGGAGTAGGATGGAAATAAAATCAGATCTCCCAACGAAAGAACCTTTCGAATTAAAATTCGTTCCCAGAGTCTGTGACGATTCAGTTTCAACACCAGCCGCATATTTTGCGGAAAAGCTATGCAGGGGACATTTTCCATACGGCACGCCATCACACCCTGCACAATCGATTCAAACAACCAGCATTGCACCAGATCGTACCTTGAACCCTTCAGCAGATTTCGTAATGCCGGCAGAATCCCAGGATGATAGAAATCTCCGGAATCCGAAAGGAAGTGAACAGGAACGGGCGGATTTCGAAAAAAAGGAAAGAGCTTATTCTGTGGAGAAGAGATCAGTGACGCTACTTCCACTTGATGTCGCTTCGAACGAATTACAACATCAGAAAGAAAACGCTGTGCTCCGCCTTCTTCCAATTGTGAAATCAGGTGGAGTATTCGAGCCATACCGTGATAAGGCTGGATATTATCCCACAATTATCACAATGATGCGTTCCAGTTTAAACTTCTAGGCTAAGGTAGAATGCGGGATGGAAAAGAGCTACTTGGAGGCAATACGCCGCGCCGAATTGGAAAGCGTGCGCGAACAATTTCGACCGGGGATGCATGTTCTTGAGATCGGAGGAGGAAGCGGCTTTCAAGCTGCCATCCTGACATCCTGGGGATGCGATGTGGTTTCGGTCGATGTGGCTAATAGAAAGCCGCCGCATAAGAACTATTTTCCGGTGCAGGATTATGATGGGGAAACACTTCCCTTTCAGGATCAGACTTTTGACGTCGTATTTTCTTCGAATGTATTAGAGCATGTGCGGTCGGTTTCCGTTTTGCTTCGAGAGATCAAAAGGATTTCGAAACCGGACGCAACCTCCGTGCACATTCTACCTTCGCCTTCCTGGCGATTTTGGACCAGTCTGACGCATTATATTTACGCGTTTCGATGGCTATTGGGAATCCAGCCCACCATTCCGGGAGCTGTTGAGCCGATACCGATTCAGGAAGTGGCCAGACGAAATGGGGTTATTTCTGTGTTGAAACAGCTGTTACTTGCAGGTGCACACGGAGAATATCCGAATGCGGCATCGGAGCTTTATTACTTCAGCCGCCGGCGCTGGCGCCGGGTTTTCGAAGAAAACGGCTTCCAAATAGAGCGGGCGCTCGATTGCGGAGTCTTTCACACTGGTCATGCGCTTTTACCTCGACTGTCGATCCGTTTTCGCAAGCGAATCGCGCAGTGGCTGGGCTCTTCCTGCTTCGCTTTTACCGCTAAAATCACAAATAATTGATATTCATGCGAAAGTACGAATCGTTCTACGCAGAAGAGTCCATCCGGAACATGTCGGAATTTGTTGAGATCGCGGCTCGTTATCCTCAGCTGGAATGGATCGAAGATTACAAAACCTTTCGGCGGGACAGCACAACTCATGAAAAGAAATGCCTGATTTTTGCCCGCAAACGCGGGGCATGGTTGAAACCATTTCATTGTTATGACAATCCGGCCTATCGATTCTTGAGTTTGGATCTGGCCGAAGGGTGTTTGTTCGATTGCGTTTATTGTTACCTTCAGAGCTACTTGAACCACACAGCGCTGGTGCTTTTTGTGGGGAAAGAAGCATTGTTGTCGGAGCTTTCTTCGCTTCGTTCAACCAGGAGCTGGATTTCAACCGGATTATTGTCGGATAGTTTGCTTGCGGAAAGACACCTCCCTTTACTACCGGAGATCAGCAGACATGTCCCGGAGGATTCTGTTCTGGAGCTACGAAGCAAAGCGGTCGATCTCCACGCACTTCGGAATCCTGAAATTCTTCGCGATCGCGTTGTCGTTTCATGGTCACTCAATCCGCCGGAGATCGTTCGGACTTACGAATACGGGACGGCTTCACTCGAAGAGCGTCTGGCTGCTGCTCGCAATGCGATCGCATTGGGCTACAGGATCGCTTTTCATCTCGACCCGCTTTTCTATTTCGATGGATGGAAGGAAGCTTACCGGGGATTGTTTCAAGCACTCGATCCATTTCCAAGAGAACGATTCGCATTTCTTTCTCTTGGATTATTTCGCTACATGCCTGCTCTGGGAACGATAATCCGAAAACGGTTTCCCTATCATCCGGTTCTTTCCGGCGAATTTTTCCCGGATGAGGATGGGAAATATCATTATTTTCGTTCGATTCGCAAAGAGATGTACGCGACGTTCGCTGAATGGTTGAAAGGATGGGCTAATATCCCTGTATTTTGGTCCATGGAACCGGACGCGAGACTCATCAGCAAGGAGGTATGAGGCATTAGCAATGAGTTCTTGTAAGGAAAGCGTGATGCTTGCCCTTTGGCCTCATTACTCATGACTCATTGCTTTGGCACTACTTCTCTTTTTCTTCCTTTGAGCTGTTACCCAAAGTCTGATCTTTTTTGTTCCCTTCCTTGAATGAAGACCTGAAGTTTTGAATCGCAGAACCCAGACCTTTGCCGATTTCGGGAAGCCGTGCCGCGCCGAAAATCAGTAAGAGCACCAGGAGAATTAGAATGAGTTCAGGAAGCCCGATAGGTCCTACAAATGCTGGAATCAATGGTATTACCTCTACAGTATTATACGCTCATTCCCGGAACGCCGAGTAACTCCTTCGCGATCCAGACTTTCTAATAGTGGAATCGCAAATTTCCTGCTGATTCCAAATAGCGCTTTGAAATCTGGAACGGAGAATGTTTTTCGGCTGGCTTTCAAGCTTCGAATTTTCTGTTTCAGCTCATCCCAGGCCCGTGCATGCAGGAAGTAATCATCAGCAATTTTGACAGCTTTATGCTCGCGAACCAGCAGATAAAGGATCCCTCTCGTCTTTTCCTGTGGTTCCTTCAGCTGTCTGGAGAGATCCTCCAGACCGGGCGTATCCAGGCCGGAACGGTTCAAGAATTCTTCGATGCGCAAGGCCAATGCCTCCTGATGCTGGTCGAGTGCGACTTTTCGGCCATACACGGCGACCAGATCCTTTTGGATCTGCAGTTCTTTTTGCTCAATCGCCCCCTCGAGAATTCCAAAAAAGACTTCAGAGGGGACGGTTTTTGTGAATTTTGACCGAAGCTCTTCTTTCGAGATTCCAAATTGGAGCGGATTTTTTTCATGAAACGTTTTCACGGCGGCGCTCATCTTTCGAATCAAGTCTTTCTCGAAATCGTGATGAACGGCGAGCAATGGATGATTTTTGAGATGCGTGACCGACGGCTCATCCATTTGCAGAATTTCATCTACAGGCATTCCCATTTTTGCTTTTAAGTACTGTTCCTCCGCACCCGCAAGTCCCTTCATCTGAACCGCAATTGCCAGCCGATCCTTAGGATTTCCCGTTTCAAGCGCTCTGAGCCGCTCAATGGCTTTGGAATCACCTGCGGAGATCCTGCGCAGAGGGAAGTGATCCAGAATGATTCCGCCTCCAATCGTAATCAACGGAGAATGCTTTCGCAAAATGAACCGGTCTCCATAGAGAGCATGAATCGGGCTTTGCAACCGGAGTTGAGCAAAACAACTTTCTCCCGGTTGTAACACATTGGAGCCAAGCAGCGTTACACGCGCCAAAACATCGTTTGTAAGATGATGAAATCGTACGAGCGCGTTGTGCTGCAACGGATTTGAATTTCCCAGAAATGTCAGCTTGGTATCGATTAAACTCGTTGCTCGAAACAGATCGGATGTTGTCAAAACATCTCCGCGCCGGATCTCTTCTTTTTCGATTCCTTGCAGATTCAAGGCTGTCCTCTGTCCGCTGATGGCTTCTTCTACATTTTTGTCGTGTGCGTGTATTGAACGGATCTTGACATGTTTTCCCGAAGGCCAGATGTCCGCAGTGCTCTCTTTCCGGATCTTACCGGAAATCATCGTTCCTGTTACCACGGTGCCATGCCCTTTTAGCACAAAGACGCGATCGATGGGCAGACGAAAAAAGCTGCTGCCGGGGGGCACTTGTAGAGCCTGAATTCTGGTGATGATTCCTTTTTTCAGTTCTTCCAGACCCTCTCCTGTCTTTGCGCTGACATGAAAAATCGGCGCGTTTTCGAGGAAACTTCCATGAACAAGGCCTCGCACCTCTGCATCCACAACAGCCAGCATTTCATCATCGACCAGATCTTTTTTGGTAATGACAATCAGCCCGTCAGGGATCTGAAGCAACCGGCAAATCTCGAAGTGCTCGATCGTTTGAGGCATGATCGATTCGTCTGCAGCGATCACAAACATCAGCAGCCGAATTCCACCGATTCCCGCAAGCATGTTCTTAATAAACTTTTCATGGCCGGGAACATCAATAAAACTGATATCGCTGTCCTCCCATGTTGTATGGGCAAAACCAATATCGATTGTGATTCCCCGAGCCTTTTCTTCCGGAAGGCGATCCGTATCCACTCCAGTCAGTGCTTTTACAATCGCAGTTTTCCCGTGATCGATGTGACCTGCAGTCCCGATAATGATCGATTTCTTCATAAGAAAAGATTAAAGGTAATATGATAAAGAGGATAAAGGTGTGTGCCCTGTTTGTGAGAACACTTTTATCACCTTCAACACCTTGAACAAATCTTATTAAGATATGCTATATCGGGGTGCAAACCAACGATGGTAAAAACGGGTCTGGACATTTTTTTTGGACGCAGAAAAGGGTTGTTGTCCGGGAAGCGGATCGCTCTGGTTGCAAATCCGTCAGCGATTGATTCCTCCTACGGATTCATACTGGATCTTTTTTTGGCCGAGAAAAGCTGGGAGACCGCGGCTCTTTGGGGTCCGGAGCACGGCCTGCGCGCGGAATTACAGGATCAAGATTGGTCGGATGCGTATCAAGATCCCAAAACAGGCTTACCGGTTTATAGCTTGTATGGTCAGAACCTGAAGCCGACCCTGGAAATGATGCGCAATATCGATTCTGTGGTTTTTGATATTCAGGATGTGGGCGCTCGGTATTACACTTTTATTTACACTCTTTCGTATGTCATGGAAGCCTGCATGGAACACCACAAAGAAGTGGTCGTGCTGGATCGTCCAAATCCGATCAACGGCGCAGACGTCGAAGGCCCTGTTTTGGAATCGGGATACGAATCGTTTGTCGGTCGATATCCCATACCGACTCGCCATGGACTGACTGTGGGTGAACTTGCTTTTTATTTTCATCGGGAATTTCAGCTCAAGTGCCGGCTCGAAGTTATCGAAATGGAAGGATGGAAAAGAGATAGTTTTTTTGAAGAGACAGGACTTCCATGGGTGCTCCCTTCGCCGAATATGCCGACTGTTGATACGGCGGTTGTGTATCCCGGCATGTGTCTATTTGAAGGAACAAATGTTTCCGAAGGACGCGGAACGACTCGTCCATTTGAAATTTTCGGCGCTCCATGGGTTGATCCGGAGAATCTTTGCAAAGCCATGGAAACTTTTCAACTGCAAGGGGTGCGTTTTCGTCCGCTTTATTTTCAGCCGACTTTCAACAAATTCCACCATCAATTATGTGGTGGCGCCCAGATGCATGTGACGGACCGGAGAAAATTCCGGCCAGTAAAAACTGCGCTGTCCCTTCTTTTCGTTCTGTTCCGCGACTATCCCAACCATTTTCGCTGGAAAGATCCTCCATATGAATTTGTTACAGACCGTTTGCCGATTGATGTCTTGTGGGGAAATTCCTGGATCCGCGAGGATCTGGAAAAGGGTGTTACGCCCGATGAGATTGAAAAGAAATGGGAATCGGGCATTACAACCTATTTAAAGGGTCGCGAAAAATATCTACTTTATTAGATCTTCTGTTAAAAAACATCAATTCTTATGAACAGGAATATTTTGGCGATCGGTGGATGGGATCCAAGCGGTTGCGCCGGCATTGCTGCGGATCTGAAAACTGTGATGGCATGGAACGCATACGGCACGGCAGTCATTACAGCCCTCACAGGTCAAAACACACAAACAGTCAAAGGCGTATATCCGGTTGCACTGGACATCATTCGATCACAGCTGGAATCGGTTGTCTCGGACATCGAAGTTCACGCAGTGAAAGTCGGATTGCTGGCCAACCCCGCTATTGCGAATCTTGTCGTTTCGCTGATTCAGGAGTTCCGTCTTACGAATATAGTAGTAGATCCGGTGTTGCGTTCAACCACCGGCTACGAGCTTGGGGATGAGGAAATCGTTGAGGCTTACAAAGAAAAGCTTTGCCCGATCGCCGATGTTCTAACTCCGAACATTGATGAAGCATCTGTTTTGAGCGGGCTCGAAGTGAAGGATGTCGAGTCGATGAAGGATGCAGCGGTGAAACTCAGAAGTCTCGGCGCAAAACATGTGATCATTACAGGGGGCCATCTCGAAAAAACCGCTACAGATGTCTGGTATGACGGCACTGAGCATCGAGTGTTTGAAGCGCCCACGATTCTGAACACCAACGCCCGCGGCACCGGCTGTACGTTTGCTTCAATCGTAGCCGTGCACCTGGCTAGTAACCAGAACATTGCTGTTGCGATTCCAGCGGCAAAAAAGTATATCGCTCAGGCGCTCGTTCACCGGTTTCAGATTGGCAAAGGAAGAGGACCGCTGAACCACAACACTCGTTTTTAACCGCCAAGACGCCAAGGGCACCAAGAAACGCCAAGCCTTCTATAAGGAAAGGTCGGTATGGATACTTTAAGAAAGCTGAATGCCGAGATCATAAGGTGCAGGTTATGCCCTCGTCTCGTTCAGCACAGAGAATGGATTGCGGCAAATCCTCCACTTCGGCATCGCGGTGAAAAATACTGGGCAAAACCTCTACCGGCCTTCGGCGATCCGAACGCAACAATTTACATTGTCGGTCTTGCGCCGGCGGCGAATGGTGGAAATCGAACCGGACGGATTTTCACGGGCGATCGCAGCGGTGACTGGCTGTATTCAACTCTCTTTGAAGTAGGACTTGCGAACCAGCCGCATTCGATTTCCAAAAATGATGGATTACGGATTTGCCATACATACATAGCGGCGGCCGTTCGTTGCGCACCTCCGGATAACAAACCGACTTTGCAGGAATTTGAGTTCTGTCATCGCTATCTCATTCGAGAATTCGACCTTCTTAAGAAAGTGCGAGTGATCGTTGCGCTTGGTTCTATCGCGTATAACTCGGTCAAGAAGCTTCTAAAACAAAAGAGCGGTTTTCAGAAATTTCGTTTTCCATCTTTTGGACATGGAGTGAAAGTGAATTTGCCGGACGGCAAAACAATTTTCTGTTCCTATCACCCGAGTCAGCAAAACACATTTACGGGAAGGCTCACGCGCGAAATGTTCCTCAGTGTGTTTCAGGCAGCGAAAAATTTAAGCTCTGTGTAAGAAAGGAGATAGGGGGATGATCAAGATCAGGAGATAAAACAAATCCATCTCCATATCCCTATTATCTCCTTATCTCCCTTCTTACACTCATGCCGAGCGAAAAAACTACCTCTCTCAACGATTGATTTTCTTTTTTTGCCAGCCGCCCGAATATGCGGTGAATCCTTCCCGCTGTAGAGCCTCCTCCAGTGGAGATTCACCCGGCCCCCTACCATCAATTTCTGTGATGTACAGGGCGCGCTTTTTACCGGAATTCACAAGATCCGCAAGCGCGCTGACAATGGCATCCAGGACGATCCCTTGTTCCGGATCATCTTTTTTCAGAAAAGTGTAAAGGGAACGTTGTCCTTTTCCCAGATAAGCCGCTAGCTCTCCATTTAGAAGAATCACGCGAGCCCCCGCGGTTCGACCTGGAAGAAAATTATCATCGCGTCCGGGCCATGGTAGCGTTGCTCCGTAAGGATTCGCCGGATCGGTCGCAGCAATCAAGGTAACGATCGGTTCGTCCGGACTCTCTCGCATCGAACGCAGCCGATCCAGCGCGCCGGGCAAAGCAAACTGTGCGGCGCCCCGCCCGGATATGAAATATCCGCGCCTGACTTTTCCTGCCTCTTCCATTGCCTTCAGCACCGGATAAACAGCGGAAAACCCACCTGCAATTTTCTCCGCGCCAATCGCTTCCCGTGTGATGATCCCGAATCTATTGAGTAGCTGTTGAGCTGTTGCAGTGAGTCGTTGTGTGGGGGTGGCTGAGCCCAGCAGTTTTGATAGCAGGGACCAACGTCCGGTCGCTTCAGGCGGAACACCGGAGCGCACAGGCACTCCCAACTTATGTTTACGTCGTGCCCTGCTTTTGGAGCGCAACAACTCGCGCAAAGGCAGCAACGTATCGTTGGTGACCTCACCTGCCCAAACAAGATCCCATAAGGCCATGAGAACTTCCTGTTTGAATCCTTGCGTTGCTGCATGAATCTGCGGAAAGAACGAAGCGCCCGCCGTCGATAAAAATTCCTTTATCTTTAAATGCTGTTCCCCCAAAGAAATGTTTGATTCCGGTGGCCTCAGTAGACGGACTGCGTTCTCCGCCAGATACAATGCGATCCTTCCATCCGTCCGACCCAGCGCTTCAACACCGGACCAAAGGACAAGACCGGATGACATCAACTGATCCAGCTCAGCAGGGTCATAGTCCGGAAAGCGAGCCGTGAGAACCTGGCTCTCCAGAACGGAAGCTGGAATCGGGTAGCCCTGCAATTGCTCGATCACCTCAATCCAGGCTTCTGTGCCGGCTTTCTTCGTATCGATCCCATGCCATTTCGGAAGGAACCTCCCATAAACGGATGCCTCCACCGGTTCGACCTCCCGCCTGAGTTTTGCAAGAGACTTCTGTCGGATCCGCTTAAACACATTTGTATCGCACCACTCCTGCTTCCGCACCGCAGTTGTAAAGTCACCCTGAAGGATGCGTCCCTCTTTTTCGAGATGCGTTAACGTAGCTTCCACGATGGACACATCCATACCGAACCTACCTGCGATTTCTTCCGCAGTGAACGGTGCATGTGTGCGGGCGTAGCGCGATACGAGATCCGCAAGCGGATCGGCAACAGTTGAGAGAAATGCTTCCGGCAAACCTGCTGGAACTGGAATTCCCATCGCATCGCGATAGCGCGATGAGTCTTCCGCAGCGATCCATCGTTCTTCGCTCGCTATCCGTACACAAAGGATGCGACGATTGCTGAAAAGTTCCTGAATCCAATCTTCTACTATATTCGAAGGCTCCGAAGACCGTGTACGAATTTCATCTGTATTTAAATCACCGATCCGCAAAAGCAAATCGTGCAAGGCATCTTTGCTTCTGATGAGGTAAGAAGCATCCAGATGCTGCAGTTGCATCTCGATGTTTTCTATAATGTCCGGATCCAGCAGCTCGCGCAGCTCCGACTCCCCGAGTAATTCACGCAATTGCGCCGGATCTATAGCGAGAGCCTGTGCTCTTCGTTCTGCGAGCGGTGCGTCTCCTTCATAAATGAAGTTCCCCACGTAACTGAACATCAGGGAAGACGCGAAGGGGGAAGGGGAGCTTGTATTGATGGTGGCCACATGGATGTTCTTACTTCGAATCTCCCGGAGCAGTTTCAGAAAACCGGGCATGTCGAAAACATCCTGTAAAACTTCACGGTAGGTTTCCAGCAAAATAGGAAAGCCCGGATATTTCGAAGTGACCTGAAGCAGGTCGAACGCTCTTCTTCGTTGTTGCCACAACGGAGTGCGCTGGCCCGGATATCGGCGTGGTAAAAGAAGCGCCCGGGCGGCGGCTTCCCGGAATCTCGATGCGAAGAGAGCAGAGGAGCTGAGATGATGGATCACCAGGTTTTGGGCTTCGTCCGGATCGGGCAGCAAGAATTCGAGCGGCGGCGGTTCGTCGGTTTCGGGAAAACGTACAACAATTCCATCATCGCTCCAGAGCGTTTCAACGCGCAGATCCCACTTACGGCGAACCATCGCTTCAATGGCGTGTGCCCACGGAGCGTGAAGACGCGCGCCGAAAGTGGAAAGAATACAAACTCGCCAATCTCCGAGATCATCCAAATAGCGTTCGATGACGATGGTTCGATCATCAGGAATTACTTCAGTTTTATCCTTTTGCTGTTTCAGATAAGCAAGTAAATTTTTCGCCGCCCAATCGTCCAGCTTGTGTTCATCGATCAGCCGCCGTTCCGCCTCTTCACGCTTCATGGTTTGAAGCGTTCGCATCAATGCACCGATTACACGACCAAACTCAGCCGGTCTTCCTGCGCCTTCCCCCCTCCAGAAAGGCATTTTTCCAGGCTGACCCGGGGCAGGGGAAACGAGCACCCTGTCATGGGTGATCTCTTCTACCCGCCAGGATGTGCTGCCCAGAAGAAACGTTTCGCCTGTACGTGTTTCAAACACCATTTCTTCATCCAATTCCCCAACACGTCCTTTCCCAGGTTCTGCTCCGATCAAAAACACACCAAAGAGACCGCGATCGGGAATTGTTCCGCCATTTGTTATCGCAATCCGTTTCGCTCCTTCCCGCGCTTGCATTCTTCCGGAAATGCGATCCCAGACAATACGCGGACGGAGTTCTCCAAATTCATCGGACGGATACCTCCCTGAAAGCATGTCCAGCACATTTTCCATCATTCCGCGCGTGAGTTTATGAAAGGGGGCAGCATTTTTAATCGCTTTCTCCAAATCTTCAAGGTTCCAGGAGTCCATGGAAACCATTGCAACGATCTGCTGAGCCAGAACGTCGAGAGGATTCCGCAGAAAATGGATCTCCTCCACTTTGCCTTCGATCATTTGACGCGTGAGAGCCGCAGACGCAACAAGATCGCCCCGATATTTGGGAAAAATAATCCCTTTGCTCGGTACATCGAGTTGATGCCCGGCACGACCGATGCGCTGCATGGCGCTGGCAACTCCCGGTGGAGATTCGACTTGTATAACAAGATCAATCGCTCCCATGTCGATGCCAAGCTCTAAAGAGGAGGTCGCAACGATCGCAGGAATCCTGCCGGTCTTCAAATCTTCTTCGATTTGCAACCGTTGATCCCGTGATACGGAGCCATGATGCGCCCGCACAAGCTCTGTTTCTGCAAGCTCATTCAATGCGGCAGCCAAGCGTTCAGCCAGGCGCCTGTTGTTTACAAAAATCAGAGTCGTACGATGCGTCCGAATCAAATGTAAAATGTGGGCATGCAATGCGGGCCAAATGCTGAAACGTGACGGCCCTTCTTCGCGAGATCCGGCTGGAGCGCCGTTCAACACTTCTCCCAGACGACTCATGTCTTCGACCGGAGCGACAACCTGTAAATCGAGCCGCTTTGTGGATCCGGCATTCACGATGCTGACAGGTCGCGGTTGATTGTTTTCAAATCCACCAGAAACTGTGCTGCTTCTTCCAGCGGACGCATGGTTGCAGACAACCCGATCCGCTGAATCGGTTTTCTTGTGAGTTGATTCAATCTTTCAAGCGACAACGCAAGATGCGCTCCACGCTTTCGTTCCCACCATGGCATGGATTTCATCAACAATGACCCATTGAACCGATCGTAAATTCTCCCGCGAAGAGGAAGTTAATAGAAGATAGAGTGACTCGGGTGTTGTAATCAGAATGTCCGCAGGCGTTCGCAGAAATTGCGATCGTTCTTTCGAAGGCGTGTCTCCGGTTCGTATTGCAACCGACGGCATCACTGGTGATCCTTCCCCTCCATCGACTGTCATTGCGATTCCTGCAATGGGTGCGCTGCAAATTTCTTTCTACATCCACTGCAAGAGCTTTCAAGGGGGAAATATACAGGACGCGGCAGCGTTCATTTTTTGCCGGAAGCGGCGAAAACATGATGTGATGAATCGCGGATAGAAACGCAGCTAATGTTTTGCCGGAACCGGTCGGCGCAATAATGAGTGTGTGATCACCCTGTTCAATGTGCGGCCAGCCCAGTTCCTGGGCTTTGGTCGGAGTTTTGAAGACGGAACGGAACCATTTTTGAACACGAGGATGGTAGAGTTCGAGGGCGGATTTCATTGCAATCTTTAATCATACGACCTCCGCGTCTTCACGTCTCGCGTCGACGCGCGTCCATGTGCGGACGCGGGCGACGCGAAATCATGAATTTCACGAACAAAAATTATTCGTCTATATCGTCTTCTAACTCATCCACATCTACGCTGACATCAACGTCACCTTCTCGGGTTTCGGGTACACGGCTCAAGCCATCACCCACTTCCCGTCCTTCTTTGTCGCGATCACCACTCGGCTTCACCTGATAAACGCGTCTTTCATCGCGCAATGCGATGTTCGGTTGGACAGAAACTACACCGGGTACAGACATCGCGAGCGCCACCATTCGATCTGCTTGAGATTCGCTCAAGGCCGTGCCGGTCAGTGTAACCATGCCCCGATCAGTTTCGACTCTGATTTTGGATTGGCCCATCAGTCCTTCAGACTTCAAAGCCTCTTCTACGGCAGACTGAAGAGAAGCGTCCTCTGCCACAATGGTTGTGCGGAACTCCGTCGTTTCGTCATCCACATCAACCTCAAGAGTCGTGTCCACGGGAGGGTCGACCTCCACTGTTTGAGTTGTTTCGATTTCGTCAAAAGAGATGGGCTCGGATACAACGAGAGTGGAGCCGATGACCCGCACGCCGTCGATCGAGCGAACAATTTCCGTGATTCGCGCAATTTCATCTTCCGATGAAACAGAACCCCTCAGGAAAGCTGTGTGTGTAGCTTCATCAACCACAATGATGACTGTATTCGGGGCGATGCCCGTCAATCTTTGCTCGATCTGGGCTGCGAGCGTGTGATCGGTCTTTTGGGAGCCGGCTCCAAGCCACGCGGGAGCTGCCACTAGAAGCAACAGAATCAGTACTTTTACCGTTTTAAACATGACTAAACCTCCATTATTTCATCAAATATGATTCGGAATTCGCCTGCGCGGAATGGCAGATCAGTGCTGATTTGCGTAACCCTCCGGCTTACAAAGCCCTGGACTCTTCCTCCTGGCGTATCAGCGACGTTGGCGCCTTGGCGGTTGAACTGACTTGATGATTCAACCAACCTTTGAGACAATTTCAAGGCAGGCGAGAAACAATGGAAAGTGAAATACTGAAGAAGAAACCTCTGATCCGGTCGCTTCTTAAGAAAGAACCCGATAAGACGGTCGTACAGGAACTTGGGAAGCTATTGGTAGGATATCCTGATTTAAAAGTACCTCTGAAGGATCTTGCCTCCGCAACAGCCAGATTAAAAGTAGAGCTCCGAAGAAGTTTTGGAAAAGAACTCACAAAATTTTACAGGAAATTTCTCGATAAGTGTCTGGAGGATCAAGTTCTCAGTCCGGACGATTGGAAGGCGCTTCATCAGTTAAAGATTCTTTTCGGATTCTCAAACGCACAGGTGGAGCGGATTCATAATCAACTGGTGATGCATCATTACAGTCAGACGGTTGAGCAGGCGATCGCTGATAAAAGACTGGATCCGCGAGAGCGCTCCTTTTTGAAAAAAATGCAGCACGATCTCCGGTTGCACCCTTCGGTTGCTGAGAAAATCTACAGAGACAAAGCTTCCGAGATGGTTCAGCGAACATTTGTAACAGCGCTCTCCGACAAAAGATTATCTCCCCAAGAGGAAAAGGAGCTGGATTCCCTGGCGCATCATCTGGGTGTACGGATGGACTTCGATGAAAGGACGCAAACCATCCTTGATCGGTACAGGCTTTTTTGGCTCATTGAAAACGGGGAAATTCCTGTGATCGAGTCCGCCATACAGTTGGGTAGAAATGAGAAATGCTATTTTACTGCGGATGCAAACTGGTGTGAGCTGCAAACGATTACCAAAAGCGCGCGTTACGGCAGTACGACGCAACACTCCAATGAAGGAGATCAGGTACAGCGCCAACTTTTCCATGAATTGAACGTGAAGGACTCTGGGCGTGTGTATTTGACGAGCAAAAGAATCCTGTTTTCAGGAGATAAGCGGCAGCGAACCATTCCTCATAGCC
This sequence comes from uncultured bacterium, assembly GCA_963771165.1. Classification (GTDB taxonomy): domain Bacteria; phylum Acidobacteriota; class HRBIN11; order JAKEFK01; family JAKEFK01; genus JAKEFK01. The sequence goes on along the minus strand of CAVYSN010000012.1, from coordinate 134,756 downwards.
GAGTTAAGGATTTCGTTCCAATGGAAAATGGAGTGCAGATACATCGCAAATCCGGAAACAACCCGTTCCTGCAGTTTGAGCTTGGAATAGAAGTATTTACACTGATTCTCGCGCGTGTTCTTCGCGATCTCCACTCGTAAAGCAATGTAGACATCTGAGCCGGTCCGTCAAGGTTATTGAGCGATCAATTTGATCAATGGTGAATTGTGTTTTTGTAGTGCCTCCAGGTAAAGTTGTTCGTTGTAAACGGTACGGTCTTTCCAGCAGCGGAAAAGGATTCTGACCCACTTAAAAGCCAGGGCGCGCAACGCTGCATTATGAGATTTTCCTTTAAGACGCTGGGACTGGTAGTAAGCGGCGGCCCAAAGAGATTTAGCGCGAGAATGATTGGCGAACTCTACCAGGGACTGACGAATGAATTTGGGGCAGCCCAGTCTCCAGTGGATCCAACGGTGATTACCGCTTCTTTCTGTAACCGGAGCAACGCCGGAGAAGGATTGTAATTGGTCAGCTCCTTGCCACTTGCAACGGTCCAGACCGAAGATGGCTGCAAGCCGCGGTTGTAAGACAGGGCCTGCGCCGGGAAGAGATTGATACAACTCTTTTTCGGGATATTGCTGGAAGACTTTTTCCAACTCCTGGTCAAACTGCTCTAAAGAGGAAAGCAGTGCTCGCAATTGTCCAACGATTGAAATTACGACCATTTGGTAGACGGAACAGATCGCTGAATCTTCCGTAATTGCCACTGTGTTGTTGATCATTGACAGACGCTCGGAAATTCGCTCCGAAGATCGACAATTATGCTTGCGGTAAAACTTTTCGATTTGCTGAAGCTTCGCTTTTTTTAGTAACGGCAAAGACGGCCATTTTTCTAAAAAGTCGCACGCCTGAATTGTATTGAGGCTTCCAGCACGAAACAACGCCTGTGGATAGTAGCTTTTTAAGTAGCTCGTCAAACGATTGGTCAATCGGGTCATGTCGTCGACAATCCTACGGCGATTCTGATTGAGCAGATCGATTTTGCGAACACACTCCGCTTCAGGATTCCATCTACGCAACTTATCCCGGTGCTTTTCAAGCAAATCCAGCAACAAATCAGTGTCGCGCGGATCATCCTTCGCCCCACTCGGGTACAACGCCTCACGAAATTTGCTGAGCGTCAGTGGATTGACTGGGTACAAAACTATAAAATCAAACCGCATCAGAAAGTACACCAAGGCTCCCCGAGATTGCTCCAGGCAAATGGCTATAGATCCGTTTGGAAAACGCCTTCGCAGTCCTAACAACCATTCCTGTAAAGCTTCAGGCCTATGTTCGATTTGACCTCTTTCTCTTGTTCGACTTGCTTGGTCCGAAACAGCGTACTCATGGGTCTGATCCGCCCAATCGATAGAAACAAGCGCTGCGTAATCGTCATTAAACTGATTATCCATTTTCATTCCTCCTTCAAAACACGCTTGCTTCGGTCATTCGCAGCCCTTATAGTAGAGTCGTTTCTTGCGACAACATCTGAGTATGCGTTGTCGACCAAAGCGCTTTGCTCCGCTCGAAAGTCTACATTGGTCATCGCATGACTGTGGCAGAGATTCGTAGCGGAGCATTGCGTGTCTTTCTAAATTTTCTCAGATTCCACAGATTCGGACGACCCTTTCAGGCTAGGCTGTTTTTTCTTCAAAGAATCTTCAGAAAAAACAGCTCGGAATAACTATAAGTGGCAGAGCAATTCCCGCGTAATTACGGAAAACAGGACCTTAAATTTGTTAATTCATGTTCTATGAAAATGCTGATTGTCAGGAATTGCTCTGCAGAGCATTTGCTCAGCCACTGAACGCATACGCCAACAACCATTCATTAGAGCAGAGCTAAAGTTTGGCGGGATTAATCCGTAAATGCTGTGCCACTACGTTATCTCAATTTTATCTTCCGGGCCGTTATACGGACCTTGCTTGATCAAATAGAGCACCGTATCTTCAAGCATTCGAAACGAGTGGCCTCCAAACAGCATCAGGAGCGCCTCCCCCGCTTTTAAAGTATGAGTAGAGAGCGGTGAACCATCATCCGTAAAAAGTTCTACTTCGCATAATCCGCTTTGCACGATTGCAATTTCAGCTGTTCCTGAAACAGCTCGATGAATCGAAGGATGTGTATGCGCGCGAATCGACTCACCTGACCTGTACTGTAAGTATCCAACTTGCAGCGCAAATTCCGGTGGAGTGAGAAAGTTTGTTCCGTGCGTATTTGAACGTTCGGGCTGAAAGATCAAGGCAACAACTCTGTTGTTGTGCTGAATGATCTCCATGGTATTTACCGCAGAGGATTCTGCGTCCCTTGCGGTGAAACAAGTTTATCGATTGCGCGGAATTGTAGAGCCGCAAGCAACGGCGTGAGAAACTTTCGCGTAATCTTCGGCGGGGATGGATGGACCTTCTTTTCCGCCATATTGTTCGAATGCGCGTGCTAAATCAGCAGCAATTTGCTGCGGGCCGCGTCCTTCGATCATACGCCTTTCCAGCATGTACACCACTTTTCCATCTTTGAAAAGCGCCATGGAAGGTGAAGAAGGGGGATAATCCTTCAAATGCACTTGCCGCATTTGATCGACTGCTTCTCGGTCCTGGCCGGCAAAAACGGTTACCAGTTTGTCCGGGATGACTTTATTTTGCAGCGCGGCGCCGACTCCCGGGCGGGCGCTTCCTGCTGCACAACCACAGACCGAATTGATGACAACCAGCACCGTACCCGACGCTTCTTTTACTGCCTTGTCGACTTCTTCCGGAGTTTTTGCCTCTTCAAATCCATATGCGATCAATTCATCGCGCATAGGTTGAACGGCATCCTCGTCATACATAGGCATACGAATCTGAATTTTTTCAAACATGATAAAACCTCCTGAGTACTACTAATAAGGACACACAATCTAATATAGCTTCACTGATCTTGTCAAACTAGAGCTTTATTGGGAACTCTGAGCTGCAAGCCGTTTAGAAGGCAATTTCCTTCCAAGCAAGGACTGGGCACATTCAGCCGCATCCAGCAGGGAAGCCACATCCAGTCTCACAGAATCATAGCCTTCCAGCAGAGTGTAGACGTCTTCTGTGGCGACATTTCCTGTAGCCCCTGCAGCATAAGGACATCCTCCAAGCCCTCCGATCGAGCTATCGACAGTTTGAATTCCCATTTTGATGCTTCGGTCGATATTTGCAAGGGCCAAACCGTACGTATCGTGAAAATGGACTGCGTATCTTTCAGGAGGAGCGAGCCTGAGCAGTCTGGACACTAATCTTTCCGTTGCCTCCGGATGCGCGCGGCCGATCGTGTCGCCGAGCGAAATCTCATGAATACCCATCTCGAGCATCGGTTGAACCACTCTGATCACTGCTTCGGGGTCCACTTTGCCTTCGTACGGACAGACCCAGCAAACGGAAACATATCCGCGAACCTCACAACCATTTTGGATCGCCTGCTGAACGACCTTCGCAAACACTTGTAACGACTCGGCGATGCTCATTCCGATGTTCTTTTGCACAAACGTTTCAGTCGCTCCGCCAAATACGGCAATGTGTCGCGCTCCGCATTCCTCAGCGCGCGTCAGTCCTTTTTCGTTGGGTACAAGTGCCCAGAATTTAGCCGCCGGATAATTTTTCTTCCACTCTTGCATTTTCTCGCTGCGATAGATCTCGTCTGTCCCGGCCATCTGCGGTACGCGATCGGGACGCACGAACGCTCCAACCTCAATTTGATCCAATCCGGCAGCTAGCAGTTTGCCAATGAGCTCAAGTTTTTCCCGGGTGGAAAGGATTTTGGATTCATTCTGCAAGCCATCCCGGGGCCCAACTTCGAATATACGTATCATTCAACCGGTTCCCACGTAACGAGCGTTTGACCAGGGAGAATCCGATCGCCGGTCTTCACATGAATGGCAAGGATTCTCGCCGAAACAGACAAGGTAAAGGGCATTTCAATCTTCATTGCTTCCACTATAAGTATAGGTTGCAAAGCTTCAACAATGTCATCCGGTTTCGCCCTGATCTCCAATATGACTCCCGGCACCTGCGCAGTGATAGGGCCATGATGTGTCCGTAGATCCTGGATTTCGTGCAATCCGGCAAATGAAATTCTTCGCTGGGCCACGCCTTCAACCCATCGTTCAAATGTCACACATAAATCAAACCGGCTCACCCAACCTGAGGCATACACCGTTCCCGTTCCTTGAATCTCAAAATATCCACCGATGGTCACCCCTTTTGGAGAGGGACCGCCATGAACCGATGGATCCGGCGTGAATCCCGTCAAAGTATGCGTAGGAATCGGTACAACGGGAGCATCACGCTCTCTCTGAACAAGCAACTCTGAGCTGAATTTCTTTCCCCAGAAGATCAGATCTTCATCCAGTGCATCAGAATCTTTTCGGATGACCTCAGGGTGGAAATCGATCCAGCGAGTGTAAATCCTGTTTTGCTCAAAGTCCTCGTGGCGCAGGATGCTTTCCAGATAAAACTTATTGGTGATCGTTCCGGCAACAAAACTTTCTTCTAATACGTTCGATAACCGGGCGATGACCTCGCCCCGATTACGGCCGTGAATAATCAATTTGGCAAAAAGAGAATCATATTCCTGTGGAATAACGTCCCCGGGGTCATACCCGGAATCGATCCGCACATCGTGATCTTCAGGAAAACGCATTGCGGTGATTGGGCCCGGGGTGGGCAGAAAGTGATTCGCAGGATCTTCCGCGCAAAGACGGACTTCCATTGCATGGCCAGTAAACTGCACGTTGTTCAGCAAGGTCAAAAGTGACTCTCCGCGGGATACGCGGATCTGGAGTTCCACAAGATCCAGTCCGGTAACCATTTCTGTCACCGGATGTTCCACCTGAAGCCGGGCGTTCAATTCCATGAAATAGAATTCCCATCTTCCCGAGACCTCTTGTTGTGCAAGAAATTCAATCGTTCCTGCATTTGTGTAACCGACCGCGGAAGCCAGCGCCCGTGCCGCTTCATGAATTTTCGTTCGCGTTGAATCATCGATCACTATCGCGGGTGTTTCCTCCACCAGTTTTTGATTTCGTCTTTGAAGTGTGCAATCGCGTTCCCCCAGAGAAAATACATTGCCCTGTTGATCTGCGAGAATTTGAACCTCTATATGTCTTGGTTGTTCCAGAAATCTCTCGATAAAAACTTCCGAAGAACCGAAGGACCGTTGCGCTTCCGATCTTGCCGCGCGCAGAGCTTCTTCGAATTGTGACCGTTCCCTGACGACTCGCTGACCTCTCCCGCCCCCTCCATGGGCCGCTTTGATTAGCAGAGGAAGTCCAAAGTCGCCAATGATCCGGTCGGGATCGATCTTTCCATCCAATCGAGCCCAAGGTGCGACAGGTACCCCTGCCTTTGCAGCCACTTGTTTTGCTTCAATTTTTCCACCCAGCTTGCGCATGGCATCCGGAGGAGGACCGATCCATATCAATCCGGTCTGGATCACCTTGTGGGCAAAATCCGGATTCTCAGAAAGGAACCCATAACCAGGATGCACCGCATCCGCGCTGAAATCCCTTGCGATTCGGATCAGCAAGTCCTGATTCAGATAATTTTCCGATAAATCGCCTGGCGGTAGCTTCCGGGTTTGTTGCACCATGCGGACATGTCTGGCGCAAGCATCCTGCGGCGCATATACGCCACAAGTTTGAATCCCCATCCGGTGGGCGGTGAGAGCAATACGGCAGGCGATTTCGCCACGATTTGCTATAAACAGTTTAACCACGATTCCAGTTCGGGTTCCGTTTTTCTAGAAAAGCGCGTAAGCCTTCCTGTCCTTCTTCGCTGACGCGAACAGTCGCTAAAAGATCCGCTGCCAGTTCCAATTGCTCCTCATCACTCGAAGAGGAAAGCATTTGAAAGATTAAATTCTTGGTGTGTCGAATCGCTTCCGGTCCGCACTCTGCAATCTGTCGAAGCTTCTTTTCTATGAGCTTTTGTGCTTCTTCCATATTCGATGCAATTTGATGAATCAAGCCGATTTCGTATGCTCTTCGCGCGTCAAATCTTTCTGCCGATAAAAACAAAGCGCGAGCGTACCCCGGGCCAATTTTACGAAGCACGAATGGAGAAATGCATGCCGGCACGATCCCGAGACGGACTTCACTGAAGCTGAATTGCGTGCCCTCGACCGCGATTACATAATCGCATACACAAACCAGTCCGACCCCTCCGCCATAGGCAGCTCCATGGATGAGTCCAATGAGAGGAACGGAAAGGCGATCCAGCACAAAATACATTTCAGCGAGATGTTTTGCATCCGCGCGGTTCTGTTCGCGATTCATCTCCAGACTTTGCTGCATCCATCGCAAATCGCCTCCCGCGCAAAATAGTGGACCTTCCCCATGTAACACAACCGCCCGAGTTCCCGAAGGGACTTCATGCGTGAATCGGGAAAGCTCCACAATCATTTCCGCGTTAAAAGCATTGCGCACATCCGGCCGGTTCAACTTACACCAAACGAATTCCCCTTTTTGTTCGATCGAGATTGTATTCACCACAGAGGCACGGAGAACACAGAGTTAAAAATTCTCCGTGATCTCCGTGACTCTGTGGTAGTTACATTCGAAATAAACCGAATTTACCTGTGGAGGCCGGGCCGCGCGAAATGACATCCAGACACTGAATCAATACATCCCTTGTATCACGGGGATCAATCACGCCATCGTCCCAGAGCCTCGCGGAGCTGTAATAAGGGTGCCCCTCAGTTTCATACTTTTTGCGAATTTCATCCGGATCGATGTTTCCAACGCTGCTCAAAACAAATGCGGCTTGATCGCCGCCCATTACAGAAATTCGGGCATTTGGATACATAAACAAGAAGCGCGGCTGGTAAGCACGCCCGCTCATGCCGTAGTTACCCGCGCCGTACGATCCACCGACAATGACAGTTATTTTGGGCACAGAAGCGGTTGCAACAGCAGTCACAAGCTTCGCTCCATCTTTAGCGATTCCACCGCTTTCAGCATCTCTGCCTACCATGAAGCCTGTAATATTTTGCAAGAATAAAAGCGGGATCCGGCGTTGTTCGCAAAGCTCGATGAAGTGGGTCGCTTTCAAGCTGCTATCACTAAAAAGAACTCCGTCGTTTGCCAGGATTCCGACCGGATACCCGCCGATATGAGACATTCCGCAAACGATCGTTGTGCCGTAAAGCTTTTTGAACTCGTGAAACGCGCCGCCATCGATGATCCTTACAATGAGTTCTTTGATTGGAAATGGTTGCCTGAGATCCATCGGAAGCACTCCTAGAATCTCTTCCGGAGAATGAGACGGCGATTCGCTACGCGCCGGAATAAGCCAGCGTTGTGAATTCAGATGATGTTTGTGAAACTGCATGATGCTGCGCGCGATCTCGAGCGCGTGCGCATCGTTATCGGCGTAATGGTCTGATACCCCGGAGGTGCGACAATGAAGATCGGCTCCTCCCAATTCTTCCGCCGTGACATCTTCACCGGTTGCTGCTTTCACAAGTGGAGGTCCTCCCAGAAAAATCGTAGCCTGGTTGCGGACCATGATCGTTTCTTCTGACATCGCCGGGACATATGCGCCTCCAGCAGTCGATGACCCCATCACAACAGCAATTTGAGGAATGCCGAGCGCTGATAAGTTTGCTTGATTGTAGAAAATTCGTCCGAAATGATCCCGGTCCGGAAAGACTTCTGCTTGCAAGGGCAAAAAAGCTCCTCCGGAGTCTACGAGATAAAGACAGGGTAAAGCATTTTCTTTTGCAATCTCCTGCGCGCGCAAATGCTTTTTCACAGTCATCGGATAGTATGTTCCGCCTTTGACTGTTGCATCGTTTGCGACAACCATTACGGGACTTCCGTGAATCCATCCGATTCCTGTAACGATCCCGGCGGAAGGGACTTCTTCTTTGTAAACCTGAAAACCGGCGAGTGGAGAAAGTTCCAGGAAAGGGCGATCTTCATCGAGTAATAAACGGATCCTGTCGCGCGCGAAAAGCTTTCCCCGTTCCTCGTGTTTTTTCCGTGCTTCGGGGGATCCTCCCTGGCGAATCTTTTCAAGAAGCTTGTTCAGATCCTCTGCCAAGCGCAAATTCTCTTCGTATTTTCGCTTGAAGTCCGGACTATTCGGCGATACTTCACTTTCCAGGAGCATACGTCATTACGATACCATGTAACTGGATTCTCACCGCCAAGACGCCAGCAACACCAAGAAACGCCAACGAAAGAAGTCTAATTTTGGTGAACCTGGTTATCCTGGCGCCTTGGCGGTTTTAACTCAAACCCGCCGGTTTGCATACAAATCATACGCGCTGCGGATCAGCGTGCGTTGTGAAAACGGACTGAAAACCAGAGGCGGTACACAGGCCATCAACAAAATTCCCGAAACCTTCCGAAGCATTCCGAAAGGAGCGAAGGCCCAGAACATATCCAGCGCAAAAATCACAGGGAAAACTTTGCGAAACTGGACGCCTGCGGAGATATGGTCCCACATCACTAAAAAAATCATATGCAAACGGACCGCAATTCCAAGAATCCCTGTCAGGATGTACGCAACAATCAGATAAGATCCAGCCGAGGGTCCCAAAAGATCTGCAAAGCTCATCTCCATAGCGTCGTTCCATTTCAATGCGCACACATAAAAAACAAGGTACATTCCTTGCAACGCTATAAAAAAGGCCCGCGCAAGACCTCGCGGCAGCGAGTACTCTTTATCAGATTCGGATAACACCTGCACCGATCCATCTTTACTTCCGGAGCCCAGATCCAGCATCGCATCTTTCAGCGTTTGATATCTTTCTTTCGGATCTTTCCGCAGACATTTTTCTATGGTCCGATTCACCGCTTCCTGCAATCGAGGGTTCAGTTGAATCGCGGGTTGAGGCTGAGTTGCCAGAATTTGAGCGATTGTGGCGGTGACATTTGGCCCTTGAAATGCGCGTTTCCCTGTAGCCATTTCATATAAAACTGCTCCAAAGCTGAAGATGTCTGAACGTTGATCGACTTGCTTACCGAGCGCTTGTTCCGGACTCATGTAATGCACGGTTCCCAACAGGGTTCCCGTTTGTGTCTGAGCTTCCGTGCTGAGATGATCAATGTCGGGACGCTGGCTCCACTCTTGTTTGGCCAGACCGAAGTCGAGAATCTTTACGTGTTCGGCAGAATTCAGCATGATATTCGCGGGTTTCACATCTCGGTGAATAATGCCCGCTTCATGCGCGGATCGAAGCGCCTCTCCGATTTGCAGTGCGATCTTCAGCAAGGTCGAATGATCCAGCGGACCTTTCTTGAGTCGTTCTTGTAATGTTTCCCCCTTGACATACTCCATTGCAATAAAATGCACTCCATTCTCTTCACCGACTTCGTAAATATGCGTAACGTTGGGATGGCTCAAGGTCGAAGCCAGACGCGCTTCTCGTAAAAAGCGTCCAAGCCGTTTTGGATCGTCGGCGAATTGCACCGGAAGAATTTTGAGCGCAACATTCCGCCCGAGCTTCAAATCCTCAGCGCAAAAGACTTCTCCCATTCCGCCTTCGCCGATTTTTTTCAAAATGCGATAATGCCCAAGTTGTTCCGGCATTTTCAGCTTTTCTTGATGAGATCTCGCAACTCCAGGTTGCGAATCAATCGGTGCAGGTAATTGGGATGCACACCCAGCAGTTTGGCTGCTTCGGTAAAATTTCCACCGGCATTTTCTATAGCGTTCAGGATGAGATGTTTCTTGGTTGCCTGAACGCCTTCATGGTATTTCGAAAGATCAGCTGCTGTGCCGGATTCCAATAAGGATTCCGGCAGATCCTCGGCAAGAATTTGTTCGGAATTTCCCAGCACAACAGCCCGTTCAATCGCGTTCTCAAGCTCACGCACGTTTCCGGGCCAATCATAATTCATGAGGCGGGCACGAGCTTCGGGCGAAATACCCAGAATGCGTTTCTGAAATTTCATACCAAAACGCGAGGCAAAATAAGTCGCGAGAAGCGGAATATCCCCTGGTCGATCGCGCAACGGAGGTATTTGAACCGTTAATACATTCAGACGATAATACAGATCCTCCCGAAAGGTTCCGTTCTTGATTGCATCTTTGAGATTACGATTCGTCGCCGCGAGCACACGAATATTCACACGAATAGGATGCGTGCCTCCCACTCTTTCAAACGTGCGTTCCTGCAACACTCGAAGCAATTTTGCCTGCAATGACGGCGTCAACTCGGTCACTTCATCCAGAAATACGGTTCCTCCGTCTGCAATTTCAAATTTTCCTTTTTTCTGAGCAATCGCTCCCGTAAAGGCCCCACGTTCATGTCCGAACAATTCACTTTCCAGCAACGATTCCGTCAAAGCGGCGCAATTGATCGCCACAAAGGGTTGAGTGGATCGCGAACTCTGTTCATGGAGAGCCCGTGCTACAAGCTCTTTCCCTGTTCCACTCTCACCCAGAATCACAACTGTCGAATCGGTTCGGCTCGCTTTTTGTATGAATTTTAGAATTTCCTGGATCTTCGGGCTTTCACCCAGAATTCCCGATTGGCCACCTTTCTCATTCCTCAAATTACGGTTCTCCTCAACCAGCCATTCCAGGTGTTGCAGGTTTTCAAAAGCGAGTGAAGAAACGGCGGCCATGGCGGAGAGTAATCTAAGATCCTGTTCAGAGAAAGCAGATTTACCGGGAGCTTCCAGATAGATCATTCCTTTCACCTTTTCTGAAATGAAGAGAGGTGCGGCAAGAATGGAGCCGGTTCCCTCTTCTACCAAACTGTGTGAATCTTGAAAATTTCTGGATGCATCATTCGATAAGACGGATTCGCTTTTCGATAAAACGAGGTTCGCAATAGTACGGCTGATCCGAACTTTCGCCCGATGCTCCGCGGCCCTGTCCCATGTGAAAACAGTTGAGAATTCATCCACAGAATCTTCAGCAAACAAGACCGCTCCACGCCGGGCAGGAATCGCTTCGAAGATCAACTCCATCATTCTTCGTTGCAAATCACCTGTTTTTCGAAGGCGATGGATTTCTGAACTGAATTTCCAGAGAGCATCGGAAGCAAACGTTTCGTCTTTCAAGAAAATAGTTGAAAGCTGCGCGCGATCATCGTCCAGTTCGATCGAAGGGCGTTCCTGTTCCTCTTTCAGGAGGTAGAGAAATTGGGAGCTCCCGACATCGATTCGATCCCCATGTTGCAGGACCCTTTCTTTGACGGGAACTTCGTTGACGAAGGTCCCATTCAAGCTGTCCAGATCGAAAAGTTTTCCCTGATTGATGAGGCAATGTTGTCGAGAGATGGCCACATCACTGATGTGAATCGAGTTGGTCGGATCTCGTCCAATCGTGACCTTTTCTACGACCGGAAATGCATCACCTTTCCGCGGTCCGCTTAGAGTTAGGAGTCTGGGTTTCATCGAATTCTAATAATTATAACCGCTAGCATGTTCTGGTTCTTTTTGGAGCTCTTGTAGGGGCGCGTTTGAAACCCGCCAGCTCGCCTAACAATAGGAAAATCGGCGGCTCTCAGACCCGCCCCTACAGATCCCAAGCCGTCCCCTATTCAGGGGCCTGACATCGCATATAATTTACCGGTGGCTCGGGGACCAAAGAGTAAATCTCATAAGAGAGGACCGGCGACTCCACATTTTCTCGATTCGATTCTAGAGAATCTGGTGGATTGCGTGTTGCTTGTGGAGCCGGACGGGCGCATCCGGAAAATCAACAAAGCTACCATAGATCTTCTTGGATACACGCAGCGCGAGCTTCTGAACAAGAATTTCGCGGAGATTCTGGGAAATGAAGATCTCTTTGACCTCCTGACCGGTTTGATTGAGGGCGGATCCCTTCGTGAATTTGAGCTGAGTTTCGTGACGAAATTCGGCCGCAACATTCCGATGAGTTGTTCCGGTTCGGCAATCAACGATAAGAAGGGTGTTATGCAGGCCATTGTCTGCATTGCAAAAGACATCACGGAAAGAAAACAGGCCGATCAAGCCTTGAGGGAGAGTGAAGAAAGGTTCCGGACTCTATTCGAAAACATTCCAATCGGCGTTTACAGGATCACTCCTGAGGGGAAAATTCTGAATGCGAATCCCGCCTTGCTGAAAATGATCGGTTATGAGTCCGTCACCGAACTGGATGATATTGATTTTGACAGAGTCGCGTCGGAAGGAGGCTATTCCAGAAAAGAATTCAGAGCACAGATAGAGAAAGAAGGGGAAATCCACGGGCTCGAGTGCGTTTGGCGGACAAGAGATGGGACATTCATTTATATTCGCGAGAACTCAAAGGTCGTTAAAAATGAAAAAGGCCTGACCCTTTATTATGAAGGGACGATCGAAGATATTTCCGAACGAAAAAAACTGGAGCAAATCAAAAACGACTTCATTTCCATCGTGTCTCATGAGCTTCGAGTTCCGTTGACGGCGATCCATGGATCATTGGGATGGATTTCCGAACATTCCGAGGAACTTCCGGAGCGCATTCAAAAAATGATCCAGATCGCCAACCGCAGCAGTGATCGAATGGTGAGGTTGATCAACGACATGCTGGACATCGATAAAATTGAATCGGGCAAAATGGCATTTTATGTTCGACCACTGGAAATTGTACCTTTGCTCGAGCATACTCTTGAGGCGAATCAACCTTACGCTGAACAGTTTGATGTGAAACTGCTTCTGGCCGAATATCTACCTGGCATGAAAATTAAAGGAGACATGGACCGGGTTATTCAGATATTGACAAATCTGCTTTCGAACGCCGCCAAGTATTCCCCGCCACACGAAAACGTAAACGTCTTTTTGTCAAGAGCCGATGGCTTTGTGCGCGTTTCTATTGTCGATCGCGGGCCGGGAATTCCGGAGAAATATCATTCGCGGATTTTTCAAAAATTTGCTCAGGTCCCTGGAGGTGATGGCAGGCAAAAAGGGACAGGACTGGGTCTCAGCATCTCCAAAGCGATGGTTGAAAGAATGGGAGGTCGGATCGGTTTTCAATCTGTTCAGGGAGTCGGGTCAACCTTTTATTTCGATCTGCCTGAGTACGTAGGTAAATCCATCCCCGATGACAGCAAAACAAGTAAAGATAAAATATAATAGCTCACGCTATATGAGGATTGCTACGCGAACGGCGTTTCTCGTCCTTTCAATCTGTCTTCCGCTGCATTCGGAAGATATTCTCACTCAATACGAATTACTGGAGCCCGAATCCCATCAGTTCGCGATTCGTTACGACGTCTCCGCAACGCAGCCAGGTTCAACCGTTTACTTCAATATCATTCGTCCGGGAAGCGAAGCCACGGATGAAAAAGTGTTGGATCGGGCTTCCGGAAAGGAAATCCAATTTGAAATGTCTACCGGCCAGGAGGCAAAAGCCGCAGGTCAGGCAGAACCGGATACAGATGACAAAACTCCCTTTATTAAAGTGTCTTTGCCCAGGCCGGTTCCACAGAACGGAGAGTTTCGTTTGAGGATCTTCAAAACGTATAAAGATGCAAAGTCGTACTATCAGGACCGCGATACCATTATCTTTGACCGGTCTCTTTCCATCAAACGGAATACGATCATCTTACCGAAAGGGTACGAGCTTGTAGCGAGTACGGTCCCTGTTATCGTGAGCACGGAAAGTGATAGCAGAATTAAAGTGAGTTTGGTTAACGATAGAGATGATGAAATGGCGGTACGAATTGTGGGGCGAAAATTAAAATGAAAAAGGCCATGATCCTGCTCGGTTTGCTTTTAACTGCATGCTCTGCGTCGGCCCGACAGTCAGAGCCTTTTCATCGCGCGGAAGATGATAAAGAAATCACCTACTGGTTGCTGGATCCGTCAACTCATCAATTCCGCTTTTCACACGACTTCAATATTACGAAGCCCGCGCAAAAATATGCCCACAGTTTTGTTCGCAAGGGAAGTACCGTCTCCGATGACATCACATTCATCGATCTAGACAACGGTAAGCGGTTGAAAACAAGGAAAACGACTGGAAAGGCCGTGAATGCGCTCACATATTATCCCGAGAAAGTGGATGATGACGATGTGGTTGTAGAAGGAGAATTGCTGTCGCCAGTACCGGACGGTGGATCGGTCCGGATCCGTGTCATGGAAACTTACACGGACCCACCTCGCTATTATGTGGATAAGAACGGTGAGCTTGTCTGGGATCGCACGTTTGGAAGATCACGCGACGAGTTGAAACTACCACCGGGATGGATGCTCGTTTCTTGCAACGTGCCGGCGATTATCAGCGAAGATCAGGATGGGCTTCTGACAATCAGGTTGACCAATCCGCGTAATGATGAACTTCATGTGATCGTGAGGGCCAGAAAAAGAAAAACATGAGAAGGGCAGATCAGGAGATTAGAGGCCGATAAGGAGATAAAAGGAAATATTTTCTTCATCTCCTTATCGCTCTTTGATCTCCCTATCCCCCTTCTTACACCATTGCACAAAACGTCGGGCCTATGGAATGCTTCGAGTATGTCTTCCAGGAATTAGTTATGGAATTCGTTAGACAGAATAGTCAGGTGATTGCGTGGATCCTTTTGTGGATTTGGATTGCTTTGACGATTTTCATTTTTTCATACAGAGGATCAAAATCTGGTAAAGTGTATATCTTGAACATTCTTCTTTTGGCTGGTTCACTCTATCTATTCTTCGGAATGGAATGAAATCATTGCAAAAGAAGGCACGGGGACTCCCACAAACGGTTCACGTAGGGGCACTGAGATCTCAGATGCCCCTACGATTCAACCTGAATTCCAACATCCGATGAGAGCGCTTTGCGAACCACAATTCCCGCGATGGCAGCATCCTGAACTCCCACACCCGTCAAATCGCAAATCGTAATTTCCGCTTCACTCGTCCTTCCGGGAATATCGCCGGAAACCACTTCACCCAATTCGCCATCGATATCCTCTTTCGTGAGAATACCTGCGGCGACAGCGTGATGAATTTCTCCAAGGCGCAGGCACTGTGGAATGCTGTCTGCAATAATTCTATGTGCTTTTTTTAGAACCGAAACATCGAGTTCCTGTTTTTCCGGATTATCCGATCCCATCGCTGTGATGTGTGTTCCAGGTCCCACCCAATCAGCGTATAGAATGGGATCACGGGCCGGTGTTGTGGTGATCACGATCCGGCTCCCGTTCAATGCTTGTTGCGGAGTGGCTGCCGCCACAATCTCTGCGCGCAACCGATCTTTCATATCCGATCTGTATTGTTCAACGTTTACTGCATGATGGTCATACACCATGAGCCGTTGAAAAGAACACACGCGGGAAAGAGCTTCAATCTGAAAACGGCCTTGAGCGCCGGCTCCAATGATTGCAACCTGTTCCACAGAACGTGGAGCCATGTATTTTGCGGCAACAGCGCCGGCAGCAGCGGTTCGCAGTTCAGTCAAGTATCCATTGTCCAGCAGGATCGCAACCGGGAATCCTGTCTCAGAATTGAATGCAAGCATCATCCCGCCCGAAACAGGAAGATCTCTCTTACGGTTTTCCCAGAATCCGGATGCAATTTTTACAACATACTCCCGTTCACCAAAGATGTACCCGGCTTTAATATGAATTTCCCCGTTATGATCCGGCACATCCAGCTGAATGACCGCCGGAAGGGAAGCTTGTTTTGTGGAATATGCGATGAAAGCTTTCTCAACCGCTGAGATTGCTTCGTCGATCGTAACCGCTTTGCGAATTTGTGCTTCATTTAAAACGCGAATCGCCATATTTTGGAATCCCCCGAATATCGCATCATAATAGCAGAATCTGAGGAGCGCAGGCGTATGGAGCGCTGGCCTCCCGCCTGCATTCAGGATCGCATGCATCCTGCCTGATCGGGCACGCGGCGCGATGAATCGCGCCCCTGCAAACCGTATAAACACCGTCCTCTGTTGCGCCCTGCTCTTGCTTGACAACTATATCGTTAAACGATATAGTTGTTCGCGATGCATTTATAGGAGGAGTTATCGAAATGGCAGAAACACAAGAGCCCTTAACGGCGGCTTTGTTCCACGTTTTGCTTGCGTTGACGGATGGAGACAAGCATGGTTACGGAATCATGAAGGAAGTTGCGCATCAGACTGACGATGAAGTGCAATTGAGTACAGGCACGCTTTACGGGATCATCAAACGCTTGCTTGGGAGTGGATGGATCAAAGAGGTTCGCGGGCCTGCGACAAAGAATGATGACGCGAGGCGGCGTTACTACAGGCTCACCGAAGAGGGACATCAGATTGCAGTCGCGGAAGCAAAGCGGTTGGAAAGGCTTGTGGAACGGGCGCGGCACAAACGTTTGATCCGGAGGCTCAGCCACGCATGAAGAGCTGAGGAACCCATTGCAGATCGTTTCTATCGACAGCTTTTAAGAATCCTGCCTTTTGATTTCCGTACAGAGTTCGAAAGTGAGATGAAAGATGTTTTTCGTGAACAGAGAACGGATATCAGCCGGAATCGCGGTCCACGCGGCATGTTAAGAATGTGGTGGGCAACGATTGTCGATCTGTTCCGCATGGCCCCGCGGGAACACTGGAACGTTCTTTCCATGGATGCCCGATATGCGCTTCGAATGATGCGGAAGAATCTGGGGTTCACAATTGCGGCCGTGTTTATACTCGGGCTTGGCATAGGCGCAAATACAGCAATTTTTAGCATTGTGAATTCTGTGCTTTTAAAGCCTCTTCCTTATATAGACGGCTCAAGGTTGGTTATTTTGCGCCAGCCTGAAATAAAACTGGGTACAGATGATGCGCTATTCTCCGTTCAAGAAGTACGGGACTACAGTCAGCAGAGCCGCACTTTGAGCAAATTGGTTGAATATCACAACATGACCTTCACTCTGTTTGGCAAAGGGGAAGCGCATCGAGTACGAACCGGCGTTGTATCCGCGGACTTTTTCGATGTGTTTGGCGTCCGGCCGCTTCTGGGCAGGACTTTTGTCACCGGTGATGAGCATCGCGGCGCGGATCCGGTCCTTGTCTTGAGTTATGAATTCTGGCAGCAGGTGGAAGCCGGCGATCCGCAGATCGTGGGTAGAAAGTACCAGATGAATGATCGTGTTCACACAGTCATCGGCGTTCTTCCCCCGATTCCGCAATATCCCGATGAAAACGATGTTTACATGCCCACGACATCCTGTCCCATGAGATCCAACGCAGAGATGATGAGTCCACGGGACGCACGGATGATGAATTTGTTTGGCCGATTAAAAGAAGGGCACACTTTGGAACAAAGCCGTGCTGAATTATCAAACATTTCAATGCAATTGCATAAGCAATATCCGGAAGCTCATCCTTCGAATGCCGGCCAAGAAACAACAGTCTCCCTTTTGCAAAACGATTTGACCAGCCGGGCAAGGCCGTTGTTGCTGCTGTTATGGGGCGCAGCAGCTTTTGTTTTATTGATATCCTGCGCCAACGTTGCGAACCTGATCATGGCAAGAATGGCAAGTCGTGAGCAGGAACTGTTGGTGCGCACTGCCGTGGGTGCGGGGAACGGGCGGTTGTTGCGTCAATTATTGACGGAGAATTTTTTCCTGGCTCTTCTTGCAGCACTTTTCGGACTTGCTTTTGCCTTTGGCAGCATTCAGTTGATGAAGGATTTTGCCGGTCAGATTACACCTCGTGCGCGTGAGATTGTTATCGATCAACGTGTGATGATCTTTACAATTTTGTGCGCGAGCGTTACAGCCATTTTCTTTGGATCCGCAGCTGCGATTTATTCGCGTCAGGACATTTCCTCAGGCTTGAAGGAAGGAGGGCGCACCGGTACGGAAAGGGGAAGTAATTTTGTGCGAAAACTGTTGATCACAGCGCAAGTGGCTTTCTCGTGCATCCTATTGATAGGCGCCGGATTGATGGTGCGCAGCTTTGTGCGTTTGATGAAAGTGAATCCTGGTTTCCAACCGGAGAAAGTTTTGTCGGCCCGTGTAAATCTCAATGGAGATCCGTTTGACACGCCTGAACAACGGGTTGCTCTGGCAACTCGCATCCAGCAAAAGCTCTCATTGATGCCTGGCGTAGTGACCGCTGCAGTTTCGTCCAGCTTTCCTTTGGATGAAGAAAACCAGGGTGGCGGAAGGCCGATTCGTTTTCGGGTGGAAGGGGATCCGCGTCCCGAATCGGTTTGTCCTCCCGTAACAACCCTTCGTTCCGCCTCCGTGGACTATTTTCTGACACTGGGAATCCCGGTGATTGCCGGACGTAGTTTCCTTGATTCGGATGATGCGGATTCGCCTCTTGTGGTAATGCTGAATCAGGAGCTTGCCCGGAAGCACTGGGGAAGGGAGGATCCGATTGGGAAGCGAATCACATTTGACAAAGGACAGACATGGCTGAGGATTGTCGGAATTGTTGGAAACGTTAAAGAATTCGGTTTGAACCGTGATACACCGTATCAGCTTTACAGGCCATTGGCTCAGACGTCTTTTGTTGGCAGTGTTTTGGTGCGTACAAATGTGGATGGAGGCGTCATGAAGGATCAACTTCGCCGCTCGTTGCGTGAAGTGGAGCCGCGCATGGCGATCGTGCAAATCCAAACCATGGAGCAGGCTCGCGCAAAATCTGTTGCATCTCCGCGAACTTTGACGCATCTGTTTTCGCTGTTTGGAGCGCTTGCATTTGTCATCGCAATTGCGGGGATCGGCTCGATGTTGTCGCTATGGGTCAGACAACGCACCCGTGAAACTGGAATTCGAATGGCACTCGGAGCAACTCCACGAACAATACTGACCGGAGTCATGCAACAGGGTATGGTCGCTGGTGATCGCCGGACTGCTAGTCGGATTGGCAGGAGCACTCGGTCGTAACCCAAATGCTGGCCACGCTCCTCTTTCAGGTGAAGGTCACCGACAGCGCAACTTATGCGCTCGTCACGCTACTGTTGCTGATTGCGGCGTTGATGGCCTGTTATGCTCCTGCGCGGCGCGCATCGCGTGTCGATCCACAAGTCGCGCTTCACTCGGAATAATGTTGGAGCGCGATTCATCGCGCCCCCCACAATGGGAACGCGGGCGCTTTTACAGAAACAAAGCACGCAATGAAAAAATGATCCAATCTTTGCTCCCTTCGCTTGCTTCTGTAGAAAAATTTCATGCAGGTGCAGTTAGCAGATGATGAGAAACTTACCGTTATTCATTTCCACACTGATCCTTTTTACAACCATAACCGGTCTGAGCATTTCGACAGGTTGCAAAAACCATAACTCCTCTGAGAGACCTTCTCAGTCTGTATCAAATGAAAAGGCGCCGCCGGAAAACAATAGAAGAGTCAGAATCGGTCCAAACATTTCGATTCCATCGCAATTCAATACCCTTCCGATCGTTGAGCCGCACATTTCTGCTCATCCATCCAATAATGATCATCTGCTGGTTGCGGCGATGGTCGTTACGGATAAAACAAGGCCGTACGAAAGCTGCAGACTCTCCAGCTTCCTATCAACCAATGGCGGCAAAACGTGGAAGGAAACAGCGCATAACTGGTGGGGATATGATCCCTGGACGGCGTTTTCGTCCGATGGAAATGCTGCGATCGGCTGGATCGGAACTCCCGGTAGTTTTCAGGACAAATACCCGATCATTTTTTTACGTTCGGCCGATGGTGGTGCAACCTGGGATCCAACGCAAGAACTAAAGGGAGAGCACGACGGAACCAAGCTTACTCCTTTCAACAATATGTTTTATTTCACCACTGTTCGTTTCAGAGGGCATATGGCAGCCGACATTTTCCTGTACGGAAGCACGGACGGAGGGCCTTTTCAACAAACTGGAATGATTGATGGCAATGGGGAGCGATTAAACTTTGCCGAACCGGCGATTCTAACAGACGGCACAGTCGTAGTGCCTTCGTTGTTCTTCAAGAAAAAAGCATGGGCGAATGTTTCTACAGATGGAGGCAAGACATTTACTGCGCACGAAATAACAGGAAAGCTGGGCGGCGGCGCAAGAGGATATTCTCACCTGATATCGGATGTTCGCTCGATCCATTTCAAGGACCGGCTCTATTTTCTGCGGGCTTCGGGTTACGATCAGGATTACAGCGGGATCTGGCTGAATTATTCAACAGATAAAGGATCGACATGGAGTCGAGACATACGCGTAGACTCTTTTCCGAGAGCGAATAAAAGTCGAGCGGTTGTTCCATCCATTGCGATCAATAAAAATGGCATCGTTGGTGTTTCATGGGCCGACAGTCAGGAGGATTCCGCAGGAATGAAAAACGATCTCTATTTCAGTTTTTCCGAAGATGGGGGAAAGACCTTTCAAAACCCGGTCCGGATCACAGATGTCAGCAGTGATCCGCGAACGAGCGCGAACGATGATGTTGCGAACAAGTTTCCAGGGGGCGGCCACTATCTTGGATTGGCGGCTAAATCCGATGGTAGCTTTCAAATGGTCTGGAGCGATAGCCGATCCGGTCTTTTCCAGTTGCAAACCTGTAACGTTGTGATCGAATAGGGAGCTCAAGTGTCGGCGTCTCCATCAAGAGTCGCAAACTCATCCAAGTATCACGCGGGCGCGATGAGTTGCGCCCCCTACAAAGCGCAGATGTCTAAAAAATCGGGCGGTAACTGATTCCCAGGTTGACGATCTTTTGAAGAAGTTGTTCGTAGCCGATTCCCGAGTGTTCCGCCGCTTCACCAAAGTCTTCGCCATAGGAAATATCTGGATTGGGATTTGCTTCGAGGAGATACAGGACTCCTTCCGCAGATAAACGGAAATCAAGACGCGCATAACCGCTGAGATTCAATATGCGGTAGATCCTTCTGGAAACGTGATCAATCTGCTTTCTGATCTCCGGTGTTAAATCGGCCGGCTTTGTGGAAAGTCCGATTTTTTTCTGATAAGCGCGATCCCACTTGAGTTTGCTGGTGGCAATCAGTGGCGCCCCTTCCGGTAAATTTTCGACATGCAGTTCCCACGGTGTATAAACCTGCAGTCGTTGATTGCCTGTAATTGCCACATAAATTTCACGACCTTCAATGTACTGTTCTGCAATCGCATGCCCTATTTTTCGATGAACGAACTCCACTCTTTCAGCGAGCGCATGATCATCGTGAACGATGGAGGCCTGCGAGATTCCGACCGAACCTTCTTCCACCAGAGATTTCACAAGGAGTGGAAACTTCAATCGTGGAGGCCTCTTAATCCTGCGGTTCCGTGAAAACACTGCAAAAGCAGGCACCGGAATGCGATGATACGTAAGAATTTCTTTTGTGAGCGCTTTATCATGCGCGAGCATGAGTCCTCTCGGGATTGCATCCGGTATAGGGAAGCTGAATCAATTCCAGATAGCTGACCACATGAGGTTCGAACATGGAATAGCCGTGCATTTCGACCAGCATGTTAAAAGCCACCTGAGGCTGAAACTCTTCCATGGCGGCGCGAATCACACGCACGTCTTTCGCGACTCCCACGATCCTGATCTCATGTCCCATCCCTTCAGCGTAGAGATCACATCGTATTCATTTTCAAACTTCTTGCTCTCTTCTTCAGGCAAATCCTTGATATTTTCAGGAGGGATCAGGTCCTGGTCCAGAACCATCAGAATGCGAAGTTTCTTCTTCGGCTTAAAGGCCATAATAAAACCGGTATCGACCGGAGTGCACAATATTCATTGTATGAACAGTGAGCATAATCAAAAAATGTCTCTTTGTAAGATTCGCCGGATGACAGGTCCGTAACTTCAACTCTTTTGCCCGTTCCATGATCGTTTTCAAAACATGATCAACGGAATAAGCGTGTACACCGGTACCTTCTGCAACCAATCGGCGCACTTCCGTGCGGTAATACCGCAGGAATGAAACGGCCGTCTGGCGTGACGCATGGCGTTTCTCGCGGGAAAATACTCTGAGCAAATCACGATCGTAGTAAGCCGGATATTCAACAGCATACTGTTCCTTTTTCCGACGGTAGTACTCTCCAAGTGTCATTCGGATTTCTCGAAGAGTATCCACTTTTTCCCGACGCCAGTTTTTGGATGG
The DNA here is from genome assembly GCA_963771165.1 of uncultured bacterium. Taxonomy (GTDB): domain Bacteria; phylum Acidobacteriota; class HRBIN11; order JAKEFK01; family JAKEFK01; genus JAKEFK01. The sequence continues at coordinate 112,799 of CAVYSN010000012.1, read as the reverse complement.
TTTTCCAGCTACATTTTTCATCAATTGATCGGTGTATTCCAGCTTTCGCAACGCTGGCCATCCTTTATACCGGCTTCGCCAGCGACGTCCGAGCCAGACCGCAAATGTTTCTGCATAGTCTTCCAGCGGATGGGATTGAGCGTACCAGGAGCCAAGATGCAAAACATAATTTCTGCTGTTTGGATTGGGTCTGTAAGATTCCGGATAAGGCTTGCGGAGGGAACCGAAAATCTTACGGAAACCGGGATGTGTGTGAAGAAGATATGCATTATCCAGAGCATGTCCAGCCTCATGTCTGATAATTCGCATGAAGTCCTGTTCCGTGCCTCCTTCAATTTGCAGCATCTGTTTTCTTTCCAGCTTCATCAAACGCGGATGAGCAAGATAAAAAGGCAATGCGAAGCCTGGTACTTGATCCGGAGTGAAGAATTCGTCTGAGAGCCAGACGTGAGGTTTAAACCGGATTCCATGCGAATCAAGTTCCTTGTAAAGTTGACGGATTCGTCTTTTCAAAGGCGTACCTTCAATTTTAACCGGAAGATCGCATATGCGAAGATTTAACAAATCTTCATCACGAATGCGACTCCATTGAATTCGAACCGGCATTTGTCTGACAGTATTGCATAGTTTATTACGGTTGGTACGGTCGCGATGCGAGTTGATATTATTGCAGATTACAGATTGTGAATCAGATTTCATAGTTGGCTCGAACAGTGAACAAAGTCATTGCCAAAGTTCGACACCTCTCGTCATAAAACAGAGCATCTCCTCAAAAAGAATTTGCTCCGGGAGCGATTCGTGATCCATTAGCAGGAGGACGCCCGCGCGGGACGCGGGCGTTACAAACCCCCGGCACTAGTTGAGATAGCCGGCCAGAGAACTGTCCGGTGAGCTCTTCCCGCAACTTTCTGAGTGCCTTCTCTTCGATCTGGCGAATTCGTTCTCTGGAGAGACGAAGTTTCTCACCGACCTCTCTCAGCGTGAGCGGATCATCATCATCCAGACCAAAGCGGGATCTCACAATTGTTTTTTCCATCGGAGTCAATTTTTCGAGAGACCGATCCAGGTACTCCTTCAAAAGCAGGTCGCAGTCTCTTTTTCAGCTGATGGAATGCTGTGTTGTTCCAATGCGTCCCCTAAGCGAAGATCGCTGTTTTCCTGGATCGGTTGATCGAGCGAAATGGTGCCGGCATCCGCCTCCAGAGCGGCATTCAGCTCACGCAGCGAGACACCGACTTCGCGGGCAAGAGTTTCCCGGCTTGGTTTTTCACCTGCAGACCTGTTCTTGGCCAAATATCGTGCGACCCGATACAGGACATTGGTGGCTCTTGGTGTAACCCGAAAGACGTGGTTTGCGCGTGAAAGGTAAAATAGGATTGCCTGTCGAATCCACCAGACCGCATAGGAAGTAAAACGTACCTGACGGTCCGGATCAAAACGTCGCGCTGCCTCGATTAATCCGACATTTCCTTCGTTGATCAAATCCAGAAAAGGTAGTCCGGATGGACGGTATTTTTTTGCAATCTTGATTACAAAACGGAGATTCGATTCGATCAATTTCTGCAAAGCATCCTTATCACCGGCACGAGCCCGATAACCAAGAGCCTTCTCCTCTTCCGGTGAAAGCAAAGGAATTTTAGATATCTCTTTCAAATAAAGGCGCATCGCTTTATTTCACGATCTCTGTCTTTTGTTGAAATTCCTGTTGTCTGCATTTTCCCCTCCTGTAGAGAATTATTTTCCGGACGTGACATCAACCGTGCGTTCCCCCGGCTTTCCTTGCGGAGGACCAGGTGTGTGCATCCGCTTCGATTTCCCAACCGCCACCAAGAGCCTTGTAGAGGGCCACGAAATCGGACGTTACGTTTTGATCACTTTGTGTCAGCTCATCTTCCGATTCATACAAATCGCGCTGGCTCTGCAGAACACTCAGAAAATCTGTAAGACCCTGGCTGTAAAGTTGATTCGCGAGATCGACAGCTCGCCGGTTTGCATTCAACAGCTCCCGCGAGAGTCTCGCGGCGATTGCGGTCCTCAGAAAACGCAACAAGAGCATCTTCGACTTCGCGCAGACTTGTCAGAACAGTCTGTTCATACGACGATCAGCGCCTGTTCTTCGCGAGCATTTTGAACGCCTATGTTGTTTCGGATTCTTCCTCGATTGAAAATCGGAAGGCTCACACCTGGAACGACGGACCAGAACCCGCTTCCTGAATCGGTCAGGTTTCCCAAGCTTCGCGCTGCCGAGTCCAAGCGCAGCCGTGATTGAAAAACGAGGAAATAGATCCGCAGTCGCGACCCCGATCCGCGCGGTTGCTGCTGCAAGCTGCCGTTCCGCCCGTCGGATGTCGGGACGTCTTCGAAGAAGTTCGGATGGAACACCGGCCGGCACTTCAGGAGGTGCAGCCGGAATGGCTGTTCTGCGTGTTCCAGTTCTTGCACCAGCGCATTCGGTTGCTGTCCAATCAAAACGCTCAACAGATGAATGGATTGCTCGCGTTGCAATTTCAAACTGCGGAATCTGAGCCGCCGTTGTCTGGACCTGAGCTTCTGCTCTCGAAACATCGAGATTGCTGACAAGTCCAGCATTAAACCGAACACGTGTTAGATCCAGAGTCTCCTGTTGCGCCTTTCAGATTGGCTCGAGCAATCAATGCCTGCCGCTGAGCGGTGCGCAAATCCGTGTAGTTGCGCGCCACTTCTGCCAGCAGAATAACCAGAACATCTCGTCTGTTCTCAATTTCAGAAGCCAGATCTGCATCCGCCGCTTCGATTCGGCGCCGAATACCACCGAAGACATCAATCTTCCCACGAGGCATCGAAGCCGGCCTGGAACAGATCACCCTCGAATCCATTCGTTGAACCTGTCGTTGTCCTGCTCGATCGTATTCTTCACTGCGCCGGCTTCGTTGGTAGGAACGCGGAAACATTTACATCGGGTAATTGGTCCGCTTTTACGACTCCCCGTTGAGCGCGTGCTTCACGAACGCGCGCCTGCGCAAGCTGTAAATCCAGATTTCCGCGTACCGCTCGTTCCACAAGGGAATTCAAAACCGGATCTTGCAGAGCAGTCCACCATTTCTCCAGTGTCGGAGTTTCCGCAGCGCTGACCTGCCGAAAAATTTTCCGGAACAGTCGTTTTTGGTGTCTTGTAATTTGGTCCAACCGTACACCCCGCTAGAAATAAAACAATGGAAAAAATGACAAGCCACGCTTTCAGTGGGAGCGCGAGCATCTTTGCTCGCAAAGACTCACCAGGTTTACCAGTTTGTGCGGACTGGAAGTCCGCGCTCCATCTGGCTGCTTGGAGAGCCTGGTTGACGGTACAAATTTTCTTGTTCATACAGTTTCCCCTTCCAGCTCCAGCGAATCGATGTCGCCTGTTTCATCTTTGGAAGAATGCTTCGTTCGGAAAAAAGACCAGCGATTCAGCATTTTTTCCTGGAAATCTTCCAGATAAAGGTAGATGGCAGGCGTAATAAATAAGGTGATGAATTGCGAAACAATCAGTCCGCCAACGATGACCAGACCGAGCGGTTGCCTGGAGGAGCCATCCGCGCCATAACCCAGTGCAATGGGAACTGCGCCGATTACGGCCGCAAGAGTTGTCATCAGGATGGGGCGGAAGCGGTCCATGCTGGCATCATGAATCGCCTGATGAGCAGATTCGCCGTTTGCAACGCGTTGTCGAGCGAAATCCACGATCATGATCCCGTTTTTCTTCACGATTCCCATCAGCATGAACATGCCGACAAACGCATAAAGCGAAGCCTGTTCGCCAAAAAGGAAGAGCGTGAAGCAAGCCTCCCACCAATGCGACCGGTAAGCTGGATAAAACAGTAATCGGATGCACGTAGCTTTCATACAGGATCGCCAGAATCACGTACATCACAAACACCGCCAGCAGCATCAGGATGGTCAGATTCCGAACGGTGTCCTGGAAAGTAAAGGCTTCACCTTGAAGACTTGCTCTGAACTCCTGGTGGCACGATTTCAGCCGCAGCTTTATCGATAAAATCGGTTGCTTCGCCTAGAGCCACTCCAGGTTTGAGATTGAAAAAGATTGTGACGCTTGTGAACTGGTTTAAATGGTTTACAGACTGCGGTCCCAGTGTACTTTTCCAGGAGACCAGCGCAGTGAGCGGTACAAGCCTTTGTCCATCGTCTGATTTGATGTAAAGCAGAGACAGATCATCGGCTTGCGAACGCGCGGAGTCTTTTACTTCCAGAATGACCTGATATTGATCTTCCGGCTTCTTGATCAGATAAAGATAATTTTGCGAGTAAGCATTTCGGAGCAGTTCCAGGATTCGCGTCTCGGAGACCCCGTACATTTTTGCCTGATCGCGCCTGATGTCGATATCGAGATTCGGTGTGTTGTGAAAATAATCGGAAGAGAGTGTTAAAAATCCCGGATACGAACCGAGTTTTCCCATCAGTCTTCGTGGCAACATCGTAAACCTGCTCCGTATTCACACCGGAGATGGAGAAAGCATACTGGCCCTGATTCTGATTCACCGCGCCTGTGCTGATTTCTAAAACCGGAAATGGGCGGAGGAATGCAAATACACCGGGAATGCCGCTCATTTTTCCCATCATCTCCGCAGCCGCCAGTTGAATCGGAACTCGCTGTTCGGCTGGTTTCAAAAAGGTGAAAGTGATTCCTTGATTCGATGCCAGGAATCCACTCGCTCCTGTCATGGTGAAATCCATCAATACGTTCGGATCTTCGTGTAAGACCTGATCGACCTTATCCTGGATTTCCTGCATCTGCTGGGGCGAGGATCCTTCGCGTCCCATGAACACTCCGAATACAACGCTGCTGTCTCCAACCGGTAAGAATGTTTTTGGAATCGCAATGAAAAGCCAGACCGTACCTGCCAGGCAGAGGATCCAGATCAGAGCGGAGACCCATCGTTGTCTCAAGAAGAACCATAACGATTTGCTGTAGATCGCCAACCAGCGCTTTTCAAGCCCTCCGATCACGCGTTCCATCCATGTTTGCTTGAAACCCTTACCGCGCTGTTTCAACAACCGTGCGGACATCAATGGTGTCAGAGTCAGCGAAACAAGACCCGATGCAAAAATCGCAATCACAATCGTGAGGGCGAACTCACGAAAAATTCGTCCGACAAGCCCGGACATGAAGACGAGCGGGAAAAATACAGCGGCAAGAGATATTGTCATCGCCACAATTGTGAAGCTGATCTCTTTTGCGCTGTTCATCGTTGCTTGCAGAGCATTTTCGCCATGCTCCATTCGACGAACGGTGTTCTCCAAAAATACGATCGCGTCATCCACAAGGAAACCAATGGCAAGCGTCAATGCCATCAGAGAGAGGTTGTCGAGACTGTAATTCAGTGTTCCCATCGCTATGAATGTGATCAGGAGTGAAAGGGGAAGCGCAACAGCGGGAATCAGTGTATCTGTGGCGCGCCCAAGAAACATAAAAATGACAAGCACCACAAGAGCAAATGCGATAAGCAGAGTTTCTTGAACATCTTTGACCGAATTAACAATCGTGCGAGAGCGATCATAAATCGGAGTGATCCGGACAGAGCCGGGCAGTTCAGCTCCGATGACTGGAAGCATTGCTCTTACATTTTTGGCAACTTCTACAGCGTTTGCTCCTGCTTGCCTGAAGACGGCGACAACCACTGTTGCGGAGGGAACAGGATAGCCACGCACCCAGAAACGCATATTCATCCGCTCATCCTGAATGGAGTCTTCCACCTTTGCCACATCGCGCAGATAGACGGGAGAGCCGTCCTTCGTTGCGATGATCAGATCGCTGTAATCCTTTGCTTGTTCCAGCTGACCCTTAGGACGAAGCAGCGCTGTTCCGGATTTTCCGTCAAACTGTCCGGCGCCTGTATAGCTGGTGCTGCTCCGAATTGCGTTTGCGACGTCATCGATCGAAATTCCGCGCGCCCACATTGCGGACGGATCGGCTTTTACACGAATCGCAGATTTCGTTCCGAAGACATTGACCTGACTTACACCGCTGACAATGCTGATTCGCTGCCCGACCTGTGTGCTGGCGTAATCGTAAAGCTGTCCGGGTGTCACCGAATCGCTTGTAAGCGCTATATACAGGATCGGTTGATCGTTCGGATTCGTCTTTGAAAATGTCGGTGGTGAAGGCAAATCCACAGGAAGAGAGCCGGTTGCCTGTGATATCGCTGTTTGAACATCGGTTGCAGCAGCATCAATGCTCTTGTCCAATTCGAACTGAAGCGTCATGCTCACGTGTCCTTGCGTGCTTCGTGAAGTCACCATCTCCAATCCATTGATTTGCATGAACTGGCGTTCCAGAGGCGTTGCTATGTTGTTTGCAACCGTATCGGGACTTGCACCCGGATAGGAGGCCTGCACTTCAATAACCGGGTAGTCCACAGCGGGCAAATCATTCACAGGCAACTTCAGATAGCTCAACACCCCAAAAACAATGACAGAGATGGTTAACACCACAGTCATTACAGGTCTACGAATAAAAGGCTCTGAAAAATTCATGACTCTCCTCCGGACTCTGTGGAGCGGGCGTCCTTGCCGGCTATGGCTTCGGGAGTCTGTTGAATGCGCACCTTGCCACCAGGCGTTACGCCGAGTTGTCCCTGGATCACAACTTTTTCGCCCGCCTTTAAACCCTCGGTAATGACAACGAGATCTCCCTGTTGTTGTCCCAAAATGACAGGTCTCATCTCTGCAGTAGAATCCTGTTTCACGATGTAAACGAAGGTCCCCTTAGCGGAATTTTGAGGCGCACCCGCGGCAATCAACACTGCATTTTTCTGAGTATCCAGCACCAGACGAACCTTCACGAATCGTCCGGGCCAGAAATGATTGTCATCGTTCGGGACAGTAGCACGTAGTTTTACTGTACCTGTCCCGTCCTGCACGGCATTGTCCAGAAATGTGAGTGATCCGAGGCGGGGATTCTCCGGTTCATCAGGCAAACGAACTTCAACTTTCAACGATCCGCGCCGCATATTTTTTTGAACCTCCGTCAGATCGTTTTCAGTAACTGTGAAGTCCGCATAAATAGGATTCAAACGCTGAATCGTCAAAAGCGGTTGCTGGTTGTCTGCCGTGACGATATTTCCAAGGTCGACCAGCCGCTGGCCGGCACGACCATCAATGGGAGAACGGATAAAACAGTAATCGAGATTGAGCCTCGCGGTTTCGACTTCGGCCCGGCTCTGCTGCACCTGGGCTTCCGCAATCTGAAGTGCGTTTTTCCGCGAATCGTAATCCGATTGCGAAATGGCTTTTGTCTCGATCAGGTTGGCAACACGGTTAAATTCGATTTTTGAATGTTCCAGTGAAGCCTGCCTTTCGGCCAGCTTGCCTTCCGCCGAATGAAGCGCCGCTTGATACGGACGGGGGTCGATCGTGAAAAGGAGGGTCCCCCGTTTCACATTCGCGCCGTCCGCAAAATGAATTTGTGTGATCGCTCCCGAAACCTGAGGATGGACCGATACAACCTCACGAGCAACACTTGTCCCGACAGCATCAAGATAAACAGGCACGTCCTGCACAATCGCAGCGTCAACGGTTACGGGCGCCGGAGGTCGCTCAAATCCCTGGGCCGTTTCCTTTCCTTTACAACCGAGGAATAAAAAAGTTGCTATTACCACGATGATGGGTAGAATCCAATAAGATTTCCTTTTCACACCAACCTCCTTTGAAACTTTCCGGATATCAGATAGTCGTTCGGACGATTCGAAAATCGACAACGGCCGAGCTTTGTAAACAGATTGTTAATTTCGTATTTCATACATTTCAAATATTAAATATTTCTGTAATCGAAATATTGACAGATAAAAAAAGCTCCGCCGGTGGAAGCGGAGCAATGTTTAATTCCGGTGGTTTTTTCCCATAAGATGAACTACGAATCTCACATATTTTAGTTCTACGATATTTTGTAATTCGAAGTATGTAATCATAAGAAAAGCTCCGCTATCCTTTGCGGAGCAAATAACTTAAGCGACCGTCGATTTCTTTTCCCGATCGATTCTTTCCACGATTTTCCGGAACAGGCTGACGAATTGTTCCTGTTCTTCTTTGTTGAGTGCCCCGAGCATTCCCCGGACCATGCGAGAACGTACTTCCAGAGCCTGTTCGTAGATTTTGAGCCCCTCCGAGGTCAATTCGACCCGGACAATCCGGCGATCCGCATCGGAACGCTCCCGTTTCACGAGTCCTTTCGCAACCAGCCCATCGATGACGCCTGTGGCCGTACTCAAGGAAAGAGTAGCCTCGTCCGCAATTTCTCTCATAATCATGGGACCGCGGCTCGCCGAGGATTTCGACTAGCTTCACTTCCGCCTTACGGCAAACGTCCATTCCGGGATGCTGCTGGGTGAAAACGTAGCGATGAATGATCGATTCCAGATGATTCATCATCTCCTTCTCTTTCTTTCCTAAAGCCCCCATTGTTTTGTTCTCCAAATATTTCGGTTTCCGAACAATCGGATAATAGAATTATTTAGAGAAAGAGTCAAGCATCCGCTTGAAACGGGAACTTATCGCTTTATTATTACGTGGAAGTAAGAAAGGGATGCAACATGGCCGACCTTAGTACAGGCGCTCTACAGAAGACCAGCAAAAAGCATCCTTTCTTTTGGGTTGCTCTCCTCCTCGCAGCCGTTCTAGTTTCACTGTACATCTCTATCGCTACGTTCATCTATCAATATGGGAAGCTGGAGAAGGATCTGGGATGGGAATACAGGTTTGAAGGAGGCAAATGTTACGTCGCGGCAGTGGATCCGCAGAAAACCGCTGCGGGAAAGCTTCTACAAGGGGACCAGATCGTGGCGATCAATGGCCGTGCTCCGATGCCCGATTGGCAGATCATGGGGCTGACCACGTTTGCATTCCGTGGTGAATCGTACGGTGTTCGCATAGCGCGTGACGGAATCGAATCAGACCTTCAGCTCCAGGCTAATATCCAAAAGACTTCGAAACATCTTGTTTCCGTCCTGATCCCTATTGCAGCCAGCCTCGTGATCTTTGTTGTCGCACTTGTCATCGGTCTTGCGAAACCGGAGGAGAGATTTACACAACTGTTTACTTTAACGTGGTTTAGCGTTGCGCTGATCTACCTGGCGATAGGTCTGGATCCGATTCGTACGATGTTCGGGAAGTCAGAGGCAGGTCTTTATATGCTCATCTGGACGCTGTCATTTGCTCCAATGGAAGTGGCGCTGGCCTATCATTTTTGCTATCGCTTTCCTCCCGGGATTCCAGAAAACAGATTCTGGTCCGCTCTGAGAAATGTGCTGTATGTGTGGGCTGTTCTGGTGACAGTCCTGTTCACTGTGATGAGGGTCTCCATCCTGCGGACATATGACAGCGGTCTTCATTTTTTTTCAACGCATCCCGTATTTTCATCTGCAGTGGAGCGCTCGTCTGATGTACTGATGGTTTTTTCGCTGCTCGCCATATTGGCACTGATCGTCAGAAACCATTTGCGAATCCAGGAAGTGAAAGAGCGAAGGCGATTACGCTGGGTCGCAGCCGGAAGTTTAATCGGCGTTATTCCAAGTCTGCTTTTCTTTGCATCGAAATTCCTGTTCAATACCTTTCAACTCGATTCAGGGTTCACTGTTCAATGTTTGAATGTTTTGATGCTGACCTCGGATCTATTTTTGATGCTTGTCCCTCTCTCGATAGGATTAGCCATCATCAAGCATCGCATGTTCGACATTCACGTCGTTGTTCGGCAAGGCATCCGGTATCTCTTTGCCAAGAACGTACTGAGGATTCTCATTTATCTTCCTGCTGTCATCATCGCCATGACGATCTTCAAAAATCGAGATCAAAAAATTACAGATATACTTTTCAGCAACACAACATACGTATTGCTGACGGTTGCTGCTCTAATTGGTTTGAAATTCAGAAATCAACTGACGGATTGGCTGGATCGTAAGTTCTTTCGGGAAGCTTACAACAGTGAAAAAATTCTGATAAGTCTGATTGAAGAAATTAAGAACATCAATTCGATATCGGAACTTTCCAAATGGGTGACCCTTCAGATCGAATCCGCGCTTCATCCAAAGCAGGTTCTTGTTTTTTACCGAAGAACAGAGAAAGGGGATCTTTCGCTTGGTTATTCTTCCGGTGAACATCCTTTAAATCTCCGGATTCCGTCCGGCTCGCAATTTCTGCGGCTTGCAGAAAGCTTTGGCAGCTCACAGGAGTTTCCTTCCCGGGAGACGTCCGGAGTACCGGAGGAGGAGCAGGAATGGTTGCGACAGCTTGGAACTCATTTGATTGTTCCGATGACTGATTCCAATCAGAGACTGGTCGGAGTGTTGCTGCTGGGAGAGAAAAAATCCGGAGAGCCTTACACTGCAACGGATCGAAAAATGATCGAGACGCTTGCAGGTCAGATCGCGATGATCTGTGAAAATTTACTCCTGAAAGAACATGTGGATCAAGGGTTGAAGATCAAACGGGAGGTTCTGGCGCATCTGAATGGGCAAAACAGAAATTTGCTGAAAGAGTGTCCTGCGTGCGGCCGGTGTTATGACTTCGAAGTTTTGAAGTGTAGCGAAGACGACAGCGAACTGATTCTGACATTGCCCGTGGACCGAGTGGTGGATGGAAAGTATCGATTGGATCAGTTGCTCGGTCGTGGGGGAATGGGTGCCGTATATCAAGCAACGGATTTGCGGCTCAACCGGGAAGTTGCCATTAAGGTTTTAATCGGTAGCATGTTTGGCGATCGCATGGCCCTGCGCAGATTTGAACGCGAGGCAAGGGCTTCCGCGAAGCTCATTCATCCAAACATTGTGACTGTTTATGACTTTGGAAGCATCGAAGGGGAAGGAGCCTATCTTGTGATGGAACTGATCCATGGATTTACACTCCGTTCCTATCTGGACCAGAATGGGAACGTTGCGCCGGCTGTTGCAGCCGATTGGTTTCATCAAATCCTGGAAGGGATGAGAACGGCGCATCAAAACGGTATTATCCATCGTGATTTGAAGCCTGAAAATATTTTGATAACAAAGAATGGAGAGGAAACCACTGTTAAGATTCTTGATTTCGGATTGGCAAAAATAAAATTTCTGGATGCCGCGGATTCCAAAAGTCTTACAGCCCCAGGAACCATCGTAGGGACACTAAGTTATATGTCTCCGGAACAGCTTGTGGGCGGAGAAATCGATGAGCGCACAGACATCTTTTCGCTAGGGGTCATGGCGATCGAAGCCTTGATCGGAGCGCCCCCGTTTACGGGAAAAACATTTTCTGATATTGCCATGGCAATCATCTCCAAGCCATTCGAGTTACCGGGGGAGCCACAAGAAATTCGTGTCCTGAACGAGATCCTTCAAAAATCCATTGAAAAAAACCCGAAAAAACGCTTTGATTCGCTTGAACAATTTCAAAAACGCTTCATCGAAGCAGTCAGAAACGTTCCGGCCTTTCCTCAGCCTGTACCGAAGTCTTTCGCAAGCGGAAGCCGCGTCCAGACCCGCATAACAATCTGAATAGGTCCGAAAACGTTTGTAGCGCCGGCAGAGCTTGAAGTGAGCGCCGTAGGGGCGCGTCCTGAGACCCCGCCGCATCCTTGAGTTAATGGAGAAACGGACCGGTTTCAAACCGCCCCTACAATTAGGGACTTTTACTTCTGACGCGAGGTAATCACACCAGTGTCCGTTTTCACAGGGTCCTCTGTCCGGGATCTGGCCGGAGAAGCTTGACCGAAAACTTGTTCCAGCTCTTCACGAATTTCGCTTATGGAGTTGTAGCGTTCGTCCGGACTTTTTCGTAGGGCCTTCAGAATCACATTTTCAAGCCTGGCCGAAATTCTCGGATTGATTTCAGAAGGACGCAACGGTTCTTCGCGCAGTTGCTGGAAGCCGACGGCAATCGCTGAATCTCCTGAAAAAGGAACCTTGCCTGTAAATATTTCGTACAGAATGATTCCGAACGAATAAATATCGGCACGTTCATCAACTTTTTTCCCGGCAACTTGCTCCGGCGCCATGTATTCCGGTGTGCCAAGAATCAAACCCGTTGCAGTCATTCCCTCTTGATGCGCGCACGATGCGAGACCAAAATCAATGATCTTCAATTCTCCCGCGTCGTTGACGATAACATTTTGTGATTTCAAATCCCTGTGAATGACTCCCTGTCTGTGAGCGCTTTCCAGGCCATCGCAGATTTGAAAAACGATCTGTGCTCCCTGTGCGAGGGAACAAGCTCCATGATTTTTGATCATTTCTTTCAATGTCGCGCCGGAAAAATATTCCATCGATACAAAATAAAGACCTTCCGAATCAGAAATATCATGAATCCGGATCACGTTGGCATGAGTGATTCTTCGCGCCGCGGATACTTCGCGTTTTAAACGCTCCAGTCCTTCTACGTTATTGCTCAATAGCGGCGATAGAACTTTGATGGCAACTTGTTCTTTTAGTTGCTTGTCGTAAGCTTGAAAAACGATACCCATCCCTCCGCGACCCAGTTCTCTCAGGACCTGAAATCGTTTTTCCAATGCAGATGAAATGTTCAAAAAAATGGTTGGCATCTGGCTGTGTCCATAATTTTCCAAGGTTCTGATCTTGCCGGCGGAAAGGGCCTGTTCCATCTGGGAATTGAGCTCAGCATCCAACCGGCACATGAGCGCTTCCAGATTTTCTATCCGCTCCATGGACTTTTTCCAGTTCGCCGGCTCCAATTTCTGCTCATCGATTCCTTTCACTGCGGCGGATTTCAGAAAATCGATCAAGGGAGGGAGTCCAATGCTGATCAGGATTACGAAAAAAGCGAAGAAAAGAATTGCTTCATTTTGATTTTTTGAGTACAACACGAGCGCAAAAATGGACATGAAAACAGCAGTAAAGCCGATCCATCCCGAACCGATCTGGCCCTGTGAAGCTTTCCCTTTTCCTGTTTGCCGATCCCTGTCCTTTCGTGCCATTCAGATTCGCCTGAGTATTTCAATATATTACGGAAAGGAGCCACTGGAGTTTCCGATTCGGTTCAATCGAGGAGAAAGCCCTGATGCTTCCTTTGCAAAATCCGATGAAAGTGCTCCTCCTGTATACTGGCAACAATATCATATCCATTTGGCGGGTTTCAGATCCGACCAAGTAATGAGAGACCGGTGGATAACCTGATCGGTAAAACGTTATCGAATTACAAAATTCTGCAAAGTCTTGGCAAGAGCGGGATGGGTGAAGTCTACCAGGCAACAGTCGAAAACATCCAGTAAAAAGGTGCGTCTTCCAAGGGTCTCTACTAATCGGCTATGCGTGCCCGCGTCTGCTCTGCAATTGGAAATCAACGAAGTGTTCCTGCTGTATACTTGCAACCATGAACCCACGGCTTGTTGCGGTGTCAGGCCCTCAGCAAGGAAGTATGTTCCCACTCTCCGGCGATAGCATGTCGATCGGCAGAGATTCGTCGAATTGGATCTGCATTACAGATTCATCCGCTTCCCGCAAGCATTGCCTCATTACAAGGGATGGGGAGCAATTCAAAATCAGCGATCTCGAAAGCAAGAATGGCACATGTTTGAACGGCATTCCGATTCGGGAACGGATTCTACAACATGGTGACAGGGTCGAAGTCGGTGAGTCCGTTTTCCTTTTTCTTTCAGCGGAAAATGAAAACGCCACCTCTTCATCCGGTGTTGAGGAAGGGATAGGTGCCATTCCGACAACCCGCCTTCGGTTGGAGGACGCGCTCTATTTGGAACCTGAAAAATTACTTACCTCAATGCCTTTGACTGCGCGAATTGCCCGCGGCCTGGATGCGATCCTCAAACTAAGCAGAGCCTTTCAGACCATTCATGATTCCGAATCCATGCGTCGAAGGATGTTGCAGTCACTTTTCGAAATCACTCCTGCCCAAAGAGCATCGCTGATTCAAATTCGGTCCGATACAGAAATTGAATCGATACACATATACAACAGAAATCTTAAAGAGCTGGATACACCTGTCAGCCGTTCGGTCATCCAACTTGTGCTCGATGAACGAGCTGCATTTCTCAGCAATGATATTTTCAAGGAATCGAAAATACGATCGACCGAAAGTCTTGCTGATCAGAAGATCACTTCACTAATCGCAGTCCCCATGCTATGGATGAAACGCCTGCAGGGCATTGTTTACATGGACACAGGGGATGCCGGAGTTGTTTTTGATGAGGATCATCTGCAGTTGGCTACTGCCATTGCATCCATCGGGGCGGTAGCTCTGGATGGCTTGCGCCGTCTCGAAGAGCTGGAACGCGATCATGGGCAACTGATTGAGGACCTCAGAATCACACACAGCATGATTGGTGAAAGCGAAATCATGAAGGGTGTCTATTCATTGATAGCCAAAGTGGCCCCCACCGAATCTTCGATTTTGATTTACGGCGAAACCGGCACGGGAAAAGAATTGGCTGCGAGAGCAATTCATTTGAACAGTCCCAGAGTCGGCAAGCCTTTTGTGGCGATCAACTGCGCGAATCTGTCAGACTCTCTTTTGGAGAGCGAACTCTTTGGATATGAAAAGGGAGCCTTTACCGGCGCTTACATTTTGAAGAAGGGAAAGATCGAAATTGCGGATGGCGGAACACTGTTTTTGGATGAGATTTCAGAACTCCCTTCCCCTTTGCAAGCGCGTTTGCTTCGCGTGCTGCAAGAACGCGAATTCGAACGGCTAGGTGGAACGCGGCCGATTCAAGTGGATATTCGGCTCATAACGGCAACAAATCAAGATCTTGCCCTGGGGTTATCCTCAGGCAGGTTCCGACAAGACCTGTATTATCGATTGAATGTTGTACAGCTCGTTTTGCCCCCTCTTCGCGAACGCAAGGAAGATATTCCCCTCCTCGCTTCTTATTTTGTTGGGAAGTACTCCAGGAAATGCGGCCGCAAAATCAATGGCGTTTCGGCGGAAGCCAGGCGGTGTCTGATGAATTATGATTGGCCGGGGAACGTTCGCGAACTGGAGAACAGCATCGAACGAGCCGCAGTGCTAGGAAGCGAGGACGTGATACTGCCGGAGGATTTACCGGAAGCCGTACTGGAAATCAGCGCTCCTCACGGGCCGGTTATACAGTATCAGGAATTACTTCGAGAAACCAAACGAAGACTCATCGAGCAAGCTCTAAAGCAAGCGGACGGAAATCACATTCAGGCGGCACGCAACCTGGGAATGCACCCGAATAATCTTCACCGCATTCTGCGAAATTTAAAAGCGGATACGGAATAAACAAAAATGGCCGAACTAACAAATATCAACCTTGAATACTGTTCCTGATCTTCCCTGCGCGGCCAACGAGAATACACGTTCCCTGTTGATCTTTCTCGCTGTCTGTTTCGGATTTTCGTGGGGCCTATGGGGTCTCATCATTCTTTCTTCTTCAGGTGCTCTTCCAGTTCATATTCCACTGAATCCGTGGGGATCTTTCGGACCGGCGATCGGCGCAATAATCGCAACGGGTCTTCAACAGGGTAAGAAGGGTATTCGCTCTCTGCTACGTTTGTTTTTTCATGTACGAATGCCGATTCGATGGTATCTGTTTTCGCTTTTAAGTCCGGCAGCGCTCGCATTGATTGCGATTCTTGCCTGGATGCTGGCCGAAGGAAAAATTCCAAAACCTCACCTGGAGCAATGGTATTTCCTTTTTCCAATCGCGCTTCTGATAATGGTTTTCGGAGGCCCCCTGGGTGAAGAGATCGGATGGAGAGGGTACTTACTTCCTCGATTGCAGGATCGCTATTCTCCGCTTGCGGCCGCTTTTATGATCGCATCGTTCTGGCTTTTCTGGCACCTTCCGCTCTTCTGGATGAAAGGTTCTTCTCAATACGGAGTTTCCATCGCACCGTACGCATTGTGGATCTTTGTCATGTCGGTACTCTTTACCTGGCTCTACAACAAAACAAAGGGGAGCCTCTTGCAAGCGGTTCTCTATCACACCGGCATCAATGTTACGTATTTCTGCATTCCGTATGTTTTTCCAGAGGCGGATGCTTCCAGGCTTTTTCACTACTTTTTTCTTGGAGCTTCCGGAATTTTAGCGGCGATTTTGGTTGCGGTTTACGGAAAGAATTTAGGGAAGAGGACAGAGTAAACAGACCCGGTGATGCGGTCTATGATCAAGCGGAAAGATCAATTTCTGATCCGGCTGGTGTCGTTTGTGCCGGATTCAGGGTATGATACGGACAAGCTCGGGGGAAAAGCAAGAGGGGACCGCGATCCGTTCTTCTACGCGGGAATCATAGCAAACGCTTGACCCTCTCCCATTCCCCTGAAGGAGGATCGATGAAAACGTTACACTCATTATGTCTTGTCTTTTTGTTCCTTGCGTCCATCGCATACACGGAAACCTGTGTGGATGATACTCTCCCACAGCAGACTTTAAACTTTGATAATGGATACAAAGGAGATTTCGTATTCAGCCCCACCGGAATCAAAACAAAAGTCACAGTACAAATGATGGGCGATTGCAAGGTTACCGTCACAAGGAAATGTGCCACTGCGGGAGAAATCCTGGATCGCTGCTCCAGCACATCTGTAACCGATTATTTCCCTGAACTGGAAGAACAAGCTGCGGCAGGGATCATCCAGTCAAGGTATTCCATCTATCAGATTGAGCATGAAAGCTGCACCGACCTGTCTTTTCCTGCTGAAGTATACATTTCGTACTACGGTATGGCATCGGAAGTCGGTACCAGCAAGGCCTATCGCTTGCGAATGATCCATGCTCCGGAATATTCCAGAGAATGCACGGATGTCACTTACAGTGTTGACGCGAGCGCTAATGATCCAAAAGGGGGCGGTGGAGAGGATGGTTATTCCGACTTTTTTCTCGTGAATGTTTATGGATCATCTTTACCGGAACTTTCAACTATCTGGAACCAGATAACAGAATTGGAATTAGATTCGGAACCTGAATTCGATAACGCTAATGTGAAGCAGGCATTCGCAAACTATAACAAGATGATAAAGCACATAAAGGAGAAAGACTCGGTTAATGCGCGTGCCGAAAAAGAGAAAACAAAGTCGGAGCTTAAGAATTTTTACGACAAAGTGAAACGTGATCGTGTTGCCGCCAATGCGAGGAAAGGAAGCAAACTGATGAAAAGAGCACAGCGGCTGCAATTTCAGATTGAACAAGCGGGGCTTTTAAAAATACCCAAATAGTGAATTATTTCTGTCGCGCCGCAGCAACGATCCATTTCGTGTATTGGCTGAAGTCTCTTTGCTTACCGGTAATGTCATAAAGCGCCGAAGCTTGCTGCAAAAAGATTTGCGTCTGTTTTTGCGATAGAAAAAGGTTTGAATGCTCGCCGGCTTGTTTTTGAAGTCTCGTGAGATTGTTTAGTGCTTGCTGGATGTGCGTCAGGGCCTTTGTGACCGCATTCTCCTTCTGGTAAATGGCTGCGGCCATGGAATGCGCGCGGAGCTCGATTTCCGGAATTCCCAGCTCTTTCGATAACACAAGCGCTTTTTGTAGATGTAACAGCGCATCCGTATTTTTGTTCTGAATAAAATAAGCCTGAGCGAGATCCGTTCTGGCGCGCAGAACAAGAGGGAGCATCCCGCTGGAACTGGCTTCCTCTTCAAGCGCTGCCAGCAAAACGATAGCGTCCTCTATTTTTCCAGCGGCAATGTTTACAGAGCCAAGCTCCAATTTTGCAGAACGTAAGGCAATCTGATCTTTGCTTTGCTCCGCAAGTAGTTTTGCTTGTTGAGCGGCAAGAACAGCTTCTGCCGGATTCTCCTGAAGGCGATGCGATTCCGCGCGGCCAAGAAGGAGATACGCAGAGAGTTCCTTGCTGACGCTTTCATTCGCAAGCTCTTGCGCCTGGTCCAAACGTTTTTTCGCTTCGGGAAAGTTGCCCAGTGAATGAAAACATCGCGCCTGATCGATCAATACGAAACCATGCAGAATCTTGTTTTCTGTTTTCTTTAAATGATTGGTTGCATCCTCATACACGCTGAGGGCTTTTGCATACTCGCCCTGATCCAGATAAAGGTTCCCGCGTGACAACTGCAATGAAGCTGTGGTTGTTGGATCATTGTCTCCAATTTGTTGAAGTCCAAGGTCAAAATATGTATCGGCGTCTGCATAACGACCCTGCAGATAGTAAATCCAGCCAATGTTGTTGATCCTGTTTGCGATCTCCACCGGTTGCTTGATCGTACGAGCGACGCCCAATGCGCGCACATAGGAAGTGAGCGCATCATTTAAACGCCCTGCTTTTTCGGCCAGATTGCCAAGGTTATTCAACATGCGGGCCGATACGACCTGATCACCCGCTTGTTCGGAGATGAACAGGGCCTCTTCGTAACTGGCGTTTGCATCATCGTAGCGGCCGAGATCCCTGAAAACATTGCCGATGTTCCCGAGCGTGAGCGCAACTCCCTTCTGATCCCCTCTCTTTTTCTTAATGGCCAGGGATTTTTGAAAGTGTTCCAGAGCGGACTCATAATATTCCAATTGCCGGTAAGCGACGCCAAGGATGTTGAGCAGATCTGCACGCTCTTTGTCGTTCAAGGTCTTTTGCAGTGAAAGCGCCTCTACGAGATAAGTCAGCGCAGTCTGCGGATTCCCTTTTTTCATTTGTATCCGGCCTAATGCGATCAGGATTCGGATATCCTTTGGATCGAGTTCCCAGGCACGCCTGTAATTCTCAAGAGCGGGATCCCAATCTTCCTGATTCGAATAATGATCCGCAATTTCGGCCCACAGATCGGAATCATTCGGGTATTCAGCAATCAATCGTTTGTAAATCGGTAGAATGGCATCCGGCTTGTTTGCAATCTCAGCCTGCAATACCTGGACTCTTAGGCCGTCATACAGAGGGAGCGTTTCAGAAAGTTTTCCTAGAACGGCAAGATGTTTTTCAACATCAGCAAGCTGCTCCGTCTCGTAATAAATCCTTGCCAACTTCTCCTGAGCAAGAGCCTGAAATGTTCCGTTTGTTAGTTTTGTCAGGCCCTGAATTGCTTTTTCCCGATCACCCCTATCGAGTAGATCAAGACTCTCGTAATAAGGCTGCGCGCCTTCCAGCGAAGAAATCGCCCACCTGCCCGGCTCCGGTTTATCGAAGTCCAAACGGCGCTGAAGGTTCGATAATGTTTGGAAGAAAATATACTCTAATTCTCCCTCCATGTTGAACTGGCTTGGACTCTGAGAATCCTTATTGAAATCGTAAACATCCATCACCAGCCGGATTCCAGATGCTCCCTTGAGGATCTTTCCCGTTATTACGGAATTCGCGTTGCAAGATGCGGCGATATTCTTCAGCGCAACGGTATCGTACGTTTGCCGATTTTTGATTTCTGATGTGTTTAGAAGGCGGGACAGATGATCATTCGAAACCAATCGGATGTTTTTGTATTCTCGAAGTTGTCTGGTCAGGAGATCCTGAAGTCCTCGACTCATCCATCTGGTGCCTTCATTCCCGCTGACATTCTCTAACGGAAGAATGGCCAGAGATCTGATGTGTGGTGCGGGAGTTTTGGGCCATAGCTTGTGAATAATTCCTGCGCCAAGCGCAACAATCAGAATGCCTGCAAAAATCAAAGCTCCCATTCTACGAACTCGTGCGCGATTGGATCTTTTGAATACGGAACGGACTTTTTGGGCTTCGAGATCGTGAAGGATTTCCGATGCATCTTTGTATCGGTCCGCCGGATCAGGTTCCAGGCATTTCATTACAATACTTGCAAGATAATCCGGAACCTTCGAGTTTAGCTGTTGTGGATTTTTCGGCCGGTCGCGCAATCGATGCACGAGTGCCTGGAAATTTCCACTTTTTTCAAATGGAAACTTCGCCGTCAACATTTCATAAACGATAATTCCCAGCGTATAGAGATCCGATTGTTTTCCAGCATCTTCCCCTTTGATTTGTTCCGGCGACATATATAAAGGAGTTCCTGGAACCTGGCCGGTTCCTGTCAGGGATGTTTCTTCGTCGCCTTCCAAAGATCGGGCAAGACCAAAATCCGAAATGTAAACATGGTCCTGATCATCCAGTAAAATATTCTGCGGTTTTAGATCACGATGAATGACTCCTTCATCATGGGCCGCTTTCAATCCATCCGATAGCTGTTTCAAAATTGTTATCACACGGTCGATTAGAAGCGAGCCTTCATTTCTAAGTATTCTTCCCAGATCCTGTCCACGAACGTAATTCATGGACACGTATCGAATGCCGTCCACTTCCCCCAAATCGTGAATCCGCAGAATGTTTTTGTGTGTTATTTTGCCCGCTAAAAGAATCTCTCGTTTGAACCTCTCTACAGCAAGAGATTCGTCTGAGAGTGCCGGCCGGATTAACTTGAGAGCAACTTCGCGATTGAGTTCTTTGTCCTTCGCAAGATAGACGGTCCCCATCCCTCCTTCACCGAGTTTTTCCAGGATCGTGTAACGAGGTCCGAAATCGGCACCAATTGCAAGACCTTCATTAAATATTTGGAGGGCGGAGATTGTCGGTCTTGATTCAACAGACCTCCGGTTCTCGTGTGATTCACCCCGCTTGGTCACTAGATTTACGTTAGCCGGTTTCCAAAACTGAGTCAAATTCGTTCTGAATTTATTTGCAGCCCCCGCGAGACTGTCCCGAAAGTCAGAAGGAGCGCGGACTTCCAGTCCGCAAAAATCATAACCTCGACGAGTTTTTGCGAGCACAGAGACCCGCGGTCCCGCTAAAGCATGCAAAATCTTGACTTTTGAGACAGTCTCCCGCCTCCAGCGGGCTTTTGAGCACTCTGGCACTCGAGTCCTATGCAAGACAGGGTACGGGACGAAAAGTTTCTGGTGGTAGAATGATTCACCAAACCATCACATGTTGAATGCGGGAACCATTCTTGCTGGACGCTACGAAATCCTGTCTAAGATTGGCGCAGGCGGCATGGGCGAAGTGTATCGCGCCAAAGACATCCGCCTGGATCGTGAAGTCGCCATAAAGGTATTACCGCAACATCTTTCATCAGACGCAGAAGCCCTTTCCCGATTCGAACGCGAAGCAAAGGCGCTTGCAGCCCTTTCTCACACAAATATATTGACCATTCATGATTTCTGTACCGATGGAAGCCTTTGTTTCGCTGTTATGGAGCTACTGAAAGGCCAAACACTTCGCACCCGGCTTGTCGCTTCCAAACCATCCTGGCACGAAGCGCTGCAAACCGCGACCTGCATCACGGAAGGATTGGCGGCAGCGCATTCAACCGGTGTCATCCACAGGGATCTCAAACCGGAAAATATTTTTTTAACTTCCGATGGCGGAATTAAAATTCTGGACTTCGGTCTGGCCCGCAGAGAGACTCCTGAAGCACCGGAACAATCCTCGGTAGAGACAATCACCCGAACCAGGGCGGGGACCATATTGGGAACTGTCCCTTATATGTCCCCCGAACAGGCTCGTGGAGATCCGCTTGATGTCAGAAGCGATATCTTTTCCTTCGGCACGATGTTCTATGAAATGCTTGCAGGAAAACGGCCATTTGAGCGCAGAACTGCTGCCGAGACAATCGCAGACATACTAAATTTTACTCCTCCTCCACTCGATGAGGATCAAATTCCTCTCGACTTAAATCAGATCGTGCAACATTGTCTCGAAAAGAATCCGGATAAACGCTTCCAATCCGCCAGAGATCTTGGATTCGCATTAAAAACACTTTCCAGCGGTTCGCAAAGTTTGCAAGTTCGAAAACCCGTTTTTCGAATCCGAATGCGCACCGTGATCGGGGTAACCGCCACTCTCTTGCTTCTTCTGATCGCAGGATTGTTGTACCAATTCAGTCAACGAAACGATGAAATCAATTCGCTGGCGATCCTACCTTTCGCTAATGCAAGCCAAAACCCGGATACGGAATATCTCAGCGATGGAATCAGTGAGAGTCTCATTTCTAATTTATCCAAATTTCCCAAAATTCGTGTCATGGCCCGCGATACAGTCTTTACCTACAAAGGAAAGAATGTTGATTCGCGTAAAGTCGGTAAGGATTTGAACGTAAAAGCGCTTGTTACAGGTCGAGTGATTCAGCAGGGCGATACGCTTGTAATCTGGGCACATCTCGTAAATACTTCCGACGGATCCGAGCTCTGGGGCGAACAATATAACAGAAAACTTGCGGATGTCCTGGAGATTCAAGAAGAGATTTCCCGTGAAATTGCCCGGAAGCTGCGGTCTCACCTGACGGGAGAAGAAGAGAAGCTCGTGACGAGACAATACACGGCAAATAATGAAGCCTATCAATTTTATTTGCGTGGCCGGTATCACCGACAAAAAGGAACGCCAGAAGACTATCAAAAATCGCTCGAGTATTTCAAAAAAGCAACCGAGAAAGATCCTCAATACGCTTTGGCTTATGTGGGACTGGCCGATGCTTACACTGCCTTGACCTTTGAAGGCCAGATGACCCCCGACAAAACACGGGGAGTGATTGAAAATGCTATCAAAAGAGCAGCGGAGATTGACAGCAGTCTGGGTGAAGTGGTTTACGCCGCCAGCACCATCAAATGGAATTTTGATTGGGACTTCGAAGGTGCGTTAGAGGACAATCAACGCGCCATAATACTGATTCCGAACAGTGTTTATGCTCATCGTTTTTATTCTCAAAAGTTGCGTGCACTGGGACGGTTTGATGAGGCCATCGAGGAAGCAAAAAGGGCGCTGGCTCTCGATCCACTCTGGCATGAGACCAATTTGGGACTAGGAGCCACCTATTCTTGGGCGGGCCGATTTGAGGAGGCGATTGAGCAGTTCAAAAAAACGATTGATTTAAATCCGACCTTTCCGACTGTTCATGATTTTCTGGCCGATGTCTATGCTCGCAAAAAGATGTTTTCGGAAGCGATGATTGAAGAAGAGGAATACTTACGGTTGATAGGCGATCAGGAGGGAGCTGAGCAATTTCGTCAGGATTTTGAGAATCAAGGGTACTTAAAAGCCAGGCAGCTTCAGTATCAACGGGAGCTCGATCTTTATCTTCAAGCGGCGGAAGATCAATACGTTTCCCCTATGGCGTTCGCTGTCCTTTACGCACAATTGAATCAGAAAGACCTGGCATTCAAATGGCTCGAAAAAGCATACGAAGAAAAGTCTTTCGCTTTAACCTCCATCAAGACAAATCCAGAGTTTGAAAACCTTCGCTCGGATCCCCGCTTCTCGCAGCTTTTGAAGCGGATTGGATTGCCCTGACATCAGCACGCGGGCGCGATGAATCGAGCCCCTACGATCAAATCTACTGGAACGATTCTACTTTCCTCCGGCTTCCTTAATCGCGCAAATGCACGTCCGTTTGAACTCACTCCGGGCACTCTTTTGATTGAGTAGCGGCCGGAATCCCTGAAATCCGTAGCTGACTCCAAAAGTTAATGCATATTTAATCTGGTGGCCGTTTTTTCCTGAACGCGCGTGAATCATCCCACCATAAACATCGATTGCTTGATTCAAAGAGTACGAGCCACCAAAACCGAAATTGAGATAGTTTGTTGTTGTAATCCGGTCGTGATTGAAACGATAGGGATTCGTGGCGTCAGCAGGTTTCAATGTGTTAATGTACGCGAGATCTAGTCCTCCATGCGTTACCTGTCCGGATACCAACCCGAACAAACGGACAGAAGGGGTCAGGAAGTATCCAAATTCCAAATCGGCATTGCTGGTTTGCATCGAAATATCCAGAATCTTCTGGTTCAGACCAAAAGAGTATCTGCCCTGGACATAAGCGTTTGGAATCAGAGGATCCAAAACACGCCCTGCATAAACTCCAAATTGGAGCCTCCGCGTGTTGATCCCGGGAGCAGAGTGGGCATAGAAAATGTAATCATGCGATGGGATGACCGCACGGACAAACGGGGTGATCTGCAATGGAGCATTCACAACGTTATATCGGACCTGAATGCTGAAGTCCTGAAATGTGGAGTGATGTTTCCCATCATCCAATGGAATACTGAATGTTCCATCACCGTTCGGAATTTGGTGTGGCTTCTGACCATCGTATTTCGTGGTTACGAACGGCAAACCAACGCTGATTGCCAGCTTATCAGTGAAGCTGTAGCTGAAATCCGCTATAACACTATTCGTGGCGATCTTGCCGCCAAGGGGATCCTGTTTCCCCTGACTGTCGAAATGATTATCCACTTGAATGACCTGATAGTTAAAGGCAAGTGCGCCGTTTCCTTTTGGCGGGACCCATGCCTGGCTGTAGCAAATGGCGGAACCGCCGAACATTATAAGAAGAAAAATCCTGGCACAAAAACTGGTATTCATAGCATCCTCCTACTTCGTCTTGCAGATTTGCGGCAGTCCTTTGATCCTTGCTTCCATGACTTGATCAATCATTGCAACAGGATGCCTGTTTTTGCCGCTGATGTTCAAAATACATTGTTCCTTTTTCGAATCTTCCTTGCTCATTTTGAACGTAACAGGTAAAACAGCCGGTTTGCCCTGAGCAAGCTGAATCCGGTTCTGTAGTTCGGCAGCTCGCGATAGAGGGATCAGCACAACATCGAATTTCCCAGACTGAAGGGTGGAGAATAAACCGGCTTCATCTGAGATGGATCTCACTTTGTGTCCCGAAGTTTTCAGTATGCCTTCGAGTTGACGACTGACTTTCTGATCTTCTAAGTAAATGACAACGGAAGAAGGATGTTTAGCGGGGTATGCCCGGTCATAGCGAAGCCCCCGTCCTACGACCAGAAATTTGTCACCACAGGCGGTTGCCTGATCTCCCATTGCGAAAAGAATGAGAGCTACGATCCAGACTGCATTCACACAACGCATTTTTGGCCCTCCTTTTGCTTAACGATCAGCAGAAGAGCAATCCAAATGCCAAAACGCGTTCGAGGAGAGGACGCGAAAATAGACTGAAAACGACTATCATTTGGATAGTTTGGAAATCGCTTTGATAGAATTGATGGAATCGTTTTTCGTTAAATGATAGACGGAGGTCTATTTAAGTTTCAGTTCGTATTACGAAGAAAAATCTACAATGCTGCGATCTTAAGAATGATGCGAAGTCCTTCGCCACTACGCAGGAGGTCCAGCGCCGAATTGATCTCCTCCAGCGGAAAACTGTGACTCACCACTGGTGTCACCTTAACTTTGCCTTCAGCCGCCAACCCTATGATGGCAGGGTAGTCCACGGGGCGGCACCCCAAAGACCCGAAAATTTCCAATTCCCGGAACATCACGCGGGCAGCATTGAGAGAAGCAGGTTTTTCCGAATAACCGATCAGGCAGACGCGACCTCCCGTGCGAACGGCTTCAATAGCCTGTTCTAGAGTTGTTGGATTTCCTATCGCTTCAAACGCGATGTCTGCTCCGCCGTTAAAAAGCTTTTTCAATTCTTTCTTCAAATCGGAATGGCTTGGGTTGATGGTATTAAAGGCCCCTAATTTTTTGGCAAGCTCCAGCTTTTCATCCTTCAAGTCGACCGCAACGACACTTGCTCCTGCCGCAGCTGAAACCTGAACCACGTTGATGCCGACTCCGCCGCATCCAAAAACGACAACCCGGTCGCCGAGCCTTACCCGTGCGCGGTTTTTTACAGCGTGGTAAGGAGTGGAGAGAGCATCCGCAATAATGCAGGATTCAGCCAGCGGCAATTGCGGAGGCAGAATGAAAATATCTTTTGCCGGTGCTGCTACGTATTCAGCGAATGCGCCATCGATATGGTTACCGAACATCAGCATTTGTTCGCAGATATTCTCCCGTCCAAGACGGCACAGTCTACAAACACCGCAAGAAACAACGGCCGGCAGTAGTACGCGATCCCCTTCTTTGCAGTTCCTGACGGCCGAACCGACGCGGTCCACAACACCTGAGCATTCATGGCCGAGAATGATAGGAGGCTGTCTGAATGTTTTCACCCCGTGATCAATGTAGTGCAGATCGGTATGGCAAATCCCGCATGCGACAACCTTCACAAGAACCTGATCATTTGAAATCAACGGCACAGGGACGTCTTCAATCGTGAGCCTTTCATGAGGTTTTCTAAATATAGCTGCCTTCATGAATCCTCCTTATTTATTCATGTTTCCATTGCGCAACACGTTTTTCGAGGAAAGCGTTGAGGCCTTCTATGGCATCCGCGGTCGTCATCACGCGTTCCATGTAAATCTTCTCGGCCGCTTCCAGAGCGTGAAACATATCTTTGCCTTGCGCTTTTCTCAACGCGTGCTTTGTGGCGACCAGCACAGGGCGCGAATACGATGCAATTTCGCTCGTGATCTCTTTGATGCGAGTATTGAATTCCTCTGGTGAAAATACAGCATTGATGAGACCGATTCCTACCGCTTCTTCAGCCGTGAGGGTCCGGCCGCTAAACACAAGTTCGGCGGTTTTTTTGTAACCAATCAGATTGGAATAATAGGCAACAGCAAGAGGGGGAAAGACGCCGAGTTTGATCTCCGGTTGTGAGAGCTTTGCGAGCGGCACGGCAAACGTAAGATCCGTCAGCATCGCGATCTCCAATCCGCCACCCATCGCGTTTCCATGCAATGCAGAGATCGTTGGGATTTCCAGTTCCACAAGTTGCCGCGACGTTTTTCGCATCAGTTCCAGCATCAGTTCCACTTTGTCCGGCAGATGATCTGCAACGTCCATTCCTGCGGAAAAACATTTTCCTTCGCCGCGGACCAGCAGCACACGGGTGGAATGGTTCGCGGCAACTTCTTCCAGCGCTGTCCTGATTTCCTGCAGCATCGGCAGGTGGAGGATGTTGAGCGGGGGTCGGTTCAGCAGAAGTGTGGTTACGCCCGGGGACGTCAAGGTTAAGCGGATGTAATCAAATTGTTCGGTCATGCTGTTTCTCCCTCGTTCAATCCGAACAACTCCGTTGCATTCTGGTAAAGGATTTTTTGCTGCACCTCTTCTTTGATGCCGAGTTCGGCGAATTGATCGAGCGTTTGCTTCCACGGAAGACCATTCGTTCCCCATACTGTCCGGTCGCGGCCCATCCGGCTGGTCATAAATTGAATAGTCGCCGGAGAAAGGTACTTCGGCATCCAGGCGTCGATGCCAAACCAAACGTTCTCCCATTTATAACAAACGGAAATGAGCTCATCGACCCATGGCCAGCCCGTGTGTGCACCAAGAATCTTTAGTTCAGGAAAATCGCAGGCAACGAAATCCAGGTAGATGGGGCGCCCCCCTTCGCTTGGCATTCCTTCCAACACATGTCCGACTTGAACAGAAACCGGTACGCCCAATTCCACGCATTTCGCGTACAACGGGTACATTTTTCGATCGTTCAGCGGAATATCGAAGCCATAAATGTGCACGTACACGCCTTTGAAGTGGTGTTTCTTTATCGCAATTTCGATTTCTCGCAAGCTCTCCTGGATTCGAAAGGGGTTGTAGCCGGCAAGACCAACAAACCGGTCAGGGTACTTCTCTGTATATTGCAGCACCTCTTCTAACTGCGTATCCATGTACATCCAGTGATTGCGATACGACCACATCTTGCACTGTGTAATGAATACTTTTTCGACTCTCGCTTCATCCATTCGTGCCAGCATTTGTGCGATGTTTTCGAATCGCGGCAAACCTCCAATCGCCTTTTCCATGCGACAAACCAGCTCTCCTTCTTTCGCACGATCCCATTTCTCCATAAATTCGCGTGTTGCTACGTAATACATGCAATCAATTGCTTTCTGAATCATTTCGTTTCTCCTTCAAGCGGCGATCACTTCGGCCCTGATTTTCTTTAGTCTTTGCAATCCGAGTAACGCCGCTCCGAACGCGCACAGATACTCGCTCCGCGGACATGCATAGATACGCCCGCCGAGCTTTTCTTCAAGCGAACGGATCATACCCATCTGTCGCGCGACGCCTCCGGCAATTACAACGCGCCCGCTGAGGCCGACCCGTTTCAACAACGCCATGGCGCGGTCGGCAAGCGAGTCGTGAATTCCTCGCAAGATGTCTTCAATGCAGGCCCCGTTGCTGACATGGTTGATGATTTCGGACTCGCCAAGGACAGCGCAAACCGAGCTGATCGCCTGTGGATGATGCGCGCTAAGTGAAAGCTTGCCGATATCCTGCAGCGGCACTTCAAGGTACTTTGCTGCTTTTTCCAGAAACCCGCCCGATCCCGCCGCGCACCGGTCATTCGAACGAAACTGTTTTACTCTTCCCTGATTTCTCAAACTGATGGCGCGGGTACTCTGATTCCCCATGTCCAGTACACAGCTCGCATCCGGAAAGAGTTCGAAGGCTCCACGAGCTGCGCAAGTGATTTCGGTAATCTGAATATCACGAAACGGCACGTTATACCGGCCCAGTCCTGTTGTGGCAACGTAAGCTACATCCGCTGTTGTTGTGCCGGCGTGTTCCGCAGCAGCACGCATCGCTTCCTGTGCCACATTTGCAAACCCCGCTGTTGTTTTTGTGCAGTAGCGGGCCAGCACATCCTTGAATTCGTTCAGCAGCACAACTTTTGTTTGGCCGGAGCCGATGTCAATTCCAGCAATAATTTTTTTCATATTACTCCTTCTACTGCATCGATGTGGGCTGGCCTTCAAAACTCAATTTCTCGGCGCGTTCTATCGCAAACAGTGCTGCGCCGATGGCTCCGGCAAAATGCGAACGATCGCATACGTTCAATTCCGTACCCGTTTTGGATTCGAGTGCTTGAATCATTCCGATATTCCGGGACACTCCTCCCGTGAAGGTGACCTCTTTTTCAATTCCGATTCTACGGACAAGCGACATGGTTCGTGCTGCAATCGCGCTGTGGACGCCGCCAAGAATATCTTCTATGGATTTGTTTTGCGCCAGGTATGAGAGGATGTCGGATTCCACGAACACGGCGCAAACGGAGCTTAGCCGGACTGGTGTTTTTGCGCGCAGAGAAATTTCGCCGATCACATCGAGCGGTAAACCCATGACTTCTGCGGCTGCAGCCAGGAAGCGGCCGGTTCCGGCGGCACATTTGTCGTTCATAACAAAATCCAGCACGCTGCCGTCCGATTGAATTTTGATCGCTTTCGTGTCTTGCCCTCCCATGTCAATTACGGTTCGGGTGTTGGGAAACAGAAATTGTGCACCGCGCGCGTGACAGCTGATCTCCGTGATTTGCGAATCTCCAAAAGTCACCTTGTATCTTCCATAGCCGGTGCCTACGACGTAGGAGATCTGATTGATCAGGCCGCACGCCTCCACTGCCTGCCGGAATGCGTTTTGAGCGGCCAGAGTGACATTGGCTCCCGTGGGGATCAGGACCGAAGAAATAATTTTCCTATTCTGATCGAGGATTACGGCTTTTGTTTGAGTGGAGCCTACATCCACACCTCCTGAATACAGATTCATAGAGCGCCTCCGGAATAGCTTGCCTGATGACTTTTGTAAAACTTCTGATGCTCCAATGCCTCAAAAAACGCGTCGATACGATTCTGCATTTGCGCTGCTGAAAAATAGCGGGGATCTTCCAGATCCGATTCAACAAACAACGTGGGAATTTTGAGCTGGCGGGAGAAGTATTCGCGCATATCTCCCTGACCGGCTGAGAAAAGGCGGCAACTTTTCACAGAGTGAATCAACAGCGCATCCGCCGACCATTCCTGGACATAACGCCGGATTTGAGCATAACGTTGTAAAAAATTCCTGTTCGCAACGTTCTGTGAAATCATGTGCACCGCTATGCTGTGCAGCGGGTTTCCAGGATCATGGCGGAAACCGAACTCCCAAATTCCACCAACAGTGGAGTAAGTCGAGGCAACCGCGCAAGCGCCCCATTTTGCAAGCATTTCACGAAACACGCGAAAGTACGGGTAAGGGGGAGGACCTTCCACCACGAGCCGGAATTTTTCGGGAGTGACCGCGCCGGTTCCTTCCAATTTTCGTTCCTGGAATTCATCAATCGTGGCTTGAAAAAAGTCGATGCATTCGCTGGTGCCACGATAAACATAAAGCGGTCCCATCATCGTTGTCGCATCAAAGTAAGCATCGTAAGGAGAAGGATGCGTTTTTGTAAAATTTCGGACTTCATGCCAGAGCTCTTCCGCAACACGAGCGCTTCTGACCCGCTGTTCAAGATCAGCCTGGTTCAGCTTTTTTCCAGTAATTTTTTCGAGCAAACAAATGACTTCCTCCAGCTGCCGAACAACGTACAAAATGTCTTCGCTGGACACTTCATCCTGTCTCATGAAAGGGATATCCAGGATATACAGCGGGGCGCCGGTGAGATCCGCTATGTGTTCGAACCACTTCACATAGGTATTGCATCCCACATAATTGCAAAGAATCAAAGCAGGCTTGGGAATTCGTGTACCGAGTGTTGTTTTGTCTCCCATTACGTAGGCGCCGATATCGGCTTTTACATATCCGCAATTGTCTGTGGCGTATCC
Source organism: uncultured bacterium (assembly GCA_963771165.1). Classification (GTDB taxonomy): domain Bacteria; phylum Acidobacteriota; class HRBIN11; order JAKEFK01; family JAKEFK01; genus JAKEFK01. Next base: position 82,486 of record CAVYSN010000012.1, on the reverse strand, counting down.
AAGTTCTTCGGATTTCAACAATGCAGGAAGCGATTGGTTCCGGATCGCAAGCTGAAGAGCGTTGATTTCCGGATAAACAGGAATCACATCGAAAGCACGAAGAAGCTCAACGCAGTTTCCGGAAACCATCAAATAGACAGCCGGTTTGCCTGTATCAACTGCTTTATCCAGTTCTCCATACCAGCGCACCATGAGCTCTTTCTGGATCCTATGCATTGCGCCCCGGTAGGATGTTCGATCGCTCTGCTGTTGCATTTACTCCCCCTGATCAAAAAGGATGGATTCGACAAATGTTTCCACTTCTGTTCGTGCTTTTTCAAACGTCCACATCTTTTCTTCAAATTCGATCAGCAGATGAAGTATGTTCTGCTGGTCCAGCAAATTTTTATAGAGCACATAATCGAAGTAAGCCGGCTCACAAAATTTTGCAATGCAGAAAAGAACCGCATCCGCTTTCGACGCGCGAAACTTCTCCAGTAGCATCTGTTGTCTTGGTTTCTTACAGTCATGCCGGACCGATGAATATGTGCTGTCGAAGACGTAGCTGCGGGCGAGTTCTCGCAACGGATCTTCGCTCATGGGAATGTCCTGTTCGAACCACCGAAGTCCTGTGAGCAGGTCATCGTTGACGATGTAGCAGCCTGCCTCTTCAATGGCTGCAAGCAGCTCAAGAGGCGGTTGTTCGCAGAAGGAACCTTCCAGTACAACACGAATTCTGTCGCGTGGCTTGCCACTCAGCGCCACCGCCTCGTTCAGTGCCGTATTCAGAAGGACGGAATGTTCTTCAGGAGGAAGAATGCACCCTGCGCGGCTTAAAAGGTACAGATCGACAGTCGAAAGCAGTTCTGGGGCATCACACCGCAATGCGTAGAGGCGCCGCATCCAGTGACGGTTGTTGTTGTACAGCAGAATGCTTCGTTGCAATTCCTGTTTGCTGAAGCTCCGGCCCCCGAGCTCCGCCAGATTGCGGGCAATCCGTTCGTATTCGCTGGAGAGATAATCCACAGCCGCTTCTGTTCCCGTATTCTGCGGAAGATGAACGTATTCCACATAGAGGTTAGGATGAAAGTTTCGCTTAAATAAAAACGCGAGATTGCGAGCGGTATCGCAGATCGAATGAAATACGATTCCGCTGAACAAATCGAGGTGTTGGCGGAGTCCGAGCTCCATTGTGCTTTTTGCAATCGAACAGATGAAGGAGCCGAAGCGGGAATCTGCATTTGTAATTTCGAGCTGATTTCCGGCTCCCAGGATGGCTACGGGAAGCAGTCCGGCTGCATGAATAATTTCAACGGGACAATAAACTGGAAAATAAGCGACCGCATTGCGACCCGTTTTCTCTTTCCACTGCTGTACGACTCGAAACGTCGGATCTTGAATGGCTGTTTTCCAGCCTTCCAGCGCCTGAAGCTCCATGTTTACCCCCGTAATTGTTTTTGAAGCTCAACGAACGGGCCCCGCCTGAAACCCATACGGTTGAAATAATTCAGCAGGTCACGGTCCAAGCTTTCTACCATTGTGCGAACATTTTCGATCTCGCGGTTCCGGAAAATTTCTAGAGCTTCAGCCAGCAATTGTCGACCGATACCGCTGCGCCGGTACTGCGGATCCACAGCGATTACAGTGATCCATCCCGTGGGCGGCTGGCGAAATTCCCAGCTTCGAATTTCACCCAGAAGAAAACCTGTGATTCTGCCGTTTGTTTCAGAAACAAGCGCAACGCTTTTGCTTCCAATCATGTTTTTCCAGTATTCGGGTTTTTCTTCCCCCTGAATGCGCCCATCGAGGGCTTGAACTTCCGGAAGATCGGCAACAGTGAGTGGCCGAATCAACGTGATGTTCGTCTTCTCTTGAATCATGTACGGATCCATGGCAAATCTACTGCCATGTTCATACCGACAGAACAGACGTGCCCGATTGTCAAAAATGACACGCAACCGAGTGGGAGGACCTGCTTATCCGGCTTTTGTGGACGTGCTTATGTATGACAGGAATGACTCAACGAAAGAAGGGGTGATTGACAGAATTGTCACGGTTTGTGGTGTTTCAATAACTGTTGGATGATCCCTATGGGTTAATACCGTACTTCTTCAGCTTGCGATACAACGTGCGAACACCCATACCCATGTGTACTGCCGCCTCTTTCACGTTCGGGTACTGGCTCATCATTTGTTTCAACATGTTTTCTTCAAAACAGTTTGTTTTTTCATCCAAATGGGAGGAAGCAAGGACGTGGGGATGTTTGCACCGCGCGACAATCTGTTCCGGCAGATGTTCCACTTCGATCCGAGGGGCGTTTGCGGCGCGCGCAACGGCGAGTGCGAGCGCGTTGCGCAATTCGCGGATATTGCCAGGCCACGGGTAACATAGAAATAATTCCGAAACAGCCGTTGATAAAGATAGATGTTGGAACGGTACAAGCTCGGCAAGGATATGCGCACTGAGCTGGAGGATATCGCCGGTTCTTTCTCGCAAAGGAGGCATTGTATAGACGAATATAGAAAGCCGGTAGTAAAGATCCTTGCGCAATTTACCTGATTCCAGGCGTGTTTTTAAATCGGCGTTGGTTGCTCCGATAAAACGCACATCAATATCGCGGTATTTTGAGCTGCCAATCCGCAAAAGCTTTTTAGTTTCCAGCACGCGCAACAGTTTTGCCTGCGCTTCGATGGGTAAATCGGAGATTTCATCCAAAAGAACGGTTCCACCGTGTCCTTCTTCGATCAGTCCTTTCTTTTCCCTGGTTGCGCCGGTGAAGGCGCCTGCTTCGTGTCCGAACAATTCGCTTTCGATGAGTTGTTCCGGAATCGCTGCGCAATTGATGGGAACAAAAGGTGATTTGGAACGCGAACTGTTGTCATGAATAAAGCGGGCCAGCACTTCTTTACCGCAACCTGTTTCACCGCTGATCAACACCGCCTCGTTACTTTTTGCTGCGATGAGAGCGTCCTTGTAGATCTTGTTCAATGAGCCGATGAATGGAACCATTTTCTGTATTCTATCAGACCGGGCGGTGTGAATGCGTGGTTGCGTATTTTCGGCGCTATTTTAGTCCTTCGATCACATAAAGATCGGAAAGGGTTCGTGTGTACGAATAGGCTTGCGCTTTTCTATCCGGGGTGAATACAGGTAAAATTCCGTGCACGCCCACAGCGTCTGGAACCATAAATTCTTTCCAGAATTCACGACGTCCGGTGGATGGATCAAGCTTAAAAATCCGCGATGGGACTCCTTTCTCAACGTAGAGGTACAAACCATCGGGACTCCACGCCATGGAATAATCTCCGCTCTCCATACCCTTGATTTCGCGAGGCTCCCCCCCGTCGATAGAATAAATACGATAGCCATAGACGTCATCGTAAGCATAAAAATGAGAGCCGTCAGGAGCAACAACATTCGCAGCGGGCGATTCCAGATACACACCTTCGGGTGAAACAGGTTTCGGTTCACCCCCTTCGATGTTTTGAACATAAATTCGTTCCTTATGGCCTTCTTTCAAACCGTAGAACAAAATTCGTTTTCCATCAGGAAAGAATCCGCCTGATCCTTCTTTCCAACCTTTTGAAAGCGTTTTGATTTCACCTGCTGCAGTTGGCAACAGAATAATCGAACCTTCTAAAAAGGCGAGCACCCACTGGTTATCCGGAGACAGGTCCCATGCCCAGCCATCACCCAGACGAATTGCATCGGAAGCCTGAACATCACGCAAATAGACAGCGCGATGTTGATCTCCTGGCCTGTCGGCGTTTTCGACAAACAGCAGGTATCTTCCATCATTCGAAATATCAACAAGGAGCGATCCCGATAACCAGGAAACATCCCGCTCCTTTCCTTCTGTCTCGGAATAATAATTCATCCCCGATCGTGTTTCCCCGCGCGCCAACAGGATCTTCCCATCACCGGAAATGTCGAATAGCCGGAAGTGCCCATTCATTTTCAAAACTTCTCTGAACCGGCCTGAAAGGTCTACGGCGCAAAGCACCTGACCGGTCCCCTTTTTCGGCCGTGAACCGAACCAGATTTCATCCCCCGTAGCAGAAAAGGCAAGTCCCATACTGCCGGACTGGCCCGTTGACATATCTGTTTCATACAATTTCCGGACTTTTCCGTTTAGATCAACCGCCATTACCGTTCCGATCCCGGGGACACGCATTTCAATAAATGCGATCAGATCCCCCTTTGGTGAAACGCGAACCGTTGTTGGGTAATGATTGCTGCTGTAAAGCGCTTTTCCAATCGGAAACTCAATGCTCCGGTTGCGGATGATTGCCAACTCTTTGCCATCTGGTGACCAATCCGCATCCTGAACGCCCGTCACAACCTGCCGGGGGACACCGCCGGCAAATGGCATTCTGGCAAGAATAGATGGTCCGATCGTTGGATATTTCTCATTGCGCATCAGAATTGCGAGCTCACCGTTTGATGATACAGACAGAATCTCAGCGTCTTTAGCTCCAATCGTACGAGCCTCAGGGCTTCCAATTCGTGAAAAATAGATTTCACCCAACCAGGACCTAATCCATTCGCCTTTGTACAAAATGGTTTGTCCGTCAGAAGAAAAAGCAGCGCTTGAAACATATCCCCTCCTGAATGTCACACGGTTCCACGAATAGGGTAAGAACGAAGATGTCGACACCGGTGCTGACGCAACAGGCTTTCTTTTTATTGTTGCTATTTTCGTTGCTCCGTAAAAGAGAAGGGCAAGAATTGCGAATCCCCCAAAATATTTTGTGTAGTTTGTGCTGGAAATTTTCGCAGATGTTTGTTCGATTGTTCCGGAAGCTGAGGAGAGTGCTTCCAGTGCAAAAGCCAGATCGCTTGTGGATTGGAAGCGCAGATCCGGGTCCTTTTCCATGCAACGGCGCACGATTTTCTCCAGCGCGGGGGGAACGTTTGAATTGCTTTGCAACAGGTCGGGCGGATCGGATTTTAAAATGGCGTGCATCACTTCTACGTTCGATTCACCTTGAAAAGGACGTTTCCCGGAAAGCATTTCATATAAGATCGAACCGAACGCAAAAATATCGGACCGGTAATCAACCTTCATTCCACGAACTTGCTCCGGCGACATGTAAACGATAGTCCCAAGAACTTCTCCTGGCTCCGTTTGATGAGTCACTGTGTCCGCCGAAGTGAATTGGCTTCCTGAAATTTCCGGATGAGTCAGCTTCGCCAGGCCGAAATCCAGAATTTTTACGCGCCCTTCTTTGATGAGGAACAGATTTTCAGGTTTCAAATCGCGATGCGTGATCCCTTTTTCATGAGCGGAAGAAAGTCCATGCGCAATTTGAAGCGCGTACTCCATCGTTTTACGAACTCCGATCGGACCATCCAGGAGTTTGCGGCGCAACGTTTCCCCTTGCAATAGCTCCGTGACAAAATAAGGAGTTCCATTCTCCGTTCCCACATCATAAAGGGATAAGATGTTCGGATGATTGAGAGTTCCTGCGGCGCGTGCTTCCTGTTCAAAGCGGCGCAAACGTTCGACATGTTCTGAAAAGTGTGCCGGTAAAATCTTGACAGCAACTTCCCGTCCGATTCTCGAATCGCGGGCGCGATAAACCTCGCCCATCCCTCCCGCGCCGATCGTGGAAAGAATTTCGTAAGGCCCAAGCCTGGCCCCAGGAGACGGCATACTTATAGAATATCTTACATCACCAGGTTCTGGACTTTGCCGGATGAAAGCAGCGGTAGAAACCGGCCGGTGCTATGATGATCAAAATGCCAGTCGATTCAATGAAGCCTAAGGATGTGAAATCTTAATGATTCCGTACGTTGCTTTGCTTCGCGGCATCAATGTTGGCGGGAAAAAATCTGTAAAAATGGAAGAGTTACGGAAAGCTCTTGAATCACTTGGACTCAAGAGCGTAAAAACTGTCCTTGCAAGCGGCAATGTTCTGTTTGAGACTTCCGAAAAGGATTCTGAGGTCCTCCGTAAAAGTATTGAAGAAAAACTGAAAAAAACATTCGGTTTTCAAATCAATGCGATCCTGCGCAAGATCAGTGAAATCCAGAAGCTGGTCGATTCCAATCCCTTTCAAAAAATTACAGTGACCCCGGAGACCAGGCTTTATCTGACCTTCCTTTCAGAGAAACCGAAAAGGTAATTTAAGGATTCCATACGAATCACCGGAGAAGGATTTTAAGATCCTGCGGGTATCGGACACAGATGTTTGCAGCGTGCTTACGCTCTCGCCGGCGCGGCGTTCCGTAGACGCAATGGATATTCTTGAAAAAGAGTTTGGACGCAATGTAACGACTCGAAATTGGAACACTGTCCTCAAGCTGCTCAAACGCTGACGGATTTTTCGATTATTATTGAATGGCGGTACACGGGTTTCAAATGCGATCTGGAAAAGGGAACACTGCTCGGACCCTACCAAATCATTTCATTGATTGGTGGAGGCGGTATGGGAGACGTGTATTGCGCCTTCGATACGCGGCTTGCAAGAGATGTGGCCCTGAAAGTTCTGCCCAAACAACTGGCCGAAGATTCTCAGTTTGTGGATCGCTTTCAAAAGGAAACTCGAGCACTCGCAGCGCTATCTCATCCGAACATACTCACAATATTTGATGTCGGCCGGGAAGAGGATTTCATTTTTGCTGTGATGGAATTGCTCGATGGAGAAACGCTCCGGGCGCGAATGGATCGATCGCCGCTCGGTTGGGAGAAATCTCTGGAAATCGCGACAGAGATTGCCTACGGACTTGTGGGTGCTCACTCCAAGGGAATCATCCACAGAGATCTAAAGCCGGAGAATATTTTTCTGATCACGGAAGACCGCGTTAAAATTCTGGATTTCGGTCTTGCTCAACTTCGAATCGAAGCCACTCCGAACGCCTCCCAACTTAGAACGATCGCTGGAAAAACAAAACCTGGAATGCTGATGGGAACCGTGGGATATATGTCACCGGAACAGGTGAAAGGACAGGAGGTCGATGAAACCTCCGATCTCTTTTCCTTTGGAAGCATGCTGTATGAAATGTTAACCGGCAAACCACCTTTCTTGCGGAATACGTCCGCAGAGACCTTTGCCGCGATTTTGAGCGACGATCCGGCGCCCGAATTGATGTCTGACAGCGGCACCGTGCCTGTCGAACTCAGGCGCATCGTTCTCTTCTGCCTCCAGAAGAATCAAGCCGACCGTTTCCGGTCCGCTCGCGACCTCTATCTTGCGCTGAAAATGCTCTCGCGCGGACCGAGCCTCCCCACTTCCAGCTTTAAGCAGGTCCCTTCCAGAAGACGCGGGAAAAAGGGAATCAATTCTGTTGCAGTACTTCCTTTTACAGCCGAAGGATCCAATCCGGATGTGGAGTACCTCGGTGGTGTCGCTGAAACCATCATCAATACTCTTTCTCAGTTGCCGAAGCTGCGTGTTATGGCCTACGGCACCGTGCTGCGTTATGCCGGAAGCAACCCGGATCCGTTGCGCGCCGGAAGAGAATTGAACGTACGCGCCGTGCTGAGCGGAAGAGTGGTTCAGCGCGGAGATCTACTGGATATTCAGGTGGAGCTAATCGATGTGATCGATGGCGCGCAACTGTGGGGGGAACGTTACAGCGCTGAACTTTGCGATGTCTGCAATGTTCAGGAAGAAATTGCGAAAAAGATTTCCGATAAGCTGCGAATTCATCTGACAAGTTCAGAACGAAAACGCCTTGGCCGTAAAGTCACTACCAACCGGCAGGCCTATGATCTATATCTGAAAGGAAGATACTTCTGGAATAAACGAACGGAGGATTCGCTACGAAAGGCGATTGACTTCTTTGAACAGGCCATTCTTGAGGATTCGGGATTTGCGCTCGCGTATTCAGGCCTGGCCGACAGCTACTGGATCCTCGGCACTTATGGATTGATTCCTCCGAAGGATGCTTATCCTCACGCGAAGCAATACGCGTTGCGTGCCCTGGAACTCGATCCGGATCTGGCGGAAGCGCACACTTCTCTGGCCGAATTCCTTTTTCGTTTTGATTGGAATTGGACCGCCGCCGTGGAGGAATTCGAAACCGCGTTGAAATTGAATCCGGGTTACGCAACAGCGCACCACTGGTATGCCGTTGTATTGGCAATGTTCGGCCGATTTGAAAGGGCTCAGGAAGAGATTCACAAAGCAAGAGAACTCGATCCTTTTGCGCCTGTAATCAACTGGACAATCGGCTACATCCATTATTACGCGCGACAATATGATAAAGCGATTGAACAATTCAGGTACACATTGCTGATCGATCCCTCCTTTTTCCGTGCATCCATCGATATAGCCATGGCTTATGTGCAAAAGGCGATGTTCCAGGAAGCTCTAACTGAAATAGAAAAAGCACTCCGCGGATCAATTCTGACTCCATGGACGCTGTCGTCAACGGGATACGTGCAAGCAATGGCTGGACGAACTCAGGAAGCAGAAAAGATTCTTGAAGACTTGAAAGATTCTTCACGTCAGGCCCTTTCTTTCCAATTACGCTGTGGCTGTTGTATACGTGGGACTAAAAAGGGAAGAGGATGCGCTCGATTGGCTGGAACGAGCGTTTGAAGCAAGAGAGGATGCGCTGACAAGCATCAGAGTGAATCCCCGGCTCGATCCTCTGCGCAATCATCCAAGATTTCAAAAACTCCTGGAGCGAATGGCTTTCCCTTAGCAAAGTGAACGTGCCTCCCACTAAACCATGTAAATCTTGACTTTTGTGACGGTCTCGCGGGCGCTACAAACCACTTAACAGTCGTTTGATCAAGGATAGGAAACGTAATCCCTGCATTCATAGCACCACGTGAAAGAACTGTCGGATACCGGCATAGAGCGGATGATCGGGTGGGCCATTGCTTTGGCATGCTTTGTATTGTGCGCCTGCTGAGATTCGCAACAACCCACATGACCGCACGTCATGCATACTCGCAATCTTTCCCGCGATTCGCATTCTTCGCATTTCTCACCGCTCGGTTGAACGTCTTGAATCGTTGCGATGTGTGCACACTCTGTTCTGTTTTTCATGTTTTCTCCTGCGCAGTGGCTCGCCGGTTAAGCTGCGTCTCTACATTGTAACCGCACACGCCTTTTGCATTTTCAACAACTCTGCTTCGCCTTCCTCTGACAAACAATTTATAATTTGCTTCTCGCAACGAATGACAAGCCTACGAACAGTATTAAGATCGCAAATTCCCGCCGGAGTGATCGTCTTAGGGGTAATCAGCTTTCTGACTGATCTCTCCAGCGAAATGATTTTCCCGCTGCTACCGTTGTTTGTAACAACAGTTTTGGGCGGTTCGACAGTCTCTCTTGGTCTCATCGAAGGATCTGCGGAATCGATTGCAGCTTTTTTGAAAACAATTTCCGGCTCATGGACCGATCGCGTTCAGCGCAGAAAGCCATTCATACTGGCCGGGTACGGCCTCGCTGGAGCCGTGCGTCCACTCATCGGGTTGGCCGGATCATGGGTAACTGTCCTGTTCCTGCGCTTCATGGATCGAGTAGGAAAAGGGATCCGTACTTCCCCCCGCGATGCGCTGATTGCGGATCTAACCTCACCCGAAAAAGAGGGACCGCTTTCGGTTTTCATCGCGCCATGGATCATCTTGGGGCATCTGCAGGACCGCTTTTTGCAGCCTTGCTCCTGAAGTATGCTGGGCTCTCTTTGCGGCAGATTTTTCTGTTCGCTGCCATCCCTGCCGCAATCGTCTTTCTGTTGATTCTATTTCGCGTTGAAGATGTTCCAATCACGAATACGGATCAATCCGGGTTGCAAAAGGCGTCGTGGCGAGCTTTATCCCGGAATTATAAATTTTTTCTAACTTCCGTTCTTATCTTTGCATTTGCCAACACGTCCGATATTTTCTTGCTGTTGTTGTTGAACGACGCGGGAGTAACGGCGGCCGGTGTAGCGCTGCTATGGGCTCTTCATCACATGATAAAAACTATTTCAGTCTACAGCGGAGGCCGTATTGCGGATTCAATGAATCGCCAAAATATGATCATCGCAGGATGGTTTTTTTACGCGGTCCTGTATGTCGGTTTTGCTTTTGCCGAATCAAAAAGCACGATCATCACACTGTTTCTTTTATACGGTGGTTACTTTGGATTTACCGAGCCTGCGGAAAAAGCAATGGTTTCCGATCTCACGGAGCGATCCATTCGCGGCACGGGTTTTGGTTATTATCATGCTGCAATTGGCCTTTCAGCACTTCCCGCGAACTTGATTTTTGGTTGGCTCTGGAAAGTTGAAGGCCGGCAGACAACCTTTTTGTTTGCTGTGGTTCCAGCATTGATTGCGTCTGTTTTTCTGGCGATGCGTTCTTTAAAACCTGAACAAAACTTAGGAAATGCTCGAGCTGACGCGCCGGTGCCTTAACGCGGCACGGAGGTTAAATCGATTTGTTTTTTTGAACTTACCCATCACGCTGTTGCAATCTTTTTTCAGGTTGCGCCACATTAAATGCTCAGTTCAGGCAAAAAAAAGCCTGACTCCGCGGTCAGGCTTTTCTTCAATGAGGTTGAACCATAGCGGGGTTGATCCAAGACCCGTTAGGCTCAATTGCAAGTGGCTCTAGTGACTGAAGCTGACGATCGCGCTACCACAGCCCACTCCCTGGATCCACACGTTTTGCACGCCGTCAACATCTGGTGCGATGTCTTGTGTGGAAATGATCACATTTGCAGTGAACGATGCGTCCTCACCGTCACCGGCGCGATAGAAGTCAGCCGTATATACCGCAGTATTCGCGGACGTGAAGGCGGTCTTCAATGTTTCTCCAGCACTCCCTGTGCACTTGAAATTCGTCGAATCCAGCAGTTCTACGGTGTCCCACCTTACGCCCTGCCCTGCTTTGCATCCGTTGAGTTGTAACTGGTTCACATCCGTAATGCACCTAAAACCTCCAGCCGACTTTACGAAGTGGCTGGCCGTATTGTAGGCTCCTCCGCCGATGAGTCTCGCTGATCCGGTTGGAAAACCAGAGATGTTGGAGCTATTGAAACCAAAAGCGTGTTGATCACTGGAATTTTGAGCCATAGCGCCCGTACTAAGCGCAAGTGATATCACGGCAATCGCCGCGAAAAGCATTGTCCTGTTCATTTGTTTCTCCTTGTTCATGTGAATTGATTTTGAAAAGTGCCTTTGAGTTATCTCCAGCACAGCGAATAGCAAGGCTCGTACCAGATATCGAACTCAGAGTGTTTTCGGGGAGAAGAAGGAATTTAGGAGGGGCTTGCGTTCCATACCGCGAAAATTCCTATGATGGGAAATTTCTTGATCACCATATCTGAGAAAATTTCCCAAGTGTGGTGATAAAAATGAAAGAGATTGGAGGGATCGTGTATGAACCGCTAGGCGGTCTTGAAGCGATGTTTGTTGATCTTAAGCGATTTGATTTTCCGGTAGAGAGTTGATGGCGGAATGCCGAGCTTGGCGGCCGCACCGGACGGCCCGGACACGCAGCCGTCGGTTTCAGCCAACGCGGCCTCAATCATTTGTTTCTCGTGCGTCACAAGCGTTTCGGAAAGTTGCTGGCTAGCTGGCGGGCATTGAGACGCAATTGCGGAGAGAGCCAACTCTCATCGACCGAAAAAGTCTCCGTATCACAGAAGATCAAAGATCGTTCAATCACATTCTGGAGCTCTCGAACGTTACCTGGCCATGAGTACGACTGAAACAACTCCAGCGTCTTTTTTTTGACACTGCGTATTTTCTTACCTGCTTTGCTGGCATAACGATCGATGAAGTACTCCATCAGCAGCGGGATATCTTCTTTTCGCTCGCGCAGCGGCGGCATCTCGAAGGGAACCACGTTGAGCCGATAAAACAGATCGATCCGAAACGTGCCGGCCTCGATGGCCGCCTGCAAGTCACGATTGGTGGCGGCAATCACTCGCACGTCGGCTCGAATCGATTGATTGCCACCGACGCGCTCGAATACGCGCTCTTGCAGCACCCGCAAGAGCGTAATCTGGATTTCCGTCGGCAATTCACCGATTTCATCCAGGAAGATCGTCCCTCCGTCGGCCAACTCGAAGCGGCCGAGCCGCCGCTGGAGTGCTCCGGTGAAGGATCCTTTTTCATGACCGAACAATTCCGAAGCGATCAATGAGGAAGGGATGGCGGCACAATTGACACTGACAAACGCGCGGGAGGATCGCTCCGATCGTTTGTGGATGGCCCGCGCGATGAGTTCCTTGCCGGTTCCAGTCTCCCCGTGAATGAGCACGGTGGAATCGGTCGGTGCGACCTTGGAGACACGTGACAGTACTGTTTGCAGAGCCGGCGAGGCGCCGACGATCTCCTCGAACATGGATGTTTTGTCGATTTCTTCGCGGAGCGCCATATTCTCTTTTCGTACCTTCTCTTCCGCTTCCTTCCTGATCGTGGATATCGATCGCCGTCGCGTACCATCGAATGACGTTTCCCTGTTCATCCCGCAGCGGGTTGAAACGGCCGAGAAACCACCGATACTGGCCGTCGTTTCGGCGTACTCGTTGCTCAGATCTCAAACGGAGTCTCCGCGAGATAGCGCCTGCATGCCGCTTCTCCGTCAGCCTCTCCACATCCTCCGGGTGAATCGACACGCTCTCGGAAGTCCTCTGCTACGATTCTTCGTGGGTACAGCCGGTATAATCGAGCACCCGTCCCATTCGCATAAAGACAACGCCCATCCGGCGTCAGTACGATGATGAGCTGAGGAATGGCTTCGATAATCTGCCGGAGCTCTCTTTCATCTTGCCGGATTTTTTCTTCCGCCATCTTCGTTGCTGTTACATCCGTCACCGCTCCGACATACTCAAGGCTCCCCTTTTCATCTTGAAATGCATGCGCAACAACATGGACATGTTTGATGGAACCATCCGGCATCAGGAATCGATGTTCAAAATCCAGGTCCGCGCCGTCGCGCGCTGCGCGATCCAACGATTGCTTTACAAGAGCGACGTCTTCCGGGTGGACTCGTTGAAGCACCTCTTTGACCGTGGGTTTCGTCAGTCGATCAAGCCCAACAATTCGATAGGTTTCGTCCGACCAGAAGAGTTCTCCACTGGAAACATTCCAGCCAAAACTGCCCGTGAGACTGAGCCTTTGGGCTTCCCTCAAATACGTCTTCGCTTCGTCTAACGTTCTTCCTCGGTACGCTTACGCTCGACGCTTGTGCGATTGGATCAGCGATCGACGCCAGTATTTCGAGCGTTGATGCCGACAACGGTTTTTTCGAGAACATCGCCATCACGCCAATCACCCGGCCTTCAACGAGCAAAGGATAACCGGCGAATGCGACCAGTCCTTCGCGCGTGGCCCATTCCTGATCGCTGATTCGCGGATCGTGAATGACATCATTGGTCAGATGCGGCATCCTCTCTTGCGCGATCCAGCCAATCTTCAGACTTCCTACCGGAACACGGCTGTGCGCTCCATCCAGATGCGTGTACAACCCGGCGCTGGCCTGAAGCTGCAGCACGGGTAAGTCCTTGTTCAGAGTCCAGATCCGGGCGAAGGCGGCATCGAGATGTTGGACAAGCGCCTCCACACAATGATGCAGAATTCCGTGTAGGCTGTCCTCCTGCGAAAACGCCCTGGTGATATCCGCGCGTAACGCAGATTCACGCGCCGCGATCACAGCATGAGCGAAGAGATCGGACCATTCCTCGAGCAACTCAACAGTATCTTGCTCGAATGGACTCGACTTATCGGCATAAAGCGTAAGTGCGCCAAAAGTCTGGCCATCAGACTTCAGGGGAAGGGAGAGAACAGAATGATCCTTGATCCAGCAGGTTTGGCCGGTTTGGATAGACACGCTCGCAGGATTTTTGGAGTCGGAATCGGCCCATGACAGATTCAAATTGCGGAGAATTCCATCATGGTCTCCCGTTTGCGCAACAGGCCGGATGGTTTTCCGCGCATCTAGCTCCGGGTATCCAACCCAGGCCGTGCGAAAACCACCACCCTCCACAAAGATGTCGCAGACAGACTGAAGTAACTGATGCTCATCACTCGCTTCTACCACTGCTCGGCCAAACTTGATCAGGGTCCGCAACATCTGCGTCAGCCGGACAGGGATTTCCTTACTCGATCGTCCTCCTTGATTCATCCGAGATTGCATGGTTCCTCTCAATGCAATGAAGGGTTGCACCTACCGCAAATCCCAACCATGCTGCACCAGACCAAAAGATTATGATCTTGATGATGCGTTTGAACTATCCATAATTATACTTTACCAATTTGGATTCAAGTAATTCACAACATTTCCATTTTGATCGGCAACTCGAGAATTCGCCTTTGGCACGCGTATTGCTCCTGTCTCGCACATGGTCTTGAGGATTGAGAAATCAAGTAATTCGGAATTTGTGATCTTTACTTTAAGCGGTCGAATTGAAAACGAAAAAATCAGACAGTTGCAGGAAATTCTCGCATTGGAACAAGAAAGTCAGAAGATTGCTTTCGATCTGAAGGATGTAAAACTTGTCGATCAACATTCAGTCGAATTTTTTGAAGAATGCGAAGCTAAGGGTGCGGAGCTTTGGAATTGCCCTGCATATTTGCGCGAATGGATCGTGAGAGTACGAGCCGCGAATAGTTTAGATCTCAGATCCTAGATTGCAGATTGAAAATTTTCAATTGTAATTGAGTTCCGCAAGGAGTTTGTAGCGCCGGCTTCCAGCCGTCCAGGCGCATTGCAAATACTTTGCCGGCCGGAGGCCGGCGTTACAAATCGCTCCATGTTTTCTTCAATCAAAAAATCTCAATTTATGGCCCCTGGACGGACTTGAATCCCCGACATTCCTTTGTTCGTTGTAAGAGGACCAATATCCATATATCGGATTTTCATTCAACAGGCAGGGGAACATTTTCCACACGGACCAGACTGGAAAGGATTTCCACTTCTGCAAGCGTAATGGAATTACCATCCGGCGAGATGGCAAAGGTTTCCGTGTGTTTATCCGGATCGAATCCAGCGATTGCGCGACGTGTCGCGAATGTGTCTTTACCCGGAATAAAGTCCTGCACAAAAATTCCCAGAATTCCTCTTTCGTTCGAGTCTATATAGGCAAGTGACTTTCCATCGGGCATCCAGCGACAACGACCTGCGGAACCAGACAGCGTGGCTTGCGCTTTCGCTGCTCGTTCCGCTTTCACTTCAAACGGAATGGGGTTTCCTGTGTCGATGTTGGTAACACGGATGGTTGACGTTGCGTCCACCACAGATTGTTTATACCAGGCGTAAGCGACATGTTTGCCATCAGGAGAAACTTCGGGTTGCTGCGTGAGTCCGGTAAACAGTTGCGTCGCTCCGGATCCGTCCGGATGAATCTTCCAAACTCCAATTTTTTCAGGATTGTAGGAGTTGTAGACAATCCATCGCTGATCCCGCGTCATCGTTGGATTTTCAGCATCCAATCCATCGTTTGTAATCCGGTGCGAACCGCTGCCATCTGCGTTTGCCATCCAGATTTCAAAATGACCATCACGGTTTGAGCTCCAAAGAATGTTTTTGCCGTCGGGAGTATAGGCGGGATCCCAGTCATCGGCTGCGTCTTCCGTAATGCGTTTTACGGCGCCGGTTTCAATTGTGATTTCCATGAGATCGAGATTCCCGCTTCCGATCGAGGAAAACAAAATACGTTTGCCGTCCGGCGAATAGACAGGCTGACGATCTGTGCTGTTTCCACGCGTGAACCACCGTCCGGTTGCCTGCGATTCGGCCAGAGAGATCTGACGCAAGTTTTGTCGCCTGGAAGAGGATTGGAGCAATAGCGTGTCCTGATCAAGTCTGTCCAGGACATCACCGCAGGATGAAAACCAAAACAGCTTTCGAATCTTTTCGGTATCAATATCTTGAAGCACGATCGTTCCGGCCATCCGCGAACTTGCGTTAGCGGACCGCGGAACACCGTAAAGAATCTGATTTTTGGATATCCATATTGCGGCTGTTGGCCATGTGGAACGGATCCAGCGCTTTTCCTTCGTCTTCATGTCCACAACAAGAATGGCATCCAAATTCACAGCATTGCCCGCCCAAATTCTAGTTGCAATGATCCGTTTACCGTCAGGTGACCAGCGGGGAAATTGAACCTGTATTTTTTCAATAGAGGTCACGAGCTCAACTCCGGTTCCGTCTACGTTCGCTGTAAACAAAGAGGATTTTCCGGATTTCCACCGTAAGAACGCGATCCTTTCGCCTTTAGGGGAAGGGTCTGCAGAATGGGCATCATCCAGTATCTTCCTCTCTTCCCCGCCAAGAACTGAAATTCGGTAAAGCGAAGTGCCTGCTCCCTGTCTGCGAATAAAAAAAATCGTAGAACTATCCGCAGAGAATCTCGGATGGTCATCGGGTCCAGACGACAGAACGACTTCGTTGCCGCCTGCTAATTGTTTCAACCAGATCCTGGGATTTCCATCCCGATCTGAACGAAATGCGATCAGTTTACCGTCCGGCGAAACGGCTGGCGACGAATCCTTCCCGGAGAAAGTCAAGGTGAGCATTTCTACAGGCTCTTGCGGTTTTGGTCTGAGGTACCAGTAATCGACAGCGACGCCGGCAAGAAATGCGATCACAAAGAATGCAGGAACCACGGTTCGAAATCGCTTGACCGATGGCTGCACTGCGGAAACTGTCGCGACGGAGCTCACCTCCGATATATGATCGCGAATCGATTGAAGATCGCGCGCCAGATCGCGCGTTGAAGCGTATCGTTCCTCCGGATCCTTGGCCATGCAACGATCGAGAATCCAGCGCAGAACCAGAGGTATCTGTGGATTCAAGTTGTGCACCGGTTCCGGCTCTTCCTGGATAATAGCTGCCATGCTTTCCGCTACAGAGCCACGCTGAAAAGGACGTATTCCAGTGATCATTTCATAGAGAATCGTGCCGAATGAAAATTGATCGGAGCGAAAGTCTATAGCTTTCCCGCTCGCCTGCTCCGGTGACATGTATCCAACCGTCCCTCGCACCATGCCCGCTCCGGTTTGTGTCTGTAGATTGGATGCTTGATTCACATGAACAAGAGTCATTTTGGCCAGGCCAAAATCCAGTATTTTCAGGAAGCCATCTTTGGAGATCATCAGGTTCTCCGGCTTGAGATCGCGATGAACAATGCCTGCAGCGTGCGCTTTGGCGAGCCCATCGGCGAGTTGCGAAGCAATGGTTGCGATTTTTCGCAATGGCATCAGCCCCTCATCGAGTAAAGCGCGCAGGCTCTTGCCCTCCACAAGCTCCATGGAAAAATAAGAAGTGGAATTGCTGGAGCCGACATCGTAAATCGTGATGATGTTGGGATGATTGAGAGCGGAGGCAGAACGGGCTTCCTGTTCAAAACGCTCCAGACGTTCGCGATTTGCTGAAAATTCCGCAGGCAATATCTTTAGTGCAACTTCACGTCCCAACCGCGTGTCGCGGGCGCGGTAGACTTCACCCATTCCCCCTGCACCAATTGCGGATAGAACCTCATAAGGTCCGATCTTCTGTCCGGCTGAAATCGGCATTGCGTCATTATACTATTCCGTACGCTGTGGATCGTTCGTCAGATCAAGGTAGAACAAGGCAATAAAAACGCAAAGCGCCAGGATGTTTGACAGCTAACCATACTCTTCAATACACTTAGCTGTATGAAGACAACCGTAGAGATTCCCGATTCCTTGCTGCTCGTGGCGAAGAGGCTGGCCGAAAAAGAAGGCACCACCATCAAAGTCCTTGTAGAAGAAGGCCTACGCAGGATTATCCTCGACCGTAAAAAAGGGAAGCGATTTCGACTTCGTAAGGTTTCCTTTCGCGGTAAAGGAGTACACGACGATGTAACAGAAGGATCGTGGGAAAAAATTCGGGAGCTCATTTATGAGGGTCGCGGCGCATGATTGCAATTGATACGAATCTGCTTGTCTATGCACACCGTGAGGACTCGCAGTGGCATGCGCCATCCTATTCCGTGATCAAGGAGCTCGCGGAAGGCTCTTCGATCTGGACAATTCCGTGGCCCTGTATTCATGAATTTCTTGCGGTTGTAACCCATCCAAAAATCTACTCACCTCCAACGCCTTTATCGCGTGCCTTAAGCCAGGTAGACGCGTGGATGGAATCGCCGTCATTGATCTTGTTGAGTGAATCCGAAGGGTACTGGAAAGAACTTCGTGCGGCAATAGAATTGGGAAAGATTTCAGGACCGCAGGTTCACGATGCCCGTATTGCTGCGTCGTGCCGTTTTCACGGAATTGACGAACTCTGGACGGCAGATCGGGATTTCGGCCGCTTCACAGGAATTGTTATTAAAAATCCATTAATTAGTTGATCGTGTTTGTTTCCGGAATCTACAAATACGCCTCTGTCCAAAAAATTTCAATCGGCTTATTCTATGGATGTTCGTCCAAAAGTTTCCTGATGAAATCGACAGCCCAAATCAAAGATTGGATGGAGGTTCCTCCGGTCTTTATCGTCGGTTTCCTTTCGCGCAGGAACCTCCCTACTCAGGTTATGTTATGCGCTGGTTCAGCACCTTTACAACAAAAGAGGGGCTCTCCTCCCGCAGCACTGCTCGAATTCGAATGATCGTCAGTAAGATATAATCGAGTTGCCTGGATAAGTCATGAAAACTGTATCGCGCCTCTTTTTAATCCTGCTTATCACAATCGTCTGCGCAGCTGCAGATGAAGTGAAGCCGCAGAGAATTCCGCCTGGGCCCGGACAGGAATCCGTTTGGGATTATCCCAGGCCGCCGAAAGTGGAGAAAACTTCGAAGCAGATTCAAGTGATTTATGATGGCATTGTGATTGCTGAAACCAATCGTGCGGTTCGAGTTTTGGAAACTGGACATCCACCTGTTTACTATATTCCGCGTGAGAATGTACGGATGGAGTATCTGTATCCTTCAAATCAAAGTTCCACATGTGAATTTAAAGGAACCGCCTTTTACTACAATATGAAAGCAAAGACCAAAGCACATGAGAAAGCGGCGTGGAGCTATCCAAAACCCACCTCTGGATATGAACTGATTCGAGATCACATCGCTTTCTATCCCAAATTCATGGATGATTGCTTCGTGAATGGAGAACGTGTGGTACCTGAGCCGGCTAAGTATTATGGTGGCTGGATCACGGCGGATATAGTAGGACCATTCGCGGGGGAATAACCGCGACGGTTGCGCCACGATCAAAGTTGCGTGTATAAAAGTTGGAGCGAATCGCTGGGCTCACGCTTCATCGAGTGTGAAGCGGAAATTGTCTCCGGCCGGGTGAAAGCGTGCAACGCCATAATGCCGACAAGCACGATCGACCCACCATCCTTCCATTTTTGCTTTTGTCCAATGCAGGTAGGTTGTGGAATCCTGTTTCTTCCAAAACTCTTGTTCCTGAGCTTCCGCTTTAAATGCTGGAATCTTTTTGCGTGTTGCTCATAAATCTTCTTTTCCTTTCGAGTCATTTCTCTGGCTGAAATAACCCGAATCAACCAATGATTTCATCGTTCAGGTATTTGCAAGCCGGCTTTCTGAAGACCTTCAAGTAAGGAGTCCATCAAGCCGGATGCATAGTGCCAGGGTTCGATGTACCGGCGCGCATGGACAGCAAACTCCGGATCGATCGCAAGCAGCTCGTTCACAGCCGATGCGGCTTCCGCTTTGCGGCCGAGTTCTCCGCAGACCGATGCAATGACCAGAGGCGGCCAGAAGAAGCCCGGCATGTTGACGCGTTTGGCCTGTTCCAACGCTAGATCGTATTCACCTCTGCTGTAATGATCCCAGATCAAAGAGAAATGAAACCAGCCTGCATGATGTGGATTCAGTTCCATTGCCCGCCGCGCGACGGTTGCGCCACGATCAAAGTTGCGTGTATGAACCAGAACGAGACCGGCAACTGCAAGCATGTGACTGTTTCGTGGGTTCAAAGAGATGGCTCGCTCAACCGTTGCCGGAAGTGCCCCCACATCGCGGCGGAAAAACTGCGCCCAGGTGAGCGCTTCATAGGCGAGCTGGCTGGCTCGATTTAATTCCACCGCGCGCTGCGCAGCCATCAGGCATCGATCGAGTGAATTCGGAAGTTCGTTAAACCCGAAAGCAAACTCATGATAATAAACAAGCGACAAACAACCCCGGATGTCTGCATTTTTAGGGATTCTTTCGACCGCTCGTTCCAGAGTTGTTCGGATTTTTGCATGTTCTTCCGGCGTGAGTTTCGTCCAGTAACCAAAGAAGCGAAATACAAATTCATTCGCCGATAATTGATCATCCGGCTTGTCTTCCAAACTTGCAACCATCGAACGAACGAGCAGACCAGAGTTATCGGCCAGCGTTGCAGCTACACGATCCGTGATTTCATCCTGAATTGTAAAGATGTCGGAACTTTGTCAAATCACGGTTGTATGTCTCGGCCCAGAGATTGGTTCCGGTTCGCTCATCGATCAATTGAACGTTCACTCGGATCAACGATCCGGATTTGCGGATTCCTCCCTGAATAACGTAGCGTGCTCCGATTTGTTCTCGCGCGGCACGGGAATCTGGCGCAATGACGGAAAGATAGGAGAATTGAGACAACGCCGCGGTAATATCTTGAGCGAGGCCGTCAGCAAAATTTTCTATCTCCGGATCTGCAGCCGGATGCTGGAAGGGAAGTACTGCAATCCACATTTCACCGGAAGCGGAACCGTTAGCAGGCCGTGTGGATCCGCTCGTTGCGTTCAAGTCGGGTTCGTGACTCACATCGCGGGCTGTCGATCCTCCATCCATGATCGAATCGGGCATTTGCAACCCGGCTTTTTGAAGACCGTCGATCAAGGAGTCGATCAAACCGGAAGCCGAGAGCAACGGTCCCATGTGATCACGCGCACGCGAAGCAAACTCCGGATCGAACGAAAGCAAATCATTTAAAGCGGCTGCGGCTTCTGATTTCCGGCCGAGATGTCCGCAGGCTGATGCAATCACGAGTGGCACCCACCAGACTCCGGGCATGTTGATGCGTTTTGCCCGTTCCAGCAGCTGTTCCCATTCGCCTCTGCTGCAATGATCCCAGATCAAAGGGAAATAAAACCAGCCCGCGTGATGCGGATTCAGTTCCATTGCCCGGTGTGTTAATTTTGCTCCACGCTCAAACTCCCGTGTATGCACCAGCAATCCTCCAAGCGTCGCAAGAGTATTGCTGTTTCGCGGATTCAAAGAGATGGCGCGATCGATCGCTGCGGGCATTGCCGCCAGATCACGCCGAAGGAAATGGGCCCAGGCAAGTGCTTCGTGTGCGATCTGGCTGGCTCGATTCAGCTCGACTGCACGCTGGGCCGCCCTCAGGCAACGATCGAGCGAATTGGGAAGTTCGTTGAGGCGCAGGTAGTATTCATTTGCGTAAACAATCGACAGGCAAGCCCAGAGGTCCGCATTTCGCGGGAATTTTTGGACCGCATTTTCCAGAGTTGTTCGGATTTTTGCATGCTCTTCCGGCGTGAGTTTCGCCCAGTAACCAAAGAAGCGAAATACAAATTCATTCGCCGATAATTGATCATCCGGCTTGTCTTCCAAACTTGTAACCATCGAACGAACGAGCACTCCAAAATTATCGCCCAGCGTTGCAGCTACGCGATCCGTGATTTCATCCTGAATTGTAAAGATGTCGGAGTTCTTCAAATCACGGTTGTATGTCTCGGCCCACAAATTTGTTCCGGTGTGTGCATCGATTAATTGAACGTTCACTCGGATCAACGATCCGGATTTGCGGATTCCTCCCTGAACGACGTAACGCGCTCCCAGTTGTGCGCTTGCAGTACGAACATCGTACGATTGCCCTTTCAGCCGCATAGTCGAGTTGTGTGAAATCACTGACAGATAGGAAAATTGAGACAACGCCGCGGTAATATCTTGAGCGAGGCCGTCTGCAAAATTTTCTATTTCAGCATCTGCAGCCGGATGCTGGAAGGGAAGTACCGCAATCCACATTTCTCCGGACGCGGTGCTGGACGCCACGCGCGTGGATGATCCTTTGGTTGTGTTCAAGTCGCGTAGTTCGTTGTACACATCGCGCGCGGTCTGATAGCGATCTCTCGGATCTTTCATCAAGCAACGCCGGATGATTCGCTCCAAATGTTCCGGAGTGCCCGCCTTCAAATCACCGACCGGGCCCGGTGCATCCCTCATGATGGAAGAAATCAGCTCAGCCGAGGTGTCTCCGTGAAAGGGGCGGCGTCCCGTAAGCATTTCGTAAAAAATAATTCCAAGAGAAAAAATATCGGACCGGTGATCCAATCTTTTTCCCTGAATCTGTTCCGGCGACATGTAAGGCATTGTTCCCAGAACAATTCCGGCTTCCGTTTGCGCGTGTGTTTCCATGCGTGACGAATCCGGATCGGAATCATCCCGCATCAGCTTGGCAAGACCAAAGTCGAGCACTTTGATTCTTCCTTCCTGGCTCACCATGATGTTGCCCGGCTTTAAATCGCGATGAATGATTCCTTTTTCATGGGCGGCAGAAAGCGCTGCGGCAACCGGCGCGCTGAAACGAAGGAAGGATTCAACATCCATTCCATTCGATGGAATCAATTGAATGAGCGTTTCACCTTCGACAAGCTCCATCGTTAAGAAGCGAATCCCATCGGCTTCTTCAATGGAATAAATTGTTACGATGTTGGGATGATTTAGAGCGGCAATGGATTCGGCTTCGCGCTGAAACCGATCCAAACGAGCGGGATCACGCGCCACTTCTTCCGGTAAGACTTTGAGCGCAACCCTCCGCTTGAGCTTGCTGTCTTCGGCAACATAAACTTCTCCCATTCCACCCTTGCCCAAACGGTCCAAGACTTTGAAATGGTTCAGTGTTTTGCCGATCATGAAAACAGTTTCTTTCTTTGCACAACTGTAACATCAAATTTTCTCCGCAACCAGGAGTCGATGCTCCGTTGTGTTTGCAATCCTGGATGAAGCTATACGACTTAACCGTTTTTTTCTCAAAAAGTTTATGTCTGGAAATTCTCGAAGCGTTGGACGATAAGAGCACAAACCAAAAGCTCAAAGCATTTTTTGAAGGTTCTGGTGGACAAAATATTTTTCGTTTCGAAAACCCAATCGAAAAGCCAACCATGATTTCAAATCTCAGCTCAATTAGGAGAAGAGCTTCTTTTTGATGGTGAGATCATAGTTCTCTTCATAGCTAAAGCGTGTACGAGTCCACCCATCCATGGCCCTTCAGGCGAGTAGTCTTTGGTAACTGAAATTTGTTTTTTGCGACCCCGATGCCGAAACAGCAGTCGTCGCGGCAACACCTTGGATTGGATTTTGGATAGCATTCAGCAGAGCAGCAGTTTCCATTTTTCGTGGACTCACGGTTCATCGAGTGTGAAGCGGAAACTGTCTCCGGCCGGGTGAACGTTGAAAGCGCGCACAATATCGCCGGCCTTCAGGGCGTGGAGCTTTCGCTTTAGCTCCGGTGTCAGATGACGGCTCAGAATTTCATATTCACGGCGCACACCATCTGAGGCATAGCCTGGGGCGAGCCACTTTCCTTTCACCTGCAGAAACGGAGCGATTAAACGAAAATGCGAAGCACCGGGTGGGAGTGGCATTTCGCCCTGTGGGCTGATTGCCAGGAAGCAGAACTTCAAGACCGCGATGCTGCCGCACAAATTGCGATTCAGCAGAAGCAAAACTTGAGACAACTGCCATTCGCGCACGTATTCACAATCGTCCTTTTGCAGCATCGGATAATCGGGCAGCGGTGTGCGCGGAGACAGAATGCGATATTCCGATTCCCGGATCCTGCCGGGACGGAGCCCTTCGGTTCTCGTGTATGGCGGGCCTGCCTTTCTGCCGAAGTAAGAGTCTTTTCACCGGCATGATCCGGAAACTTGAAGCGGCGAGGTTGAAAACCATTGCCATTTGGCAGGTCTTATCCTGCTTTATTCAATAAAGGATAAACCAACCGGGGCAGAAGGCCTTTGGGGAAGGTGGCGATGCTTTCAAATCCGAGTTGTTCCGGCTGCTCTTTGTCGGCGGGGAGGTACGCGGTGCCAAAAAGCCAATCCCACAGACAGAACACCACTCCAAAATTGTGACCGTATTGACCGCGCAAAATAACATCGTGGTGCCATACGTGCATCCGCGGCGAATTGATCACATATCGCAAAGGGCCCCAATTGAAATTCAAATTGGAGTGATTGAGATGGCCAATGAGTGTCGATACGATGGCAATCCATAGAATGACAACACCTTTGACTCCAAGCATCACCAGGGGCAAATAGGTCAGACTCTTGTAAACCACAATCTCCATCCAGTGGAAGCGCATATTGCCGATCCAGTCCAGTTCCACAATACTGTGGTGAACCTTGTGAAATTCCCACAACCATGGCACGCGATGCAAAAGATTGTGCACGAAATACTCGATAAAATCTTTCAGAACGAGAAAAACGATAAATTGTACCCACACCGGACTGTCACTCAGGAGATGAATGGACTCCGGCGCCGGTATGTTCCACCGTCCCAGTAGCGGGTTGAATTGCTGAATCAGCCAGCTGCCGACTAGCGCGACCGCGACGCCGGCATAATGCCCGTTGAAAACCAGCCAGAAAAAGTCTTGCCCAATTTGGTTGCGTAACATTTTCTGTTGGGAACGCCAGGGTACAATGCGTTCCAGGATCAAACAAAACAGCGAGACAACCATGAGCCAGAAAAAATAGCCACGGGTATTCCAAAGTATATTCAACACAAATCAACTCTCCGCTGGTTCGTTTACACCGCTAAGGCAGTATATGCATATTTCTTCCCGCAAGAAAGTGTCTTGTGAGAGAAAGGATTGTGGCTACTGTCCTTGCTTCTCTAAATATTGAGATATACTGAGAGGCATCGGGGGAACTCAACTGCCTAAGAGGCCGGCATTTTCATTCGAGCTTAATTATGGCGCTTCCGAAGAGTGACCCAAACTTGATCGGAAAGGAACTCATCCACTACAGTATCCTCAAAAAACTTGGGAGCGGTGGGATGGGCGAAGTCTATCTGGCACAAGATGGCAAATTAGGCAGGAAAGTCGCCATAAAAATTTTGCCGGCTGAACTCGCCTCAAATACGGACCGTCTACGCCGGTTTGAGCGCGAAGCTAAAACGATCGCCGCACTGAACCATCCCAATATCGTTACCGTTTTTTCGGTAGAAGAATCGGATGGCATCTGTTTTATTACAATGGAATGGGTACAGGGAAAGAATCTATCGAAGGTGATTCCGCAGCGTGGATTCGCATTCGATCAATTTCTGAACCTGGCAATCCCAATTGCGGATGCCATCAGTGCCGCTCATCAACAGGGAATTGTTCATCGTGATCTAAAGCCTGACAACATCATGCTGACTGAGGATGGCCGAGTGAAAATTCTGGATTTCGGCCTTGCCAAGCTCAACCCGTCCTTCTCCGATTCCGCGGAGCTAGCTGAAACCGGAACGATACTGACTGAAAATTCACTAACTTCCGAAGGTGTGATCGTAGGGACTCTTGCCTACATGTCTCCCGAACAGACTGAAGGCAAACCAGTGAATCAAAGGTCCGATGTCTTTTCGCTAGGCATCATTTTTTACCAGATGCTGACCGGTCGGTTGCCGTTTCAGGGAGCTTCCGCCGCTTCCATCATGTCCTCCATCCTTCGGGATCAACCGCAGCCTGTTATAGAGTTAAATCCCTCGCAGCCGCACCAGATCAGCAGAATCGTTAAGCGTTGTCTTCAGAAAGATCCTGCTAAGCGTCTTCAGAGCGTGCTGGATGTTTACAATCAACTGGAAGAACTGGCTGAGGAACTGAAGTCCGGAGAGCTTCTTAAATCAGAAGGCCAAACAGCCGCGGTTGTTCAGAAGCGAACCACTATTTGGATTGCGCTCGCCGCGTTCGCCCTTTTCGCCGGAATGATCACTTACGTGGTTTTTCGCCGGGAGAATGTAAAGCGGCCGGGCATTGTTGTAGATAGCTTTGTTCAGCTAACAGAAGAACCGGATCAAGAATTATTTCCAAGCATTTCTCATGATGGGAAGATGATCCTTTATGCCAGCCGCGCGGCTGGCAATTGGGATATTTACCAGCGGCGTGTCGGCGGCACCAACGCAATGAATCTGACAGCAGATTCCGATGCGAATGATACACAACCGGCTCTCTCACCGGACGGAGAAAGGATTGCTTTACGTTCTGAACGGGAAGGAGGCGGCCTCTTCTTAATGGGATACACAGGCGAGTCAGTTCTTCGATTGACAGACGTGGGTTACAACCCCGTGTGGTCTTCCGATGGGAAGGAGATCTTCTTCGCAACGGAAGGTGTGGCTCAACCTGAGAGACTCCCGAAAGTGAGCGAATTGTGGAGCGTGGAAATCGCCAGCGGCAAGAAGCGTCTCATCAGTAAAGGGGATGCACTTCAGCCAAACGGTTCTCCTCATGGAAACAGAATTGCATTCTGGGGCTATACAAAAGAGAACGCTCAAGCGGACATCTTCACAATTCCGGCCGATGGAGGTGAATCTATCGCCGTTACGAATGATGCAGCCGTTGACTGGAATCCCGTCTGGTCGCCGGACGGAGAGTATCTTTATTTCATCAGTGATCGCGGCGGTGGCATGAACATATGGAGAATTGCAATTGAGGAGAGGTCGGGAAAGATTCTTGGTCAACCTGAACGGGTAACCAGCGGGGTTGTCGCAGCCACACAGCATTTGAGTCTTTCTCAGGATGGACACCGCATCGCGTATGTAGCTAGAGTCGAAACTAGAAATCTTTTGAAAATTGGCTTCGATGTTTCAAAAAAAACGCCCCTGGGCGCCACTTTTTGGGTCACTCAGGGCTCTAAGAATCTTACATTTCCGGATGCTTCACCGGATGGCAATTGGGCCGCCTTCAACTCTATTGGGAATCAGCAGGACGTTTTCCTTGTCCAAACTGATGGAGCTGGCATCCGTCAGTTAACAGATGACCAGTACAGAGATTGGGGGCCAAGGTGGGCACCCGATGGGAAATCGATCGCCTTCTGTTCGAATCGAAGCGGAAAATATGAAATTTGGAGCATTCGTCCGGATGGAAGCGAACTCAAACAGCTCACGCGATTTCCTGGTGCCCATTACGCTGTCTGGTCCCCTGATGGTACACGGATGGCTTACTCTTACCACTCTCCCAATGGCAATTCGATCTTCAATCCCAGACTGCCGGACGTGAAACCCTTTGTCCTCCCTTCACTTCCTGATGGAACTCAAACTTTCGAAGCGTGGGACTGGTCACCGGACGGTAAAGTGCTGGCTGGAATCCAGCATCAGAGCAGCGGAGTTCATACCGGCATCATCCTTTATAACATCGACACTGCAAAACTTGAAACGCTCACGGATTTCGGAGAGTGGCCAATTTGGCTTAAAGATGGGCGTTCAATTCTATTTTTCTCGGATGGGAAGATTTTTTCAGTCGACCTTCAGTCCAAAAAACCTCGGGAATTAGTTTTTCCCCAACCACAACATATCGTGGGCGCTTTCGGGGTTTCTCCTGACGAAAAATTTTTGTACTTGACCATTGATACAACTCAAGCGGATATTTGGCTTACAAATCTCAAGTCTACCGATTCGCCTTTATAAGATAGGAGAACCTTTGCTCTCTCCCAACAATTGTTATTTTGCAAGTGAAAAAATGAAATTATGGATCCGAAGGAGGACCTATGACCACAACCGATAACGCTGCGGAACCAAAAAGATTGCCCCACCTAAATGAGCCTGCCCCGGATTTTGAAGGCACTTCAACCCACGGTCCGATCAAATTAAGCGATTACAAAGAGAAAGGGAAATGGGTATTGTTATTTTCACATCCGGCGGATTTTACCCCTGTCTGTACGACGGAGTTCGTGGAATTTGCCCGCCTCTATCCAGAATTTCAGAGAAGGAATGTGGAATTGGTGGGCTTGAGCGTAGATTCCACCTATTCACATCTAGGCTGGATCCGCAATATTGAACAGAATTTTAAAGTGAAAGTTCCCTTTCCTGTGATTTCAGATCGCAACATGAGCATTGCTCAGCTTTACGGCATGATTCACCCAGGTGCCAGCGATACAGCTACGGTACGCTGTGTCTTCTTCATTGATCCGAAAGGGATAATACGTGCAATGATTTACTATCCGCTGCAGGCCGGACGCAATATGGATGAGATACTACGGGTGATCGATTGTTTGCAGACAATCGATAAGACTGCATGTGCGACACCGGCGAACTGGAGACCCGGCGAAGAAGTGATTGTGCCTGCTCCGGTTACCTACGAAGGAGCGGAAAAACGTAAAGGGGAAGGCTTCCAGTATGTCGACTGGTACTTCAGCAAGAAAAAAGTCTAGCAAGATTCTTCGCATGCATGAAAAAGGAAAGTTGAAAGGCAAACGGACATTTTGGCTTACCAATCTCAAGAGATTTCTTACCTTTTTCGCGGGCTCACGGTTCGTCGAGTTTGAAGCGGAAGCTGTCTCCGGCCGGGTGAACGTTGGAAGCGCGCACAATATCGCCGGCCTTCAGGGCGTGGAGCTTGCGCTTCAGCTCCGGAGTCAGATGACGGCTCAGAATTTCATATTCACGGCGCACACCATCTGAGGCATAGCCCGCGGCGAGCCACTTTCCCTTCACCTGCAGAAACGGAGCGATTAAACGAAAATGCGAAGCACCGGGTGGGAGTGGCATTTCGCCCCGTGGGCTGATTGCCAGGAAGCAGAACTTCAAGACCGCGATGCTGCGGCACAAATTGCGATTCAGCAGAAGCAGGCTTTGAGGCAACTGCCATTCCCGCACGTACTCACAATCGTCCTTTTGCAGCATCGGATAATCGGGCAGCGGTGTGCCCGGAGACAGAATGCGATAATTCGTTTCCTTGACAAGGCGGTCACGGTACTGGTTCAAGTGAAAAATGCTATCCTTGCTGAACGGCTCCAAGACCAGCAATACGCCGCGCGGTTGCAGCCATCGTAGCCAGAAATCCAATGCCTTTTCATGCGTGGCGGGCATTTCGTTGAGAGCAAAAGAGAGCAAGATCAGGTCCATCTTGGGCAGCCTGCGCTTCTGCGGACGACGCAGATCGATTCGTTCCTGCTGCCAGGACTGTGCGGGTGCGATTGCGGACAGTTCGGCATGGATTCGCAGAGCGTAATCGGAACGGTCGAACGCCCATCCTTGAATTTGTGACTGCTGCAGCAGCGCGGCAGCGCCGAATCCCGCAGCACCAGCTCCTGCGCCAAGATCCAGTAAACGAACCGGACGGTCTGTGGGAGGATTCCAACCCTGGACAATGATTTGCGACAGCACGAACTGAATCCGGGTGAAACTTTGGGGAAAATAGAACAATCCGTACGCAAGCATCTGCTCCGGATTCCCTTGATAGTCCAGAACTTCCCCCCTGCTGTCTGCGCTGAAACTGTCGCTGACGCTTTGAACCGCGTTCTCGAGGAATTTAACGCAATCTTCAAAGCGTGCAACGCCATAATGCCGACATGCACGATCGACCCACCATCTTTCCAACCATTGCGGATATTCAACAAGCATCATGCTTCCGTCCAAACCTGCATTGAGGCAGTCACTTCCTTTCAACAAGATTAAACCGACAAGAGTTCAAAGGAAAGAATGCCAGATTGTTCGATCCTCTTTTGTTCGCAATGTAGAACGTACCCTCGATTCGGTAGGTTTTAGAAGACCTTCCAAGATAAAATAGAAGGCATGTCGGCGCTTTTCAGTCACTCCAACGATCCATGCTGAACTCTGAAGCTCGACTCGGCCCGTATGAGATTGTGTCACGCCTGGGTGCGGGCGGCATGGGAGAAGTTTACAAAGCGCGCGACACCCGGCTTGATCGCACGGTGGCAATCAAGGTGTTGGCTGCCCATCTTTGGGAGAATCCCACTGTCAAGAAGCGGTTCGAGCGGGAGGCCAGGGCGATTTCACAACTCTCTCATCCGCACATCTGCGCTCTTTATGACGTTGGTGAAGTCGATGTCGAATCGATCGCCGCGATGATGCCGCAAGCGTTTTCTGTTGGCGCTCCCGGACGGAGGATCTCTTACCTTGTCATGGAGTATCTTGAAGGGGAGACCCTGGCGCGCCGGGTAAGCAAAGGCCCATTGACTACAGAATTAGTACTACGCTATGCGGTGGAGATTGCAGATGCGCTCGATGCCGCTCACCGGCAAGGGATTGTGCATCGCGACCTGAAACCAGCCAATATCATGCTGACAAAATCCGGCGCCAAGCTGCTGGATTTTGGCATGGCAAGAACTGAGGAGCTGAAAACACAGGAATCCTCTCTTTCGCATTTCGATACCGTTGAGGGTCCTTTAACAGGAGAAGGAATCGGCCCGGGCACCTTGCAGTACATGGCGCCGGAGCAACTCGAGGGAAAGACGGCCGATTCACGCACCGATATTTTTGCTCTTGGTGAAATCATCTATGAAATGACGACAGGACAAAAAGCTTTCAACGCGAATAGCCAGGCCGGATTGATTTCTGCCATTCTGAACTCCGAAACATTGGGTGTCTCAAGCGTTCAGGCCATCTCGCCTCCGGAACTGGACCGCGTGGTCAGGACTTGCCTCGCCAAGGATCCTGAAAACCGCTGGCAATCCGCGAACGACGTCAAGCTGCAACTGCGTTGGATCACGGAGGGCTCCGATGCGCGATTTGTCACGAAGTTTTCCAGACGGCAACGCAGGCAGTGGGGGCTTATTGCCGCAATCGTTGCCCTTTTGGTCGCAGGTCTAACAATCGGCTATTCCCTTCGTACTTCGGAATCTCCTCAGGTCCTTCGAGCAAGTATTGCACTGCCCTTGAACGTTCAGCTGGATCCTGAGAATGCCTCTATTGCTTTATCTCCTGACGGCCGGAAACTGGCTCTAGCGCTATCCAGACCCGGCGAAAAGCCTCAGATTTGGGTGCGCTCCCTGGATAGCCTCAATGTTCAGCCATTGGAGGGCACCGAAGGGGCCAGCGATCCTTTCTGGTCACCGGACAGCCGGTTCATTGCATTCTTCGCTGACAGCAAGATAAAGAAAGTAGAGTCTTCCGGGGGTTTCGTCCAGACGCTATGTGATGGATTCGGGCGCGGTGGCACTTGGAGCCGGACAGGAGTCATCGTGTTTCCTTCCGGTCCATTCAATGGCCTCTCACAGGTCTCCGCATCGGGGGGTAATCCTATCCGCATTACGACACCTGAAAGAGAAGACATGACGCATCGCTTGCCTCACTTCCTGCCAGATGGCAGGCGCGTGCTCTTCTTTTCAGGCACGCGCGTTGACGACAAGAACAACGGTATCTATTGTCTCGATCTTAAGTCCAAGAAGATTGAGCTTGTCGCGCATGCGAACAGCGAGGGTTACTTCGTCGAACCGGGCTACCTGGTGTTTGTGAGGGACGGAGAACTCATGGCCATGCTCATAGACCCGAAGCTTCTCAAACCAAAAGGCGAAGCGGTTCGCCTTGCGGATGGAGTTCGTTTCAATCCGGATCGATGGACCGGAGACTTTTCTCTTTCCGAAACGGGACTCTTAATCTACCAGTCCGGTTCCTTTGTCCCGATGAGCCAACTGACATGGTTTGACCGCCAGGGAAACAAACTTGAAATTGTGGGAGAGCCGGCAAGGTTTTTTCAGCGAATCTCACTCTCTCCTGATGGTAAGCGGAGTCTGGCTACGGTTCGTTCTGACAACGGAAGCGATAACCTCTTTATTTACGATCTTGCGCGAGGTGTTGGTCGCCGTTTCAGCTTCACCGTTGAAAGGGTAAGCTCACCATTGTGGTCTCCAGACGGACGTCAGGTAATGTATGGCAACGGGAATGGTGAGCTGATCCTGGCCCAGGTCGAAGGCACTTCAGCGCCGCGCAAGCTCGTCTCCGGAGGCCCGTACCACGAACGTTTGCCAACAAGCTGGTCCCCCGATGGCGCTAACGTCCTTTTTCAGTCCTACTTCGGCAAGATCGGATTTGAGATGTGGATTCTGCCGCTGGCCGGTAACCGCTTGCCGTATCGCATCATCACGACACCGGAGAATCCTGTCCGCTCCTTCGCTACCGGGGATCCTCTGGGGGGCTTTTCGCCGGATGGAAAATGGCTCGCCTACTTGTCGGATGAGTCAGGGCAAATGCAGCTTTACGTGGCGCAGTTTCCCAGCGCCGGTGAAAAACAGCAGATTTCCGCCGATGGAGCCTTGCGAGGATTCTGGCGGCAGGATGGAAAGGAGATTTTGTACGTGACGCGTGAGAAGAAACTTGTTGGGGTTCCGGTCGACATCCGCGGCGACAGGCTCCAGATTGGTCAGAGCAACCCCCTTTTTATGGACAGGATACTGCCAAACTATACTAACCTGGCTATCTCACAGGATGGTCAGCGGTTCTTGATGGCTATTCCTGTTGAAGAGCAAGCTCCGCCAGTGACGTTGGTGACAAATTGGACCGCGACCCTGCAGAGATGACCTTAGTATCTGTAGT
This sequence comes from uncultured bacterium, assembly GCA_963771165.1. Taxonomy (GTDB): domain Bacteria; phylum Acidobacteriota; class HRBIN11; order JAKEFK01; family JAKEFK01; genus JAKEFK01. The sequence goes on along the minus strand of CAVYSN010000012.1, from coordinate 50,114 downwards.
CTTTCTCTCTTTGCACAACTGTAACATCAAATTTTCTCCGCAACTGGGCGTCGATTCTCGAATGTGCCGTCTGCAAATTAGGTCCGCGTTTCCCGGCGGAAAAGAGCGTCGACTAACACCATGTAGGGAGGCGAGTAAGCAAAAGAAAAACAGCAACTGTTGCTTCGAGCCACTTTTGTAATCATCTGTTAAACCTCCCATCCCCGTTCTTTTCTTATCTTTTTATCAACAGTTTACACCCGTTTGATGTTTGCCATACGCCGTAACTCTTGCACTGTGAGGAATTCAACCGGCATTCAATGGCCCACGCACCAACGGCCGAAGAATTGACATATAGACATATGAGTCATATGCTCTGACATATGAGAACAACAATTCGTTTGGATGATCAATTGCTCGCGCAGGCGAAAAAAGAAGCCGCACGCCAGGGCAAATCGCTCACAGCTTTGATCGACGAATCGCTGCGTCAGAGCCTTGCGAAATCCCGGCGGCCGCATCAAAAGAAGAAGGTTCGAATCCCTGTATCGAAAGCCAAGGGCGGCACACTACCTGGAGTCGACCTAAACGATTCTGCGGCTCTGCTGGAAATCATGGAGAGAGACCGGTGATACTCCCGGATGTCAATGTCCTGATCTATGCTTTCCGAGGTGACTCAGCGGAACATATCCAATACAGACGCTGGCTGGATTCAATGATCAATGGAGAATCGATCTACGGCATGTCACCGCAGATCCTGAGTTCACTGATCCGCATCTGTACCAATCCGAGGATCTACATACAACCTTCAAAACTTGAGGAATCGCTTCATTATTGCAACATCCTTCTGGAACAACCTCATTGTGAGTTAATTCAACCGGGACCGCGACACTGGATGATATTTAGCAGGTTGTGCCAGGAAGAAAAGATCACGGGGAATTTAGTTCCGGATGCCTGGTTCGCCGCACTGGCCCTCGAGTCCGGATGCGAGTGGATCACAACCGATGGCGATTACAAACGGTTTAAAGAACTCAAACAGCGAAGACCTTTTTGAATGGGTCGAGCCCGCCAAATGCGAGGGCAACAACACCTCTTCAGTCTGCATGATAATCTAGAATTGCGTGATGATTGGCAGAACGCTCTCCCACTACAAAATCATCCGTCAGATTGGCCGCGGCGGAATGGGCGAAGTGTATCTCGCGGAAGATACAAAACTGGAACGAACCGTAGCCCTCAAAATCCTCCCCGCGGATGTTGCTTCTGATGATGCGCGCATGCAACGTTTCGTAAAGGAAGCAAAAATCGCCTCCTCGTTAAAGCATTCCAACATCGTTCCGATTTTTGAAATTGGAGAAGCAGACGGAATCAGCTTTATCGTGATGGAGTATATAGAAGGCGAAACGCTGGATGCCAGGATCCAATCTCGCGCATTGCCATTGAATCAATCTCTCGACATTGCAATTCAGGTAGCAGATGCCCTGGATGAAGCCCATTCGAAAGGAATCGTCCATCGCGACATCAAATCCATGAACATTATGATCACCCCGCGCGGACAGGCGAAGGTTTTGGATTTCGGGCTTGCCAAATCCATCACGCTCCCATCCGAGCAGATGAGTGAGGCTTCTACTAAAGGTGTTACGGAACCCGGCGTTGTCCTTGGCACAGTGCAATATATGAGTCCGGAGCAGGCGCTGGGAAAATCCGTGGATGCGCGCTCGGATATTTTTTCATTCGGAGTTGTCCTTTATCAAATGGCCACCGGCGCTTTTCCTTTTTCAGGGGCCACAAAAACTGAAATGATGAACCAGATCATTAATGGTCAGCCGGAAGCAATCTCGCGATTCAATTACGCAGTACCGCAGGATCTCGAAAGGATCATCCGGAGGTGCCTGGAAAAAGATCCGGAACGCCGCTTCCAGTCCGCGCGAGAGCTGACAATCCAGTTGCAGGACCTGAAACACGACACCGAAAGCGCAACAAAAATACCAGTTCAAACGCACACAAAAAGATTGCCCTGGATCCGCGTGTTCTCTGTGCCCTCAGTGGTGAGATCCAGGTTGATTCCGGTATCTCCGATCCTGCTTTGCGGAGTTTTTCCAGCAATGGATCCATCAGTCCACTGGCAGCATCGAAATTAGATCCGCGGATGGTACCATGGTATCGACGGTTCGCGAACAAACTGACGGCGAGGTACGTTGAATCTTTTATGAACAACTCTCAGAACAACGATAAGAGTCTCCAAAAACCGCTTCGGTTGTGGCCGGGCGTTGTGCTAGCAATCGTGCTACTCGTTTCCAAGTATCTTGTTCCGAAATTCCTTCCCGAATACATGGTTTACGGGTTATTGGGAAGCCTGGGCGCATCAGTTGCGATTATTCTCTGGTGGCTGTTCTTCAGCCGCGCTCCGTGGTCCGAACGGTTAGGCGCACTCGGAATCATGGCCCTTGCGTTGTTTGCCACTTACCAGTTGCTGCACATTTCGATCGCCAAAGGCGCCATGGGGATGTTGTTTTGGATTTTGTCGATTCCGATTCTGACGGTTGCTTTTGTTGCATGGGCAGTGTTGACGCGCAGGCTTTCGAATCCTGCGCGGCGCGTGACGATGGTTTTGACGATTTTTCTTGCTTGCGGTTTCTGGACTTTGATCCGCACAGGCGGATTTTCGGGCGAAATGGAACAGGATTTGGGCTGGCGATGGAGTCCAACGCCTGAAGATCGTCTGCTGGCGCAGGAGAAAACGATCCCAACCCCGCCCCCCTCTGCAACGACACCTGCTCCGCAGCAAGAGGTCCAACCTCAAACGACCGAACAAACTGCAGAGACTGCATCGACCGCGACACAGCCTCAAACACAGCAAGCTCAAACGCAACAAGCCGAACCGGAACAGCCCAAAGAAGCTACACCAGCAGCGCCGGAAGTTGCACAAAAAGAACCGGAGTGGCCCGGATTTCGCGGGCCGAATCGCGACAGCATTGTGCGCGGAGTACAGATCAACACGGATTGGAGCTCATCTCCGCCGGTGGAACTCTGGCGCCGGCCGATCGGTCCCGGGTGGTCTTCGTTCGCGGTGGATGGCGATCACATCTACACGCAGGAGCAGCGCGGTGAGCAAGAAACGGTCTCGTGTTACAACATCAAAACGGGCGAACCCGTTTGGAGACACATCGATGATGCGCGTTTCTGGGAGTCGAATGCAGGCGCCGGCCCGCGCGGAACACCCACGCTCCACAAGGGGCGCGTCTACGCGTTCGGCGGCACTGGAATTCTGAATGTATTGAACGCTGCCGATGGATCCGCCGTGTGGTCGCGCAATGCAGCCGCAGATACCAAAGCAAAAACTCCGGGCTGGGGTTTTTCAAGCTCGCCACTGGTTGTGGATGACACTGTGATCGTAGCGGTATCGGGGCAACTCGCGGCGTACGACCTCCAAACTGGAAAACCTCGCTGGTTTGGTCCGAAAGGTGGCACGGACTATTCGTCTCCGCATCTTGCGACAATCGAAGGCGTGCAGCAGGTATTGATGATGAACAACCCGGGCGCGATCAGTGTTGTACCTGCAACCGGAAAACTTCTCTGGAAACATGAACTGCCGAAAGGGACGCGTATTGTGCAGCCCGCGATCACCGCGGAAGGCGATCTCTTGCTCACGGATGGCGATGCGCACGGATTGCGTCGCGTCGCAGTAGATCGCGAATCAAGCGGATGGACCGTGAAGGAGCGATGGAGCACGATCGGGCTGAAGCCTTACTTCAACGACTTTGTCATTCAGGATGGCCATGCTTACGGTTTTGATGGGAACATGCTGTCGTGCATTGATCTGAAAGATGGCACGAAAAAGTGGAAAGGCGGCAAGTATGGTGCGGGTCAACTCGTGCTGCTTGCCGATCAAAAGGTGCTGCTGGTCCTTGCGGAGAAGGGGGACATCGCGCTGGTGAATGCTGCGCCGGATCAATTCAAGGAACTCGCGAGAGTTCCCGCGATCAAAGGGAAGACGTGGAACCATCCAGTGCTGGTGGATGATGTGTTGCTCGTGCGGAACGGCGAAGAGATGGCTGCTTTTCGGTTAGCGAAACAGTAGCTCAACTGTGTGAGGATTTCGCATGTCGCGATGCCTGCTCAAAAAAAGCAAATTCTTATATCTTGGCGCGAAGGCTGCCGGACTTCAGCGTTTCGTGGATGCGCCGTGCCGGGTTTCGGATGAATGGAACGAGGCTGAGTACTCCAGCTGTGAACAGCGATACCACAAGCGCGAAAAGGATGACGGCGTGACTGCGTCCTTCTCTGTCGTCCTCTCGGCTCGCGGACTGTGGAGCCTGCGACGGGACCAGTCGCGGTAGTCCAACAACGCGAATATGGAAACGCAGGTCGGGGAAGTCGCTCCATGGGACAGTTTCTCATCTTGACAGCCGATATTCTGATGCTATGATTGCAAGTATGAGGACAACCGTCACGCTCGATCAGGACGTGGTTGCCTATCTCCAGGCTTATATGCGCGAAAGGGGTCTTTCATTCAAAGATGCCTTGAATCAAGCGGTTCGAAATGGGTTGAGCAAGAATCCGAAAACAAGAAAACCGTTCCGCCAAAAAACATACGATATGGGGATTCCGGCAGTGCCTCTTCGAAAAGCTTTGAGTCTTGCGGCGGATCTCGAAGATGAGGAAATTCTGCGCGATCTGGCGATTCGAAAATGAAATTGTGCGACGCGAATCTGCTCTTATATGCCGTGAATTCGAAGGAGCCTTTGCACAAACGGAGTAAAGAATGGCTGGAAGATAGCCTTTCGGAAGAAGAGCCATTTGGACTTGATTGGACCGTTCTGCTCGCATTCGTGCGAATCAGCACACGACGCGGCATTTTTTCAAGGCCGCTTTCAGTAAAAGAGTCTTTTGATTTGATCGATGTGTGGCTGAATCAGGCATGCACGCAGGTTCTCGCGCCAACCCCGAGACACTCCGCGATACTACGAAGCTTGATTCTTCCTATTGGAGCCGGCGGCAATCTAACTTCCGATGCCCATCTTGCTGCCCTGGCTCTGGAACATGGAGCAACTCTTTACTCTGCCGATGGCGATTTCAAACGATTTCCCGGTTTAACGTTTGTGAATCCCCTCGAATAACTTCGCCCGCAATTGTTTCAGGCTGTACGGTTCATCTCTGGATTTATTGGCTCGCTCCGACTCTTGGAGGCCTTGTAGCGATCACGATTGCTAAAACGTTAGCGCATCGTAAGCAATACTTTTCCAGCCGTGGCCGGTTCTTTCAAGGCATCTAACGCCTGACTGATCTCGGTAAGCGGAAAACTTTTGTGAACCGTTGAGGATAAATCCGATGCCAAAAGCTTTCGGACTTTTCTGATTAATCCTAAATTCGTCAGGGAGGTTGTCTTTTCAACCAATTCGGAAGATAAAATCCGATCACTCGTTTGTCTTCTTTCGCCAACAATCGTGTATCGATTTTTGGAGGTTCAGCAGAGAGAAAACCATAGGAAACCAGATTACTTCCAACTGGTGAAGCTTTGATCATCTGCCCTGTCAGTTCTCCTCCCACTGCGTCCAGTAACAGAGTTGCCTTCAATCGTTTTGTCAAAATGTGGAAACGATCTTCAAAATCTGGATCCGTTGAATTCGTTGATAGTAACCGAGCACATTCTATCTGGTACCAGAAAAGCAAACCGGTTCATTTCCGTTTCTCCTTTTTTCGATCAATACATTCGTATTGGTGGATCTTTGCAGTGCGAGATCTGCTTGCCTAGCATGTTCCATTACATTCGCATATTTGCAAACAATGAAACACAAAGTCGCAAGGTCGCAAGTATGAGGATGGAAATCGAATCAATTCACAGAAATCTGACACGACAAAATGGCATCTCACAAAAATGAGACATTTTTCTGAAGGAAATCTTCGCAAAACAGCGGTTTTCATACTCGCATTTGCATCAGATACGCTAAAATTAACATAGAAACGTACTGCAATTCGTTTACAAATTGAAGAAATGAAAGCCCCTATCGAACAGCATAATCCCTACGTCTTCATCGTCGGGTGTCCGCGTTCCGGAACAACATTATTGCAGAGAATGTTGGACTCTCATCCTGATCTGAGCGTTGCAAACGACACTCACTTTATTCCCCGTATTATAGAAAAAGAGAGTGAGATGAATCCGATCCTGTCCGGGAACCTCATTGAAAAGATTATCCACTACCATCGCTTTCCTCGCCTGGGAATCTTGCCGGACCGGGTGCGCGAACTGGCTGGTGAATCGGAAACGTATTGTGACCTGATCCATGCCCTTTATACCGACTATGGCGCAATTCGCGGCAAAAAGTTTGCCGGCGAAAAGACTCCGGATTATGTGAAGCATCTTCCCATGCTGCATCAAATGTTCTCCTCTGCAAAAATTGTTCACATCATTCGGGATGGGCGAGATACGACACTGTCCATCCTGCAATGGAGCACAGAGGAAAAGGGACCTGCGAAATTCAAAATGTGGCAAGAAGAGCCGGTTGCAATTTCTGCGTTGTGGTGGAAATCCTTTGTCACCAAAGGAATCGATGACAGTAGGCTTCTGGGAAACGATGTGTATCACGAGGTTCATTACGAAGATCTCGTCGCGTTCCCTGAACCAACACTTCGGATACTTGCATCATTTTTGAATCTTCCTTTTTCGCTGAAGATGGTTCGATATTATGAAGGAAAGATACGACCGCAGGCCGGATTATCGGCAAAAAAGGCATGGCTTCCGCCAACGCCTAACTTGAGGGATTGGAAAAAGGAGATGAGTTCCCGGGATTTGGAATTGTTTGAGGCTATTGCTGGAGATTTACTGATGTCCTTAGGTTATCCAAGAGCGTATCCAACCATATCATCCGAAGTGCTTGCCACTGCGCTTCGAATCGAAAAACAATGGCTTTCAGAGGTAGAACGGCGAAGGCTCAAGGCGTTAAGAAACGAACCGAAAACGATTTAATTCTGTTCCATGAACAAATTAGGAGTTGATTCATGAATAAGCGTTCTTTTTTTCTGATTTTGGCGCTCCCCTTATTCCTCCTAACGCATTCAGTCCAGGCCTTTACCGTTATTTTAAAATCGGGAAAGCATATCGAAGGAACGTATGTAGGTGAAAATGCTTCCACAATTCTGATTAAAAATAAAGAAGGGATTGTTCTGACCTTTAAGAAAAGCACACTGGACATGACGGCGATGGCTGCCGAATCGCGCATGCCTTATCGAAAAAATAAACTGCAAAAAGGGAATGAGAACGCGGAGTTGATGATTCCTGAAACCGGGTCCGAATTGAGCCAGGTTGGGGAACAGGAACCGCAGCCTGGAAGAATGACAACAGAATCAGATAGGATGGTGCCTCAAGATGGTAGGTTGAAGCCCACCCCTTCTCCTTTGCCGGAGAATTTACAGGAGAAGCCCTGGTCGATTTACGTTCTTCTCTCCAGCGTGTTTGACAGCAACATCGATCACGATGAGGAAAGCCTGGATAGTTACGGGGCTTCCTATGGGGTTGGCGCCAGATATGCTGTTGAACGGGATGATGACGAATTCCTGCTTGCGTATGAAGTGGCAGGCCACTCATACACGGAAACAGACCGATGGAATCGTGTAAGCCACAACTTCCTTGGTTCCTACGAATATGATCTTTCCAAGCGTCTCAGCCTGGAAATCGATGGCCAAATCGCAATTAAAGGATCAGCCGAAGATCGAGAAATCGGGGACTACTATGACGTTGTGCCACAATTGAAATACGATCTCACCCGCACACTTCGAATCGAGTTCAATGCCGCAAATCGCATTCGTCGTTACGACAATACAGAACGCAATGCAACCAACCGGTATGCTGGAATCAATTTGCTTAAACGATTTGGTCGCAGTTTTATAGAAGGCGGTTATCGATACGAAAGGAATAATGCTGAAGGTTCGGATAACGACTTCTGGCGGCCTACGTATAGCGTGCAGGCAGCAACACCTTTCTCAAAGAAAGTCCTTTGGAATGTGGAATTCAAATATCGCCCCAAGTTTTATGATTCCCGCACGTTCGAAGATGATGACGACATCGACAATGACGGTGACGATGACGAAGAATTCTTACGTAAGGACAAACGATATGTAATCTCAACAGGTCTCAACATAATCATTCAAGACCACTGGGAAATCCTTCCGGAATATAAGTACGAAAATAGAGATTCAAACGAGGATGTTCAGGATTTCGATGAGCATTTGATGAGGCTAACTTTTCGATACCGCTGGTAGCAGATTCTCTTCGCAAAAATGAAGAATGCTTTCAGTAAACCCTCTGCGTTCTTCAAACCTGGTGCTGAGATAAATGTGCCGGACCATCGTCAGAATGGAATAAACATTTATTGCGACCGGGCTAGCGGTCTTTGAAATTTCCAGAAAACGTGACTCGAATGTTTCGCCTACTTTTCGAAAACCTTCTCCATGCCCGAATTGCCTCAAGCTGAGTTCGGTAAGATGAGCCAGGAAATTTCCTGCATCTAGGGAGGGATCTCCCATCGCATAAAGATCCAGATCCACCACGTACAGACGGTCGCCGTTCACGATTACCTGATCCGGATAAAAATCCCGATGGATTCCACACACATTTGGCGGTGGAACCGTGGCTGCCAGGCTTTCGCAAGCTTCGAGAATCTTTTCGAGACGTTTTTGCAGATCGGGTCTCGATCTCATCAGTTCCGTCACACCGCGGCGCAGAGTTTCCAGTTCATCATCCATTGTATGAGTTCGTGCGGTGGGAACGTTGCAGCAATGCAATTTGTTTAATGCTTCGGCAATGCGATACGTTAACTTATGGGCTTCCGGCATCCAAAGCAACAACGTTGAAGGAATCCCCGGTACCTTTCGCTGAAGGGACATCTGATATTCTGGAATCAGCGCAACAGGTTCGGGAATGGAGATCAGATCCGCGGACTGATCGTTAAATCCGGCTTGCCAGAAAGATTCTAGAACCTGATGTTTCCCGGTGATGTTCTTTTTCGCAACGGCTTTTCCCAGCAACATCACCGGCTCTGAGACTGCGTTTTTCTTAATCGTCAGATCGTATTCGATCAAGCAGCGTTTTCCCGGTTTGTATCGAACCGCGCGGATGGAGCGAATTTCAATCTGTCCCTCCTTCCCGCACAAATGTCTTAGTGATTTCGTGAATTGCCATTGAACTTCAACCGGATCGAGCGCTCTGCTAAGAAGAGGCAATTGCAAGTCGGCGAGTATGGATGGCGGAAGGTCTACGTTCACAACTTCATGCGTCTGCGGCACTGAAACGTTGCCGGCGAACGTCGCATTGGGAAGCACTTTTGAAATCACCTCTTTGAAGCGGCGCGCCACATTTGGTGTGGAATAGTGTTCGATGCATTTCAAACGTGCGGCTCTCCCAATTTGACGCGCTTGTTCCGGCTCATCCAGAAGTACTGCGATGGATTGCGCCAGAGCCCCGATGTCTCCTGGAGGCACGATCGTTCCGCAGTCCCGGAGAATCTCAGGAAGATCTCCAATTCGACTGGCGACCACCGGTTTAGCCATCGCCATTGCCTCAAATACTTTCATCGGTGTCTGATAAATCGCTGCATCCAAATTGAGCTGCGGTATGGCGATAATATCAGCGGCTGACAGCAAGCCAGGCAGCGATGAATACGGGACAAACGGAATTTTCATCAATGGGAACGCATCCCAGTCAGGATCCATAAGATCAGCCGGACGGCATGTGACGCACAAACGGACATCCTTGATGGAACGCATGGCTTTTGCCAATTCATACAGTCCTTTATGCGGTCGAACGGTACCCGGAAACAAGACAACGCGGCAGTCAAAACCAAATTTGCGGCGCTCCACCTCGCGATCATACAGGCTAGGATCAAACCGGGCGGTATCGCAGCCATGCAGAATCACTGTTCCGCCAAAACGTGTCTGCAATGCTGTAGACGAAACCGTGATTTGCGAAGCAGCCGCAGTTGCTCGCGTAAGCAAAGACAAGTAGATTGCAGATCCCGGTCTGGAAAGGTCGGTGACGGAGGGATTGTGCTCCCACTCCGATTCCGGCACCAGGGCCGTATCAAGATCGTCAATGTCCAGAATCACGGGAGTACTTCTTTTTTCCGCGGCCAAAAGTGCCACGCCGAAAGAGGCCAGATGCGGTTTTACCGGAATCAGGACATCGCCATTCGCAGCCTCGACCAATTGTTGAAAAGAGGAATAAAAAGCCGGAAACCGCTGCTTCGGAACAGTAAACAGACCGGGTACAGCAGTAGGAAGCGCTGGCCATGGCTCATCATTAATGGGGCCTATCAATTTTACTTCTGCAAAAGTTCGGACTGCTTCAGCGATACGATGCGCGCGCATCACTGCGTTGGAAGAAAGATCATGACTCAGAACGGTGATCTTTAGCATTTGGTTCTCTTCGAAATCTGCGCGGAGGCTTCGGCAAGAATTTGCGGAATCCATTTTTTATCGTCAGGCCAGAATTGCAGAATGCTATGAGCGATTCTGACAAGGCCTGCTGCGTTGTGAAAATGAATTCGTTCCGCAACAGAGGAAGCAGGGCGCAATTCCTGATACTGCGCAATGATCTTTTTTGAAGCAGACCAGTCCGGAAAGCCTCTGCGAAGCCCGAACATCCAAAACCACAGTCCTAAATACGAAACGTCACGCGCCGGATCCGCCCATTGAAAACGGTCCCAATCAATCAGAGCCACGCGATCGGAGGCTACCAGGAGATTCCTTGGAGAAAAATCTCCGTGCGAAGGGACAAGTTCTGAGTCCGGAACACTTGCCTCCGCCAATTGCTCTGCCAGTTTTAGGAAAGAAGGAACGTACTCCTGATCATAGTCTTTGACGCTTAACGCCTTCCTTCGAATCGATCGTAGGATGCCGGGTTGATCCCGCCGTTTCACCGGTCTGGCATTCGATTCATGCAAATCCACCAGTAGCATCACCGATTGTTCAAACGGAGCCTCATTTGGAAAGAGTTCCGCAAAGGGCTTGCCGGGAATGTATTCCATGATGAGTGTTCTGCAGTCTTCAATGTATTCCACGGGTCTTGGCAATCCTGGTGGCTTCCGCGTTTCACCAAAGGATGAATTCCATAATTGGACCATGCTTTGAAAAACTGCGGGGCCACGCTCCAGGCTGTAACGTTTTCCAATCAATTGCGAATGTGTCGGTGACCTGAGCAGCATCGCAGATTGATCCGGCCTCCCGGTGGAGAAATCACCGGCTACCGCGGAATATCCACGGGCTTTTAACTCAGCAATCATCGTTTGCATTCAGAAATAACTTAAGAACCGTAGGGGTTCCAAAACTCTCTTGCACAGATATTTTAGATTTACGATAACGATCGTGCGCGAACAGGATTGAAAGTACGAAGCTGTAATTGATACAGGTTCGCATAGCGCCCCCGCGCGGCCATCAATTCCTGATGGGTCCCGCTTTCTATGATGTTTCCTTCATCAACATAAAAAAGCAAATCCATTCGGCTGGCCAATTGGAGATCATGCGTGATGAAAAGCGCCGTGCGGTCGATGGCAAGGCGTTCGAGGGCCTGAATAACGGTGCGTTCATTCTCTTCGTCCAATCCGATAGTGGGCTCATCGAAAATTAGGATCGCCGCTTTGCGAATAGCAGTCCGGGCGATGGCAATTCGTTGTCTCTGCCCGTTTGAAAGAGTGACGCCTCTTTCTCCGAGAATTGTGTCGTAACCATTCGGGAGTTGCCGAATGAATTCATCAGCATTGGCCAGCTTTGCGGCGTCAATAATCTCTTGCCGGGTCGATTCGGGTGCGCCGTAAGAGATGTTCTCCCAAACCGTGGTAGCAAACAGGATGCTGTCTTGTAAAACGATGCTGATTTGAGAGCGCAGGGTTTGCAGCGTGTAATCTCGAATATTGCGACCGTCGATACAGACACGGCCTGTCAGAGGATCGTACAGTCGCAGAATCAGGCTGACCAGAGTGGATTTTCCGGCGCCGGAAGGCCCGATCATCGCTACATGCTGGCCTGGAAGAATCTCCATATTGACGTTGCTTAAAACGGGTTTTACAGGATCATAAGAAAAGTTGATGTTTTCAAAACGAATGTGCCCCCTGAACTTCGAAGCGGGAATTGCTCCTGGCAAATCTTTCACATCTGCTGTTTCGTTAAATATTTCCAGAATCCGTTCTCCAGCGGCGGAAGCTCTCGAAAGTCTCGCCGTATATCTGGAGTGGTCCTGCAGCGGCTTGTATGCCTTTTTTAAATAAGCCAGAAAGAGAACCAATCCACCCACAGAGAGTAATCCGCGAACCACCAGGGTCGATCCGTACCAGAGGACGAGGCCTGTTACAACCGCGGTCAGCACATCCACGGAGCGCTTTAGCTTTGTTGCAGATTTTGCCTCCTTCATTTCGACTTCCAGACTTTTGTTGTTCTGATTTGCAAATACTTCACTAAATGTATTCTCTAAGGAAAGAGCCTGGACAACTTTAATTGCGGAAATGGATTCTGACGCTGTGGCGGCCATGTTCCCGGAACGTTTTCTTTGCTTCCTGGCTGAATCGCGAATCTTTTTCCCGAAACTCGCGGTTACGAGCCAGAAAACAGGCAAACAACAAAAAGCAACGAGAGCCAGACGCCAGTTTAGCCAGAACATCACGATGATCATGCTAAGCAGTACAAGAAGGTTGATTACGACTGGCACCGCAGCAGTCACAGCGATGTCTTTTAGCAGGTTGACGTCTGCTGTTAATCGAAGAGTCAAATCCCCGGTTTTCGACTTGTTATGGAACGAAAGAGACAACCGTTGCAAATGGCGGTATGCATCGCTCCGGACTTGAGCCAGAACAGAATTTCCAATGGAAGCAAACCCCATCGCCTGCAGATAATCGAAAAAACTGCGGAGACCGGTAAACAAAAGGACACCGACTGCAGCTAATAAAATGATCCGTGAGACGTTCGCCGCCGCGTCCTGTTTTTCTGTTATTTCGTCCAGAACCCACTTCAAAGGCCATGGTTCCAGAAGGCTGAACAAGACCTCCGCAAGTAGAGCAAGAGAGGAGCCGATCAATAGCATCCGATGCCGCTTGACGTAGGGCCATAAATGGCGAACGAGCCGGTACAGACTCGGTACCGATTTTTGAATCTTTTTCTTGCGTGCCATCAGCTGTACACCTCAATCGAAGCATCCTGCTCAGGAATGGAGACACATTCAAGGATTTGCTGAACTCTTTTTTTCCAGGTATGTTCCGCAAGGACAGAAAGGCGAGCCTTTTCACCCATTTTGCTGCGAAATTCGTGATCTTCTTTCAACCGAATCATTGCTTCCACGAGTTCTATAACGTTGCCTGGCGAACAAAGCAGACCGGAAGATTCGTGCTGCAGAACCTCTTCAATCTGACCTACACGGCTCGCTACGACAGCAAGTCCTGCTGCCATATATTCGTAAACTTTTAAAGGAGAAAAATAGAAATTCTGCTCTTCAGCGTATGGAGCAACACCAATGTCCATAGAAGCCAGCAATCCAGGTACTTCTTCGGGGGGGACAGCTCCGCTAAATGTTACCGAGCTGAAAACACCGAGCCTCTTTAGATCCGCTTCCAATTGGCTGCGCTGCGGTCCATCTCCAACAACGAGTAAACGACAATCCCGGTCCTTCCTGACAAGCAGATGAAATGCCTCTGCCAGCACGGACAGTCCGTGCCAAGGCTTTAAAGAACCGAGAAACCCGATGGTAAAAATTCCAGCGGCGGCAGGCAACGAAGGAGGGACCGGAAATCTGGAGGGATTCACCGCGTTCGGCACGACCACAATTTTTTCTTTTGGAACAAAACGCTTCTGCAAATACTTTGCTACTTCCGCGGAAACGGCAACGATCTTCGTTGCTGCTTCGAATACACGGGCGGCAACAGATTCTGCTCCATCTCGATCGATCAAACCGCGGTGAGCCTGCTGCTCCTCAATCAGCGGCGCGTTTACTTCGAGCAGTCCCGGAATACCAATCTGCCGTGCATACTCCATTGCCGCGAAGCTCCACAAAGAATAGCGCTCATAAATACAATCGAACGGCCCTGCAGAATGCAATGTTTCCCTTATGCCTTGATTCGAATGAAATGCAGCTTTTTCCCGCTGCTCGCGGTTGTGTGCCGGCGAAGAAGGAAGCGCCTGGATCCGTATCTCCGGTGTCCTACGCGCAAAAGCCAACTTTGTTAAGTCGCCGGAATTCGCCGCGAACAAGTCGATCTGGATCCCAAGTTCGCAAGCCGCTGTCAAAAACTCTTGAACATGGACAGAGCAACCTTTGTTCCCGAATACTGGAACGCCACGGTCAGCGCAAACGTAAGCGAACCTCATCTAACTACCTGCTCTCTTCGTGAGAATTGATGTACGGAAAGAAAAAGCGAACGCAAGGCCGCACTGTTTCGATGAACATCAAACTCGGTTTCTACCAGCCGGCGCGCTTCATCGGCCAAACGCACTCTCAGATCCGCGTCCTTCAGCATCCGGTCTAAAGCATCAGCCAGAGCAGGGGCGTCGCCCTGAGGCGTCAACAAGCCAGTTCGTTCCTGAATGATCACCTCAGGAATTCCTGTCACATCCGTTGAAATGCAAGGAGTCCCTAATGCCATTGCTTCCAGAAGCACCGTGGGTAACCCATCACGATTTCCATCCGAACCGATCACGCATGGCGCAGCCAGCACTGCAGCATCTTGAACCTGCCGGATTACTTCAAACTGTGGCTGCGGCCCTTTCAGTTCCACAATCGAATTCAAACGAAAGCGCGCAATAAGCGCCTGAAGAGTTTCAGCCAGTTCGCCCGTTCCGATGATTACGCAGTGAAATCGCGTGCCGCGTTCTCTCAGTAGAGAGCTTGCTTCGATCAGAGTTGCGAATCCTTTTTTTTCAATGAGCCGTCCCACGGCGGCGATTTTGGGAGGACGGTGCAATGGCGATTCATACGGAAATCGATCCAGATCCAGCCCGTTGTGTATGCAGAATAGTTTTGAAGGATCCGCCAGGTATTCATCTCGCATGTACTGAAGATTAAAATTGGAAACCGTAATGACGGCTGAAGAATCCGCAATTTTACGCATCAGCTTCTCTTTTTCAACATCCTCGTGGAAAATGTCCTTTGCGTGGGCGGTAAACGTGTACGGTACTTCTGCAAACTGTGATGCTAAGCGTCCGACGCTGGTGGCAGAAGTTCCGAAATGACAATGAATGTGCTGAATTGCTCGTTCCCGGACCGCTTGTGCAAGCATAGCAGCCTGGCATACATCGCGTGCTTCCTGATCGCGAGCTCGTTCCAATTTTTCCCAGAGATCCGGAATCAATTCACTCGCTTCGGCCAGTGATTCCCAAAAATCGACTGCCTTTAAGCTATCGGCGTGAAGGTAGTGAACGGGTGCTCGAACCCTTGCAAGAGTATCTTGAAAATGTGTATCTTCCGGTGCCAACAATGAAAAAATTTCAATCTCCCACCCGGCAGCTTCGTGCGCTAAAATCTCGTTAACGATAAATGTTTCTGAAAATCTCGGATATCTCTTTACTACATATGCAACGCGAAGGCTTTCTTCTTTATCCATTGTTCCTTTGTAAGTAACGGAGATTAAGGAAAGGCCGGTTCAATTCTAAGGATGCCGGCTTCCCGTGATTCTTCGGAGATTGCCTGTAACAGCTTTTTCAACAGCGATGAGACGCATTCCAGACCATTCATATTAATTTGTTCACGAACGCGAATGGCACTTGCTTCAGCTCCGTTCAACCACGATGTGATTGCCTCGGGACTCAGATTCTCACTCGGGAGAAAATCAATCAAACCGAACCGGTGCAGACGCTCCGCTCGAATGGATTGCTCCGGAGCTCGTTTCGCACGAGGCACGATTAAAGATCTCTTTTCAAAGGAGAGAATTTCAGAAACAGAATTGTATCCACCCATGGAAACCACAAGGTCGGCCCGATTCAACAACAAAATAGGTTCACCTATGAACTGAAGCACCCGTAGTCTCGGACGATTGGCAGCGATTTCATACAATCTTCTCCGTCCGTCCTGAGACATAAAAGGGCCCGTAATAATAATCCCGTTCATGTTGTCCGGAAGCCGGCACATCGCGAAGGATTCGGCCAGCCGCTTTCCATCCTGACCTCCCCCCAGTAGACAGAGAGCCAGGCGTCCTTCAGGTAAGTTCAACGCGGGAAAAGGATCGTGATTTTGCTCTATTGCTTGTGGAAGAGAAGCGCGCCGATTCAGGTACCCCATGTACCGTATCTTGGGCTGAAGCTCGGAGCTCAAACCGTACTCAGTGATCAAATTACAAATTTTAGGGTCCCCATAAACACAGATAAAATCATAAAATTTTCTTATTGTTTCTATGGTTCGAGCATCTTTCCATGTTTTTCGAACGTCCTCAGGATCTCCAAGGATATCGCGAAGGCCCAGTATGCATTTCGTATTGTGCTTGCGTTTTAGCCTGTACAAAACGCCATCGAGTTCATCGAACGCACCGCGTGCAAGATGATCCACGATCAAGATGTGAGGAGCAAATTCTTCGATCACCGAGGCAACAATCCGCGAGCGAATTCGGATTAAATGATCGAGGTCAATATTCAAATAGCGGGGCGACTGCTGCCCATCCAAATCCTTTCTATATGCAGGCAACGTTACACAATCGACTCCCTTCGGAATCTGAAACGCGGCCGCCTCGCGATTTTCTGCAATCAACAGAATGATAGGATTTAGAGAAGATCGGGATAAAGCTTCGGCAATGGCAACATTGCGACGAATATGGCCTAATCCCACCATACCCGGAGAATACAAAACAATCCTGCTATTATTCCCTGTAAAATTCACTGTGGACCCTCAGGAAAAATAGATGTGAGGCAAGAGTGCCTGCTGCACTGTGGTAAGAACAACGGGTGGAGTGTGTGTCTATTAGATGTATCCGTAAGGGTGGGATTTTGATGTCTTTCCATTAACCTCGATCAACACGTCTTTTCAGACTCAAACGCTCAAACGCCGGAAAATACAGAACAGTTACCCGTGTTCCTCAATTCAACGCCTGCTGGATTTGTTACACTTCGAGGAAATTCTTACGCCAGACGTTCTGAACGCTAAAAATCCCTTGTGAATGTTGATAAGGCAAGGAACGTGCCAGTTTCAGTCCAGAATCAGCGACGGAGGGAACCCTGGCCATGTCTCACCAGGGGAACAACGATACAGGCCAATGCGACGATGTCAGAAATATTGTCGCGGATCTTGAGAGTAATGGGAGTGTTACACCAATGAGACAAACGATCTGACAATTTACACATTTGTGATCATCCATTAACAATTCGCGAGTCGGCGAGGGCCCGGGGCAGAATTGCTGATCTTTGGTTTGTGAACTGGCTGATGGGCGCCGCGATCCTCGCTCTGCTGGATGATGTGTTGCTCGTGCGAAACGGCGAAGAGATGGCTGCGTTTCGGTTAGCGAAACAGTAGCTCAACTCTGTGAGCATTTCGCATGTCGCGATGCCTGCTCCAAAAAAGCAAATTCTTATATCTAAGTATCCTGTGGGTCTCCAACGCTTCTACTGATTTGCAGGTTGCGTCTGTGCCTGTGGCGGAATTGGATTCACCGATGCGTGATCGACGATGTAGAGCCATTTCCCTTTTGTGTTTCGCGATACGTCACTAAATCGACCTTCCATTGTAACCGGTTCGCCGCCTGCTTTTGGAACCAACGTAACAGAAAAACGTCCCCAGGAAAAACACAGGTTTCCTGCGATCTCGTGATGCGCATCCAGTATCTTCGCTTCTTTGACGGTAAAGCTCTTCATCATCCCGGAATAATTTGCGCGGATGGCTTCCGTTCCTACTGCTTCCACTTCGTCCGGCGGAAATAGATGGGCATCCGGAGCATAAAGCGCCATTACACCCTCCAGGTCATTAGCGGTAAATGCTTTTACCCACGCCTCACCGACAGGACTCGGGCCTTCTGCCGAAAATAGCGTGAAGGCAAAACCAAAAGTTAGAAACAGAACGAGTATGTACTTTTTCATGAGTAGCCTCCTCTATGTGGTGAAGTCAGTCTAGCACATCACTTGCTTAGCACATCCGGTTGTTTCCTTTATATGTAAAACCGGACGGAAGTACGAGTCCCGGAAAAAACTCGCACGCGTCTGAATTACTTTGTGAATGTCAAAGGTAAAAATGCCCCCAATCCGAACAAAGGCGCCTTCAACATGACGTTTCATGTTCACATCACTCGCCCCTAACTTGGAGTTGGAATAAAAACGGTTGATGTCCCGTGGAAAAGACATTTTGCAAACCTGCGACTTCCTGCAGGTTCCACAAGAATTGTTACTTCAATTTCTTTTTGGGAAAATAGTTGACTCTCTCGATGCCTTCAAAATCAGCATCCTGGGTCCACAAAACGGCTTGATGCATACGAGCGGTTGCCAGAACCACACTGTCGGCCAGAGGTAATTTGAAGGAGAATCCTAGTTTCGCTGCATTTATGGCAATTGAGGCATCGAGATCAATGATCTTCCCTTGATGCATCTGTGCCACTTTTTCCAGTGCGGCGGTTTCGCCTTTCTCCGTTAGAACCTTCTTGAAAACTTCAAGAAGGCAAAGTGTGGGCACGATTAAATGGTCCAAATCCTCAATCGCATTTGCGAAGGCTTTTGCATTGGGACCATCCGCGAAGTACTCCAGCCAGGCGGAGGAATCTACAACGTTCATAAGCGATCCGCCTCTCGCTCAATCGTGGTATCGATTCCTTTCAACGAACCTCTTAAGCTCTTGATCGGTTTGATCGGAATGAATTCAAGCCTTCCTTCATATTGAAGGATCTGGATTTTTTGTCCCGGGTGAAGCTTCAACATCTCACGGAATTTCTTGGGGATTACGATCTGATATTTTGTCGATACCGTTACGGTAGACATATATATGCTCCATTTAGTAATTGTAATACGTTTATTCTATCGATTGGAATATCGTAAGTCAATTGGCAGATCGATTGGCCATCTTTGAACTAACTGGGCGTAACGGGTGGAGGTCGTGCGCCAGCAAGAGGTAGCGGTTCGAACTTGTATTGCAGATGCGAAAGAATTTTATCGATGACGGCGACGTCTTTTGATCACCGAGACAATCGTCATCTAAGTGCGGCATTTCGGGCACAGCACAATGGTAACTTTGTTTATTCTTGATCTATCGATATTAGTATTTTGTCTTATAAGGATTTGCCTTTTTTGCTTGGGCATGCTTGGCGTTCTTGGCGCTTTGGCGGTTAAAAATCTCTTCACACTGCCGGAAAGCCGGCTTTCTTCAGCAACTCCTGAAAGCGGGGGTTGGAGCGCAGCGGATCGAATTTCAGATCCACTTTCAAGAAGGGAATCCATACCGCTCGCTCGTTGCAGGCCTTATCAAGCCACGCAAGAGCCTGCGACTGATCACCGAGTCCCGCGTAAATCTGTGCGAAGTTAAGAGCCGGTACGTATTCCTGATTCGATCGCTTCACAAACTCATTCAGAATCTCCAGCGCCTTGTGACGGTCTCCGGATTTCGCATACACGTATCCCACGGTTGATAAGGTAAGAGGGTCGGTTTCTGCTTGCTGTATCTTCTCGATTGTCGCAATAGCCGAAACGAAGTCGCCCTTCTGTTCATACGCCTCAGCGAGGAAGCTGCGGGCGATGAGATAGTTCGGATTCAGCTCAAGCACTTTTCGAAACTGTTCAATTGCGCGCTCAGGTTGTCGCGACCAATGGAAGACGATGCCAATACCGCTATTGTTCGCGGCGGACAACGGATCTAGCTCCTGCGCACCCTGCATCTCTTTGAAGCTTTCATCAAAGCGCCCCATCAAGCCCAGATACCAGCCATACCACATATGAATCAGAGCGCTGCCAGGATTGAGAGCGATGGCGCGTTTGAACTCCTGCTCTGCGCCGGCGTAGTCCCAGTCGAAGTACATTTTGATGATCGCCAGGGAATTGTGAGCTTCGGCCAGCCTGTCATCGAGTTCCAACGCCTTGTTGGCTGCTTCTTTCGCCTTCGGCATCGTTTCACTCGACGAGAAAGAGAAAAAGGAGAGTTCGGTATAAGCGTCGGCCAGCCCGGCGTAAGCCGATGCGTAGCGCGGATCGATGGCGATGGCCTGGCGAAAACTCTCGCTGGCTTTTTGAAAATCGTCAGGCGTAAACCTGTTGAAGTAAAAAAGACCTCGGAGATAGAATTCGTGCGCTTCGGGGTTCCTCGTGTGACGCTTCAGTACGGCGTCCTGCTCTTCGCCAAACAGCTTTACCTTCAGCGCATCGACAACCGCAAGTGTGATTTCATCCTGCACGTCAAAGATGTCTTTCATCTCGCGGTCGTAACGCTCAGACCAGAGATGATAACCGTCTGCGGCATGAATGAGCTGCACCGTAATGCGCAGCCGATTCCCCGATTTCCTGACGCTCCCTTCCAGAATTGTTTTGACGTGCAAAGCCTTTCCGATTTGGCTGGCATCCGCGTTTTTATTCTTGAAAGAGAATGAAGATGTCCGCGCCGCGACTTTCAAATCATCAATCTTCGCCAGCGCATTGAGCAGTTCTTCCGCCAGGCCGTCACAGAAATATTCATTTTCATCATCCGAGCTCATATTCGTGAAAGGCAAGACGGCTATCGAATTTCCGCCGGACGCGGAACTGGGCGCCGGCCTTGGGGATGATCCGCTGCTTGCCTTCAATTCGCGTAATTCATTGTACACATCGCGCGCAGTCTGATAGCGATCTTTCGGATCTTTCATCAAGCAACGGCGGATGATTCGCTCCAAATGTTCCGGCGTGCCCGGCTTCAAATCACCGACCGGTCCGGGTGTATCTCGCATAATGGAGGAAATCAGCTCTGCCGAAGTATCTCCGTGAAAGGGGCGGCGTCCTGTAAGCATTTCGTAAAAAATAATTCCAAGAGAGAAAATATCGGACCGGTGATCCAATCTTTTTCCCTGAATCTGCTCCGGCGACATGTAAGGCATGGTCCCCAGAACAATCCCCGCTTCCGTTTGCGCGTGTGTTTCCATGCGTGAGGAATCCGGATCGGAATCATCCCGCATTAGCTTGGCAAGACCGAAGTCGAGTACCTTGATTCGTCCTTCGTGGCTCACCATGATGTTGCCCGGCTTTAAATCGCGATGAACGATTCCTTTTTCATGGGCAGCAGAAAGTGCTTCGGCAACCGGTGCGCTGAAACGAAGGAAGGCTTCGACATCTAATCCATTCGAAGGAATCAATTGAGTGAGCGTTTCGCCTTCGACAAGCTCCATCGTCAGGAAGCGAATTCCATCGGCTTCTTCGATGGAATAAATCGTTACGATGTTGGGATGATTCAGCGCGGCAATAGATTCGGCTTCGCGCTGGAACCGATCCAAACGAGCGGGATCCCGTGCCACCTCTTCCGGTAAGACTTTGAGCGCAACTCTCCGCTTCAATTTGCGGTCTTCGGCAACGTAAACTTCGCCCATTCCACCCTTGCCCAGATGGTCGAGGACTTTGAAATGGTTGAGCGTCTTACCAATCATGAATAGGCTAATTCTAAATGATTCTCGCCAATTCACGATAACGGCAAAGCGCGTTCGCAAGTTTCATCTGATGCGGTGTTCTGCACTCCGGTTCCAATAACCTCGGACTCGCAATGAGGATGCAAGCGCATTTCGCACGCGATGTTGCAACGTTAATTGTGTAAATCACTACGGGTGCTTCCTGCCCCTGAAATTTGTCCACCAAGGGCGGTCTTACCAAGATAGTTGACGTCAGACCCATCTTTCACCGAATCGTCCAAAAGGTTCAGGATGTTATTAAGAAAACGAATTTGGTCTTCAGCGCGATCAATCACATATACACTAGATTAGGGCTTTGATCTTATGCGAATCCTAAACGATCAAATCCAACTATCCGCAAGTGATCTCGCCAAGCATCTTGCTTGCAGGCACCTGACGATGCTGGACTTGCTTGTTGCGCGAAAGGAGCTGAGGCCGATATTCCGAAACGATCCGGGGCGCGATGCTCTTGAGGAACGCGGGGTAAGACATGAGGCCGATTACTTAGCGTATTTGAAAGAACAAGGGTACGAGGTGCTTGAGCAGGCGGAGGGCGGTTTCGAGCGAACATTTGATGCAATGAAGCGCGGTATAAAGGTGATCGCGCAGGCGGATCTTGAGTCCGGCAAGTGGCGCGGCCGTGCTGACGTTCTGTTTAGCGTTGAAACTCCGAGCAAGCTCGGGAACTGGTCTTATGAAGTAATCGATACAAAGCTGTCGCGCGAAACAAAAGCAGGGACGATTCTGCAACTCTGCGTGTATTCAGAGCTTTTGGCGAAGATCCAGGGATGCATGCCGGAATCCATGCATGTTGTCGTACCAGGACGAAATTTTCAGCGCGAAACATTTCGGGTGAAGGACTATCTGGCATATTACAGGTTTGTGAAAAGGAATCTGGAAAAGAATGCCGGCGAGCCGCAGGCGGTACAAACTTATCCTGAACCAGTTGAACAGTGTGAAATCTGTGACTGGTGGCCTCTTTGTAATGATCGCCGGAGAAAAGATGATCACCTCGCGTTTGTTGCTGGAACTTCAAAATTGCAGATCGGTGAATTGCGAAGGGTTGGGATCAATACACTCGCAAATCTTGCGAACATGAGTTTGCCCCTTGAGTTTCGTCCGAACCGCGGTTCTGCTGAATCCTTCATCAAAATCCGGGAACAGGCGCGGCTTCAATTTCAGTACCGGACAAATGGCAAACCGGTATATGAATTGCTGGATTTGGAACCACAGCACGGTCTTGCGCGACTGCCGGAACCATCGCAGGGGGACATCTTTCTGGATTTCGAATCGGATCCCTTTGTGGATGAAGGCGGCATCGAATATCTCCTTGGTTACGTTACGCTAAACGATGCGAGCGAAGCAAACTACACAGCGCATTGGGCGCTCGATCGAATGAATGAAAAGCAAACGTTTGAAACATTCATGGACATGGTGATGGAGCGGCGTTCGCGATTTCCCGAATTGCACATCTATCATTTTTCGCATTATGAGCCCACTGCATTAAAGAGGTTGATGGGACGCTATGCATCCAAAGAAGATGAAATGGATCGATTGCTGACAGCAGGTGTGTTTATCGATCTTTACGGAATCTTGAAGCAGACGCTCCGCGCAAGTGTCGAACGATATTCATTGAAGGATCTCGAAATATTTTTTGGATTTCAACGGAAGACGGATCTGCGAGATGCGAGTCGCGATAAGCAGACTCTGGAGTGCGCGCTGGAGCTGAATGATATCGATGGCCTGCCATCAAAAATCTTCCAAACGGTTGAAGCCTACAATCGCGAAGACTGCCTTTCGACGCTTTACCTGCGAAACTGGCTCGAAAAGGTCAGAGCCGATGTCCTGCGCGACGGCAAAGAAATTCAACGTCCGGTTCCACGAACAGGTGATCCAAGCGAAGCAGTTGGCGAGCGCCGGCAGCAAGTGCTTCTTCTGATGGAACGCCTGCTGCGAGATGTGCCGGTCGATCCTTCAGAACAGAGCTCCGGAACAACACGCGGTCTGGCTCATTGCACATATGCTGGAGTGGCACCGTCGTGAGTTGAAAGCCACCTGGTGGGAGTTCTTTCGCCTTCGAGAGTTGTCCGATGACGAACTCCTTCGCGAGCGAGCAGCAATATCAGGTATGGAATTTGTGAAACGAGCAGGTGGAACGGACGTTTGTCCTATTCACCGGTACAGCTTCCCTGTGCAGGATACAGAAATCCGTGAAGGCGATTCGCTCGAAACGCGTAAAGGCAAATTTGGAACAGTGATTGCAATGGATGCTGCACGGCTCATGATTGATGTAAAAAAGCGGCGCGATACGGCGAAGCTCCATCCAACATCTGTTTTTGCCTTCGATTTCATTCAGGACGAAGTACGTCCTGAGTCTCTATTGAGGCTTGGCGCCTGGATCGCAGACAACGGAATTGATGCGCCGGGAAAATATCGCGCTGCTCGTGATCTTTTGCTTAGGAAAGCCCCGCGAATGAAGACTGATGGCTTGCAGCTTTGCAGACCAGAAGTCGAGATCGTTTCGGAAGCAAGAAGGATCGTTCTGGAACTCGACGGCGGATTGTTGCCGATCCAGGGACCACCTGGCGCAGGAAAAACATTTACAGGCGCGCGAATGATCTGCGAACTGCTCAAGAAGAAAAAGAAAGTTGGAATTACTGCTGTCAGTCATAAAGTAATCCGGAAGCTGATGGAAGAATCAGTTAAAGCCGCCAGGAATGAAAAGATACGGACCCGATGTATGCAGAAAGTTGTGGAAGAATCGGAAGTCCAAAATCGTTTCATTCGAGAAACATCAAACAATGAAGACATCATCTCAGGCCTGCAAGATGGTTCCGTGCAGTTGGCAGGAGGCACGGGATGGTTGTGGTCGCGTCCGGAATACGCGGAATCCGTAGACGTGCTTTTTGTAGATGAAGCCGGTCAGATGTCGTTAGCGGACGTCCTCGCGGTTTCGCAAGCCGCAAAGAACATCGTGTTACTGGGCGATCCGCAGCAGCTTGAACAACCTTTGCAGGGTACCCATCCGCCGGGAGTTGCGGTGTCTGCCCTTCAACATATCCTTGGCGAGAATCAAACAATGCCTGCTGAACTTGGACTGTTCCTGGATAAAACGTGGCGATTGTGCCCTGCCATTTGCGATCTGACGTCGGAACTTTTTTACGAAAGCAAGCTGAACCCGCGCGAACAGTTAGCTCAACAGAAACTCATTGGATCCAAATTATTTGATGGCTCCGGATTGTGGTTTGTTCCTGTGAAGCATGAAGGCAATCAGAGCAGTTGTGATGAAGAAGCGGATCGGATTGCTGAAATTGTGAAGGAGTTAAACCGGCCTGGTGTTTCGTGGGTAGATGAGAATGGCGAATCCAAACCATTAACCCTCAATGACATTTTGATTGTTGCACCTTACAACGCACAAGTTTTCAAAATTGCTGCGCGGATTGCCGGCGCACGAGTCGGAACGGTCGATAAGTTTCAGGGCCAGGAAGCTCCGGTAGTGATTTATTCGCTGACGACCTCATCACCAGAAGAGGCCCCACATGGGATGGAGTTTCTGTACAGCTTGAATCGATTCAATGTTGCTACATCTCGCGCGAGATGCGCTTGCATTCTTGTTGCAAGTCCACGCTTGTTCGAACCGGAATGCAAAACGCCGCATCAGATGAAACTTGCTAACGCCCTTTGCCGTTACCGCGAATTGGCTACAACCACAAAGCAGCGCTAAAGGCAATTTTCGGGTCTTCGTAAGGGTGTCTGTCTTTTAAACCATGTCATACAAATTTTATTCTACGAAAAATGTCGCGAAAGAATTCCTTTGACCAAACTTCTAGCGCCTCAGGGTTTCTTACAAACGGCTCCACTTCTTTTCTTGCCTGATTCACTTCCAGCTTGTCGACGGCATCTTCAGCAAGTTTATAGAATTTATCTTTTGCGAGTGGATCTTTTCTATTCCAGTGACCAGTCTGGATCATCCGTTCGCGGAGATGTTCCAGATGGAGTTCAGGATGATTCGCCACGTACCAGACCAGATCATACCAATCACGGCCCTTGACGCGAGTCTTCCAACGCCTGCATAGAACTGCGTGCATCTTGCCGGCGAACAGATCCGGTAGGGTAACAATACGAACGGAAAACGGAATTGGCTGTAGACGAAACCGAGTCTCTGTTTCAAAGTTTGGTGGCGGATCCGTATCAACTTCAATCCGAATCTTCACCGTTTGACCGGCCGGGATTTGAGCAACAATTCGGTCCTCTGCTTCAATCGTCAACAGATGCGTTGCGGTATCTGCCTTTACAAATGCGGATTGTACGGCGCTTGTGGTTGTTTTGTGACGCTTCGCCACGCTGACTTCAAATCCATAGGAAAGAATTTCTCGCTCCAAGATTTCCAGATAACGTTCGATGTCAAATTCCGGCGAAGATTTTAGAAGCGTGAAATCAAGATCTTCAGAGAACCGATCGAGACCGTGGACAATGCGAAGCGCAGTTCCGCCATAAAAAGCAGCCTTCTCAAAAAATTTTCCGCGCCACAATCCAAGCAGAGCAACTTCCTGCAAAATTTCTCTCAAAGCGCGAACATAATCTTCCACACTGCGACCATCATACCGTTCGAGCATACGTGCAATTGCAGGATTCATGATGCTTTTTGTAACTTCAACATAACCTGGCTAAGGATTCGTATTTTCCTTGAACGATAACGATTTGCGATGTCCGCAACCAGTTTGGAATCCATTTTGACTAACTGATCCATATCAATTCGTAGATTCTGCGAAAGATAGTCCTTCATATCCCGTTGACTGTGGATGGAAACACCCCGATCAGCATGAAGCTTGTCGGCCAGCGCCTTTTCCGGTAATGCAATCAGGAAGAATCGACCGTTGTCCAGCTTCACCTGATCAAACCCGGTCGAATAAGCCTTCATTGGAATCCTTTTGTATATGAAAAGTCCAACCAGAGTCGAGAAGCGCCTCGACCTACCGGGCGTAACAGACGACATAGCTTCTACATGTTCGGGAATCAGACCATGGTATTGAAGAGCCGAATCCAGAGAAATGTAGGAAGGACCGTAAATCATATTCGCGAGAACCTCTCGTGAGTAAGGTCTCTGTGAGAGTCTCTTACCGAATATATAGATCCCCTTCTTCACGCGAATAATATCGCCGCGCTTTAACAACGTAGTGATTTTGTCCCGCGGGCGATCGTATTCCTTCAATGCCTGAAGTAGAGTGAGATAATCAAATTCTTCCCCGGCGACGATCTCCCTTAATCTCTCGAGCATTCCCAAAATATAGCATATATGTCCGTAGTATGTCGACTGTCTGCCGACATACTATGTTCAATTATGCTATAATCTTAGGCGTAAGCACCAGTCTCAACAGACGATCTGCGAACTGTCTCAAAGCTGAGGAAATGCATCCAAATTATTTGATGGCTCCGGATTGTGGTTTGTTCCTGTGAAGCATGAAGGCAATCATAGCAGTTGTAATGAAGAAGCGGATCGGAGACTCTGCCAGAAAATCGAAACCAGATTGTCAAGGATAGACATTGTGTCACATATTCCAGTGGCTCAATACTTCAAGAATATTCTTTCTTCAGTCAGTTTATAATTCAGCCCTTAGAAGTTTGCGACTTGTTAGACTCTTTGGAAAGCAAGTTTGTCCCCCTCGCTTTCAGTTCTAAATATCAACGAGCGCTTCATCCTTTCACGAAAACGTGCGAAAATCATGTGCAACTTTGCGTAGGTTTTGAAAGATGAACTCCCTTGGATCCATCACCGACTTTCACGCCAAGTACTTTGCCCATGAGCTGACGAGACGTTGTGCCTCCGACAGCGTTGAAAAGCTTGCGGCCGTGCTTGCCGATGCTCAGGTCGATCTGAACCCTCACCAGGTCGAAGCGGCCCTCTTCGCCTTTCGCAATCCATTTTCCAAGGGTGCGATTCTGGCGGACGAGGTTGGACTGGGAAAAACCATCGAAGCCGGCCTTCTCCTGGCACAGAACTGGGCCGAGAGAAAACGACGATTGCTCGTCATTGTTCCGGCGAACCTGCGGAAACAATGGGAGCAGGAGCTCGCAGACAAGTTCTACCTTCCTTCCGTAATCCTGGAGACGCGCACGTTCAACGAGGCGATTCGTGCCGGCAATCTCAATCCCTTCCTGCAAGACGCTATCATTCTCTGTTCCTACCAATTCGCGCGAACAGAAGAGCCGTACGTCCGGCAGATGCCCTGGAATCTGGTCGTGATCGACGAAGCGCATCGTTTGCGCAACGTGTACAAAAACAGCAGCAAGATTGCGCTTTCGATCAAACAAGCAGCGGCCCCGTATCCGAAGGTGCTGCTGACCGCCACTCCCCTGCAGAATTCACTTCTGGAACTTTACGGCCTTGTGAGCATGATCGATGACTTTGCATTCGGTGAACTGGAGAGCTACCGCTCTCGATTCACGCGGCTCGGAAATGAGGCTGACTTCACAGAATTGAAGGAGCGGTTGAAGCCGCTTTGCAAGCGCACTTTGCGTCGACAGGTTCTCGAATACGTGAGCTACACGAACCGCCATGCGATCGTCCAGGAGTTTGTGCCCTCCGAAGAAGAGCAACGACTCTACACACTGGTATCGGATTACCTGCAACGTCCGACGCTTTATGCGCTTCCGGCAAGCCAGCGGCAACTGATGACACCCATCCTCCGAAAGCTGCTTGCCTCCTCCACGTTTGCAATCTCCGGAACATTGGAGGGTTTGGTTGCAAAGTTGCACGCCGCTGAACAGGCTGCGCTTGCTGTCGATTCGCCACCTGCCCAGGTGCAAGAGGATTTGGAGGAATTTGATGAGCTTGCTGACGAATGGGAAGCAGTCGACGAGGATGAGTCCCCCTCCGATTCTAATCGCCTGACTCCCGACCAACTGAGTGCTTTGCGCCGTGAAAAAGAACAGCTCCAGCAATTCCATCAGCTCGCGCGCTCGATCATCAAGAATTCCAAGGGTGAGGTTTTACTTACCGCTCTCCGGCGCGGCTTTGCGGCCGCCGCTGAGGCGCAGCGCAATCAGGGGGCCGCAACGTTGCAGCAGAAGGCGGTCATTTTTACAGAATCGCGCCGTACCCAAGAGTATCTTCTGAACTTACTGAACCAAACCGAATTTGCTGGGAAGGTAATGGTGTTCAACGGAACGAACAGCGATCCGGCCTCGAAAGACATTTACAGAAAATGGCTCGAAAAAAATGCCGGAACGGATCGCGTGACGAGTTCCCCGAGCGCCGACATGCGAGCCGCGCTTGTGGAGTACTTCCGCGACACAGCGAGTATTCTGATTGCCACCGAGGCCGCTGCCGAAGGAATCAACCTGCAATTCTGCAATCTCGTTGTCAACTATGATTTGCCGTGGAATCCGCAACGGATCGAACAGCGCATCGGCCGCTGCCACCGCTACTGGTCAGAAGTTTGACGTGGTGGTCGTGAACTTCCTCAACAAGAAGAACGCCGCGGACCAGCGCATCTACGAGTTGCTGGACGAAAAGTTCCGACTTTTCAACGGCGTTTTCGGAGCAAGCGATGAAGTGCTGGGCGTTGTCGAATCGGGAGTGGATTTCGAGAAACGAATCGCTGCCATCTATCAGAAGTGCCGAACGCCGGAGCAGATTCAGTTCGAATTCGACCAACTGCAGCGAGAACTGGAAACTGAAATCGCCGCAGGCCAGCGAGACGCGCGCGAAAAGCTGCTGGACAACTTCGATCAGGAAGTCGTGGAAAAGGTGCGGATCCAGAGCCACGCCGTGCTGGACCGTTTCAACGAGCGGCTCTGGCGGCTTACGCGGCATCTGCTCGCTGAATTCGCTCGTTTCGAGGACTCAGGATTCAGCTTCATGCTGCATACGAACCCTTTCCCGGGCGAGACAATCCATCCAGGCCCATACCGCATGGGAAAAGGAGTCGAAGATGCGAACACATACCGCGTTGGTCATCCACTCGCCCAGCGAGTCTTGGATCTCGGGGAAAGACCTTCCAGCGGGATCACGCGTAGTAGCCTTTGAGCTGACGAATTCCGGAAAGAACATCGCTGTGTTGTCCCCATTGCGAGGGAAATCGGGATGGCTTTCCTGTTCGCGAGTCACTCTCAGCGGCGCTTGAAACAGAAGATAATCTCATCTTAGCCGGGATAACGGATGAGGATGAAGTTCTGGATGAATCGCAATGCCGTCGCTTTTTCGATCTTGCCGGACACGAAGAAGGATCCGTGGAGATCCCATCTTCGATCAGGGCACAACTGGATGAATTGATGAGACGATAGCCAAAAGGAGCTTCTGGACGAAATTACAAATCGCAACGGTCGCTGGTTCGATACGGAGATGGACAAACTCGATCACTGGGCAGAAGATCGCCGGTCTTCCTTGAAAGCTGAGCTGGAAGGCCTGGATCAGTCACTAAAAGATGCAAAAAAAGCAGCAAGACTTGCGGCCACTCTTCCTGAAAAGTTGGAACAACAACGGCTCGTGCGAACGCTGGAATCGAAACGGGAAGAAGCCTGGCGCGCTTATGATAAAGCCTCTCGGGAAGTGGACCAACAAAAGGATGCGCTACTGGATGAAATCAGCCACCGGTTGAAACACGAGTTGCAAGAGGAGCAATTGTTCGCCATTCGCTGGAACTTGATTTGAATCAAATTTTGTATGGAGTTGTAAGGAAAGCATGTCTGAAGAACCCAAAAAATTAGACCTCCGTTCATTCGATATCTCTGATGAGAAACGCCAAGAGCTCCTGCGATTATTCCCGGAAATCCGGACAGAAGATGGAAAGATCGACTTTGACCGCTTAAAGCTCGCGCTCGGCGAAACGGTTGACGTGGGCAAAGAGCGCTACGGAATGAATTGGCCGGGAAAAGCGGATTGCTTCAAGACGATCCAGATGCCGAGCATAGGCACCCTGCGTCCTTGTCCGGAAGAAAGCGTCAACTTCGAAACAACCGAGAACTTGATCATCGAAGGAGACAACCTGGAAGTACTGAAGCTCTTGCAGAAGTCTTATCTGGGCAAGGTAAAGATGATCTACATCGATCCGCCCTACAACACTGGAAACGATTTCATCTATCCCGACAATTACACCGAGAGCTTACAGACGTATCTGGAGTACACCGGACAGGTTGATGCTGAAGGAAAGAAGTTCGGGACGAATACGGAAACTGATGGACGGTTTCACTCCAAGTGGCTCAACATGATGTATCCACGTTTGTACCTTGCTCGGAATCTATTATGCGATGACGGCGTTATCTTTATCAGTATTGATGACGGTGAAATGGCAAACCTTCGGAGGCTTTGTGAGGAAATTTTTGGCGAAGAACAATTTGTTGCAGAAATTATTTGGAAGAAAAGAAGCACGCCCCCGAATGACAAAATAATTGGTGCAAACCATGACTACATTCTGCTGTACGCGAAAAATCTCTCAAATTTAGGACTCTCACTTCGTGAGAGATCAGCTGACCAATTAGCACGCTACAAGAACCCAGATAACCACCCAAAGGGACCATGGGCCCCTGGGGACTTGATGGCGAATGTTAAAGGCGGGCGTTATGTCCCCTCTTTGTATTTTCCCATTCGAAATCCTCACACAGGCGAAGAACATTATCCCGGAGATAACGGAAATTGGAGATTTAACCGAGAAACTATTGAGGAGCTATTACGTAACAACGAAATCTATTTTGGGGAGGACGGCAAAGGTCGGCCCAAATTAAAACGTTTTCTGTCGGAAGTCAAAGAAGGTATTACTTGGCCCACAATTTGGGATTTCGCACCACTCAATACACAGGGCTCAGAAGAAATGCAAAGTACATTTGGAAAAGCAAATATCTTTGAAAACCCAAAACCTACTAGACTTCTAGTTGAGCTTATAAAACTTGGGACCAACCAAAACGATATCGTTCTCGATTTTTTTGGCGGGTCTGGCACCACAGCCCACGCTGTTCTTGCTTTAAACCAAGAGTCGAGGAAACAGCTTCGTTTTATCCTAGTCCAACTTCCTGAGCAAACAGAAACAAACTCAGAGGCGTTCAAAAGTGGCTTTAATAGTATTTCGGAACTTTTGAAGGAACGAGTTCGGCGAGTTATTAAAAAGCTGAACGATGAAGATGCGGACAAGCTGGATCAAGATGAAGTTAAGAAGCAGGATCGTGGATTTCGCGTATATAAGCTCGCGGAATCCAACTTCAAGCCATGGCACGCAGCAGTTGAGCATGACGCAAACAAATTGCAGGAACAGCTTGATTTGCATGTAGACCACATTCGTGACGAAAGAACGGCCGATGATTTGCTGTACGAAATTCTACTCAAGAGCGGCTATCCGCTAACGGTTACTGTAGAAAAACTCACAATCGAAGGAAAGAACGTTTACAGCGTTTCAAACGGCCTGTTTCTGATCTGCCTGGAAAAGGCGCTCACGATGGAATTGATTCGGGCTATGGCCGAGCGAAAACCGGAACGCATCGTTTGCCTGGATGAAGGTTTCGCCGGAAACGATCAGCTCAAGGCGAACGCGGTTCAGATCTTCAAGACCAAAGGCGTCACCAGCTTCAAGACGGTCTGAACACGATGAAGCTCCAATTCGATCCCAATCAGCAGTTTCAGCTCGATGCCGTTTCGGCCGTCACGGAGTTGTTTGAAGGACAACCACTCGGGCCTCCGGAATATTCGGTGATCCGTGCCGATAATGCGGGCGACCTTTTCGACAGGAATGAGCTTGGTGTTGGTAACCGGTTGTTTTTGCAGGAAGAGAAGCTCCTTGCCAACACGCGTGCCATTCAAACGCGCAATGACATCGAAGTGCCTGATCCGCGCGGTGTGCTTGAGGCCTGGAAGCTATTTGACCAGCCTGCAAATCAGGAACGTTCATGCCCTCATTTCTCTGTTGAGATGGAGACAGGAACAGGCAAGACGTACGTTTATCTGCGCACAATTTTCGACCTGTCCCAACAATACGGTTTTCAAAAATTCATCATCGTGGTTCCAAGCGTAGCCATTCGCGAAGGAGTGCTGAAAAACATCGAAATCACAGCAGACCACTTCCGCGCTTTGTACAACAACCTGCCGTTCGAGCATTTCGTCTATGACGCAAAGAAAGTGAACCGGCTTCGACAGTTTGCCGTAAGCAACACGCTGCAAATCCTCGTCATCAACATCGACGCCTTTCGAAAGAACTTCACCGGCACCGAAGAAGAGCAGAAAAGCAACGTTATATACAAGGAGAGCGATAAGCTTTCCGGGCGTCAGCCGATCGAATTTGTGCAGGCAGCAAGGCCGATCGTCATCATCGATGAGCCGCAAAGCGTCGACTCAACCGAAAAAGCGCAGGAAGCCATCAAGGCCCTGAACCCGCTATGCACTCTGCGCTATTCGGCCACTCATCGGAATCCTTACAATCTTGTCTATCGACTCGATCCAGTGCGCGCTTTTGAGCTGAAGCTCGTGAAGCAGATTGTCGTCGCCAGCGCCGCAGTTGAAGGGGCCGCGAACGATGCTTTTGTCGAAGTGCAAACGATCGATTACAAGAAAGGGATCAAAGCGAAGCTTCGCATTCACGTTCAGACCGCCGGAGGGTCCGAAAGAAAAATCGGTAACAGTGAAACAGGGAGCCGACCTGTTCATGTTGTCTAACGAACGGGCCAACTACAGGAATGGCTTTGAAATCGCCGAAATCAACGCCGAACCGGGCAATGAGTACATTCGCTTTTCCAATGGCCGTACGCTCAGGCTTGGGCGAAGAGATCGGCGGAATGCGCGATGATGTCTGGCGGGCGCAAATCAAGCACACAGTCAAGACGCACCTGGAAAAGGAACTGCAAGCTCCGCGGCGCGGCATGAAGGTGCTCTCAGCCTGTTCTTCATCGATCGCGTTGCCAACTATCGGGACTACGATGGATCAGGTCAGCCGACAAAGGGAAAATTCGCCGCTTTTTTGAAGAGAGCTGGCCGATTCTGCCAAGGACAACCGCTATCACCGATCTGGAGTGGCTGAAGGTGCCAGTGGAGAAATTGCATAACGGATATTTCGCCCAGGACCGGAAAGGTGTGCTGAAGGACACACGGGGCGACACACAGGCCGACGATGAAGTCTACAACCTGATCATGAAAGACAAGGAGCGGCTGCTATCCTTTGATGAGCCGCTTCGATTCATTTTCAGCCATTCCGCCCTGCGCGAAGGATGGGACAACCCGAATGTCTTTCAGATTTGCACGCTTGAACGAAACCACAGAGCGCAATGAAGAAACGGCAAGAAATTGGCCGCGGATTACGACTTGCCAGTGAATCAGAACGGCTTTCGTGTTTTTGACGATTCCATCAACAAGCTTTACGTCATGGCCAACGAAAGCTACGAAGACTTTGCCCGCGCACTGCAGACCGAATATGAAGAAGACTGCGGCGTGACATTCGGCAAGGTTCCGATCACAGCCTTCGCCAAGACTTGTGCAGGTCGTGGATGGAGAAGAGAAGACAATCGGACGCGATGCTGCCGAAACCATCCGGACTGCACTGGTCCAGCAAAGAATGCTCGATGCCGAGGGACGAATTCAGCCTGCGTTTGATCCGAAACGAAAGGATTTTCAGTTAAACCTGCCCGAACAATTTCGCGATCTGGCACCGGCGGTGATTGACCTTCTTTCTTCTTATCAGATCGAACGACACATCCGCAGGGAAAAGGACGACGGCACGAATCGGCTGAAAAAGGAAGTCACTCTGACTCATGAATTCATCGAACTGTGGAATCGCATCAAACCCAAGACCACCTACCGTGTGGAATTTCGAACAGACGACCTGATTCGCCGGGCGGTTGATGCGATCAAAAGAATGGAACCGATTGAAATTCCGCGTATCCGCGTCACAGCCGGACAACTGGAGGTCAAGAAAGGAGGCGTGGATTCTGCGGCAACGAGTGTTGCCGAGGAAAGAGTTGAGTTCGGCAGCCGGCACGTTCCGGACATTCTCGCGTATCTTCAAAACGAAACAGAACTCACCCGTTCCACGCTGGTTCGCATTCTCAAGGAGTCAGGTCGGTTGTCAGACTTCTTCAATAATCCTCAGCGATTCATGGATACAGTTTCGGCCATCTTAAAGAATGTCCTGCATGGTCTGCTTGTAGATGGAATCAAGTATGAGCGGATGGCCGGCACGGGAGCGGAAGCCGAGTGGGAAATGATGCTCTTCAAGAACGAAGAAATCATTAACTACCTGACTGCCTTGCAGGTGGACAAATCCGTTTACGAGTATGTTCAGTACGAATCAGAAATCGAACGCGAATTTGCGAAGCAACTGGATGATAGGGAAGACATCAAATTGTTTGTGAAACTTCCCGGCTGGTTCGAGATCGACACCCCAGTCGGAAAATACAATCCCGATTGGGCAATCCTGAAACACGATGGCCAGGCGTTGTACCTGGTCCGCGAAACCAAAGGCACGCGCGACTTCCTGAAACTCCGCACGAGCGAAGCCGACAAAGTCCGTTGCGGCCAAAAACACTTCGAAACCATTGGCGTACCATTCGCTGTCGTCACCTCCGCGGACGAAGTATGATGCCGAAAAAAGAGGTGATTTAAAGTTGCGAAGCGCATTAGGGAATCAGCCTAAACAGATCTTATTCAGTTTCAGGTTTCAATACAAACCGCCGCTTTAGGGCATTGCATTGGTAGTGCGGGATTATTCCATCATGCTGAAGTCTACCAACAACGATACCAGGTGAAATTTTAAGTTCCTCTGCAAATTCTTGGATTATTCTTTTGCTAAAAACTCGAGTGGAAGAGATGAATTGTTTCAATTTTGCGGTTGGAATTAAATGGTTTGAGGCAAAGCGATTTGCTTCCTCTTCTTTTGGATCCGGGACTTTCTCCACGATTCAAGAAATATCTCAGTCTTTCCGTGCAGCAATATATGACCAGCTTCATGGAAGAACGTAAACCACAGATGATCATCCGTCTTGTACCTCAAACTCAACTGAATGAGTGCCAACTCAGGAGACAACCATCTGGTGGCGCCGGAAACTCGAGTTTTTGGAAGCTCAGGTACAAACACCACGGCAACACCTGACTGCGCGCACAGTTTGTGCATTTCCTCTTGGAAGACTTCCGGAGGTTCTGGAGTGAGAGATCGAATTTCATCCAACGATTGCTTGAATTGAGCTTCGTTGAAACTCCTGCATGAAACCTGCTGGGCCTCCAATCTCCCTTTTCGCATCCACGCGGCTAGTGCGGCTTTATCAACTTCAAAGGCGGTCGAGACCCTGAGACCAGGCTGCCTGAGTTTCTTTGAGCTTTTCCTGCCATTGTTTGGGGCTGGCTACCCCGAAAAAGTTTAGTGTTTCCCTAAGCTGTTCCACTTTGTCTGTTTTCTTCTCAATCCATCCCGCCTTCACCATGGCTGAAATTGGCATTTTGTTAAGCCATGCGATACGTTGTTTAAGCGCATTTCGTTCCCTTTGCCTTACCAAAGAATCGCGGTACATTCGCTCGCGGGAGTTCCAGAATTCGGACGGGACCCCAAGCACACGCTCAAACTGAAGGGCAATCTCTGGTGTTATCCCGGCTTTACCCCGAATGATCTCGTTAATGGTTTTTTTAGGTTTCCCAGTTCGAATTGCCAGATCAACCTGTGTCATTCCCAGTGCATCGAGCGTTTCCTTTAACGTTTGACCGGGTGGTGAAACGAGAACGGGAGCGTATTTATTTGTTGATTCACTCATGTGTGTCCTTAATTTCTAATATTACGATCTGGTTTACTCTCGACCAGTCAATTCCACCATCATCAAGTCTGGGGATGGGTCGATTCCCGACTGAAAATAACAGCCGATAAGGATGATCTAGATCCACCGAAAAAATGCTGGCCAGATTCCCTTTGAGCTCATGGCAGCGAGTTTGAGGCAAAGTCCTTAGAATCGAGAGCGATGAGGCTGCCTTCATATCGTCAAGCCTAAGCCGAATTAAGTTTCCTCGTCTTTGCCCGTACCGTTTACGAAGAAGCTTGTCATTATTGCATTCTTTCTGAAGCTTGTCGGATCGAAATGTGATGTCCAAAGTGGTAGAATTTCATTAACATTAAGTGTTAATGAAATTGTATACCATTTGTCAAGCAAATCGGTTATTATTGAACTGTGGAATCAAGACAACTAACAACAGTTGAAAAACAGAGACTTCGTACTCTTGAACGACGCCTAGATAACTGTGTCGCTCTTGGGCGGCTTACCGATGTAAACTCTGTTGCCATTGAGATCCAGGAGCTCCTAAGGTCTGCGGGGCATTCCACGCGCTTGATGCAGATCAAAAATAGAGTTTTCGAAGCACACATGGAAGCAGGCGAATTGGATTATGCCGCCTCCGGCTTTTTGGGCATTCGGGAAAAGGTTTCAAAGAACACCAGGCTATATTTAGAATCAACCGCACTCCTCGCCATTTGCAAAATTCGATCCGGTAAAATCCCCGAAGCAAAGCTACTGATTGAAAAGGTGATCAAGAATCA
Source organism: uncultured bacterium (assembly GCA_963771165.1). Taxonomy (GTDB): domain Bacteria; phylum Acidobacteriota; class HRBIN11; order JAKEFK01; family JAKEFK01; genus JAKEFK01. Next base: position 13,099 of record CAVYSN010000012.1, on the reverse strand, counting down.
AAAGGCAATCAGGTCTGATCGACAGCGATTCAAATTCCGTCGTGAGGTTATTGCACGATTCGATCAAGAAGTTGCTCTGGCAGAACTACGTAGGATTTCTCCGGGAATAGATTCACAACTGGACCTCGAAAATATTCAGCATGAGGCCGGTATGATAATTGCCACAAAAAATGAAGATGAGATATATGCGATCATTTCTGAATCAACACCGCCGCAGGTTCTGAATGCTATGAAACAAATTCACGAATTTGCGAAACAACAATTGTCCGCACAGGATCGCAAGTTGTTGAATCCTCCTACTCAGATTGCATCTCAAAAAATTGCGGAGGGCAGAACGATTTTTGGTGCGTTCAAAAGAGTACTCTATCGATCTTTATGCGATTCGACTAGCGATGTTTACAAGCTATGGTTTCAAGGAGGAATTCAGGCAGTTTTGGACAAAAAGTACGTTACTGCGGCAATCGTTGCAGGGTATACGGGACTGGGAATCGGCTTTAAACCGCTGATCGTTTCAGCTGTCGCCTTGGTTATAAAGCTGGGTATCGAAGTGTATTGCGAAAGGTCAAAACCTGAACGCATCATGGACATGCGTGTAAGGGAACGCCGTGCAACTTAATACCCTAGTGAAGTTGATGGAAAAACGTCTTCCAAGCTTGACCAGCTCCCAGAAAAGGGTGTAGTCTCAGGAATTTGGGTGATTGGGAACCAAAGGTTCAGGGTGCGAGTCGCATCCGCCCTCGTGGAACTAGTAAATGTAGTCCTGGTCCCAGTCACCCATTGAATAGTCAAAATGACCAACCCGTACGTTGTTGATTTCCGGAAAGCTGCAAATGCCGCCGATCTGGCAACATTCATTGGCATTCCGCGAAATCTGTTTGAAGCGGTTGTTTCCGCAAGAGACAGATCAGAATTCTACAAAAGGCACCTGATACCAAAGCGAAGTCCGTATCGAGCGGGGGAGTACCGAATAGTGTGGGAATGTTCAACCGATGTGCTCGCTGATGGACACAAAGCTTTTGCCAGAAGGTTTGAAGTATTTGTGCGGGACGTCGAATCTCGTTATCCTCACCAAGCTGCATATGGATATGTTCGCAATCGCGGAATACGAGACAATGCGCAACAGCACTGTAAGGCTCCAGTAATTCTCAGGTCAGATCTAAAGAATTTTTTTCCAAGTATATCGATCGCTTGGCTTGAGCGTGAGTTTTTGCGGCTCGGTTTGGAAAGAGAGGCCGCTTCGATCCTTTCCAGATTCGCAACCATAGATGGGAAACTTGCTCTTGGGCTTCATGCAAGCCCGCTACTAGCAAATCTCGTGGCCTTGCCGCTCGATGATAGGCTCAGACAACTCGCACTGCGTCATGCTTGTCAATACACCCGTTATGCCGATGATCTCGCGTTTTCCGGAACTTCTGTCCCCCACCGTTGGCGAACTTGCAACAGAAATTGAAACTGAGGGTTTTACGCTTAACGGTCGTAAGACTCGAACTACTCGACTCGGCCAGGCCCATTACATCACTGGACTCTCAGTATCCGACAGTCAACCACACGTTCCTCGATTTTTCAAAAGGAAGCTTCGTCAGGAAATCTTTTACTGTAAGAAGTATGGGATTCTCAACCATTTAGGTCATGTAAGCGAACTTTCGCATAGATATGGAATCAACCGATTGGAAGGCTCCGTTCGATACCTTGCGAGTATTGAGCCGGCTTTGGGAAAGAGGATTATGACGGAGTGGAAAACCCTTCTCAACGCGAGTGGGTTGACGGTCGTATATGTACCTCGACCGTCCACAGAAACTCATAAGATTAAGCTTTTCATTGATGAGACAGAAATAGAATTCAACGATAAAAAATATCTTGCAGTCGCTTGCGTAGTGATCGAAGAGACAGATCTCATTGCCAGAGAGACAACTGCACTACTACAGCAGTTTATTAAAGATCCATTTTCGACAGGACGTAAAAGTTCGATAGAGAAAAAGGGAATTCATTTTTCGGACGCACCGGAGGATCTCCGAACTGCCTTCATCATAAAGCTCGCGAACTTTCTGTTTCGAGCGTACGTTGCTTACGCCGAACAAACCGGAAACTATGAGGATTTGTACCTCAGACTTATTGACGGAATCATTCAACGCCGGCTTATTGCTTATGATCGCTCGGATATGGAGATTATCTGCGAGGAAAACGATAAAGTTAAGATTTCAGCCATTATATCGACCGTGCAGAAAAGGTATGAATTGTTAGAGAAAATAGGAAACCGGCGTCCTATGGACTTGCCAAAAGTCCGCTTTGGATCCAAGGTCGATGATCTATGTCTCTCTGTTCCGGATTTCATCCTAGGTGTATTTTCTAAGTTCGCAACACTTAAGATTGAGGATGAAAATAAACGTGCAATATGGGTAAAGCGGTTCGAACGTCTTCGCGATAAATATAGACTTATCGTTGATCATGACAAAGGTAGGGGATTTTCTCGCAGACAAGCGTTCCAGTCGTGGTAATCATGTGTTGCTTCATTTGCTATCTTGGTGCTCTGAACGGCTATTTTTCAGTTACGAGTCGTTGATGTGGAAAACAGCAATCGATTTTTCACCAGGTTCCAGTTCTACGGAAAGATCAGCCAAAGCCAGTAAGAGGGCGAATTTGTAACTTGCCGTGAAGCCGCCTTCGGACAGAAGGCGTTGAAGATGATTTAGAAACTGAATCTGGTCTTCAGCCGAAGGTGTTGTCACTTCTTATCCCAATAATTTGCCTTATCCGGAAAAATCCAGCGAACACCACCACGAGGATCAGCCTGATCGCCATCGAAGCGCGGTATCAAATGGATGTGAAGATGAGGGACGGTTTGACCGGCTGCTGAGCCATCATTGATGCCGATGTTGTATCCATCAGGCTGAAGTTCCGCGTCAATGCTGACTTTCGCTGCATCCAATGCTGCCAGTAGCTCGTCTTTCTCCTGGCGGGTCACTCCAAAGAAGGAACAGACATGGCTTATCGGAATGATCAGTGTATGGCCTGGTGAAACCGGATAGCCATCGCGAATTGTGTAAGTAAGTTCGGTCTTTTAAATAATCCGATCAGGATCCATTTTGCAGAATGCACAACCTGCAGGCATGGATCGATTCTACAGCGAAGGCCAATCACATCAAAATTCTGTACAAGAACTGAGTTCACAGTACCTATATCAGCCCGGCTTGCTCCACTTTTGTATCGACGATTTTTGCAACGGCGTCCATGCACACCTTAGCGCTCCCGTTATAGGCCTGACCGGTCAGCAGCTTGCCAAGTTCGGTGGGGATTTCATTGCTGGATAAGCCTGCCCACAATGGCATGTCGGGTTCGGATGCCATCACGTTCTCGATTGTCCACTTGACGATATCCAGATGGCGCGTTGTGCCGGCGCCCACTTTCCCTTTCGCCTTAACGCGCTCATCCGCGAAAGACGATTTGCGCATCGGAGCAAAACCGCCGGTCAACGTGCAACGGGTCATGATCTCTTTGCTGCACGCCCACTGCATGAAAATCCACGCCGCTTCCTGATTCTTCGAATGAGTAGACAGCCCCATGATCGAACCGCCTTGATGCGCGAGATTGGGAATCTCACCGAACCCCGCATCACTCGTTGATCGCAATCCCGCTGCCGACTGCAGTGGCTTCGCCGGCTCCCACAAACCCTTCACTTTCGAATCGTCTGCATCGAGACCCGGGAAGAACTCGCTCCATCCATGCACAAGAGCAACCTTGCCCGATCGCATCATCTGAAACAGGCCGTCCCATGTGGAAATGGTCGAGTCGGGAGCCGCGATTGAAAGCAAATTCCGGTACCAATCGAGACCTCTGACACCTTTTTCGTCATTGCCCGCGAATTTTTTGTTCTTGCTGAAGATCGATCCGCCATGTCCCCAGACCGCTTGACTCCAATCGCATTCGAGCGAATAGTGACCGGACTTCGCCTGCAGTGCTGTGCCGAAAATGCCGTTGGCTTTCTCCGCTTCACCGATCGCGCGCGCAGCGGCCGCATATTCTTCGTAGTTTGTGGGTACTTTGATGTTGTGCTTTTCCAACAGATCCTTGCGAACCATCAAAATGAAGATCGGGATGTCGAACGGAATGCCAACCAGTTTGCCGTCATATCTGGCGAGTCCTTCCATGAGCGGCGCCAGGAAATCGTCCCAGTCAAAACCCGGCATCGCGAGATCGGGTTTGGATTTGTAGAGTTCCAACGGATCGACGCAATCCGGAGCGAAGGTCGCGATCCACGATTGATCGAGATAGTAAAGGTCATACGCGCCAAGCTTACCCTGAACGTCTTGTGTCGCCTTCGCGAGCACTTGCTCCAGCGGAACAATCTCGACTTCGACTTCGATGCCTGTGAGCTCCGTGAATTCTTTCTTGATCTGATTCAGCACGACCGTGGGAGGCGTTGCTTCGCTGGTGTAACGGATCTTCGTGCCCTTGAACTGGCCACCGACATCTTTGAGAAACGCCTTCATGTCGTCCGGCACTTCTGCATGTGCTGCATCTATCAGGCTTGCACTGCTGAACGATTGCCTGTTGCCGAGCAGTCCCAACGCGAAGGCCGAAAAGCCCAAGCCGGCCAGTCCCATTCTGCGCAGGAACTCGCGCTTCGTGATGCGTCGATTGCCGAAGGCCGCGGCTGAACCGGCGGTAAATGTCTGCTTGTCGTGTGTTTTGAACCCCAAGAGCGTTCCTCCGAAGGGAAATCTTCGATGCAACCTCCTCCTTATATATAAGGAGGAGACTGTGACTCAAACGTTTGTTGTCACAACGCGCCAGTATATCGCCGGGTGGAGCCTCGAACAAGGATCAGGAGAAGTGCGGCGGATTAACCGCGGAGTACTCGAAGGGCGCAGAGTTAAAAAGAAGATAAAACTCTGAGTTGCCTCTGCGAACTCCGCGGCCTCCGCGGTGAAAAAAGAGGGATTTTCAGGGCAGTTGACCATGATCTGAACTCGAGCAGCATCAAACGGATCTGATCGAGTTCCTATCGCAGAAAGCAAGTAAATCGCAGAGATCTCAACCAGAACAGCTCACGCTGGGATAGCTCGTAGCTCTTCAACGCAAAGGCGCGGAGGCGCAAAGAATCAAGGCGCGAAAAGCTCTTTAACGCAGATTGCGTGAGACGCCCCGCCTTATGGACTTAGCGTCTTGGCGTTTCAAAAGGATCGCCCCTACGGTAGTGGGTAAGACGCGAGAAATTCTTCCGGTGATAGTATCGCGACGGCATCCGCCTGGAAATCTGTCTTGTTTCTCGTGATTACACAGTCAGCTCGTATCTCAAGCGCGGAGTAATATTGGACGGCGTCCTCAAAGTCCTTGAATCCGGACGCGAGCGAAAGGTCAATGACTTTTTCATCAACTGCAGCGACACCGAAAACGATGCGAAGCTTTTCCAGTATTTGTATCGCTTTTGATGCTGCTAATTCTTTTGCCAGGATATAGAAGAGAGTCGGGAAACTGAGTGCGCAGAGAAACCCGCGAATTTTCTTGTCTTCGATCATTGAGAACAATCGAGCGGCCGCCGTATAAAATGGTTCGCGCTTGAGAAAAATATCGAGAACAAAGTTAATATCGCAAAGAACAGTCTTCAACGATATTTCTCTTCAAGATGTTTTTTGTATGCGGCAACCAATTGTCCGGATTTAACGCCGGTTGTAAGAACGCCCGCGATTTCAGAAAGCACCGGGGATTCTTTGGTTTGCTCTTCTTGTTGCCGCACAACTGACTTGAAGTAGTCCTCTACCATCCGGGAAAGGCTCACACCACGCTTTTTGGCGGTCTTTTTTGCCTTCTGGATGACTTTTTGATCCAGCCTTAAGGTCAACTTTGTAGTCATGTGCGCTTCTCCAAATTAAGACGTACAGATTATAAGTCTTTGTACGTCAGCTTTCAAGATTCGTTTTAAAGCAAAGGAGCGCGGAAAGCTCTTTAACGCAAAGGCGCAAAGACGCGAAGGAACTATTAGCTCTTAACGCAGAGACGCAGAGACTTTGTGGTTTGGGTTGGAGGCTTTGCCAAACATCGTTTGATTGTTGCGGCGAAATACGGAGAAATGTATAATATGTGATATATTTATTTGGGTGTGAAGATAAATGTATGAAATATAGTATATTTCTCCCCAACAATATTGAAAGAATCGGGTTCGGGTTGCGGGAACAAAGGAAGAGACGAAAACTCACACAGGCAGAGGTGGCGAAAGCAGCGGGGCTCAGCCGTGCAACGCTGAGTCAGTTAGAAAATGGGATCCTATCCGAACTTGGCATCAAAAAAGTTCTACGGGTTGCTGAGATTCTGGGCCTGGAACTGATGCTTCGACCTGCCGGCGCCGCTCCAACACTGGAGGAGCTGCAAGAGCAGCAGGAATCGTAATGGCAAAGGAACCATTGGCTGTGTGGACCGCTGGAAAACCGGCCGGAGTTCTTGGGGAAGCAGAACGTTTTGTGTTTACGTATCACACTGACGTCCAGCAAAGCGACGCCGTTTCGCTCACGATGCCTGTGCGCCTGGAGAGCTGGACGCATCGCACACTGCATCCTGTTTTCCAAATGAATCTCCCTGAGGGCGCACTGCTGGAGGCCATTCGATCGGCAATAGCAAAGATCGCCTCACCGGATGATTTAACCCTGCTACGGGTGGTCGGTACGCATCAAATCGGCAGGAACCGTTTTACGAAGATGGGTGAAGAACTTTCCTCGCAACAAGAACCCGCGGAAACGTTAAAGGATATCTTGCAGGTGAAAGACTCCGAAAAACTATTCGCTGATCTGCTGACGCGTTATGCATTACGGTCGGGCGTTTCAGGAGTGCAACCCAAGATTCTTCTGGAAACGGATGACCGGTCAACCATTCATTCCTCTTCCTGGATCGTCAAAGCATCCGGTAACGATTATCCCTATCTTGCAGCAAACGAATACTACTGCATGTCCGCTGTTCAAGGAGCAGGTCTGAAGGTGTCTGAGTTCCATTTGTCTGATGACGGACGATTGTTTGTGATGAAGCGATTCGACCTCGACGCAGACGGGGAGTTTTTGGGTTTTGAGGACTTTTGCGCACTGCAAGGTCTGGATACCCGGGACAAATACAGCGGAAGCTATGAAAAAGCAGTCAGAACAATCGATTGGTATGTTTCGCCTGCACATCGAATGGAGGCGCGCAAGCAGTTCTTCACAACAATTGTGTTATCCGTGATCTTGCGAAATGGCGACGCTCACTTCAAGAATTTCGGGATTCTTTATCCAGATTCAGAGAGTGAGGACAAGATACTCGCACCGGTCTATGACATCGTCACAACTGTTGCTTACATCGCGCAAGACATTCCTGCTTTAACGATCGATGGATCCAAAAAATGGTGGGATCGGAAGACTCTGATCCGATTTGCAAACACAAGGTGCGGCATGGCTGTGTCCGCGGCGAACCAGATTGTGGAGCTATGTCTGGACGCCGTAAACAAGCAATACTCCAGGCTACAACGAGCGAAACGGAAATTCCCGCAATTTGAACAAACCGCGACCTCGATGCTTGCGGCATGGAAAGAGGGCTTGAAGTTGTGAACCGCCCTTTCACGAGTTAGCTCTTTAACGCAAAGACGGAGAGATGTTTAGGATTTGGGTTGGCGGCAAAGCGTTCCGACCGCATCAGTTTTTGTTGTGAGGCTGCAGAGTTAGCTCGTAGCTCTTGGTGGTCGGTTCTTAAATTCAAATTTAGCTGTCTGTGCAAAATTTAGACCCTTAGCGAGCCACGGAACCCCCTGGCGGCATAGTAAGATTCCGCACCGTTGTGATACACGAAGACATGGTCGTAGCGGCGATCACAAAAGAGGGCACCGCCGAGTTTTCTAATATCAGAAGGTGTTTTCACCCAGCTCGACGTTTTCGTATCGAAATTTCCAAGTTTCTGCAACTCCCGATATTGTTCTTCCGTTAAAAGCTCAATGCCCATGGCGGCTGCCATATCCATAGCGTTATTTTTCGGTTTATGTTCTTTCCTTGACTCCAGAGCTTCACGGTCGTAACAAACACTTCTGCGGCCTTTAGGACTTTCCGCTGAACAATCATAAAAAATATATTCGCCCGTCTTTTTATCATGACCAACAACATCCGGTTCACCGCCAGTTCTTTCCATTTCATTGAGTGACCACAGTTTTTCAGTATTAGCTTCCAGCTTTGCTTGTACTTTAGCCCATTCAAGACCTTTATGGCGGTTCATGTTTTTCTCAAAACGGGCTTTCAATGCTCTGAGTAGTTCTTCACGTTGTTTTGGTGAAAGGGCTACGTTTGACATAGTCTTTATGTTAAGAAAACAAGTACTTCATTTTTATTTTAACAATATTTTTGTAAAACCGTGAGTCTTTGAAAAACTGATGTTCACTCTGATCGCGGCGCATCGATGACGTTGATGCGGGATGCGCGTGCAGCGGGAAGTAGCGAGGCAACGGTGGCGACAGCAAGCAGAATGATTGCGGAGGCGATGACCGGCAAAAGACCGGGCAGAGTTACACCCGCGAAATAGCTTCTCGCAAGGCTCGCAAGAACGAATCCGAACGCGGCTCCAGTTCCTATGCCCGTCGCTACCATTATGGCTCCTTCGATGAGAACAGTCTTGAGAAGACGCTGTGGCTGAGAACCAAGCGCCAGGCGGATGCCAAATTCGCGCGTGCGAGCGCTGACGGAAAATGTAAGCACTCCTGCGACGCCAACGACTGCGATGGACAACGCCAACGCAGCGAACACCCCGAACACCAGCGAATTCAAACGCTGGGGAGTCAGAACTTCCGCCCGGACGTCCTCCAGAGTAGCGGCGCGCTCGATCGGCTGATCGGCCGACATCTCGCGGATCATGCTGGTAACGGGCGTAACAAGTGAGTATGGATCCACGCTGGTGTGGATGAAAAGTCGACCCCCGGCCATGGGCCCTTGTTCAAAGGTGACGTACATCGTGAGCACCGGCTCGGGAACTACATGTTCGTCATCGATATCGCCGGCGACGCCAACGATGCGCAATGGAGGTTCAAATGAACCGCCGTCCGAATATTTCAGCACAGGATCGGTCAGGAAAATGTGTCGATTGATGGGGTCCTGATTTGGAAACATGCGTTGCGCGAGGGTTTCACTGATGATGACGACTCTCTCTTTGTCTCTTTCATCGCGCTCATCGAAATCGCGGCCCGCGAGGATGGGAACACCGAGTGCGGCAAAGTATCCGGGAGAAATGACGCGGTAGTGCGCGCGCGGATCCTCTTCGACAGGAGGATTTACATGGCCATCTGTTGAGAATTGGAATCGGGGGCCCCAGCCATCGCGCCAGGGGACGAGCATTCCGTAAGCTGCTCTGTTGACACCCGGCATCGCTTCAATCCGGCGTATCGCCTCCTTATAGAAATCGACTACTTGCTGTTGCGTTTTTCCATAGGACATCGCGGGAACGTGGATCGCGAGCACGCGACGTATATCCACGGCGGTTTGTGTGCGCTGCAGCGCGACCAATGTGGAGATCAACATACTGGCGCCGGCCAGAAGCATAAACGACGCGCCGATCTGCGTAACGACAAACACGCGCTGGCGCCGGCTGATGTGGCCCGTTACGCGGGCGTTACCGGATAGATGCAAGCTGCCCGAGACGTCGCCAGGCGTCAATCGAGGAACAAACGCGAGAATTACGGCGGCTACCATCGCAAGAGTTGCGCCAACCCATAGAAGGCTGGAATCTACGGTGAGGTCGAGCGCGCGAACGGAGAAACGCGAGGCGTAACGGGCCAGGACGCTTACCATGGGTTGCGCAGTGATCACACCGATCGCCGCTCCGATGCCACAGAGCAGAAGGCTTTCGGCAAGAAGCATCCGGCGCAGCCTGCCTCTGCTCGCGCCAAGCGCCGTGCGTACAGCCAGCTCGCCGTGCCGGCGAACCGTGCGAGCCAGAATCAAATTCGCGACGTTGGAACATGCAATGATGAAGACCAGGCCGGAGGCGGCGAGCAAAACGAGGAGCACGGTCCGCGCACCCGAAGTGAGTTGTTCGCGAAGCGGCTTCGCCGAGATCTGAAAGTCGGCTTGCTTCGAATAGGCCTCAGGATGCTCTTTCTGCATCGCCGCGTAAACGGAGCGTAATTCGGCGCGAGCCTGATCGAGAGTGGCTCCAGGAGCCAGCCGGCCAAAAAGCTCGGTCATGCGATGCACGCGGCCGGTGACCATCGTAGCGGAGAGATGATGCGGACTGCTGACGACATTGGCGATGATTTCTGTGTCCTCAGGATACGGAACGCAAGGTTCCAGGACTCCGATGACCGTGGCAATGCGTCCACTACGACCGAGACGAACCGTCTTGCCGATGACGGAAGTATCTCTATTGAGTGTGTTCGACCAGAAACGGTAGCCAAGAACAACCACGCCGGAAGCTGCAGGGCTGTCGTCTTGCGGTCCAATGAGCCGGCCGAGCACGGGATGAAGCCCCATTACTTTGAAATACGAACCGCCGACAACGCCGGCGTTGACTTCGCGGGGTTGGCCCAGGCCAACCATACTGAAGCCGATGGTAGAGAAGTCGCCGAACTCGCTGAGAGTTTTCACACGGGCCCGCAAGTCCTGGATCTCGGGAACGGAGAACGTTGTATTTGCGGTGCCGATGCCGCGAGCGCTCTGACCGATGTAAATCAGCCGGTCTTCATCATCGTTCACAAGGGGTTTGAGCAAGACGCCGCGTACAAGTGTGAAGATTGCAGTGTTTGCGCCGATACCGAGCGCGAGCGTGAGGATCACCGCGATAGAGAGTCCTGAGGTCCGCATGAGCGAATGCGCTGCGATTCGCAGATCACGGAAAAAAGTCATCATCGCTCCTCCGTTTGCCGCGAGCATTTCCAGCTTATGTGAGTCCCACTTTGCTTGCAGGACAATCATGGTTGCATCGTCTTGGAATTTTCCGCCGCAATGCGCCGCAACTGCTTTCGACAATAGTTCCAACCGTTCCGCCGCGCTGCAGCTATTCGCGTCTCTGGTGAACTGCAAGAGTCTTTCCTCTCCGAAGGGTTCATCATTTTCATCGCACGCTTCCACCACGCCATCGGTGAAGAGAAGTAGAATGTCCCCGCGGCTTAGATTTTGATTCACCTGTTCGTAGTGCCAATCAGGAAACCTGCCCAGGATTGCTCCGGAACTTCTTAGCTCGCTTGTGTTGCCATCAGCTCTCACCAGTAACGGAGGGTTATGGCCCGCGTTACAATAGGTGAGCAGATTTTTTCTGCTATCAAGCACTCCATAGAAAAAAGAAACAAACCTGTTGGTTGGCATGATCTCGCACAGAGTGCGATTCAGCCGGCTACACAAGTCGTCAGGACTCACATCTATCGCGTATAAGCGGCTTTAGTGCTGCTTGAAGATTCGACATGAGTAACGCACCGGGCAAACCTTTTCCTGCCACATCAGCAATGCAAAATGCTGTCTGGGTATCGCTGATTTGTACGATGTCATAATAGTCGCCGCCTATGAAATGCACTGGTTTCGTAATTGCTGCAATATCATATCCAGGGACCTGCGGGACCACACGTGGCAGCGAGACTCTTCTGGATTGCCTTCGCTTCTAACACTTCTTCCTCTTGCTTGCGTAGTGATTTACGCAAACCACGGCCATATTCCACCTGCTTTTGCACCTTAGCCAACAGTTCGCTGTTATTCCAGGGCTTCTGGACAAAATCGGAAGCGCCGCGCTGCATAGCTTCGACGGCTATCTCAACGTTGCCCCAGGCAGTCATGACTAACAATGGAATCGTCCGGTCAAGCGAACGAATTCGCGACACCAGTTCCAGACCTTCACCGCCTCCGGTGGTATCGCGCGTATAGTTGAGATCCATCAGAACGATATCGAAGGTTTGCGTTTGAAGCGCCGCAACCACGCTTCCTGGATCCGAGGCAGAAAAGACCTGATAATCTTGTCCGCGAAAAAGCATTTTAAGAGCGGTGCGAATATCCGCCTGATCATCAGCCACAAGAAGCCGGGCTGAGAGTGGCTGAATTGCACGCCCGACTTCCATTTCCATGATCTCCATGCCGGCATTTCTGTGCAACCCATGTGCCAGGTTCTTTACTTGTCTCTAAATAGTTGATCCAGCATCGGAAATGCGTGCCGGTAGCAGGAACAGAACCGGCAGGCAACCGTTCAATTACATCGGTTTTCATAGGATTTTTCAAATAATTTTAGTAAGTTATTTGGATATTTTCCATAAGGAAATTCATTATCATTATCATTTCCAGACATATTTTCTTATTAGTAAGTAATCTTCGATTGTAATAAAAAAGTTATTTTAATCTAAAACTAATACCATAAGAAATAAAATTTAATTCTCCGTTTTAGAATTTCTCTTTAATTAAAGGAATAATTTTTTCATTATTATTTTATCAAAATGATTTTCTTCAAAATCCATATTTAAAATCAAATAATTATTTTCATTATTGATTGGAATCAAACACCTACTCATTTTTGTATACCTTCTAAACGTATAAGTTAATTCACCCATTTTTGGTTCAAATTTTAATCTCGTTTTATGTCTTGTTATTGTATTAACTGCAAAATCATGATTTTCTTCTATAGTAAGAAGTCGGTCTAGTCCTTCTCTATCTCGTTCATTTATTATAATACCATTTTGATCGGTAATACCTACCCATCTTATAGATTTGTCTAAATTCAATATACTTTGGGTAAAAGCAGAAAAGAATTTAGTATTATCAATATCACCATAATCACCATTTTTTTGCGACATAGTTTCGTATATTTAATAAGTAAATTTCGATTGTAATAAAAGAGATACTTTTACTATTATAGTTAGATAAAAAAATTAACTAGATAAGAAATAAAATTTAATTCTCTTTCTAAATTATTTGTGGTAATTTTGCTCACAATCTCTTGATTTTAGGTATAAATAACCAAAGAAAAACTCAAGGATATTGAACCGAGTAAATTATTTACTCGGTTAGAACAGAATCTAAAACATAGAGAAGAATCAAAAAAAGAAAATTTCATTCCAGACGAAAAATTCTAGAAATTATTATCACTATAATAATTGAATATTCTAAATCTTTAAAAGAATAAACTACACGGA
>CAVYSN010000011.1:0-159076 GCA_963771165.1 uncultured bacterium | reverse complement strand
GATTCCGCCTGGAGGTTCCGGTTGGCGTACGATTGGATTTGGTGGCGTTCAGGGATGGATTCCAGGGACGATCCGAATCGGTCGATCCCGCCCCCGGTCAGACCTACGACCTGGGCGACATCCTGCTCCAGCCACAGCCGGACTCGCCGCGGTAGGCCGCCCCGGCAACCGGGCCAAGCAACTCCGGAGTAAATGACGGCCAACAGGCAAAGGGGGGAGCCAGGAACGCGAGACTCCAAGGTCGCCCCGACTCCGCGGGCTCCCTCGCCTGTTGGGCCGTCACTCACTCACAGAGCCCCCCTCCCACCGCTGCCGGGGGGTCGCCCATGTCTCTCGCACGTTAAGTCCAAGTCGGGCTGGCGGCGTTACGCTCATTCTACTAAGAGAACTCAGGCTGCAGAAGGTCGAATTGAGCGATCTTTTGCGGTGGTCGGGCGTGTTTTTTTCGAATTCTCGGCAAAACGGGTGTAACATTTGCCGCGGGACCTGGACTTAACGTGGTGAGTTGACGGCATGGATACGGAAAATGGTTTCGCACAGTTGGTTCGCCAGGGGCCGAGCTTGGAGATCGCCTCAGCCTGGATCGCCTCGCGGAGGGGGCGAGACAGCGTCTATACGCGTACATCTATCGGTTGACGCTCAACCACGACCTGGCCCAGGATCTTCTGCAGGAGACGCTGCTGAAGGTGGTGGAAAACATCAAGGAATTGGAGCATCCTGACCGGTTCCCTGGAACTGGCTGTTCCGAACGGCGCTGGGCACTGTGCAGCATTACTATCGCGATCTCGCCGAGGGAGCAGGCGATAGAATTCTCGTCGGTCAGTCGCAAGCGTCTGTCGCAATACCTCTCCGAGGACCACGACGACGGCCTGAACCGCGCCATCCGCAAAGAACTCTCCGAGACGATCGTTGACGCGATCGCGCGGTTGCGGCTGACCCACCGCAACGTCCTGATGCTGCGGTGCTTCGAGCAATTGTCGTTCGCGGAGATCGGCGAAGTGATGGGCTGCAAGGAGCTGCGGGCGCGGGTGCTGTTCTTCAGGGCCAGGCACTCGCTGAGCCGGCAGCTATCCAGGCGGGGACTCGGCAAGGGTCTGCTGGTGGCAGCCCTGGGTGTTTTCGGGGCGCTGACCGCCCCTGCCCGACAGCGCCTCGGCGAGCACAGTCACGGTCGCGTCGCTGAACGTCGGCCTCGTCGCCGCAATTGTCGGCAAGGCGGGACGCCCTCCGGCGTGGCCTGGCCGTGAGCGTCGCCGGGTTTACCGTCACTCTCACGGCGGAGCATTTCCTCTTCTTAACCTTCCTCTTCGCTGTGGCAGCCGTCTCGATCGCCGTCGGTCTCTACTGGGATTGACCGCTCAGAGCATCGGGGGCCGCCATGACATGAACGAGACGCCCATGCTGCATTCCCGCTTTCAAGGCTTGATGGCCCGGTTGTAGATGCGGACGTCGTCGAGGAGGCCGGACCAGAAGCTGCCGGGCTCGAGGGCTTTGCCCGCCCCGATATTGAAATCGGCGGTCGAGAACTTCAGCGTTCCGAGTTTTCGTGTGTCCGCGGCGACCTCGCGGCCATCCACATAGAGGCAACGATGAGCACCGTCCCAGACGAGTCGCAGAAGATGCCAGCGCCGTCGGTAACGGAGGTTTGCGATACCAGCGGAACGGTGGTGCGGACTCGATGTCGGTCAGGTTGGTCAGCGAGCGAGCCGGTGGAGGCATCGGTGGCGAGCCAGATCTCGCCCGGGCCGGGCTGAACCGACTGCGAGAGGATCGCCTGGCCGGGCCGGCCGCCCTTCACCAGGCGAACACGGTGAAAGGACCGCCGGCCGGGTTCAGAACGTTGCCTGTGCGGACGTAATCGTCGAGGCCGTCCAGTTCCAGAGCGCCGCCGATCCTGCCTGCACCGGGCTGCCACAGCGGTGAGCCGTGGACCACCCCGTCGAACCGGCCGAGAGCATCGGGGGCGACGTTGCCATCATTTTCATCGAGTCTCCAGTGGGCGATCAGGCCTGGGTAGGTCATCCAGTATGCGGCGAGGCCCGCGAGGTCCTGATAGCCGACAAGCCCATCGCCGGTGGGCGGCGGGGCGACATCGAGCGACGGCTCCGCTTCCAGCCAGAGCTGGGCGAGCAGGGCGAAATCCTGCAGATCGAGGACTCCATCGTGGTTGAAATCGGGAAGGGCTCGAACGCCCAGCAGAAACGGGGCGATGGTCTGCGCCATAAGACCCGCCCCTTCGACATTCGGATGAATGGCGTCCGGGAACAGGCTGGCGGAGTTGAGCAGGGCCGTGTACAGATCGATGACCGGTGCGTCCTTTTCCTGTGAGATCCGGTCGATCAGCGGCAGGATCTCATCGCGAATCACCTCCGGGCGGATGGCGAAGTTCACGGCGAACGCCGGCACGGGCTTGCAGACCCAGACCCGCGGCCGGCTCGGCAACGCCCGGAACGCATCGATCATGTTGCCGTAGTCGGTGACGAAATCGTCCTTGTACTGCCAATTCTGCGGCTTGGAATCGTTCGTCCCCAGCTTGATGATGACGATATCCGGGTTGCACGCCAAAACGCCCGCGTAGGCGGTCTCCCGAATGTAGGGCTTGTCGCCCCTGCGAAGAAGGGTGGCGCCGCTGACGCCGAAGTTGCGGACCTCCCACGCCGGATCGAACGGCTGTAGAATCCGCTGCAACTGGGCGGGGTAGCTGTCGTTGGCCCTGTCGGAGATGCCCGAGCCGTAGGTGATGCTGTCCCCCACGCAGGCGACGAGTTTCGCATGGACCGCGGTTGTGAGTCCGCAGACAACGAGAACCGCAAGGAACGACACTCTGGCTTCTCATGTCCCCACTCCTGTTTCTGAAGAATTCCGTCTGTACCTGACGCCTGCGGTCAGCACTCGAAATCCGAAATTCGAATCTCGAAATCCGAAACAAGCACAAATGATCAAAATTCAAATGATCGAAACGCTGTCGCCCGGCTGGCGTGAGCCGTTTCGGATTTCAGATTTTCTTCTTTCGAATTTGTTTCGGATTTCGAATTTTCGGATTTCGAATTTCGTGCTTCGTGTTTCTCTTGTGCCTCCATCTCGGATTTTGCCTTCCGTTCTTCCTTCGGACGGCTCTTCCACCGGCGATGCAGCCACCAGTACTGGCTCGGATCCTCGCGCACGAAGGTCTCGATCGCCTTGGTGTATTCCGCGGTGACCCACGTCAGCGGATCGTCCTTATCGGCCCACTCGTTCGGGAGAATAATCCGGGTGACGCCCAGCTCGAAGAAGAAGCGATTGCTCCACCCGCCGGCTGTAGCCGACCACAATGGGCAGGTTGTACGTAATCGCCAGCAGGCCGATGCTCTTGTAGGTGCTGGCCTTTCGCCCGAAGAAGTCGACGAAGATCCCCTTGTGGCCCGCATCCTGGTCGGCGATGAAACCGAGCGTGCTGCCCTGCTGCACGAGGGTTGGCATCATCCCGGCGGCCCCCTTCTTGTCGATGAGCTTCTGGCCCCGCCGTTCCCGCACGCGGTAGAGGAACCGGTTGTCTTTGGCCTCTAAGATCCAATGAGGCAGGTTCTGTCTGGATTTGACTGTATGACTGCGTGACATTTCAGCGATCATTTCGAGGGCGACAGCTTCAATTGCCAAATCAGAAACGCTATCAGGAAAATAGCATTCGCGATAGAGTTTCCTTACTAAAAACACCAGCGGACCGCCGCTGAAATCCGCGGCGTTTTTCAAAACCGGGGAATAAGGATGGATTCGATCAGCCCAGGATGCGGCGATTTCCAATCGGAAAAGATGACCCCCTTTTTCGAAAAAATGGTCCGCGTGCAGTTCGTCTGCAGGATGAAATACAAGAGTCGACGGTTTACAGCCGCGCTTTTGATTGCCATATGTTTCTTCGTAGGTTCCATTGATCGTCAAACAAAAGTAGGGATTTAAATGGGAATGACGACTTAGTCGAGTATTCGGCTGATACACGGATTCGGACAAGATCAGTCCCGGGCTCTCATGTTTCTTCAACGTTCGGCCGTAATAGCTTCCGGCAGATAGTCTCTCGTACATAGCTGGTCCCTAATTATACGACGCTTCGAACGTCTGGCAGGTCTGAAACGCTCGATGTCGGTTAACGCTACGCTGCTTCAATAATAGAAATGCCGGTCGGTGCATCGATGCGCCGCTGAAAAGTGAATCCTGCCTGCTGCAGTAACGCTTTGTACTCCTCCACGGTTCTTTGCCGTCCACCGAGCAAAGTGAGCATATGGATGTCGAGAGTTTTGGCCCAATCGGGACCTGGATTGTCCGGAATGATCTGTTCCATCAGCAGGAGTTTTGCGTGTGATGGCGCCGCGCGCCGAATTGCTTTTAGGATCGCGATAGAATCCTGATCGTTCCAATCGTGAATCACTTCCATCACAACATATGCATCACAAATCGGCAATGAATCCTTAAAAAAATCTCCTGCCTGCAGAAACAATCGATCGGAAGCAATCGCTGCCGCTTCTTTAATTACGTACGGCTGATCGAACAAAATCCCTTTTGCTGAAGGTTGAGAATCAAGAATTCTGCGCAAGAGATGCCCGTGTCCTCCACCAATATCGCCGATCACATTCAATCCAGAAAAATCGTAAGCCGCAACGATTGCGGAAACCTGGCCGGATGCTTTCCCCACCATTGCATTGTTAAAGATGCTGAACTCTTCAGGATGATCAGCAAAGTATCCCCAGAAACCATTCGTAAACACCTTTTCAGCCGCCTGCCGTCCGGTTTTCAATGTGTGATCCATTTGTTCGAAAACTTGCCAGTTGGCCCTTAATCCGAACATACGAACCAGGCTTCGCATGGATTGCGGGTGATTTGTGCGCAGCAATTCAGAGGCAGGTGAATGCCGAATCCGCGAACCATCTGCTTGAAACACTCCGTACGCGGCGAGCAGACGAAGCATTCTGCCGAGCGCATCCGGATTTACACCACACACCTCGGCGAGTTCTTCCGGTGTTTGTGGAGCGTCTCCGAGAGCATCAGCAATACCATGCTCAGCAACAACATGAAGACATCGCGGTAAAGCATAACCTCCAGCGATTTCAAGCACGGTCGCAAACGGATTTTGTGTGGTCATAAAAAAAGCTCCTGTATCTGCAGAATTTTATATCACCGTTATGTTACTTCTGTTTCCCTGCAGTTTTTCTTCGAGATGTCTGTTCAAGCCATGGACATTGTGTCTTTCTCATTTTCGTTTTTTGCGTCTCCTTCTACGAGTTTTTAGTTTCCTAAGATCACAAGTGAAAATGGATGGGCTTGGCCGATGAGCTGAAAATCTTCGCGGTTACGGGTATACAACGTCGCCCCCATGGACCGCGCGCTTGCAGCCAACAAACAGTCGTTTACAAGTCCAGGGAGTTTGTTCTTGAACTCAGGATGGATTCGGAAGATTCGCGAAAGGATATTTCCCGCATTCTTCCAAACTTGATGAGTGGGCGTAACGAGTCTTCCTGTTCGCTCGAACGGCTCGATGAGAGTCCGAACCAGCCGCTTGCCTGACGCAGACTGAACGCCGGCCAGGAGTTCTTGAGCAACAACCGAGCTAAAGTGGATGCCAGGGGTCTCATTCTCATAGATTTCCCGGATGATGGAATGACTATCTCCGGTGCGAATGAGATCTACGTACAAATCAGTATCAATCAAATGCTTTTTCATCAGAAGATTTTCTCGACTTGACCCTTGCCGGCGACTGCCTTCAATGAATCAAGAAGATCCTTTCGAAAGACCACCAGATCGAGAGCTTTGTCGATCGTTTCTGTTTCGTTCTTCGTTCCAAGAATCCGTTTCGCGCGGTGGATTTTTTCTTCATCCAGATAGAAGTTCTTCCGTTTCACTGCCGATTTCACAGAACTGCCTCCTTACGTATAAATCTAAACTATATACGTATGAAGTATGTGGGTCAAGCTCCAGGTGTCGACGGCTCTATCCGCCCGGTGAATCCCACGACCCTCGGCGTTCTCAGCGTCCTCTGCGATGAAATTACAGTGTTTTTACTTCTAACGGCGTGATGACAGAGAGGTTTCCGTAATCGCGATCTTTGTGGAGGATCGTGAGTCCGTTTCGCAACGCGCAAGCTGCAATCAAACAATCGATTCCGGACCGGACCGTTATTCCACTTCGGCGCGCAGAACGGAATAGCTCTACAGCGTGAGAAAAGACCTCTTCAGTTAATGGCGATTCAACGATCGGGAAGGAAAACATGGCTTCACGAGCGATCCGGAATGCAGCTTCATCCCGGAAACCTTGAAGCACCTCCTGAATTACAGGCAGACAGGTTACAATCTCTTCCAAATCAATAACCGATTCGATCCTCAAAGGATCGCGTTTTCGAAACATTTCAATCCATACCGAGCTATCTACGAGATACACGTTTGTGCGTACTCCGTTTCTCTTTCACGCGGTCGCGCCTCATTTCGGGCAAATCGCCTTCCCAGAGTCCACTGCCGGCCAATTCCAAAATGCGGCGCGCTTTGATTCTTCTTACAAAGTCCTCCAACGCTCTTTCGATCGTTCTTGAGTAGGTTCGCTCGCCACTGAGTCGAGTCGCTTCCTCAAGAAGATCCTCACGAATCACAACATTTGTACGTTTCATGTGTATTATGTTAAGTCAACAATAGTGTTGATTCAACTCGTCCGTAACTCATCCTGCGGAGTCATTGCCTTTTTCCATGCATATAAAACATACTTACTCTATGATCGGCCGCATGCTTTCCCATTACCGGATCGAGGAAAAGCTTGGCGCGGGAGGAATGGGAGACGTTTACCAGGCGGAAGATACGTTGTTGAAGCGGAAAGTGGCGATCAAATTGCTCCCACAGTCGATTGCCGAAACTCCGGACGCGCTGGACCGATTCTATCGTGAAGCAAGAGTCGTAGCTGTGCTGAATCACCCGCATATCGTCACTTTACATTCAATCGAAGAAGCGGACGGCTTTCACTTCCTAACGATGGAGCTGGTCATCGGAAAAACGCTGAACAAAATTCTGCTGACCAACGGAATGATGTTGAATGATGTTCTTGCGCTCTCTCTTCCATTATTAGATGCGCTTGCCTTTGCGCATGAACGCGGCGTCATTCACCGTGATCTCAAGCCTTCCAATGTGATCCTGGGAGAGAATGGTTCATTGAAAGTGCTGGACTTCGGTCTCGCGAAGTTCTATCTACCTGCGGCGGAACTCGGTAGCGAATTTGCCTCTACCGTTCTTCAAACAGGCAAGAATGTTGTGATGGGAACAGCGCCTTATATGTCGCCCGAACAAGTTCGAGGCAAAAGTGTGGATGCGCGGACCGATATTTTTTCGGTCGGCGTGATGCTGTACGAAATTGTAACGGGAAGAAGGCCCTTCACCGGTAATTCGACTGCTGAAATCTTTTCCTCTATCCTGCGCGATTCGCCTTCAGATATCACTGACTTGAGACCGGAACTTCCACAACAACTTTCACGGATCATTGGTCGATGTCTGCAAAAGGAGCCGCTGCAACGTTTTCAGAATGCGCGGGACATCTACAATGAGCTCGCGGAGCTGCGGAACGAGAAAACGATTGCGCCAGATATCAGGTTTCCCATCCGCGCGCTGGCGGTCCTCCCGTTGACGAATCTTTCGGGACTTCCGGAAGAAGAGTATTTTGCAGATGGAATGACCGACGCATTGATTACGGATCTCGCGAAAACCGGCAGCGTCAAAGTGATTTCACGCACATCTGCAATGCAATACAAAAAGACCACAAAGCCCTTGAATCAAATCGCACAGGAGCTCCGCGTAGATGCAATCGTGGAAGGATCCGTGTTTCGAAGCGGCGATCGAGTCCGTATCACAGCTCAGCTGATTCGCGCAGCCACAGACGAACATCTGTGGGCTGAGCGCTATGACCGCAAACTGGAGGACGTGCTGTCGTTGCAAGACGAGGTGGTGCGCGCGATTACAATACAGGTGAATGCGACGCTAAATGAGCCGACGGCGCCAGCACACAAAAAGGAACCACGAAAAGTCGATCCTGAAGTTTATCTGCTTCAGCTGAGAGGCCGCTTTGCGCTGGAGAAACGGACAGAAAACTCCTTTCGCGCTGCGCTTCAGCTTTTTCAGCAGGCGATCGATCGAGATCCATCCTATGCGCCTTCTTTCATCGGTCTTGCCGAGTCTCAAAACATGCTTGCAAATTACGGTTTTATTTCACCCAAGGATGTTTTATCAGGATCTATGAAAGCAGTGGAAAAAGCGCTGGATCTGGATGAATCCTCCGCAGAGGCTCACCGCACGCTTGCGTTTATTCACTGGCAATTCGAATTTGCCTGGGAAAAGGCGATTTCGGAATACGAGCGGACGCTGCAATTAGATCCGAATTCAGCACTGTCAAATTATTGGTTCGGAGCGTTTTTGGGTGTCATCGGTGATTTCAAAAGATCGCACGAGTTCCTTCGAAAAGCAGAAGAAGTGGATCCGTTGTCATTAA
The DNA here is from genome assembly GCA_963771165.1 of uncultured bacterium. GTDB lineage: Bacteria > Acidobacteriota > HRBIN11 > JAKEFK01 > JAKEFK01 > JAKEFK01. The sequence goes on along the minus strand of CAVYSN010000011.1, from coordinate 150,592 downwards.
TCATTCCATCGGTCCAGGGCTGGACATATTTTTTTGAAAGGCGATTTCAGGAAGCCATTCCGTATTATCGCCGGGTGCTGAACGTAGATTCCAATTATCATGTGGCACAATGGTTTCTGGGTGAGGCTCTCGTGGAATTAGGAGAGTATTCCGATGGGATTGATGCTTTCGAAAAAGCGCTGCATCTGGCAGGAAGAACTTCCCGGTTGCTGGGATATCTCGGATATGCTTACGGCCGCTCGGGTCAGACCGAAAAGGCGCGTGAACTCCTGCAGGAATTGGAAAAGCGAGAGAAAGAGAAGTACATCCCACCTTATTTTTTTGCGCTGATTTACTGTGGACTCGAAGAACGGGAGAACGCCATCAATCGGCTGGAGCAAGCTTATGCAGTTCGCGATACGATGCTGCGCGATCTAAAAGCGGATCCGCATTGGGACCGCATGCGCGGTGAGCCCCGATTTCAAGCGATGTTCCGCAAAATGGCCTTTCCCAATTTCCAGTGACAGTCTACGCCTTGCAGGTAAATCAAATGTTCATTTCTAAGAAGGAATCTTCACGGTACAGCTATTGAATCTTCTTAACGATAGTGGTTTCCGGAAGAACGCCTGAATGGCTAGTATTATAATTCTAATGTAGCTATAATAGCCATATGAAAACGGTGAATGTAGCCGAATTGAAGGACAAGCTCAGCGCATACCTGGATGAGGTGCAGAAGGGAGAGGATCTGGTAATCGTGAATCGCAAAAAACCTGTGGCGCGAATGACTCGCATCGATTCGCAGGATCAAAACGAGGAGGAATCGAACCTGGTGGCTGAAGGAAAAATGAGATTGCCTGAAAAATCGTTCACTTCGGCATACCTGAAGCGCTTTCTGGCATTACGAAAGCCGGAAGTGAAGAATGGCACATCGCTCGACGCTTTGAGTTCGGATCGAACGGATGAGGAAAGATAAGCGCGCGTTCTGGGATACCAGCGCTCTGCTCCCGCTCCTGTGTCGCGATTCTTTTTCCTCCCGTTCGAGAGAACTGTTGCGGCGGCACTCCACGATCGTCACCTGGTGGGGGACCTCTGTGGAAGTTCATGCCGCATTCTTTCGAATGCAAAGAGAAGGGCGCATGAAAGCTGCCGATGCGGAGAATTCGTTACAGCTTTTTGCTGACTTCCGGTTGCGGTGGCGAGAAATTCTTCCGGTGGAACGGATCCGGGAACTGGCCGAGGATTCTTGCAGGCGCTACGAAATTCGTTCTGCAGATGCGATGCAACTGGCTGCAGCACTCGTATGGTCCAATGAACAGCCCCGGGGAAGAAACTTTATCTGCTTTGACAATCGATTGTTGGATGCCGCACGGGCCGCCGGTTTTTTAGTCCATTCACTCTAAGCATGTATTCACCGTAGAGTTCACGGAGATAGGATCAACTCTGCGTCCTCGGCATACTCTGCGGTGATTTTTCAGAATCGTATTCAAATCATGAGGTTGATTCGGCATGCGAAGCTGTGGAAGAATAATGGATTCTTAATGAGGTACTTATGAGCGATGCATTATTTCAGGAATTACAAGGGGCAGTCGGCGGACAGGTTTTAAACGACGCCGAGAGTTTGAATGCTGTTAGCGGCGACTTCGGAAGGATGATCACGCGCGTTCCCCGGGTGGTGGTCCGGCCTTCTTCTGCAGAAGACATTGCGGCCGCGATTCGCATAGGAATCCGCCATAACCTCCCGGTCACTTCCCGTTCAGCGGCGCACAGCCAGAGCGGACAGGCGTTAAACCAGGGTGGAATTTTGCTGGATATGACCGCGCTAAATCAACATTTTGAGGTAAACGCTGAAGAAAAAACATGCGTTGTCGATGCTGGAATTCTCTGGAATGATCTGGTCAACCGGCTGAAGCCCAGCAAATTGATTCCGCCGGTCCTGACAAACAATCTGAATGTTACAGTTGGCGGCACGCTTTCTATGGCGGGAATCGGAGTTGCTTCTTTCCGATATGGAGTGCAGGGAGACAACTGTGTTGGTTTGCAAGTGGTTACCGGAGCCGGAGATATTGTCGATTGTTCTCCCAGCGTAAATTCGGAACTGTTTTATCACACTCTTTGTGGTCTCGGTCAATTTGCCATTATTGCGCGCGCGAAGCTCAAGCTTCGTCCACACAAATCTCATGTTCGCACATTCTTTCTTGTTTATGATGACTTGAAAGCGGTTCTTCGTGATCAACGAAGGCTGATTGAAGAGGGTCGCATGGATTTTATCGAATCCTGGTGTACCGCTCTGCCTCTCGGATTTAAGAAGGTCATGGGGATGAAGCAAACTTTTGGTGAATGGTTTTTCCCAACACAACTGACGTTTGAATATGATCCGGAAGGTCCACCGCCCGACGAAAAAAAATGTCTGCAAGGTCTGAGCTACTATCGTCACAGCCATACGGAAGACCAGGAAATTTATGAATTTGTCAGCCGCCTCGAAGGTCTGTTTGAGATCTGGAAGCGAATGGGTTACTGGGCTAACGCCCACCCGTGGATGGAAACCTTGCTTCCATGGGATGTCGCAGAAAAATATATGAATCAGATTTTGCAGAATCTTCCACCCGCTGCGCTTGGCGGAGGGCACGTGCTGTTCTGGCCGTCCAGCGGGCGTACCTCCAAACTGCCATTATTTAAGCGCCCTGATTCCGATTACATTGTCGGTTTTGGAATTCTTCCCGGTGTGCCAAAAGATCTGCTTGACCTTGCCATCCCGCGCCTGAACATGGCAAGCGAATTGAGTGAAGCACTCGGTGGCAAGCGCTACCTTTCGGGCCTGGTCCAGTTTGATCAAAGGAAATGGAAGGAACACTACGATACAAGCTGGAGCGAAATGAAACGAATGAAGAAGAAATATGATCCGAACGGCGTTTTGAATCCCGGGTTCATCGACTTCACCGCATAGGAATGTACCGGAGTAAATCATGAAAGAATTTGAACTCAATCATGAGATCTTTGTGAAGGCCTCCGCCAAAAAAGTCTTTGAGGTCTGGACCGATTTCGAGCACTGGCCGGAGCTTTATCCCGAAACTTATGAAAGCGTGAAGGTTCAGCGGGAAGGCAATCGAGTCATGACAGAAGAAGTGATCAAAACAATGGCCGGAAAACAACAGGCCACCATTGAAACGGTTCTGGAACCTCCGAATCGTTATATCAGGTATTTCAAAGATGGTCCGATGGAAGGATCGATTCGAACGACTAGCCTGGAAACATCCAACGATGGAACTGTGGTTAAAACTCAGATGCAAGTGAAACTTGGGGGAATGGTTGCCATGTTACTCGGCGATCTCGCCGAAATGCTCTTCCAGAAAAATATTGAAAAACTTTCGCAATCCCATGCGCGCGTCGCAGAGGCAGAAACTCCTGAAAAATGATGTAATTTTTACCACCACGGAGTCACGGAGGACACAGAGATTTTAAAAAATTTCCTTTTTCTCCGTGTACTCCGTGGCTCCGTGGTGAGAGTCATTTTGCTGAGCGGGTTGCAGCGCGGTACTGTGTTGGAGTGACTCGCATGAATCGTTTGAAGATTCTGGAAAAGTGACTGTGATCTGAAAATCCAGCCGAAAGAGCAATTTGTGCCAGCGAAAAGTCCGAATGCGCAAGTGCGTTACACGCTTGCTCGATCCGAAGTTTGCGAATGTAGTCTCCGATCGTGCAGCGATGAAATTTCCGGAATTCACGCGTCAGGTGGACCGGGTGAATGCCGACTGTGGTTGCAATTTGGGTGAAAGTCAAATGATCTGAAAAGTGCTCTTGCAGAAGATCGAGTGCTTGTTTCAACCAGAGAGGTGGCTGACGATCCGCAATCACCGTGCGGGAACGGGAAGCTTCTGCGAGCATTTCGAGTGCGAGCCTTCAATCGCTACCGGAGAAGCCGTATCCATTTCGCGAAATTCCTTATAGAGATTCATGAAAAGGCCCCCCAGCAATCCTCGATGCGTATAGAGGCACTGATCCACAATCAATGAATATTCCCGAATTCTGTCTAACCAGGTAGGCGGAATCTCAACATTGAAGGCACGAAGATTCATGAGTGGCACTTTCAGCGAATGAGGATGATCCATCGGAAGATACTCCAACGTAAACGGCTGATACTCCCGGAGCTGATTCCCATAAACTTCTACGCAGGATCCGCTCAAGGATATACAAAAGAGCGCAGAAGGGTGAGAGTGCATTGGAATGCTGCTTTTTGCAGGGATTTGGATTTCCTGCAAAAGAAGGCTTGAGATTTTAGTGCTCCTGATGCTCTCACGTGGCTTCATCAGACCTCCCTCATAATCAGACTTTAACATACTCAGTACGACTGGTAGGGGCGCGATTCATCGCGCCCACAAATCGATCAGTAACGAATGCTCCTCTCTAAGTACGACTGGACTTTACGTTGAAACGTTTACACTGTTTTACGATTTCTTACTCTCCGTGATCTCCGTGACTCAGTGGTAAAACAATTTTTCAGGGCAGACGCCGAGGCGCAAAGAAAACTCGTGTACGGCGCAACTTCCCAAGCTGTGTTATTCGTAGCGGAGGGCGATGATCGGGTCAAACTTTGTTGCTCTGCGCGCGGGGATGAAACAAGCGAGCAAACCAACACCCGTTAGTAATACAGCTACAAGAACGAACGTTGCGGGATCAGTGGCACTGACATCAAACAAAACGCTTTCCATGAGTCGTGTTAGCGCGAATGCGCCAACAAGGCCGGCGCCCAATCCGATGAAGGTGAGGCGGAGTCCTTTGCGGAGAACCATTGCAAGCACGTTTTGCGCAGTGGCTCCCAGCGCTACTCGAACGCCGATCTCCTGAGTTTGTTGCGCCACGGTGTACGCCATCACACCGTAAATGCCGACCGCAGCAAGCACCAGTGCAATGACAGAAAAAATACTTAGCAACACAGAAAGAAAGCGAGGTCTTACCAGCGATTGCTCCACAACGTCGCTCATTGTTTTCAAATCATAAACCGGCACGGTCGCATCCATTTCACGAACCGCCGAACGAATCCCTGCACCGGTTGTGGAGACTCCGCTATCCGTTCGCACAACAAAACTCATGTCGCTATCTGTGAATTCAATCACCTGCGGAAGCAGGAAATAGAGCTCCGTTCCAGCGGGCTTATCGACTCCGATGTTCTTCGTGTCCTCAACAACGCCAATCACGGTAAACCAAACCGGAGGGTCACTGAATCCGGGATTCACCCGCTTTCCAATCGGGCTGCCTTTCCAGAAACGTCGCGCCATCGCCTGATTGATCACCACGACTCTTTGCGCTTTTTCAGCGGCATCGAATCTTTCAAACAACCGGCCGTCGAATTTTCTGATTCCCAACGTTTTGTAGTAATCCTCGGTGACGACGTTCCAGTAGTCGACATTTTCAGCCGGCCCTTCCGGTGTCGATTCATATCCATCGATGTCCGTATCGTTCGCGTTGATTGGCCTGAGCGGCGGCAATCCGCCTGCCATCGCTGCGGATTTCACTCCAGGCAACGATGCGAGCTTCTGCTGAAGCGCATTCGCGAACCGGAGGCGGTCGGCCGGTTTATATCTTGATTCCGGCAGCGCCAAACTGAATGCCATGACGCGGTTCGGATCCATTCCAAGATCCACGTGTCTCAGTTTCCAGAAGCCGCGAATCATCAGTCCTGATCCAACCACCGGCACTACAGCAAGCGCGATCTGTGCGATCACAAGCATCTGTTTGAATCGATGACTTCCACCGCCTGTTGCTGTCTTCTGCCCCGCTGCCCGCAATTCCGAAGCAAGATTGTGATCTCGTATCTGGAACAGGGGCACAAGCGTAAAGACGAACACGGCCAGAACAGAAATCCCAAGCGTATATAGCAGCACCATCGGATCGACTCCGATTTCGCCAGTGCGAGGCATGATATCCGGAGCCGCAGCGAGAATCACTTTCAGTCCGATGTAGGAAAGCAAAATACCGGACAAAGCGCCAAACAAAACAAGAATGGAAGCCTCAGTAAGAAACTGGCGGAGCAGCCGTTTCCATCCGGCGCCAAGTGCAAGCCGCATCGCGAACTCGCGCCGCCTGCTCTCCGCTCTTGCGAGCAGGAGGTTTGTCACGTTGACGCACGCAATCAAAAGCACGAAGCCGACTGCGCCAAGCAGCATCAGGATTGCAGGACGCGCGGATCCAACCACATCTTCATGAAGTGGAATCATCACAACCGGATGCTGTTCGGGATTGAGAAGATGCCTCGCACGATTTTCCCTGTTCCACCCGGCCATCAGCGATTTCATTTCGTCTTGCGCCTGTTGAATGCTCACGCTCTTTCGGAGCTTCCCGATCACATTGAGGTAATGTCCGCCTCTGTTTCCGGGATTTGCTGGATCGAATTGGAATGTGGCAAAGACTTCCGCGGGATCATTGCTGCCCGCAGGAAAAACAAATCCCCGGGGCATCACTCCGATGACTGTATAGGGTCGCGAATCGATTTGAAGTTCTTTTCCGATGATGCCGGGATCTGCGCCGAATGCGCGCCGCCACAATCCATCGCTGATCAGCAGTGTGCGCGGACCTCCGTAAGAATCCTCTTGCGGCGAGAAGTTGCGTCCTTTTACCGGCTGCACGCCGAGCGCCTGAATCAAACTTCTGGTGACGGCTGCGGCGGTGACGCGGATCGGCTCGCTCGCTGTTCCTACGTTCGCCCCGTCCACGAAGAATGCGCCGATGTACTCCCACGATTTGGCTTCCTTCTGAATGTCGAGAAACTCCGGGACCGAAATCCAGAACTTTCTCAAATCCATCGTGGGAAATTCGCTGTAGACGCGAACCAGTCTGTCCGGTTCGCTGTATGGTAACGGACGCAACAGCACCGCACTGACCACGCTGAAGATCGCTGTATTTGCGCCAATGCCGAGCGCGAGCGTGATCACGGAGACCGCGAGAAGTCCGCGTTTGCTGAAAAGAGTCCTGAGGGCGTGTCGTAAACTTTTCATCTGCTGACAAGATTGGACTCTGCCAAAAAGAAAATGGTTGCCTGGCCGCCGAACGTCATCCAGAAATGATGAAGGTAAAGTTCAACCGGCGTGGTGTGTTTCTTGCCGAATTTTCGATTCGATTCGTCGATCGGGGATCAACCAGATGCCAGCGATAACGATATAAAAGATGTCCGATATCCATTGATTTACGAATGCTAAGGGAATCGCCAATATGTAGAGGGCTAATGAGAATTTCCCTTTCCAATCCTTACCAATAGCTGACGCAAGCACGTGATCGGGACCGTGATTCTTGATAATTGAATATTGGAGCAACTCATAAGCGAGTGCGGCGCAAAGCAACACCACTCCATATATAGCCGTGGGAAGAGGGGCAAAATGATTTTCGCCCATCCAGCCGGTTACAAAAGGAACGAGCGATAACCAGAACAACAAATGCAGATTTGCCCAGAGGATTTGCCCGTTTACGTGTTGTGTTGTCTGAACGAGATGATGATGGTTGTTCCAATAAATCCCGATATAGATAAAACTCAGAATGTAAGTCAGAAAAACAGGTAACAGCGGCTTGAGTGCGGAAATATCGGATCCATGTGGAATTTTCAATTCCAGGACCATGATCGTGATGATGATGGCCAGAACCCCATCGCTGAACGCCTCCAATCGTCCTTTATTCATGAACGCCATACAATACTTCCTGAGGAAGTTCAGGATATATCAAAATCATGACGTGATCACCAGGAACTCGCAATCTCGTCCGGATGTTCCAGATCGCACGATTGCACAAAATGAGGATGCAACTCGATGGAGCCGAGATTCACAATCCATGCGAGTCCCGCCGCATCAACAACGACAACCACGGATCCGGAATGAACCTTCAAAAGTACACAAATATGTGTTGGTTTTTGATGGAGATGAATGATCCGGCTGGACTCATTGGAAGAACAATCTCCGACTAAACGGGGCGCCTTGGACGAAGAATCGAGCGGCAAAAAGAAAATGGTTGCCTGGACGGTCGAACGTCACCCGAAAATGATGAAAGTAGAATTCAACCGGCGTGGTGTGTTTCTTCCCCTTATGAAGGGGAAGATCAAGATGGGGTTGGAGAGCATTCCAACCCTCCCTCAATCCCTCCCTTCATAAGGGAGGGAAGAAAGGCTACAAGCACGATTTTCAGAGCAGACGCAGAGGTGTAGTCAGATCATAGAAACTCATCCAGCAAGAAAATCTCGAGTTCCGAGATTTGTTTCATCTGGTCATCGTTGGTGACAAAGGCGGTTGCTGAATGGAAGAGAGCAGATGCGACCTGGATTGCATCTGGAGTTCGAATGCCATAACGCGCGCGAAGATCGGAGGCAAGATCCGCACATTCCGCTTCTAAAGGAACGACCTGAAGATTCGGAAATGTCAGGAGAAGGTCTTTATAGTCGCGAATTGCTTCCCAATTTTCATCACGGCGAGGCTTCACAAGAATTTCGAGCAGTGTGATCGCAGAAGTAATCCCGTGATGCGTCCCGTTTTCCCACGACTCAAACAAAAGACTCGTAATCGGAGCATAACGTTGATGGTCCTCAAAATGATAAATGAATAGCATCGTATCAGCAGCTAAAATTTTATGACGGCTGAGGAATAATTTAACTTCTTTCTGTTTTACTGCCACGATTTACGTTCTTGCTCGACGTAATTTTCTGTATCGACGTCCTTCCATATCTCTTTATGCAGACCTCGCAAGGCTTTGGTGTAGCTTCGTGGTTGCGGCCTTAATAGTAGAATTCCGTCTTTAACCGTGGTTAAAAGATAATCGCCCGGTTGCACCTTCAGCGCACTTCTCGCTTCCTTCGGCACCACGATTTGGAACTTTCCGCTGACTTTAACTTTGTTTTCCATAAATCCCTTTACAATTATATAAAACGCTTGGTAAAACGTCAATTCGCTTTGCACGACCGGGCCTTCTATAAACGCCAAAGCCTCCAACAAGAGTCGTTATGCGTGGCTGTTAACTCGAACCGCCAGGATGCCGGCTGACGCCGGCGTTCCATTCCCGGAACAAAAGTCTGGCGTTTGTCGTATTACTCTCCTGGGAAAAATCTGCAAATCGCGTTGGAGTAAACGATGACAACTTTCTCGCAAGATGTTCGATATGCCGTTCGAATGCTTTTGAAGAGTCGGGGTTTTGCGCTGATTGCCGTTTTGACTCTGGCTTTAGGAATCGGTGCGAACACGGCCCTTTTTTCGGTAGTCAACAGCGTCCTGTTAAATCCGTTGCCGTTTCAAAATCCCGATGAGCTTTACGCTCTTTATACAAAGACCTCGAATTTCGATCGAGGGTCGATTTCTTATCCAAATTTTCTGGATTGGCAAAAGCAGAATCATACCTTTTCTTCCCTCAGCGCTTTTCGCGCAGATGATTACAATTTGACCGGCTCGGGACAACCTGAACGTTTACATGCTCACCAGATTTCAGCGGATTTCTTTCCAACGCTTGGTTTGAAACCTGTGCTTGGAAGAAATTTTCTTCCGGAAGAGGATCGTGCCGGCGGAAATCCATCAGCGATCCTTGGTGACGGATTCTGGAAACGAAAATTTGCTTCCTCCACCGACATTTTGGGAAAAAGCATCACGCTGAATGGCAAACCGTACACGATCATTGGAGTCGCTCCATCGCGGATTTCAGGAATCAGTCCATCGGATGTCTATGTACCGATCGGTCAATGGACCGATCCAACTTTTCTAGATCGTCGCATTTCCATGGGGATGAATTCGATCGGACGCGTAAAAGCGGGAGTCTCGTTTGAGCAAGCAAACGCGGATATGAATGCTGTTGCACAGAGTTTGGCTCTGGCTTATCCGGATGCAAATAAAGGTTCCAGCATTTCCGTCGTTCCTCTGAAGCAGGATGTTGTCGGAAACGTCCGCGGAATTCTGCTGGTGTTATTAGGAGCGGTGGGCTTCGTTTTGCTCATTGCCTGCGCAAACGTTGGGAATCTACTGCTGGCGCGATCCACCGGACGCACGCGCGAATTCGCGGTCCGTTCTGCTCTCGGTGCAAGTGCCACGCGGATCATCCGTCAACTTCTCACCGAAAGCGTGGTGCTGGGTCTCGCAGGCGGCATGATCGGATTCGTTCTCGCGAAGTTTGCCACGAAAGCAATCGCCACCGCTTTGACAGAATTTCTTCCGCGTGCTGATGAAATCACCATGGATTCCAATGTCCTGATTTTCACTGCAGGCGTTTCCATTCTCACAGGACTTCTTTTCGGACTGGCGCCGGCAATCAAAATGTTGCGGCCGCAGTTGAATGAAACTCTAAAGGAAGGAGGACGCGGGAACACCGGAGCGCATCATCGCACCCAAACCGTATTTGTGATTCTGCAGATGGCGATGGCACTGGTCCTTCTGATCGGGGCCGGACTCATGATCCGCACACTCGCGGCGCTCTGGGAAATCAATCCAGGATTCGATCCGAAAAATGTGATTTCGTTTGTCACTTCTTCCACATCAAATCCTTCAATCACAGCGGATGAGCTGCGCGCAAAATACAGAGAAGCCGAACGGCAATTCAAAAGCATTCCCGGAATGGAAGCGGTTGGGATGATCGGGGGGTCGCTTCCGATGACCGGCGATTCGGAATTGCCCTTTTGGGTGGAGGGTCAACCAAAGCCTGCCAATGAAAGTGAATTGCCATTTGCGCTGTTTTATCTGGTGACGGAACCCTATCAGAAAGCGATGCGGATTCCACTTCAGCGCGGACGCTTCTTGAACGATCGCGATAGCGAACACGCGCCGGTGGTGGCGGTAATTGATGCGTCATTCGCTCAAAAACATTTTCCCAATCAGGATCCGGTGGGAAAACGTTTGAACATCAGCTTGCTCGACGTGCAAGCGGAAATTGTCGGTGTTGTCGGACATGTGGAGCATTGGGGTCTGGGTGACAAGGGGCACGAGGCCTTGCAGTCGCAACTCTATTTGTCCGTCTGGCAAGTGCCGGATCGTTTTTGGACTCTTCTATCAACCGGGTCTGCTTATGTTGCTCGAACAAAGTCGTCACAAAGCAGCATCATTCCAGCGATCCGCGAAGCCGCGGAAAGATCAGACCCGAGCACAGTCGTTTTTGGAGTCCAACCATTGGAAGAGATCGTTGGCAATTCCATTTCGACTCAACGTTTGGCGATGATTCTTCTCACCGTGTTCGCGGGTTTAGCCCTTGTGCTGTCGGCCATCGGCATCTATGGCGTGATTTCCTATTTGACCGGACAACGAACGCACGAAATCGGTGTACGTGTGGCACTTGGAGCTTCCAACATCGATGTGTTGCGCATGATTCTGGGACAGGGAATGAAACTCGCGTTCATCGGAGTGGGCATTGGAATCATTGCAGCGCTGGGATTAACGCGGCTCATATCAAAATTGGTCTATGGAGTCGGTGCGTTCGATCCGATCACCTTTGCTGGAGTCACGATTCTATTAACTGTGGTGGCATCGCTCTCGTGCTATATTCCGGCGCGGCGTGCGATGCGGGTTGATCCGATGATTGCTCTGCGATACGAGTGACTGTTTGATTTTTTCACCGCAGGAGGCCGCCGAGTTCGCAGAGGCAGCTTAGAGTTTTGTTTTCTTTTAACTCTGCGTCCTCCGCGTACTCCGCGGTGAATTTTCTTTCTACTCGTCCGGGATTTCCGGTTCGACCAGTTTCGCCAGCAGATCCAGCGACTCTTGCCAGCCAAGATAGCATGCTTCAGCCGGAATTACATCGGGGACCCCTTCTTGTATGATCTCTAATTCGGTCCCCATCGACACTTTCTTGAATGTGGTGGTCACCTGCATCTGCCCCGGTAAATTCGGATCATCGAATTTGTCGGAGTTACGAATCCGCTCGTTCGGTACCAATTCGACGTACTCCCCGCCGAAAGAGTGCTCTTGCCCGTGCTGAAGTTCGTAAACGACATTTTATAAGAACCACCGGCGCGCGCATCCATGTGATGAACCTTCGCGGTGAATCCGTTGGGAGGCATCCATTTGACGATTGCGTCCGGATCCAGGAAGGCCCGGTACACGCGTTCTGGTTTAGCTTTGAGGACACGATGCAGGCGGATTGTATAGCTCATAATAAATTCTCCTATTTACTATGTTAAGCACTCATTGATTAGTCGACCAGGTACGCTCCATTTCGACATCCTCCCATAAAGAAGCCATGTGATAACCGGAAGCGCAGGCGGTCAAGGCCTGGCCACCTGTGACCCCGCCGCAGGATTTCACTGTGAGACGGTTTCCCCAGCACAAAAGTCTGGCTGATTGCCCTATGATCATCTTTAAATCAGAAGTCCGACGCGACGAAGCAAATCGTGAAAGCGCGGATCGGAACGGGTCATTCCCGGTTGATTCCGAACAAATACAGCAGATTCGACGTATGAACCAGTAGCACGCGGCCTGCGCCATCGCTGCCCGGAGGTAAACACATGCAATCTGTCAGAAAAGATTTTCGATTTACGCTCAGGTCATTCGCAAAAAATCCTGGATATGCAATTCTTGCTGTGCTGGCATTGGCGCTTGGCATCGGCGCAAACACAGCCATCTTCAGCGTCGTTTACTCTCTTATGTTTCGTCCGCTTCAGGGGGCGGCCAATCCAGACGAACTCGTCACGATGGTGTTGAAAGAAGAGGAGAGTTATCCCTACACGCATTCTTATCAGGCTTATGAGGATTATCGTGCCGGAATGAAGTCAGTTTTTGTAGATGCTGCGGGCTGGACGGGCGCAAGCGCTCAGATGCGGATAGGAAAGGATGCTGCTGAACGGATCATGCTTACCATCGTCACCGGCAATTATTTTGAAATGCTCGGAGTTCGGATGGCAAAGGGGAGGTCCTTCAGCAAAGAGGAAAGCGAACGAATGGGCGCCGGCAATGTGGTGGTCCTGGGACATTCCTACTGGCGTTCGCGTTTCGGGTCCAAACCCGACGTGGTCGGTTCTACCATCCATCTCAATGGGCACATGTTCACCATCATTGGAGTTACCTCGCCTGAGTTCAGCACGAATTCCGCGCTCATCAGACAGACGCTTTTCCTTCCAGTCACAGGGATCGATTACATTTATCCGGACTATTCAAAAACATATTTGAACCGCCGCCGGGCAGGAGAATTTACTTTCGTTGCGCGTTTGGGCGACGGGAAAACTCTGGAAGAGGCACAAAGCGCCGCCAATGTGCAGGCTTCCCGGATGGAAACAGCATATCCCGATCTCTTTAAGTCGCAACGTCCGGTTCTTTATCCGGAACCCCGCACCCGCCTGGAGCCGGCAGCGGCCGAATTCATGCCTCCCGTCGCAATCACTTTTATGACGCTAGTTTCGCTTGTGCTGCTCGCTGCTTGCGCGAATGTGGCAAGTTTATTCTACGCGCGCGCATCGGGGCGCCAGAAGGAACTCGCAATCCGAGCGGCGCTCGGTGCACGCAGGCGCGAGATCGTGCAGCAACTCCTGACAGAGTCCTTACTCCTTTCTGTTTTCGGTGCACTTGTTGGGCTTGCTCTGGCACGCTGGGCAACCAGAATGCTGTCCGGGATCCGCATTGCTACCGATATGTCGTTTGATTTTCAATTCACACTGGACTACACGGTGATTGGATACGCAATGGCACTTGCAATTCTGAGTGGAATCGTCGCGGGGCTGATGCCTGCGCTGCGGATGTCCTCCACGAATCTGGTCCCAACATTGCGCGAAGGAGGACAGAGTTCGCAACGCGGATCGGTGCGGCAGCGTTTGCGCGATGCGTTCGTAGTGCTGCAGGTTGCGGTTTCGTTGGTGCTGCTGGTTTGTGCTGGTCTGTTTTTTCAATCGACGAAAAACGCGGCACAGCAGGACCTGGGAATCAAAACCGAGGGCCGCATTGTGATGGCGATAGATACTGACCTGGTTGCATATGATGAAGCACGCACCTCTGTTTTCTATCGCCAGGTGCTGGAGCGAACCCGGCAATTGCCTGGAGTCGAAAAAGCTGCACTGGGGCGTTACCTTCCGATCGGATTCGGCAACGGAAATTACGAAGTTTTCATTGAAGGGAAACCTGCGGAAAACGGGAAAACGGACCGCGCTTATTTTAATATCGTGAGCGAAGACTATTTTGAAACGATGGGCATGCCCGTTTTGGAGGGGCGTGCCTTAACTGCGCAAGATGTGAAGGGAAGCATGCTCGTTGCCGTGATCAATGAAGCAATGGCCAGGCGTTACTGGCCCGGACAGAATGCGATTGGAAAACGTTTTCGATTCCGTGAAGCAACTCAGGAACCTGTGGAAGTTGTCGGAATTTCGAAAACAACCAAAATGGTGCTGCCTACGGAAAAACCTTCGCCTGCGTTTTATCTTCCTTTCAGTCAGAATCAGCGTTCCGACATGGTGCTGCATGTGTACTCGAAACAAAATGCGGAACAGATGATTCCGGCTGTGCGATCACTGATTCGAAATGTGGATCCGGAGATGCCGGTTTGGGATATGCGCACGCTCGCTGATCACATCCGTTACGGCAAGATGCGGCTGTTCGACATCGGTACAGGTTTAATTGGAGGTTTTGGTTTGATCGCGTTGATTCTGGCTGCTGTCGGATTATATGGTGTGATGGCGTTTCTTGTCAGCCAGCGCACGCCGGAAATCGGTTTGCGCATGGCGCTCGGAGCAACTCATACGAACGTGCTGAAATCCGTATTTGCAACCGGCATGAAAAAAACTTTGATTGGCTTGCTACTGGGCGCTCCGCTCGTGTTTCTTGTAACCAGGATGATTGGCTACATGCTGGTAGGTGTATCGCCGAAGGATCCCACAACGATTCTCAGTTCCGCCGCGTTTTTGATGGTTGTGACTGTGATCGCCGTTTTTACACCTGCATGGCGGGCGATGCGCGTGGATCCTCTGATCGCGCTCCGATCGGAATAGTAAGAACATGCCGCTCTTTCATGAGCGGATTCGGGGAAATGGCTCTTCTTTCGAATTTTTTGTCAAACACTCTCATTTCAGGATTTTCATCGTTTAGGTCCTTCAATAATAATGGGATTGCCTATAGTAATGATTTCCCGTAAGTTTTCTTCTGAGGCGTGCGGTAAATTTTTTGCCGGTCTGCCGTCAGGCCGAAGGAACGATGCCACATCGGCGGCTACAGCATCAGGTGTGCCCCAATGGGTATTGTGACCAGCATCATCCTCCTGCATCCCCGAGGCAGGCAATGGTTTCTTTCCGTACTGCTTCCAGTAATACTTCGTTTTGTGACGATGTGATGCAAGATCTAGCGAATCAAGTAACAGTTTCTGATCTGAGCCCGGAAAGATGTTATCTTGAGTAGCCCAGATCACTAATACGGGAACTTTCAGATCTTTCAATTGCTCTGAGTTATCCCATTGCAAAAAGTGACGGACAAAACCTAACCAGAGTCCAAGAGGAATCCGCGCTGTCTCTAACAAAATTTCCGCAAGAAATTTCGGGTCTGCGAGTGGATCAACCACCCAATTTTCGGCAAGCCACTTATTTCCGTCCGGATCTGCATCCAAAATCGTTAATGAATAAATTTCATTCGGATAAACGTGTTCCTTTTGAACCAAAGCTTTCTTCCAGGAGCCCTCCAGATGTGAAGAAAGAAGAAAATCCCGAAAAACCGGATTCCCTACGCCTCGTACTCCAGAAGCAATCAGAACCATTCTGTTTACGCGGTTTGGATTTACCAGCGCTATTTCCTGTGCAACGAGGCTACCCATAGAATGTCCTACGATGTGCGTGCGACCAATTTTCTTTTTATCCAGGAAAGCGATAATGTCACCGGCAAAATCTTTCATTCGAAAACATTCCTCCGGCGCGGCAGCCCACTTCGCTGATGACGGCATGGTAGACCCTCCGTGTCCACGCTGATCGATCAGGATCAAGCGAAGATCAGGTCTCAACTTTGAAAGTTGATTTAGCATGGGGTAAAAAGATCTTTTTGTGTCAGTAAATCCATGAAGAAAAAGTACCGGTTCGCCATCAGCCTTTCCGGTCTCAACGTAAGCGACGGTTATTCCAGTTGAGAGTTCTAAACGTTGCTCAACTAGCACTCTTCCGGACCCAACGTTGCAGATTCCTGCAACAAACATCAAGATGCAAAACACTTGAACTTTCATACAAAATTAGCGCGTTTTTTGACTCAGCAACATCGGCCAGTTCAGGACAACGGTAATGTCGATTGGAGCAGCCGCTGAGACATGCACACCGAAACGTCGACCATCGGGCGCCGCCTCAAAGGTATCATTCCAGCCGGAGATACGACGCACATAATAGGGCCGGATCGCAAAGAGTGGCTTCGGCACTGTAAATTCAAATATGGGACTCAGTTTGACTGCAGAACACATGATCTGATTATCCTGGGCGAGATAAAATAACTCTTTACCGTCCTTGCTCCATCTCGGTGTGAACCCACCATTGTTCGAAATCTGCCATTTCCCACTTTTTTCTGCAAGAAAAGGCTGAACGTAGATTTCCGGACGGCCTGATTCATCCGAAGCGTATGCGACCCATTTTCCGTCAGGAGAGAACCTGGCACTCGATTCATTGGCCTCAGTTACCAGGAAAGGAAACGCTTTCCTTTGTTCGCCTAAACGCAACACCCATAAATCCCATTTCGTCTTCGCATCGACTTCCGAAAAAATCATGTACTGGTTATCGGGAGACCAACCCGCCGGAATGCATGAATTCTTGGATTGATATAGAAGCTCATCGTTTCCGATACCTCGCGCATCTCGCAAATAGAGCTTGTACAGTCCGGTGCGATTGGACCCAAACAAAATACGAGTTCCATCTGCGGACCAGCAAGGGGAAACATTATAAGATTGCGAAAACGTAAACCTGGAACGGCTTCCATTCCGCCGCCGGATCCAGGAAAGTGACTTGCGTTGGAACTCCTCCCCCGCTGCTAACACGGTAAAGCCCGTCCATTGGATGGGGGCTGAACAGGATCACCCCATCCTGGTTCCAGGTTCCACCACGTTCATCAGAAACGTCGCAAAGAGCCTGTGTCAGACCCCCGGAAGGGTCCACCTTGATTAGTTTCCCATTGGCGAAGAACCCGATAAATCGGCTGTCGGCCGACCAAAACGGATAGTTTACACCTGTCGTACCAGGAATCTTCTGAGCGCTAGACAACTCAAGATCGCGTAGCCACAAATTGACAGTTGCATTTTTATCAGCAGCCGGGAATACGATCTGCGAGCCATCCGGCGAGACAACGGGCGCATCCACAAGCTCATTTTCAGGGGGAGGCGAGATGGATAGCTGTGTTAGTTTTTGCGGTGGGCTGGTGCGATTGAAGTAAGCAATCCAGCCTGAGGCTGCGATCAGAAACAATGATGCCGCAACAATCCATGGAAGAAAGCGGCGCTTGCCTGGCGCAACGGAGATCGCCACGCGCGCTTGCGAACTTCCCTCGGCAATCCAGGTAAGCTCCTTCATCAGATCGTGAGCATTTTGCCATCGATCATCAAGATCTTTTGCCAAACACGTTTTCACAACTCGATCCAACGCGGGTGGAGCAAGAGGCTGTACTTGCGAAATCGGCTGTGGCTCGTCTTTCAAAATTGCTGACATTAAACTTGCCTGACTGCTTCCGGTAAAAGCCTTCTTGTCGGTTGCCATCTCATAGAGCACACTTCCAAATGCAAAGATATCTGCGCGTGCATCCGCCTCTTTTCCTTCCAATTGCTCCGGCGCCATGTATTGAATAGTTCCAAGGATCGTTCCTTCATTCGTGATTTCACGTGCTTCCGTTGGAAGAACAGAAACGCTGGAAACCTCAGGTGATAACCCGGCAGGTCGTAATTTCGCAAGACCGAAGTCCAGCAACTTCACTCCTGATTTCGTCACCATGATGTTGCCTGGTTTCAGATCGCGATGGACAATCCCTTGTCTGTGAGCTTTGTCCAGAGCATCTGCAATTTGAATTGCATAACGTAGCATCTGTTCTGTTGATAGCGGTCCTTTACTCAATCGATGCGCAAGAGTCTCTCCTTCCAAAAACTCCATCACCAGAAACTCGGTTCCGTCTTGAGACCCCACATCATAGAGTCCGCAAATGTATGGATGTGTCAGTTTGGAGATGGCCCGTGCCTCGCGTTCGAACCGCTGTTTGAGGTCCACGTTGTTGGAAAGACTCGAGGAGAGAATTTTGATTGCTACCGTGCGATCGAGCCGCGTGTCTTTGGCCCGGTACACTTCACCCATGCCACCCGCACCAACCGGCGCAAGAATCTCATAGGGCCCCAGCCGCGTTCCAACGGTGAGTGGCATAGTACCATTCTACGACTTTTTGTGATTAGCGCGCTTTTTGATTCAGCAATAGTTTGTGGCCAGTTCAGAACAACCGTGATATTGGGATGGGAGTCCGTAAGCGCGGCATGCACCAGGAAGCGCCGTCACTCGGGCGCCGGCTCAAACACATCCAATCATCCACCGGAGATCCTTGGAATAGTAAAAGGATGAATCGCGAAGAGAGGCTTCGGCACGGAAAATTGGTGGCACAAATTTGGCACAACACTTTGTGATCAATCTCGGAAGAACTTGTCGCATTGCACCCGCTGGCGCAATGCGATAGCACCTTTGGACTCTACTTCGTCCGACAGCTCGTAATGGTTATCGACTTGAATGATCATAACTCAAATAAAGTGTCAACTATGTCCCCGGTCCAAGCCTCCCCTTCATAGGGGAGGAGTCGCTTAACAAATTTCTGTTACGCGGTACTAGCCGTGAGGGCGACGAAGATTCTGAACGTTCTGAAAACGCTCGAGCACTCCGTTTGCGCTGAAGCGGATCGCTCGAAGCGAATCACTACTGATCCAGTTGGATGACGCCGCAGCCGATTCTCGGTCCTCCGGAGAGGCCGCTGCCCGGCGCGCCCGTAATTCCCTGATCCGGATTGAGATGGATGATGATGGCGCTACCGTCTGTGTCGAAAATAGACAACGGTCCCGGAGAGAGCGTTATGCGACTCGTCCGATGCCTGTAATCCACTTTGCCGTTCGCATTGACTTCAATAGGCGCCAGATCGCCCATGTGAAATGGATGATTGGAATCCGGATTGCTCTCACCGAACGGGCCCGGATCAAAGTGACCGCCCGCGCCGTCGAAATTGTTTACGGTGGTAGTGCAACTTCCGATGTCATGGATATGGATTCCGTGTACCGTGCTCGGAGCCAGGCCATCAATCTCCACGATTACTTGCACTGTTGGAATAATTCCGTCGTTCGACTGCAGCAAACGAACAGTGCCTGTCAGAGCGAAACCCGGAGCACCCTGGATATCGGCGTGCGCCTTGATGACGCCCTGGGACGGCACGGCCGTCTGAGCGCCGATAAAAAGGGCAAGCACCACGGAGCCACCTGTTGCCAGACGAAAGATCCTTCTCATTTTTTTCCTCCTTGTCGCAAAGCAATAACAAGAATTAAAGATTGTCAAAGGTCTGAGTCCATATCAGATTAAGGCCTTCATTGCGATTAAGCAAACCGGATGTATTGCAACGCGGGATCCGGATAATCTTCAACTTATAGTACCATTATGGGAGATCTCCGATACGAATTCGCCGGGCCATTTCGTATTTCGTTTCCTGTATGAAGGGGGTTGGATTTCTGCTTTGGGAAGATTCAGAAAACAACCGCTGCGCGTATCCAGCATTTCAAGATAGGGCTTCGGTTTCGCCCACGGGCAGGAGCATTTTGCAAGTTGACAACTAGCGGCTGCCGATGAGGATGAAAGGAGACCAGTAATACGCTACACCAGAGAACAAATCTCCTCAACGGATTTGTACAGCTACGACGTATCACCGGATGGAGAACGCTTTCTGATAATACACAAGCCAGTGAAAGTACTTCCGCACAACCTAGTCATTCTCAACTGGATGCCGGAGCGTAGCAAGTAGGTACGTCACGCGTCCTTAGCCAATAAGGAGAAGACAACTGTTCTTTGTGTTTCTCGATCTCATAAATGCGGGTGCCTGTTGGCACCAATCGGGCACAGCGCAGAATTCAGATTGACGAAAAATTGAAGAGCGGAGAGGGAGGGATTCGAACACATGAAAAAAGAAGAAGTCGAATAGATGCAACAATTAATCTCACGAGGATCATTTTGTGTATGTTTGTGTGATGTTGCTGTTCCCTGTATTTCGCAGCGCATTTTTGCGGCTGGTTGATGGCACGAATTTGGCACAATTAGCATCAATAGGTCTATTCAGGATTCGAACGATTTCATGGATGAACTTAGTGCAATCCTTCAACAAGATACAGATCGGAAAGGACGCGCCGATAGGAATAAACAATAGATTGGAGATCGGAGGTCACTAGAATTGGCGAAAGTCCATGAATGCCCGCAATATAAGCAGGCCAAATTTCCTTCCATAAGTCTCTTTGGCCTGTTTTTAGATTTACGCGAAAAATGCGCGCAGGAGATTCCGTGTTGCCGGCAGTATAGAGAGAGTTGCCGTCGTTGCTCCAACAAATTCCGTTATGACTCTAATGAAAAGAGAGTTAGAGCACGATCCATGTTCCAGCCGACAACAAATTTCCCGTCCGGCGAGACCCCACACGTCATAAAGAGGTCAAAATGGGCTGCACCTTCATTCGTTACAGGAATCGATTTTCCATTATTTAGATCCTGGATGTACAACCGTTGGGCATGTCTCAATTCGGATGCGGAAAAAACGATCCTTTCTTGATCAGGAATCCATTTCGCCCAGTGAGAGATGAGACCATGGTTCGGAAATATTTCTGTTTACCTGCGCCAGGGGGTAAAAGTGCTAATTGCCTGTTCTCCATCAAGGCCAAGGCCCACTTCCAGTCCGGAGACATATCCATCGCAAATCCTTCACCGATTCGCACAGCAGGGGAGCCATCTGTTTTTCCGAATGCAAACCTTGTTCACAACCGGTCTTCCACCCTGTTCCACAAGTAGAAGCTTATGTCCGTCAGGAGACAATGCGCGTGGAAATGACCAGTTCAATACTGTAACGTCGCGCTCCCGCGGATCGTCTCCAAATACTCCACCTATTCGTCTGGATTGATCTGTCCTACTGATCAACACATGTCCTTCACGCGAGATATCATGTAATTCAAGAGCAACGGGTAGGCGTAAAATAGTACGAAGTCTACCGTCTCTTGAAATCGCATGAACTGCTCTATCCACCGATTTCTTTGCACCCACAAACGTACGCAGGCTTAAAGGACTGTACGGTCTTGAGTTTCCGCCTGCACCAAGCAGCGATAAGATTTTGTAATGACCGAGTATGGTGCCTTCAGAGTACGCCATTTCCAAATTATTGTGCCACAAAATGAGGCTCGATCTTTCGAATAAAAGTTTTTATCGGATGATCTTGTGGCTACACCAGAAGCACTCAAAAGATTTAAGCGCGAAGAACAATCAGCATCCGCTTTGAATCATCCCAACATCTGCACCATTCATGAAATCAGCGAACACGAGGGGCGTCCATTTATCGCGATGGAGATGATGAAGGGAAAAACGCTGAAGCACACGATCAGCGGAAAAGCGACGGAGATCGATCAGGTGCTGAACTCGGAGCGCAGATTTGCAGATGCGCTGGATTACCAGGCGAATGTTTCTCTGGATTATAGCGGAAAATCACTCACCGAAACTTGGTATTGTGAGTTGGATTTCGAACTAACCAGGCCGGATGTTATGATTCATCCGGAAAAAATTCGTCGGGTCATACTTCTTTTTCAAGGCCGCCAAGCGTTGATAATTCTGTCCGTATGCTTCGCGGCCAGTGGGATCACCTTCCTCTTCTAGGTAGTTCACGTAAACAGCAGGAGCCATCGATGGTTTCATCGCCTCAAAGAAATCTCGTGTCCATTGGATGTTTTGTTCCGTTTCAGCCGGATCAGACCAGCCGGACCAAATCGAGAAATTGTAAGGAAACTTGCGGTGAGGAAACGCAGTGTCATTTGATTCAACTCGGGCCACTGCTCCTTGAAGATGCTCGATTGCGGCGGCAGTGTACGTTGATGGTGCGGTCGAATACTCGGCGAATACCCGAATCGCTTCATCCGTCAGATCCGTTAGGAAATTCGCCTTTGTGTAATAGTGACGACCAGGCGGAAAAAGCGGATCAAACATGCTTTGAAGTTGCACGTATGGCATTGGTGCAAACAGGTCGGCGACTGGTGAACCAAAAGCACGCAGCGCCTGCAATGCTTTTTCACCTTCTTCAGGTGGTCCGCAATAGCAGCCGCCAATTGCTGCGACTCGGCCGAGCTCCGGAATCGTGAGGGTGAGAGCTTGCAGGCTAATTTCATCCGGAGCGGAGTTGGTAAATTCCCGGTAGAACCGAAGCACTTCGGCAGTTTTTTCCACCGGATACAACACACCCCCGGCGAACACCACTGGCCCAACCGCATGGAGCCGGTACTCAAACGATGTGACGACTCCGAAGTTTCCTCCTCCTCCCCGCAGTCCCCAGAACAAATCCTGATTTTGCTTTGTGCTGGCTGGCAGTAGCTTGCCATCCGCTGTAACGATGTCAGCAGATATCAGATTGTCGCAAGCTAGACCGTGTTTGCGCACCAAATGGCCAATCCCTCCGCCAAGAGTGAGACCTGCGATTCCTGTTTTGGAAACCACACCCATCGTAGTCGCCAGTCCGAAGGCCTGCGTCTGCTGATCAAATTCGCCTAGTGTCAAACCCGGCTCGGCTCGGACCGTTTTGCGATCTGGTTGAACGTGAATCCGCTTCATTGCCGACAAATCAATCATGATCCCATTGTCGCAAACTGATTTTCCCGCGATGCTGTGTCCTCCGCCTCGCACAGAAACCAGTAGTTCCTGATCTCGCGCAAAGTGAACGCAGGCGATCACATCTGCTGCTTCACTGCAACGTACGATAATCGCCGGCCGCCGATCAATACCGGCATTATGAATCATTCGGTAAATGTTATATCCCTCTTCGCCAGGACAGAATGACTGGCAGTGAAGGGAAGCTCTGAAACTCTGAATCTTCGCTTCGGAAATCATATAATCCTCCCAGGATTCCTATTTCTTTCTTTGTCGGGAATTCACTTGTTTCCTGGAACTCTCTCGGCCAGATTTGAACGAAGTTGCTGCAGGCGAGTAGTGAAGACGAATTTGGTCGAGCGTTGCGATTAACGCTTTTAAATCCTTTTGGCTGAGCATGGAAAGACTTCCATGATCCCAGGCATCGACTGGCGCATCCATGCTATTGATCAGCTCCAACCCTTTTTTGGTAATCACACAAAATACCTGTCTGCGATCCAATGAATTCCTCCGCCGCTCCAAAAAGCCTAGTCCTTCGAGCTGATCGACAAATCGGGTGATACCAGGTGACTTTTCCAAAAGACGTTCGGCGATCTCAAGGGTCGGCAAGCCTTCGGGGCCCGCACCTCGAAGAATCCTCAGAACGTTGTATTGCTGAGGTGATATGTTCCCTTCCTGTACCACTCCGTAATAGCCACGACGCAAAATGTCCGCAGTGCGCAATAGACCCACAACAGCTTCTTGAGACAGCGAACGAAATGGTTTTCGCTGTTTTAATTCCTTGAGAATCAGGTTCCTGCATCTCGACACAGGTGAATATTTATCATATAAATAGTTTACACGTCAAGTATATCGTCGAGATGGCGCAGCGATGGATCGGCCTTCCTGATCAGCGAGGCCGCGGTTGTGTGTCGTTGTGACAAGTGTTAAGCATTGATGAGTTACTTGAATAGAGTTCAATACCGCCGCTAGTGCAAAAAATCAGCGGAGAGGTTGTCTCGCTATACACACATATAAATACGGCCTCTTCTCGAGGAACGCCGGAAATTCTTAAAACAAGTTTGCCTTTTCAGAGAAAATGGAAGGCACAAATTTGGCACAGCGTGCAAAACGGGTTGACGAGAAAATGTGGAAAACGGAGAGGGAGGGATTCGAACCCTCGATCCGAGTTTTAGCCCGGATAACTGCTTAGCAGGCAGCCCTGTTCGGCCTCTCCAGCACCTCTCCGGTTCGGATCGCTAAGCGTTTTGTGGAATGCAAATTATAGGTTCTTTACCCGACTCCAGTCAATCAATGTGGGCGGCTCTGAGACCCGCACCTAGATTCGCGGGCGCGATTCATCATGCCTGGTCTGCGACGGCAACTTTCAGCTCTTTAACGCGAAGACGCCAAGTCGCTAAGATTTAAAGTTTTGCAAAAAATCGAAGAGTTCGAGTAACTCGGGAGGGCATTGCGAGTCGGTGCAGCGGATTGTTCGGCCATCCTCCAGCACCAGCTCATGGAAAAAATCATCGGATTGAACCGGATCCAGAAATTTGGCGCTTTGCAGCATTTGCAAGAAGTTTTGCAATTTCGCAGGCAGTTCGGTCGATTCGATTTCAACTTCGCGAATGATGTTCGCTATGCCGCCGCTTCGTCTGTAACGAATCTTCATTTCACTTCAATTCCGACATCCGCCCAGGCTCTTTTCACTTCCTGGTGCTCTTTGCTCCGCTTTCCATAAAGATTGCCTGCAACTTCATTTGTCATCGCAGCGAATTCATGAAAGTCCGTACCGGCTTTCAGCTTTTCCATTAACGTAACGTACCAGATACGTCCTGCTATACTCCAGGCGTTCCCGCCCAGGGCGATTGCGAGATTGTAGAACGCTTTGTTCGGGATACCAGAGTTGATATGAACGCCGCCGTTATCTTCGGTTGTCTGTACGTAGTTTTCCATGTGCGCCGGCTGTTCATCTTTCCCGATCAATGGATCATCGTATGCCGTTCCGGGAGCTTTCATCGAACGGATGGCGACGGCATTGATTTGTTTTGTAAATAGACCGGCTCCAACCAGCCAGTCCGCTTTCGCCGAGGTTTGCTTTTTCAGGTATTGCTTTGTAAGAACGCCAAACACATCAGATAAACTTTCGTTCAGAGCACCTTCCTGACCGGTGTAACGTAAGCCTGATTCAAATTGGGTGATCCCATGCGTCATTTCATGCGCAAGTATATCAATCGATCGCGTGAAGCGTCCGAAGATCTCGCCATCCCCATCACCAAAAACCATTTGTTGACCATTCCAGAATGCGTTGCTGAACCGGCGTCTGTAATGAATCGTGCTGTCCAATTGCATTCCATGACCATCGATCGAATTGCGTTCATACGCTTTGTAAAAAAAGTCATACACTTTGCCGGTCCCATCATAGGCTTCATTCGCGCTGACATCGGCCAATGGTTCTTCCCCTTCGCTTCGGACGAGACGGCCCGGCAATACCATTCCCTGTTCGGCATCGTAAATCGTTCTTCGTTTGACCCCGGGAGCTACAGCGAGCAACGAAGATAAATTGGAAAGCGCTTTTCGTTCTCCACGCAGCTCGGCTGCAACAGTGAGATTCAAAAAAGCAGCCCGCTGTTGTCTGAGATTACCGGCAGCCACGATGTGTTGAAAGATGTATGGTGGAATGAAACTGCAAGCGCATTGCATGGCAACATTATAGCTGCAAGTAGGGGCGACATTTATGACGCCCGCGAGGGGATGCAGCGGGAACGCGGGCGCGATGAATCTCGCCCTACAAAACTGCTGCGAGAGCTTCGATCCCCTGGTGAATTCGAGAGAAAGGCAAAGCAGAATAGCCCAACAATAATCCGCCACGGTTCATCTGTCTTTGGCTGTAGGAGGAAAGAGCTGGTGCTTCAATCCCCTGCTGTGCTGCATGCTCCGAAATCATCCGGTCATCCCTTCCCTGCGGCAGCCACCCAATCAAATGCATGCCGGCAGGGTTCGGTTCGATCTTCATCATGCCCGATAAAAAATAGTTGACGGAATCAACTAATTTTTTCTGCCTGCTTGCATAGAGTTTTCGCATTTCACGAATGTGTCTGTCGAATCGACCGGATTTGATAAATTCGGCAAGCGCTGCCTGTTCCAGAATTGGACAGTGGCGATCCACAATCGATTTCGCATTTACAAATGCTTGAAATAAATCCTGCGGGACCACGAGGTATCCAAGTCTCAAACCCGCGAACATGACTTTGCTGAATGTGCCCATGTAAATCACGCGATCGTTCTCATCCAGGCCTTGCAACGCCGCAAGCGGACGTCCGTCATAACGAAACTCGCTGTCGTAATCGTCTTCGATAATCCAGGCGTTGTGATCTTTTGCGTACCGTAAGAGTGACAACCGCCGCTGCAAGGACATTGTTATACCCATCGGGAATTGATGGGACGGTGTGATGTAAATGAAACGGGGGGACGGGGTCCGTACGACACGTTCCCACTGCAGTCCTTCGGCATCCAGCGGCACCGAAAGGATTCGCGCACCCGATGCTTTCAATGCCGCGCGAGCGCCTCTGTACCCCGGATCCTCGATCCATGCTGTGTCTCCGGGATCCAGCAGGATTCTGCTGCTCAAATCCAGAGCTTGTTGAGATCCGCTCACGATCAAGACGTGATCTGCGCGACACCTCACTCCCCTGCTTCGATTCAGATAATGTGCGATTGCTTCACGCAAAGGGTAATAACCTGCAGGATCACTGTAATGAAAATCGCGTGCGCGCAAATCGCGAAGGGACATCGCCAGAAGTTTTCCCCACAACGCGAAAGGAAAACTTTCCAGTGCAGGGTTGCCCGGACGGAAGGAGAACTTCACCGCCGGAATCGACGGAATCGAAACGCTCGTTTCAGCCAGCACTTTTCCGCGTGCCGATAAAACATTCCGCCTGCCTGCGGACTTCGTCTTCTGAGGGGTCTCGAATAGATCGGCTACATAGCTTCCTGAGCCCCTCTGCCCGTAGATATAACCCTCTGCCAGCAGTTGTTCATAAGCATTTGTCACAGTGTTGCGCGATACATTCAATTCCACCGCTAATTGTCTGGAGGAAGGGAGTCTGCTACCCGCGGGAAGACGATGGTCCAGGATCGCTTTTCTGATCTCTCCGTAAAGCTGCCGGAAGAGCGAAATCCCGGAATTTGGGTCCAGAGAAAAAATGTTCATAATGAAACCTTTGTGCACCTGGCGGTTCCTGGCGTCATGATGGTTGCATTAAATGGCACCATCAATATAGCATAAAGTGGCTCTTTGAAGGTACCATTTCACCTGCCATTCTGTTTGCATGATAGCTCAATCAAAAGTTGTCCAGCACCCGGAACGGGCGATCACCGAAGAAGCAGGCGCCATACTTGCGCAGGGCATGGTGGCGCATGTGGGATTCTCAGCACTCAATCGCACGTACGTGATTCCCGTTTCCTATTTCTATGAGGAATCCAAATCGGACCGGATTTACATCCATGGTGGCAAATCGAGCCGGTTAATGCAGGTTGTATGCAGCGGAGTCGAAGTATGTGTCGAAGTTACGCAGTTGCATGGTCTCATTTATTCGAGAAGCGCGAAGTATCACTCGATGAATTACAGAAGCGCGATCTGTTTTGGGAAGGGTCGCGAAATCGTTTCCATTGAGGAAAAAGGAGAAATTCTGAAACGCGCGATTGAACGTTACTTTCCAGGACGTCTGGAAGGGAAGGATTACGAGAAAGCTCCTGTGGAACATCTGGCGGGGACAACGCTGGCGGAAATTCGCATCGAAGAATGGAGCGCTAAAGAAAGAGAGGGCGGCCCCAGAGGTCCCAGGGATTCAGATCCGGCTGCCGAAGGAAATTGTGGTGTCCGTTCAATTCTTCTTGCATGAATTAGGACTGGCTTTCGCAACTGTTGTGTATTGACCGGCTGTAACACACATCGACTTTCCTTTCGAATAGCGATCCAGTCTTTGCAGCAACACTTCCGGACGCTCGCGGTCTAATGCAACCTGACCGAGCGTGTACAGTAACATGAACAACCCGACAAGCTCTTTCATGGTTTTTCTCCTTGTTTGTACGCCTCCTATATTTATGCAAATCAACGGCAGGCAAAACATATTTGGGGCGAAACATACAAAAAGGGCTGTGAATTGGCCGGTCATAGGGTCGCGGGCGTCCCCGCCTGCACTGTTTCAGGTGTAAGCTCGTACAATAAAGTGGATGAAGTACTTTTCAACAGAAACCGGCAAAGTTAGCAAAGAGAAATTTGAGTCTTTGCTGCGATCTTCTGTAAAAACATTCTTCGTGATTATCCTTTTTGTGAGTGCTGCGGCTGCGCAAGAGAAACAGATCATCATCGATGTTCACACGCATATCGGTTCTTTTCGCGGATACGAAATCGGGGAAAAATACTTGCTCGAGGGCATGACCCGTTACGGGATCCGTTTCGGTTTGGTTTCCAATCTGGACGGGGCAAACCTGCCGAAGCTAACGCAAAATCTTGACGAAATAAAAGCGAATGAAGCGACCTCGAACTTTGTGCGCAAGCATCGAAATCGTTTTCGGGGACTGCTTTGGGCCCGGCCGAATGACGGCGCGGCCTCAAATCTTGAAAAATTCCTGCAGCATGAACGGGAACTATTCGCGGGGATCAAGTTCCATCCGGAATTCAACCAATTTCCCGCGAACGACAAAAGGCTGGATGAATACTTGAGATTATGTGAAAAGTACAAGCTCGTTGCGGTTTTTCATTCGGGAAGCAAAGGTTCCTATTCAGATCCGGAAAAAATCTATGAAACTGCGCGACGGCATCCGAATGTTCCGTTCGTTCTTTACCACATGTCCTTTTTTGGCCCGCACGATCACGCGATCCGTATTGCTGCAATCGCACAAAACAGGCGCGACGCATCGATCTATCTGGAAACCGCGCAGGCCCGGGAGAATGATGTGCTGAATGCTGTTGAAAAGCTGGGAAGCGACAGGGTCCTATTTGGAACCGATGCAACCTACTTTGGAGCCAATCACTACGAACGGTCTCAAAAGCTGCTCGAAACACTTCGGGCGCGGCTCAACTCTGAGGATTATTTCCGCGTTACGGCCGGAAATGCCATCCGGCTCTTCCGGCTCACTGAACTGTCAGCGGATCGCCCGTACGATGATCCTCAATCTGAAAGCTCAAAAACGCGTGAACAGCTTTCAAGGCTTCCGCATTTGTTGTATGGATCCGCACTTCGCCCCCTTTTGGAGTTTCATGAGCGCTGTAACGGATCTCCTTACTGAACCGAATCATCTCCGGAACCCCGGGAGGCACGCGGCCATGAATCTTTTCCGGCTTCGAAAAGTCGCCGCGGGCAAAAAGTCCGGCAATTTCTACAAAATGCTTTCTAATTTGTTCGATACTTTCCGAATCGTCTGTATCTTTTGCTTCAGCGCTGATGATGCCGCCATCCGTTTTTAATTGGAAATGGTGGATCGTTTTTTGATGATCAAAACCCATCACATGATCGCCTCGTTCATCGACGTTCTTCGAGTGATCGGAATGGTGCGGACATTCGGACTCTTCTCCGGCCGCAAATGCAGACAATAGTAAGACAAAAAGAACACACAAGAACTTACTCATGACGACCTCCTGTTCTTGAGACCGGCAGGAACCATCGGGGAAGAAGTCTTCTTCCGAAACGAATGTTTTTCAGCGAGTTTCTCCAGCAACAATGCCGGCTCGCCCACCTTCGTATTCGTCAGTGTTAGATCCCACTCCTGAATGCAGTTCTTTAAATCCTTTTTCAAGCATTTCAACTGGTGAATCGTCGTTTCAATTTTCTGAAGCTTTTCCTGCGCGATCTGTTGAACCTTGAGGCATGGTTCTCCTCCGTTGTTCCGAATCCGAAGAATCTGGCTCAGTTCTGCGATTGTAAAACCTACAGCCAGCGCTGAACGGATCAGGCGAACACGCGAAAGAGATTCTGCAGCATACCGGCGGTATCCGTTCGCGGAACGCTCCGGTCTCAGCAACAGGCCCTTACGCTCGTAAAAACGGATCGTATCGGGACTCACTCCAGATAAACGGGCTAATTCTCCTGAACGCAGATAGGATTTGTTTCTGTCGGTCATCGCCATCTAGCGTAAACCATGGAGCATGTTCCAGTGTCAAGAGGATCGAAGAAAAGACGTATCACGGGAATCAGTTTGTGGCGCTCCAGGGGGGGACGATGCCGTTGACGCGCGCGTAGGCAATGGATTGACCGAGATGCTCATGCAAATGCATCGCAGCTGTGACGAAAACATCCCTGTAGGTGGTGTTCTGTCCGAACAATTCGACAGGTTTTTCCAGATCGGCATCGCTTGTTCTGAGAATCGCTTGACGTAGATGCTCAAACGACTTTTTCATTGCAGCAATGATCTCCGGTTTGGTTGTAATCGTCTTTTCCATGTCACGCGTAAAATCCGGAGGGGCCTGAATGCCGATAAACTTCATCAGAAAATAGTTCCCGGAGGCCGTGTGTACCAATACTTCCCCGACCGATCGAACGCCCTCGGAAGGGCGCCAGGAATACTTTTCAGCAGGAATGGCTTCGGCTAATTCGGTCAATTTGTCCGATACAGCATCGATTTGTTTTAGATATTCTGCCCGAAATCCGGCAGAAGGAGTCTCCTGTCCAAAAACAGGACCGGCAAAAATGCCGAG
The DNA here is from genome assembly GCA_963771165.1 of uncultured bacterium. Classification (GTDB taxonomy): domain Bacteria; phylum Acidobacteriota; class HRBIN11; order JAKEFK01; family JAKEFK01; genus JAKEFK01. Next base: position 120,170 of record CAVYSN010000011.1, on the reverse strand, counting down.
AGTAAGAACCACAAAAATAGACAGCACTAGCGGCTTCATTTGTACCTCCGAGAGTTAAATCCTAAGATAAAGGACGGCGGACTGCAAGAAGAAACGTTATTCTTGAACTTACAGTCCGGCTTTCCGTAAATTATGATTGGATCATTGGAGTTGAACCCATGAGCAGCAATGCAAAAACAAAGTTAGCGAAATTCTGGAAGGAATGGATGAGGCCTCTCCTTGTTATTCTGATCATCACATCCTCTTTTCGGTCGGCCATAGCCGATTGGAACGATGTTCCTACCGGATCGATGAAGCCTACGATTATGGAAGGGGACCGAATTTTTGTAAATAAGCTTGCTTATGATTTGAAAATCCCTTTCACCACAGCGCAAATTGCTCAATGGGATAATCCGACACGAGGCGAAGTTGTGGTCCTTTTCTCCCCATTCGATGGGAAAAGACTTGTCAAACGAGTCGTTGGTATCCCGGGAGATCAAATCGAGTTAAAGAATAATTTGCTATATGTCAATGACAAACGGGTGCACTATGACCCATTGGATCCGAATTTCATCCGTGAGATTCCAGTCGAGGAAAGACCATTCTTCCATTTTTCATCGGAGAATTTAACCGGACGCAAACATCCGGTGATGACCACACCGGGAAGACCATCCCTCAAATCATTCGATACAATTCTGGTCCCTGAGAATCATTACTTCGTAATGGGCGATAACCGCGACAACAGTTTTGATTCACGGCACTTCGGGACTGTGGATCGGGAACGCATCGTCGGACGAGCGGTTGCCGTCGTAGCTTCGTTGAACCCGGATGACCACTATTTCCCGCGCTGGCACCGGTTCTTCACAAAACTCCCTTAGCTCTTAACGCAGAGACACGGAGAACGCAGAGAAGCTCTTAAAAATTCATAAAAATCTCTGCGATCTCTGCGTATCTGCGTTAAAAGAGCTATTCCTTCACTTTGAGACCGGCATCCCGCAAGAGAGAATCAATTTTAGTCAGATCAGCCGGAAGCAGAACAGACGTTCTTGGTTTTGCAAGACTTCCAAGCTGGTGCAGGTATTGCTGGGTCAATCGCAGTTGAACGGCTTCGGCTCCGCCTTCCTCCGTAATCACTGCCGCCATTTTTTCGATGGCTTCGGCCGTTGCGTTCGCGATCGATTCAATTTCGCGGGCGCGGCCTTCCGCTTCATTGACTCGTTTTTGCATTTCACCTTCCGATTTGTTGACGGCTTCCGACTTCAGGCCTTCCGAATTATTAATACGGCTCTGTTTGTCTCCTTCCGATTGTGCCAGCAAGGCGCGTCGATCCCGTTCCGCACGCATTTGCTGCTCCATGGCATTTTTCACTGTTGCAGGGGGCACGATGTTTTTCACTTCGTAGCGGTGGACAAGAATTCCCCAGGTCGTACCGACTTCATTGAGCACGCTCGCGATTTTACTGGAAATCAGATCCCGTTCTTCAAACGTTTTATCCAGTTCCAGAGTTCCGATGATCGATCGCACCGTGGTTTGAGCCATCTGAACCGCGCCGAATCTGTAATCGGTGATTCCGTAGCTCGCTTTCACCGGATCCATGACGCTGATATAAATGACCCCATCCACTTCCACCTGAACGTTATCCGTTGTGAAACATTCTTGCGGTGGAACATTGATCGTTTCTTCTTTTAAATCACGGATGTATGCAACCTTCTCAAAAAAAGGCACCAGTAAATGGAAACCGGGACCAAGCGTTCTGCTGTATTTCCCGAGACGTTCAACGATGTAAGCTGATTTTGTCGGGACAATGCGAATCGACCGAACGAGTTTCATGACAAGAATCAGCAATAGAATTCCCCAGACAATCAAATCGAAGGCGTTCATGAATCCCTCCGATTGCGGGCTGCTAACGGTGGTGGGCTCGGCAGTACTTCTACCGGCTGCTCAGACATTCCTTGAGTCACAGCTCCGATTCCTTCAAAAAATGCTTTCATATTCGCCATTTGTTGAGGCACAACAGTCACATTCGCGGTTCTCATAATATTGCCGACCTCATCAATGTACTGTTCCAGCACGCGCATTTTGATTGCCTGCGCTCCTCCCGGCTTTCGAATGGCGGCTGCGATACGCGCGATTCCGCGCGCGGATGCTTCTGCAAGAATCTCAATTTCTTTGGCCTTTCCTATCGCTTCATTAATTCTCTTTTGCTTTTCACCTTCTGAAAGATTGATCGCTTCCTGCCTTTCGCCTGTGGAAAGATTGATTCGAGATTCCTTTTGTCCGAGCGCCATGGTAATCTCCGCGCGTTTCTGCCGTTCGGCTTCCATCTGTTTTTCCATCGCTTCCATCATATGTTTCGAAGGGGTGATGTTGCGGATTTCGTAACGGATCATTTTCACACCCCAGGGTTCGGAAGCTTTGTCGATTTCCCGTACGATGTTTTCGTTGACCCGTTCCCTCTCTGAAAAGGTATCGTCCAGAGTCAGCTTGCCGATTTCAGAACGCATCGTAGTTTGAGCCAGGCTGATCGAAGCGAGTCTATAATCACCGATCCCATAACTTGCTTTCACCGGATCCATCACCTTGAAATAAACAATTCCGTCCACTTCCACCTGCACATTGTCACGCGTGATACAAACCTGTGGAGGGACGTCGATCACCTGTTCCCGCATTTCATGTTTGTAAGCAATGCGATCCACAAATGGGATTAGAAAATGAAAACCGGGCAATAAAATGCCGCTGAACTTTCCCAAACGTTCCTTGATGCAGGCTTCCCGCATCGGCACCACAGTAAACATTTTCCAAACAATGAACAGCACTACCAGAGCCGGGATCGTTATAAACGTTGTAAACATACAGATTCTCCTTTCATGGGGGATGGGGAGATGATCTCCTTATCCCCTTTATGATTCCGTTTCCGTAGATGAGGAGGCCAATTCCTGATGCGATTCGACAACCCACACAAGGTTGTCTCTATACAGAAGTTTCGCTTTCTGGCCGGCCAGCAAAGTGCCCTGACGCGTAACGGCCGGCCATGTTGTCCCTGCGTATCTTATACGTCCCTGTTGATTCGAATCACTCACTGTCGCAACAACTTCAACAATAGCGCCGACCGCGCCGACGTCTTCATCTGTAAATTCATAGCTGCTTTCAGAAGGAATCCATTTCAACAAATAATGTCGTAAACCGAGCAACAACACGATCGATGTAATAAACCAGACCGTAAATGATTCCATCAAACCCGGAATCAGACCGAACCATCGAAGGCCGGCTACGATGATCGCGGCCGCACCCAGAAAACATACGACAAGTCCGGGAAGAAAAAGTTCGGTTACAATCAAAGCGATGCCGGCAATGAGCCACATCCATGTGATCGTGTCTGCCATATTCTTTTTCACCACGGAGTCACGGAGGACACGGAGGTTAAATTCCTATTCTTCAACTCTGTGTTCTCTGTGGCTCGGTGGTTTATCTCATTGTATCATTGACCATAATTATGGATGTTAACGATTTAAGGAAGGAAATCGTTCGCATCAGTCACATTTTTTATCAGCGCGGATGGTCATTCGCTACGAGCAGCAACTTTTCTGCGCGTTTGGAACCGGATCGGATCATGATTACCGCTTCAGGGAAAGACAAAGGCTTGCTCACCGAAGAGGACATACTGGTGCTCGGGCTGGATGGAGGGATCCCCGGGAGAACAGATGCAAAACCGTCAGCCGAAGCACATCTGCACTGCGAATTGTACAAATTTCAGCCGGAAATCGGTGCTGTTCTCCATACACATTCTGTGTATGGGACCGTGATCTCGTCCCTGAAGCATTTGAAAGCGCCGTTGTCGATTGGCGGATATGAAATGGTGAAAGCTTTCCGTGGAGTCTCTACCCATCTTCATACAGAACACATCCCCATCTTTGCAAATGACCAGGACATGAAAACGCTGTCAAACGTCGTGTTGCGGTATCTTGAAAAGAACACCGCAGTCCATGGGTTCCTGATCGCCGCCCATGGTCTTTATAGCTGGGGAAGAGATCTTTCAGAAGCGCTCCGGCACACGGAAGCATTTGAATTCTTATTGGAATGCGAATACAGGAAGCTCATTGTTAAAAGTTAAAGGTGTTTGCACAACTGCCCGCTTTAACTTTTGACTTTTAACTTTTATCCTTTAACTTAAAACTTATTATGAGTTTGTTGAGAGTGTTTGCGGAAAATGACGCGTCTGATTACAGGGAATGGACAGGGTACGAAGGAATTGCGGAAACCCTGAAAGAAGCGGGAATTCAGTTCGAGCGATGGACTGCGGATCACGAGCTCGCAAAAGATGCAACGACAGACGAAATACTTTCGGCTTACACCCAGCCCGTTGCCAGACTGATGAAAAAGTGCGGTTATGTTACCGCAGATGTCATATCCGTTCATGCGGAGATGCCGAACCACCCCGAGTTGCGGAAAAAGTTTTTAGATGAGCATACGCATACCGAGGATGAAGCTCGCTTCTTCGTGGATGGTTGCGGAATCTTCTATATTCACAAAAGGCACAAGATTCATGCTGTTCTTTGCGAACGCGGAGATTTCATCGATGTCCCTGCGAAAACTCCACACTGGTTTGACATGGGACCGAAGCCCTTTTTGAAAGTCATTCGAACCTTTACTACACCGGAAGGATGGGTTGCTGATTTTACAGGTTCGGACATCGCATCACGCTTTCCAAGATTTGAGTCGATCATCGCAAGATGAGAAGTTGTTCATCAAGTAGGGCGCGATGAATCCTGCCCCTGCACAGGCAATCAAAGCCGTACTGTGTGACATTGAAGGGACCACCACTTCCCTTTCATTTGTACATGATGTTCTCTTTCCTCTTTCGCGAAAGGAGATGGATCGCTTCGTTCACGAGAATTGGAACGACCCGGAGCTTGGGCAGCTTTTTGCGCAGACTCAAAAACAGTCGCCGGACGAAGTCATTCAACTGCTGAAAAGCTGGATTAATGCCGACAAGAAAGAAGGAATCCTGAAACAAATCCAGGGAAAGATCTGGAAGAGAGCATTTGAAAGCGGACAAATACGCGCGCATGTTTATCCGGACGTTTCTAAAAAATGGAATGAATGGAAGGATCATGGCATCAAGGTCTACATTTTCAGCTCCGGTTCCATCGAAGCACAACAACTCCTGTTTCGCTTCTCAGAAATGGGAGATTTAACGGGCTTCATCGATGGATATTTTGATACAGCAACGGGCCCCAAAAAAGATCCGGAATCTTACAGGATGATCGCCAGGGTTGTGCAATTGCCGCCAAAAGAAATGCTTTTCTTGTCTGATGTTCCAGCAGAGTTGGACGCTGCGCGTGATGCGGGACTGCAAACGGTTCTGATTGTTCGAAGCGGCCACGACGTGGCAAAGTCTTTCGAGGATATTCCGCTGTAGGGGCGCGATTCATCGTGCCCCGCTCCGTATATCAAACTGGAACGCGGGCGGCATAAATGCCGCCCCTACAATCCGTCATCTAGCCCACTCCAGGGGTGTTCCATCCCAAAGGTTTTGCCCTTTTCTCGGGAAAATATGAAATTAACTGTAAGCAAATTTTTGTTTTTTGATATGATGCTAGGAAAGATGAAAGCGTTCCACTTCGGCCGACGCCAGTGGCTCATGGTCACCGGTCTTGTACTTTTAATGGCCTGTTTGTCTGCATGTCTGCACTTTACGGCTTACAAACACTATAAAGAACACGCCAAATCCTTTCCCTTTGTGCTTTCCTGGCAACTTGCGTGGTGGACTCCCTGGATTCCACTTGTTCCTTTGATCATCCGCGTTGCACAAGCCTTTCCTGTGGATAAACAAAAATGGCTCAAGTCTCTTCTGATTCATGCCGCATTTTGCGTGGTCTTTTCCCTTTTGCATCTCACGCTTTATGTTTCGTTCGCCTGGATCATTGGAGGCCAGACCTGGTTGAATATCGCAGACAAATCGCCGGGAGGCTTTTTTCCCGTTCTCTGGCAGTTGTTAACCACCCCTTTTATGGTGAATTTCAGACTGCGATTGCTGATTTACGCAATCATTGTGCTCGTCAGCCTGACTGTTGACTATTACAAACGTTTGCAGAAACGCGAACTCGACTTAACCCGTATCGAGAAACAACTCGCAGACGCGCAATTGCAAGCGCTTAAAATGCAACTGCATCCTCATTTCCTGTTTAACACTCTGAACTCCGTATCGGCTTTGATGTATAAGGATGTGAAAGCTGCAGAAGAGATGATTCATAAACTGAAGAATTTTCTGCACATGACCCTTGAGAGCTCCGGCTCGCAGGAAGTCACTCTCAAGAAAGAGCTGGATTTTTTGAACTACTACCTCCAGATCGAACAGATCCGGTTTCAAGACCGTCTTGTCATCGAAATGAAAATTGATCCGGCAACGCTGGATGCGCGTGTTCCAAATTTGATCATGCAGCCGATTGTAGAAAATGCGATCCGGCATGGTATAGCAACACGCGCCGCCCACGGGCACATAGAAATTCGGTCTCGACGCCAGAACGGTGTGATTCAACTGCAAGTTCAGGACAACGGGCCCGGGTTAGAAACCGAAGACGGGGAAATCCGAGAAGGAGTTGGGCTCAGTAACACCCGTCTTCGCCTGCAGCAAATCTACGGCGACACGTACCGCTTCGATCTCATCAATGCGCCGGAAGGAGGGGTCGTAGCAACCGTCGAATTGCCCTACCAAAAGTAGACATGCCAGTCCCGAAATCGTTCCTTCTTACGCCGCATGTTTCCCTGGATCGTAGCAATCGTTGTGATCGCTCTGCTCGCGATTCTGTTCGGTTATCAAGGATATGTAGAATCGCTTCACAACGATAAAGATCCGGTCACATTAAAAGAGTCCATCACGTGGCAAATGCAATGGTGGTATTTGTGGCTGGCACTGGCTCCCATAATTCTGTTTCTTGCAAGGAAGTTTCCAGTTACCCGGCCCGGTGGACCAAAGAACCTGTTGATTCATGTTCCAGTCGCCGTCGCTCTTTCGTTTTCTCATACGACAGCACAAACTTTCATTTACTGGTGTACCGAAGCGATGGCAGGAAAGGAAGTCGGGTTCTGGGGAATGGTCTTAAAGATGGGTGTATCCGACCAGCTTCAACTCGGAATCTTCTTTTACTCTGTCGTCGTCGCAATCGCATCTGCGCTGAATTATTACAGGATTTATGAGCAGGAAGAATTGAGAGCATTCCGCCTGGAAGCACAACTTTCACAAACGCAGTTTCAGGCCATGAAAATGCAGGTCTATCCACATTTTCTTTTCAACACACTCACTGAAATTGCCAGCCTCATGAAGAGGGATGTCGATGAAACGGATCGGATGATTGCACGATTGGGAGATTTCCTGCGATTGTCGATGGAAAATATGGGAACGCAGGTTGTGGCATTACAGAGAGAGTTGAATTTCTTGCAATGTTATCTTGAAATTGAAAAGATCCGCACGCAGAACAGATTGAGCTTTGATCTCGATGTGGATGCGGATTCCATGGACGCTCAGATTCCTAATTTGTTGCTTCAGCCTTTGATAGAATCCGCCGTCACCCAGCTTGGAAACGATTCTGCTCATGTACAAATATCAGCACGCAGGGAAAACGGCCATCTTCGGGTCCAAATCACGGACAATTGCAGGCAAGAGACTCCGACTGAAAATGATCCGCTGGCAGAAATGCGTAATCGTCTCCGTCAGATTTATGGAGATGCATTCTACCTGGATGCCGCAAGAAGTCCGGACGGTAGAAACGCCGTAACTCTCGAAATCCCCGTTTAATTTTTAACGCAGAGACGCAGAGAAGCAGAGAAAAAAATATCACTCTTTCCTCTCTGCTTCTCTGCGTCTCTGCGTTAAAGAGCTCTCTTGAATTCGATTGTGAAGGATCCTTTGGATGAGGAGGATATCGAACCATTGAGCTTCATGAGACCATCACATTCTGCTTGATTGCGGACGGCGACCCTTTCACCAGGTCTATCCATTGCCTCCTGAAGTCTGGGATTTTGTTCAATCGGGGCCGGTTCCTTCGTGTTAGACGACGATTTCGTCGCTGTGAGCCATCCGCAAACGCTTTGTGTGACGACTTTCACAGGAATGACTTCTCGAGATGATCGCTGGTTCGCAACCTGCGACCGAAGAGAGAAGAAAGCGTAAATCGCTGCGACGACCGCCAGCAGCCGAACGGCTAGACCAAATGTCCGACGATTCATTCTTTTTTTTTGCTCATCAGCAACTTTTCCCGCTCTTAAACGATAATAAACAATGAGAGGATCAAATGAAAGTTGTCAATCGAGCCAATCTGGCATCAGACGTTTTTGAATCCATTGCGAATGAGCTGCAATATCATCGCTCCCTGCTGGACATTTTAAAGTGGGCACGAAAACAACCGTCCGGCGATCTCCTTCCTGAAATTCTTTCCGAACTTGTTGTCCAGGATGAATTTAATCATGACCTGGTTGTGCCGTGGAAAAATATTTATCTCGTTTATGAAACCACATGTCTCGGTACAGTAACTGCAGCCGCAATATGGAATCATGCTCCGACGGCGGATGAGCTTCTGACCGTTCGCATCAATGAAGGATGGAAGCCGACTCCTTCCAAACTAAAAGATGGAGATCGGGTGATCGGACACGCAGCATGCCTTAAAAGTTAAAGGTTAAAAGTGAGAAAGGTTATTCAACGCTGATGCGGATAGAGCCTTGATCGAGTAATGGTCCGCTAACCGGGATGGACCGGTACCTCAACTCATGCTCTTCAACTTCGAAAAGCATAAAATGATGAACCTTTCCGATCACCTCTGTTTCTGAAGTTCGTCGCGGAGTCCTGATATCCCGTCCTCCCCCACCTGTTGTGAAATGAATGATTCCATGCTGGGGTTTCATCCTTGTATAAAAATGATTATGCCCTGATATAAAGACTTTTACTCCGTTCCGGACCAGAACAGGCTCCAGCATTTTTCTTAAAGACGAATGCGTAGGATGGCTGCCGGGCGCCGTATAGATAGGATGATGTCCATAAACAATTTTCCAGATGGATTTTGACTCGGAAAGCACTTTCTGAAGCCATTTCAATTGTGTCGATTGGTCGTTCTGATACAGCAGCGCTTCTGTGTTCAATGCAACGAATGTAACAAGCTCCGGATCGGGAGAGAAATGATAGTAACCTGAGTTGGATAGAATATTGAACCGGCGGCGATCTTCAATCAAATCTCTGCCATTTCGCGTTTCAAGATCATGATTTCCAAGCGCAGCAAAAAACAGGACGCCGCGATTTCTTAATGGATTGTAATAACGATCAAACTTCTCCTTAAAGAGTTTCTTGTTCCCTCCCTGCCGTCTGTCCCACATACGATTGAAACTGTCACCATAGATATTGTCCCCTGTAGTTAAAACAAGAGTGAACGGATTCTTCTGATGCCACCTCAACATCTCCTGAGCAACAGCTTCCTGTGACTGGCATCCACAACCCATGTCTCCAACGCAGCAAAACGGACCGGATCCCGGGCGGCATACGCCAGAAAAGCAATGAAAAGCAAAAAGGATGTAAGGCAGGATACGCGTCGCACGACAAAGAATTATAAATAGCCGGAAAATGAATGCCAGTTTCATTGACATTCCGACAACAAGATAGCTATCCTATTTCTAAGTAGATTTTACGGTTTTTGCTATTTTTACAATTGGAGGCGCGGTATGGATGTTGAACAGAAACCGGGACAAAATGGCGGCGGACCAGCTCAATTCCGCATCGATGTTCCTCTCCATCAATTACTAATGAATAGCTCCAAAGCAAAGACGGCAGGAGCCGTCGGTACGGAGGTCCTGACTCTTGCCGGAACCTGTCTATCCACAACGGCAACCAGGTCCCGATTATACGGATCGCGAATACAACAAGCTGAATGCGATTCGCGGGTGGAAAGGCTGGGCTGTTCCTTATTTCAAATCCCGATGGCACAGCAAAGAATTACGGCCCATCATTGCTTATCTTTTCACAGAATTTAAATGCAATGTGGATTGTCACTATTGCTGGTCGTACAACAATAAAGTCAAAGGAATGACCGAAGACATGGCGCGCCGGTCCATCGACTGGCTGCATGATATCGGATGTCGCGTGCTTGCGCTGATGGGCGGCGAACCCTTATTGCGTCCCGATTTTGTCCATAAGGTCGTCTATTACGCATCCAAAAAAGACTTTTTCGTCTATTTACCGACCAACGGGCGTCTGATGACTCATGATGTTCTCGACCGTCTCGGTGACGCAGGAGTAGCGAATATTAATCTGGCCATTGATGTGGTCAATGAAAAGCCGGGGTTGCCGAAGGCGCTGAACCGGATCCAGCCGTACTTTGATTACATGGTGAAGAGAAAACACTATTACGGCTACACGGCGATGATCAACATCAACATCACGCACATCAATCACGATGACGTGAAAGAGTTAACCGCGATCGCTAATGATAACGATATTGCAACCGATTACCACATCAACGAAGCTCCGATGCTGCAACAGGATCATTTCAAGCATCTGGATGGGAACACAACATATCTGTTGCCCGAAGATCATCCAAAAGTGGATGCGTTGATCGAATGGGTGATTGAAAAGCATAAGAACGGCTACAAAATGCCAAACCCGGTTTTCCATTTGCGCGAAATGAAAAAGCTGATGCGCGGGAAGGTCGATGCATGGCCTTGCCGGGCCGGACAAAATTCGTGCATCATCCGCACAGATGGCACTTTGGCACCCTGTTTTCCGATGTACTCTTCAACCTATGACTGGGGAACCGTTGAGAATCATAAGTTCGAAACGGGCCAGTTGAATGAGATGAAGAAGGAATGTTCGCAGCATTGCTTATCGACGTGCAATTACATTCTTTCTTACTGTTACGACAATACACGCGTGATGAAGTGGCTTGCCAAACAGGCCATGCGCGGATTTCAGGGCGTCAGCGGCAGCTTTGAATAGCTCATTAACGCAAAGGCGCCAAGTCGCAAAGAAGCTCTTAATCTTTGCGGCTTAAAAAAAATCGCCTTTGCGTCCTTGCGTCTTTGCGTTAAATTTTTTGGCTTATTTCGGCGACGGCCCGGTGGGCGGATTCCAGAGCGCCTTGCATCCAACCGGGGAGAGCCGATGTATGATCACCGGCAAAGTGGATTCTTCTATCAGGAAGCCCGAGTCGCGGCAAAAGATTGGTCATCTGCCCCGGTTTGAACCACGAATAAGCACCGCCCGCCAGGGGATCATTGTCCCAGCAAATGGAAGTTGTATTCACAATATGATTCTTGAGTTGGGGATGCAGTCCCTCCATCCACCGGAGGGTAGTCTCTATTCGATCCACTTCATTCATAGCCGAAATCTTCTGCGATAGTTTGCCGGAGAGATAAGCTTCCAGTATTCCAGCAGGACCAGGTTGATTTGCCGTGCTGTGAAAAACAGAGAGGAATTCATGATCTGTATATCCGCATCCGGATAAGCCTTCTTCACTCCAGAAACGATTGCGAACCTGAGCATATACGCGTGATACCGAAGTGTAACCCAGTTCATGAATCACATTCCATTTTTCAGAACTCAAATCCATTTCGGTCTTATCCAGAATGGAGAAAGGAATCGTGCAGACAACAAAATCGCTTCGTTGGGTTTGAAGGGTCCCGTTTTCTGAAAAAGCAATTTCCACATGCTGGTCGGTTTGCGTGATACTATGCACGGGTCGATTCAACAATACAACCGGCAGTCTGTCAGCAAAGGCGGCTGGAAATCGGTCGCTTCCGCCGGCGATTCGGAAGAGTAAGTTTGTGCGGCCTCGAGCCAGATCGTAAAAGCCGCTCAAAGCGGAATAGCTTCCAATCCCATCCCCCCATTCATCGATATACTCCATTCGCAAACGCGCGATCTCTTCTTCAGGAATCTTTTGATCAATTAAAAACTCATAAAGGTTGATCTTGTCAAAGGCTTCCAGGTCCCCGGGTGGCCAGGCATTCGTGGATAGTGAAGCCGTAACTTTTTCGATGAAAGGGGTAAAGTATTTTTTTTGAAGAGAAGAGGGGGAATCCGGATCGTCCCTTGTGCCAATCGACCGTTTTCCTTTTATATTGTAAACAGAAGGAGAATTCGAAGGCGCAGGTACAAGTGGAATATTGAAATCGCTTAAATATTTTTTTGTCAGATCATGCGTATCAGGAATGATCATCGCGCCGGCCTCTGCGAATTGTGAATGGGAAAAAGGCTTCCTGATTGTGTACACACGGCCCCCAATCCTTCCACGTGCCTCAAGAACTTCGACGTCGAATCCCCGCTTCATGAGTTCGTAAGCCGAGCAGAGCCCTGCAACACCGGCTCCGATTACAATTACTTTCGCCATCAGAAGATATTCTTAACGCAATGACGCCAAGACGCAAAGTGAAATATCGTTTTTTCTTAGCGTCTTTGCGCCTTTGCGTTAATGAATTTATCGATTTCGATGAGGAGATAGCCGTACTGAGGTTTTAAATTACTGTTGGCTCTGAAAGCTTGCTCCAGATCGGCGCGTGCAGCCTCCGGTCGGCGCCGCTGCAATTCCAGCGCTGCTCGTATCGCGAGCGCACGCGCCATGCCGGAATTGTATTTCAACGCCTTCTCAATGGCTTCCAAACCTTTTCGAATCTCTCCATCTGCATTTTGATTCACTGTCAGCTTCCATTGCGCCGTCAGATGTTGCATTTCAGCAACAGCGGTGTAGATTTCGGCCTCTTCTGCATTCAAACTCAACGCTCGAGTCAAACTGCTTTCAGCCTGTTTCAGAATGGTTTCCGGTGATCCATGCTTCAAAACCGCATAACTGGCTTCCACAAAATTTAATCTGGCAAAATAAAGATAGGGTTCATAGTAATCGGGATTTGTCTCGATGGCTTTCCGCGCATTTTCCTTTCCCAGCATGAACCATTGTGAAGGATCCTTTCCGATGCGTACGGAATAGGAAGCAAGTGACCGATAGACTTCTACAAGATTGTTATACGCATAGGAGTACTCGGAATTGATTTGCAATGCCTTTTGAAAGTTTTGGATGGCTTGATTGAGATTTGCGGTTGGATCTACTCCCAAGGGATCTTCGAACGTACTCAGATTCTGAAGAACTCCTCCAAGATTCAGGTATCCCAGAGCATAATCCGGATTCAGCTCAATCGATTTTCGAAGATACCGCATCGCGGTTTGAAAAGAATCCCTTGGATCTTCTCCATGATCATTCTCATACTCTGCGCGCGTCCAGTAGCAAAGCCCCATATTGTGGTGAGCCACCGGATATTCCGGGTTGATTTGAAGCACCCTTTGAAAATTTTGCAACGCCAATTGAAGGGTTTTTCTCGGATCGACCCCGCGTCCGACGTCATATTCGCCGAGGGTCCAGTAAGCGTTTCCCATATTTTGATAAGCAAGAAGGTTGTTTGGATCGATCTTGATGCAATTTTGAAAATTTTCGATCGCTTGATTCAAGTGAGGCATAGGATCAATGCCTCGATCCATTTCGTATTCGGAAAGCAACCGGAAAATGCGACCTTTGTTGGTATAAGCGTTTGCACTTCTAGGGTTCCATCGAAGCTCCCTGTCTGCAAATTCTTCCGCCTTCTGCCAGGATGGGCGAGGATCTCCTCCACGCAGCATTTGATACTCACCCCAGCGAAAATGCAGCATCGCGAGGTTGTTATACACAGCTTCGCTTTCTGGGTCGGTTTGGGCACCCTTCAGACAAACGTCGAGCCCCTGCTCGTAATCCTCCTGGATGGATTTGCCTGTCTGATACATTTGGAGATTCATTCGATCGATAAACAGTCCACAGAGAGCTTCATAAATCGAGTTATCACTTGCCGCCTTTGCGGAGGCCTCGCGATATGCCAGCTCCGATTTTTCATACTTTGCAAGCGCGCTTTGCGTATCGCCATGGTCCCTCAGCTCGTTCCCCATCGCTTTCCAGATTTCACCTTCCAGCAATTTTGCCTCGTAGAGCCACGGAATATTTATCCAGGCTTCGTGTGCCTGACGTAAAGCCTCTTCGTACCGTTTTTGATAAAAAGCAATTTTGCCACGAACGTAAGCAGGTGATTCGGCCCAGACCCCTGCACTCTCATTTACGTACTGGATGGCGCGGTCCCGAAATTCTTTTTCGATCTGTTTTTTTCGAAACTCACGTAATTCTTCACTGGAGATTCTTTCTGCGTCCACCAGTTCGCTGTTATACAAAATACCAAGTGTGTGTCCCAGCGAATAAGCAACTTCCGGGGCCCGGTAATCTTCGTTCCACGCTCTTTCCAGATGAATTCGCGCTTTCTCGAATTCATGCAATGACATCCACCCGCGGCCCAGAGCATACTCTCCTGGCCCTTTCGCTACATTTCCCATCTGCTTCATCCTGCTCTCAATCCACTGCATGCGCTGCTTGACGATCTGTTTCTCCATCCGTGTATCGTGAAGCGGCAATAGATACGCATAACGCATTGTGGAATCCATTCTTTCAATTTCCTGACCAAATTGTTGAGCCAGGGCCGCTTGCTGTGCTGCATTCCATCTCACACGCAATCCCAGAACAGCAAAAACCAGAATCAGCAAAAACGATATTGCAGATACTCCAAACAGCGCTTTGTTTTTTCTGATCTTCTTCTGAAGTCTGTAACCCGGGCCGGCACGCCGCGCTAGAACCGGCTCTGCGTCCAAAAATCTTTCAAGATCTTCTGCGAAGGCCCTGGCTGAATCGTATCGACGCTCCGGTTCTTTCTCCAGACACTTCATCACAATGCTTTCCAGGTCTTCTGAAACCGAAGGATTTCTCTTTCGCAACAACAACGGTTCTTCCTGAAGCAGTTTTAATATGACATCGACTCCTGTATTCCCTTCGAAAGGGGAAAAACCGCATAGAAGCTCGTAAAGAGTGGCTCCAAGACTGTAAACGTCGCTTCTGCGATCGATGGAATGTGCTTCGCCCCGGGCTTGTTCGGGTGCCATGTAAAAAGGAGTTCCGACTACGACTCCCGTTACTGTATGACCCGGTACTTCCAATTCGCGCACCAGTCCAAAATCCAGAATGTACGGATGCAACGCTCCGTCTTCTTTTGTTTCCACAAGAATGTTTGCGGGTTTTACGTCACGATGAATCAAGCCAAGACGGTGTGCAGCATGCAATGCATCGGCAACTTCACGTACAATTTTTGCTTTCTGTTCCTGGCTTAAGTCCTCACGAATTTCAGCAAGACTCTTACCTTCGATGTATTGCATTGCAATGTAGACATGATTTTGAAATTCGGCGACTTCATAAATCTCACAAACATGTGGATGGCGAATTTTAGCCTGTGCCTGGGCTTCCTGAATCAGCCGGCGTTGAAATTCAGGGTCTTCGCGTCGCAGGAATTTTAAGGCGACCGGCCGCTTTAGCACAGGGTCAAAAGCCTTATAGACCCGCCCCATGCCTCCTTCGCCGACAAAACCGATCAGTTCGTAACGTTCCCACGACTTTAATGATGCTTCAACAAACCCCAGTGGAAGGGCAGGAAAAGATGGAGGTAGACTGATGGCTCTTCTAACGACACCAGGACTACTCCCCATATCTCGCTCTACCGAAGAAAGTTCAAAAGGTTCAAGAGTTCAAAGTTGAGCCTTGAACCTTGAACCTTGAACTTCCCACTATTGTACTGAAACCGTTGCCAGGGTGCTGCTTCGCTTGATCTGCGGCGGGGTCCCCCCGACTCCGCCCGATCAAGCAGTTGTAATAGGCCAGAAAACATGCATGCATGCATCCCTTTATGCTTGATAAAGCACGACCGCGGAGTGAGCAAAAGTCGTGCCCCGTGGCAACAGCGACGAGGCGTTGCTGACCAAGGGCCAATAATTGTCACGTATCAGGCAACAATTTTGGGCGGTGGGCGCGCCATTCATGGCGCCCGCGTAGTGATATTACTGGATTGCGGGCGCGATGAATCGCGCCCCTACTTCAGTGGAGCCCGCGAATCGTAGGGTGTTAGAAATTGGAAATTTTCTTTTTCAGAGTAAGGATGTTTTGATTTGCTTCCCTTTTGTATTCCATGGAATCAACGTAGTTCCGCACGAGATGGATTCCGAGTCCGCCTATTCGGCGCTCTTCCAGTGGCACATCCAGGTCCGGGTCCGGTAGAAGGGTCGGATCGAAAGCATGTCCGTCATCCCGCATTTCGAGCACAAGTCGATCCCCCTCCATCGAAAGACTGATATAAATCGCGTGTTGGGCGCTGTCATCATACCCATACTTAATGACGTTTGTGATTAACTCTTCCAGACAAAGATCCAAAGCGAAAACAATATCCTCGCTCAGTTGATTTTCTTCTGAAAATTGGAGCACGCAATCTCTCAGAAGCATCATTTCCGCAAGATCATTATGAATCTTTACTTGCATTCGCTTAGATTGTAATCATGGAGTACTATGTTGTATAGCGTAAAAAAATGGAAATTAGAACTGAAGTGCGAACAGACGGCCGTGTCCCCGTGACGGTAATTTACGTTAAAGGTGACCTGGATACGATGTCATTCGTTGACCTGGAAAAAAAGGGGAGGAAGTTTACAAAGCCGGAGCACGAAGGATAGCGATTGACTTCTCGGAAGTGGGTCATATCAGCAGCGCTGGACTTCGATCTATTCATACGATCTTTAATCTTTTACGGAGCAATTGGCCCGCTGAAAGTGATGAAGCTTTGCGCCAGAAAGTCGCAGAAAATACTTTTAAGTCGAAATTACTGAAACTTGTTCGGCCAAATGACACTGTCCGACAGATCCTGATTACATCCGGCTATAATCGTTTCCTCGAACTCCACGACGATCTCGATCAAGCCATCCAATCCTTCTAATTCCGTTTCGATTGAAAAGCAACAATTAAATCTGCAATCGATAATTGCAATAAGGATAGAGGTGCGGGATGCGTATTTCAGCAATTTTTCTTACAGTTCTTTTTTTCACCTGTAGTTTGTTTGCGGCTGAGCGGCCGGAACTTGTTTTGCAGACCGGTCATACGGGTGGGATTCAAGCCCTTGCCATCAGTCCGGATGGTAAATGGCTTGTATCCGGTGGGCAGGACAGCACTTTAAAAATCTGGAGTCTGGAAAAGGGGAATCTGCTTCGAACACTCTACGGACATAATTCAAAAATCAGTGGCGTGGCGATCAGCCCTGACGCCCGATACATCGCGTCCGCCGCGGATGACGGCACAGCAAGATTATGGGAACTTGCCGGAGGACAAGCGATTCGAGAACTGAGCGGACATCGGAATATCATCAGTTCCGTCGCATTTATTTCCGGGGGACAGCAATTGCTGACAGGAAGCAGCGATGTCATAAAAGTCTGGGAGGCCGCAACAGGCCAAGTCGTTCGATCGATTCCGATTCCCGAAAAGGATCAAGAAGGGCGGCTCACGCTTAGCGCAGATGGCAGGACATACACCACCGGCGGAGCTATAACACAGCCGGGAGTTGGATTCCTGGGCTTCGGAGGGGGTGGATCCCCTTTTCGACCGTTGAAGGTTTTTGAAATTTCGAACGGCCGCGAACTCATGAGTTACAAAACAGACAGTCAATCACCTTATGCATCATTCGCACTCAGTCCTGACAGCCGCTTTCTTGCAGTTCGAGCAATCAAAATCAAGGACGCAACTGTGAACGAAAGCGTTCGTGTTTTCGATGTGCAATCGGATCGTGAAGTGGCTACGTTAAGAATTCCAGGACAGGGAAGTGCGCATGGAATAGGGCCGATGGCTTTCAGTGCGAACGGAAATCTTCTAGCAGTTCAAGGTCAATTTTCAGAGACTTCTGAAAATGCCGGTCTATTTGTTTGATGTTTCATCGAAGCAATTACTTCGCGAGCTGAAGCCGGGTGGATTCTTCTTTCCCGGAGCGGATCTGGATGTCCAAAATTACTTGAGCAACCCTTTTGCGTTCAGCAAGGATGGAACGATTCTCGCGTTGGGCGGTTCTAATAGTGTGCAACTTTGGAATCCAAATACGGGAAAAGACCTGTGGGCTTTGAAAACTCATCTCAAAGCGGGAGCGACTACAGATGCGAGCCATGGATGAGCAATGGAAAGAGAGCATGAAGGCTCAAGGGGTCAGCCTGGACGATGCAGCAATGATGAGCGAGGAAATGTCCGGCGGCATGATGGAATCCATGATGGATTCCGAAGGCCCTCTCGGACAGATCATCGAATCCACCACAGGTCTCACAGGACTCGGTTCCACACAACGCGCATATTCGGATAAGCGGTTGCAATTCAGTCCGGATGGAAAATGGCTTGTCTCGGAAGTCACAAACCAGATACGAATCTGGGATTTATCGGTTGGATCATTCCTGCAACCGCGATTTGCAATGATGCAACCTATTGCCTTCAGTCACGATGGATTCTCCTATGCATCGATGGAAAGAGACGTCGCAGAAATGATGAAGGGTGGAAAGCCTGCATTATTCTTTGTCGTTCGGAAATTGGAAACAATGAGTGAAATCGTCAGAACGAAATGGGGTGATGCGGAACCGGAGGAACTTGTATTTGGTCCTGATAATTCATGGATCGCGGCAAAGATTGGACAAGATATTCGGATTCTTGATGTAAAAACCGGCAACGTTCAGCGCACGATTCCACTTGGCAACTATTCGGCTGAAGTCAATGTCTTCAGCAGCACAGGGCGTTATTTCGCGATGGGAGGAAAGCCTTTTGCCCCGGCCGACTCCTCCTCTCCTTTCGGTTCCATGATGTCCCTGGACCCAAAAATGCTTGAACAAATGACGAAAGCAATGGGCAATCAAAAAATGGACAAGAAGCAAATGGAGAAGATGCAAAAAGAAATGGCGAAGGTGTTGGGGAGCGGCCAGATGGCGAATCTGACGACTCCCAATCCGTCAACAGCGATGGACACATCGAATTACAACATCCAGATCTTTGATTTGCAAGGCGGACAGAAGATTCAAACTCTTGGGATTGAAAATCCTATTCAACAAGGATCCAAAGATGGCGTTACGATGATGCCATTTGGCGGTGGAGTAGCAAACTATCATCGTATGATTTTCAGTAAAGACGGAAACTTCCTGGCTGTTGAGGATCTTGATCAGCAATATCCTTCGGTAAAGATCTATGAGACCGGCACTGGACGGCGTGTCGCTTCTATACGAACCAGCAACAAACGTTACGATGCGCCGGACAAAGCCACCGATATGTTCACTCAAAAAATCGTTCGGCCTTCCTTTGTGTTTCATCCAAACAGTTCTCTGATCGCAATCAATTCGCAGGAATCAGGTTATTCTGTAAATTTATTCGAGATTCAGTCAGGCAAGCAGGTTCGAAGTCTGGTGCATAACAATCGGGTCGATACACTGGCATTCAGTCCGGATGGAAGGATTCTGGCTACTCGCATCCGTGACGGAAGCTTGAATCTGTGGGAGATCTCGGGGGGAGCCCTTCTTGGTACATTGCTGGAGTTTCCAGGAATGTACTTTACGACGGAATGGCTTGTGGCCACATCGGACGGACTTTTCGACGGCTCACCGGCCGCCTGGAGTCAAATCATGTGGCGTTTTTCAGAAAATGTTTTCGACCTGGCTCCGGTCGAAACTTTTTTCAATGAGTATTACTATCCCGGTTTGCTGACAGAAATTCTCAGCTCCACTCCTCCACGAGCTCCGCGCGATCTTTCTAAACTGGACAGGCGTCAGCCTGTTGTGTCTTTACAGTCGGATGCAAAAGGTGACGCTCGCAATATCACCATTCGCATTGATGTAAAAGAAGCAGCCGTTGACTCGAACAATGCCCGGGGAAGCGGCGCGCAGGATGTCCGGTTATTTCGCAACGGAACGCTCGTCAAAGTCTGGCGTGGGGACGTGTTGAAGGACCAACAAGAACGAATCCTCCAAACAACTGTTCCTCTGATGAGTGGAGATAACCGCTTTGTGGCGTACGCGTTCAACCGTGACAATGTGAAGAGCGCTGATTCTTTTTTGAAAATTACAGGCGCTGAGAATCTCAAACGGAAAGGTATTGCATACATTGTAGCGATTGGAATCAATCAATATGCAGCATCAGATTTTAATCTTAAATTTGCGGTCGCGGACGCGGAAGCGTTCAGTCAGAATTTCCAACTGGCGCAAACACAGCTTGGGAAATTTGAAAAGGTGCAGGTCATTTCACTCTATGATCAACAGGCCACAAAGGCCAACATCCTGTCGACATTAAATGCCTTTGCGGAAGCGGGCAATGCGGAAAAGAATATCCGGCCTGCTGAGCCGGAAGACGCACTGTTCATATACTATGCAGGACACGGAACCGCAGAAAAATCGCACTTCTACATGGTCCCTCACGATCTTGGATACCAGGGATCGCGGGCCCAGATGAGTGATGCGGACTTCCAGACAATTCTAAAGCACGCAATATCGGATGAGGAACTTGAACAGGTCCTTGAAAGGGTTCCGGCCGGACAGACATTGTTCGTGATAGACGCCTGCAATTCGGGCCAGGCTCTGGAATCGCGGGAGAAACGACGTGGCCCAATGAATGCAAAAGGACTGGCTCAGCTTGCGTATGAAAAAGGAATTTACATCCTGGCGGCAGCTCAAGGATATCAGGCTGCCTTAGAAGCGAATCGGCTGGGACATGGTTATCTCACTTATGCTTTGGTCGTAGAAGGAATGAAAAATAAATCAGCGGATTTTCTTCCGCAGGATGGAACGGTCGTGGTGCGTGAGTGGCTGAACTATGCTTCGCGGCGAGTGCCGGAGATGCAATCCGAAAAAATGCAAGAGGCCAGATTACTCAAACATGAAATTGCTTTTGTGGAAGGCGAGGAAAAAATTCAGGATTTAAAGCTTCGTTCGGTTCAGCAACCGCGTGTCTTCTATCGCCGCGAAATGGAAACGAATCCCCTCATCATCCAAAAACAATAGCTCATTTAACGCAAAGGCGCGAAGGCGCAAAATAAAAAAAGAATTTATAATTCTTTGTGTCTTTGCGCCTTTGTGTTAATTTCTTGCATCTTGCGGAGCACAAAGTTTTTTTCGGGGGCGGTTTTCACCAGATCCAGGGTGCGTTGATAGTACAGAAGCGCTTTTTCTACTTCACCTAATCGAGAGTACATTTCAGCAAACAGAGCAGGTAGAAAGTGATAGTCCTTCAGCGAAGGATCGGTGCGAATGGATTCAAGCGCTTGAATGCCTGCCCGGGGACCTTGAAGCATCATGATAGCGACAGCGCGATTGAGCTTGACCACAGAAGAATTATCCTTTTCAACGAGCGCATCATAGAGAGTCAGAATTTTTCCCCAATCAGTTGATGCATAATTTGCAGAAATCGCATGGCAGGATGCGATTCCAGCTTCCAGGTGATAACGGTTCAATTCTTCGCCCGCCGCTGAACGGTCGAGGTGGTAGAAACCGCGCAAAATCATATTCTGATCCCATCGCGATCGATCCTGCTCCGCAAGCACAAAAAGATCCCCGGATTCGTCCATCCTGGCGGAGAGGCGTGAAGCCTGGAAGTACAGGAGCGCGAGTAACGCATGAGCCTTCGGCTCGCTGCCCGATGCATGATTTACCAATAAATTAGCCAGACGAATTCCTTCCGCGCACAAATCCATTCGCACCAGATCAGAGCCTGCAGTTGCGGAGTAACCTTCGTTGAACATGAGGTAAATGGCTTCCAGTACGGAGTCCAGCCTGCTCGTCAGTTCTCTATCATTCGGAATTTCAAACCGGATTTTTTCTTCTCGAATTTTTTTCTTTGCGCGTACGATTCTTTGAGCGATTGTCGATTCGGATGTCAAAAATGCTCGCGCAATCTCACCTGCATTGAACCCGCAGAGGGTTTTCAAAATCAAAGTCACCTGAACTTCACCGGGAAATAGGGGATGGCAACACGTGAACATCAAGGTTAGCTGTTCATCCTGGAATGGTTCTTTTACGAGGAAACTGGCAGGCGAGAAACGTTCTTCGAGTTCACGAATAATGTCCGCTTCCTTTTCCCGGAAACGTGCCTTCCTTCGCAGAATATCGAATGCAGAATTCTTCGCAACCTGAAGAATCCAACCGGAAGGATTCGCGGGAACACCGGAAAAGGGCCATTGCTGTAAAGCTTTGATGAGAGTCTCTTGCACCACATCTTCAGCGAGATCAAGATTTTCCAAACCTAATACGCGGGCGAGAACAGAAAGAATTTCACCGGCTTTGTGTCGAAAGAGGTGCGCCACGAGCTCATGCACCTCCTGTCCGTGTTGAGATTCCATTATCAATTTGCGGGGGCGGGTCTCAGACCCGCCCGCTACAATCAGTGTGGATTGATTTCACGAAGTTCAATTTCGCCATCGTAATCCAGATGTGGACACTCCCTTGAGATCGCAACGGCCTCTGCGCCATCCCTCGCGTCGATCAGGTAATAACCGCCGATGGATTCTTTCGATTCGGTAAAAGGCCCATCCAATACCTGATTTTTCTCTCTGCGTAAAACGCGTCCGCCTGGCTTGAGCTCTTCGCCGCCGCGGTGAAATCCTTGCTCGCGAAGCTTTGTAGCCCATCCAAGATAACGTTCTAGAATTTGCTGCATCTGTTCAGGAGAATAGTCATCAAACTTTCCCCCTTTTAATAGAAGCATGTAAGTTGCCATTGTTGTTTTTCTCCTTTCACCGATAAAACGAACAGGAAGGCCGAAAATCGACAGTTTATTTTATTGCAGATTGTAGATTGCAAATTGCAAAACCTTCAATTCCTACAAACAATCTGCAATTAGATATATTTCCGGCGGAGCATTTCCGCGGTGGATTCATCCATTTGATCCTTGCGGCGAACGTCCTGAAAGCGGGTAAGGAGATCATCCACTTTTAATCGCTTTTTTTCTGCTCCCTGAAAATCGTGAATGATTTTACCTCTGTGCATCATGATTAAACGGTCTCCAAGATTCACTGCTTGTTGCATGGAATGGGTCACCATAAGAGTTGTCAATTTCTGTTCGGAAATAATATCCTGGCTCAGTTGAATCACTTGATCGGCGCTTTTGGGATCCAAAGCGGCCGTATGCTCATCGAGCAAAAGCAGTTCGGGCTTTACCCAGGTTGCCATGAGCAACGTTAACGCCTGGCGCTGACCACCCGAAAGGGTTCCGATTGAATTTTCCAAACGGTTTTCCAGACCCATATTCAACTTTTGCACACGCTGTTTGAACTGCTCTCGCAACAAACCTGCAAGGGCCCAGCCAAAACCACGCGGATAACCGCGCCTGGCTGCGAGAGCAAGATTTTCCTCAATCGACATGTTTGGCGCGGTTCCGCTGAAAGGATTTTGGAAAACTCGACCAATCATTTTTGCTCTTCGATGCTCCGGCCAGGACGTAACGTCTTTCCCTGCCAGACGAATGGATCCCTCATCGACCGAAAAGCTGCCGGCAACTGCATTCAGCAAAGTGGATTTACCGGAACCGTTGGTTCCAATGATGATCACAAATATACCTTTCTCTAAATGGAAATCCACGCTGCGTAATGCGAATACTTCATTCGCAGTGCCGGCGTAGAATGTTTTAGATACTTTTTGGACTTCTAACATCTTTTCTTAGTTTTCCAAGCAACTGCGGGAGGATTAGAGCAACAAACACGAACACCGCCGTGATCAATTTGAGATCATTCGGATTGAGCCCCCAGCGAAGGGCAATCGCCACGAGCATACGGAACAAAACAGACCCCATGATTGCCCCGGCGATCGTTAGTCCGAGGCTTCGACTTCCGACGAGAGCTTCGCCAATGATCACGCTTGCGAGTCCAAGCACCACCATGCCGATTCCCATTTGTACATCTGCAAAACCCTGATACTGGGCCAACAGAGCCCCGGACAATGCCACGAATCCATTCGAAACTCCCAGACCCAGAACGATCATGTAATTCACATTCACACCCAGCGCACTCATCATTTGCGGATTGTCGCCGGTTGCCCGCATTGCTGTTCCAAGATTGGTTCTCATAAAAAGGAAAAGGATCGCTCCCATTAGTACGGCCACCAGAAACGCAAAGAGCAGGACAAAGGCATCGCGCATCGAAATCTCCCAGCCAAACACAATAAAACTCACGGCGCCCGGAATCAGGATCTCTCCAAATTTTTCGGAATAAGTGGCAAGGGTTGATTCCGTCAGAAGCGGCACGTTGCTCTTCCCCATCACGCGGAGGTTGATGGAATAAAGCGCTGTCATCACAAGGATTCCAGCCAGGAGTCCGTTGATTTTAAAACGTGTATGCAAAACACCTGTTATGATTCCTGCGAGAAATCCTCCACCAAAGGCAACGGCTGTTGCGACCCATGGATTGACTTCCTTTACCAACAGGATTGCAGCAATGGAAGCGCCAAACGTGATCGAACCTTCCGGGGTGATATCCGGAAAACCAAAAATGCGGAAGCTGATCAAAACGCCAAGCGCGAGTAAAGATAGGATTAAACCTAGTGTAAAAGCACCAACGAGTAATGTCATAAAATGTCAGGCGATGGATCGCAGGCGTCGCGCCTGCAGCAACGCAAGAGAACGGGCGCGATGAATCGCGCCCCTACAAACTGTTTAAGCGATGTGGCGACATTGCGCCCGCGTCCTACGATTCATGGATAAACTCCGTCACGGGGCTGATCCAGCAAGCACCGCGTACAAAATCGCTTTCGCCGGATCCGCCAATCTCGCGATCATCATTGATCAAGTGAAGCACGCCCTCAACGCGATTGGATTCAAACAGTCCTTTAACCGTTTCGGTCATTTCTATTTTGCCTTTCTTCAGGGGTCTGTATGGAAATGCAGCCGCATGGAAGTGTCCGGCCGTTTTTTCATCCCGGTCGATCCAGCGTAAGGCGGCAGGGACTTCCCGTTTTCGAGTCGCAACGCCCGCAATCAAGCTTAAAGATTTTGAATGAACACGATCCGTTGTATAAGAGAGCCAATTGACATTTTCCGGATACACAAAGGGAGCTGTGGAGGATGCGTTTTCCACAGGAGTTCTGGTTAAAGCTGCTCCCACGAGTCCGCCTGATTCCGATATCATGACAAGCGCAAGCGAATCTTTTTTCAAGAACTCAAACGCGAATGCAAGGATTTCGGATAATTTGACGAAACCGCCCGATTCGCGGGCTTCAAAACGAATCAAGTTTTTCCAGCTTCCTTCACAAAAGAGTCCGTAAAGCATCATGAGCTCGGGAATGAATTTTCCCGAAGCAATCAAATAGTCCGGAACATTTGTGCCGTCTGTCGGCAAATATGCCGCGGCACCTGCCACAGCAAGGAGCTCACCGTATCTGCCCGCGGCATTCGTCATAAGACTGGCCGAAAGCGCCAAGGCCCAGGCCGAAAGTGGTGGGAGTCAAAGTTACTCTGCGCGCCTGCGATTCATCGAAACGGCAACCCTCCAGGAGGGACGGATCACCTAATATTTTGCACCGGAGGAATCCGCTCTCTTTCAAACTAAAAAATTCATACGCAGCATTGCCGTGCTCTATTATTTTGCCCGGCATTTGTAGGATCGATGTAGATGCCTCAGCAGGACTCAAGAAATCCATCAGTCCTGCCAGTTCCAGGACCCTTCGTGCTGAGTCCGAGATTCGGGTCACGATCAATGAACCTTGAATCACTTTCAGTTGCTGATAAAAATTTACCAAAACACCGATGCCGGCCGAGCTGATGTATATCAGCTCCCACAAATCCAATCGAACAAGGTGAGTCCCTGAACGAATCGCAGATGTGATTTCATTGGACAGATGGTCCGCCCAGTACGCGTCCAGACGGCCGGAAACCTTAAACTCGACCGAATCACCTTTTTGTTCTTTCTGTATTTCCATTTACTGTTTTATCACTTTCGTCGCCCTTCTTAACAGCGATTCCGGGATTTTTAACCTTGACTTGCCGGCTGCTGTGGTGTTCACCAAAATCCTGGTTCTCTTCAGTGGTTGAAACGGAATATTTGCGGGGTTCTCACCACGCATGATTCGCACGGTAAGATGAGCAGCCTCCCTGCCGCCATCATAATAATCGCGCGCAACAACCACCGATGCTCCCTCATAGGCCTGATTGCTCTGGAACGCAAAAATCGGGAGTCTCGAACCCTGAGCGGCACGAACCAGACTGGGAAAAGAGGCCGCTGTCAAATTTCCTGCGATCTGACAAACCGCATCAATGTCCTGACTCATCAATGATAAAGCTGCGTCAGGAACTTCGGCGCTTGTATTCGCTGGAACGACTACCAGTTCCATCCCCAATCGGTTCACAGCTTCCTTTGTGCGCTCCATGTTGTAAATCGAATTCGCTTCTGATGGAACAAAGAGTGTTCCAACTTTTTTCGCGTGAGGCATGCATTCCCGCAGCACACCGACCAGTTCATCATAAGCACTGGTTGTTACAACTCCGGTCACATTCGGCAGATGATCTTCGTTTGTCTTGCCTGCTCCTGCAGCCACAGCGCTTGCCAGCAGCGTGAATACAATCGGCCGATTTCCCGCCCGGTGGATGGCGGCTTGCAACGTGGCGGTCGACATCGTCATCAATAAATCAGCTCCTTCCGTAATGGCTGCGTCTATCATCGTACTCAGCGTTGTCATATCCCCCTGCGCGTTCCGGACCTTTATTGTGTAATCACGACCTTCCACCAAGCCCGATTCCTTCAAACCATCACGAATGCCCTTTTCCGAATCTTCTACGTCCAGAATATTCGTGTATTCAACGAGGTGTATATTCCATTTTTTTGAAAGCATACGAGACTGCTTGTTTTGCCCGAACACTTCATCGGCGGCGCCGATAAAGGATTCAGGCAGCGTGAACCCATTTTTCTTTGCAGCCTCCAGATTCACAGCAATCTTTACTGTCTGAGCAGGTTTTAGTGGAATGCTTCCGGGGCTTTCGCCGCGCATCACACGGACTGCAAGCAAAGCCGCTTCTCTGCCGCTGTCAAAATGATCGTTCGCAACGGCTATGAGTGCGCCCTGGCTGATGTGAAAAGTGCTGAAGCAAAACAAAGGAATCTTCGCCTGGTCCGCAACACGAACAATGCTGGGAAAGGCTGCGGAAGTTGCGTTATCACCAATTTGACAGAAAGCATCGATCCCGCGCTGAACCAGCGATTCCGCCGCTTCAGAAACCTCCACGCTCGTATTCACGGGAACGGTTACAATTTCGAGATCATTCTTGCGAACAAAGTCCGTAAATACATCCTTGATGTAAACGGAATTCGATTCGCCGGGAGAAAAGAGCGTTCCGATTCTTCGCGCCTTTGGAAAACACTGACGAATGATGTCTATCATTTTTTGAAAAGGGCTGTTGACATAAACACCCGTCATGTTCGCCGGATGATCGCGATCACTCTTTGCACCGCCCCAACCGGAAGGTTTGACTGCAAGGCCGAAAACAATCGGTTTATTCTTGACCTTGTTCAATGCTGTCTGCAATGCTGGTGTTGAGATGGTAAACACCATGTCAAAACGATCACTGGATGCGGTGTCCAGAATGCTGTTGAGCGTCGCCATATCTCCTTGAGCATTGTGGGTGGTGATTTCGTAGTCGCGACCCTCCACGAGACCGGATTGCCTTAAACCTTCCATCATTCCATGATGGGTTTCTTCCATCGGTGGTGCTTCCACCAACATAGCCAGAAGAATCTTCCATTTCTTTCCCTGATGAGCAGCACTCTTCCTGTTCCACGTTCAATCCTTTGGATTTGACGGCGTTTCAAATCGGAAAGAAGAAGAATACTGGAAGCAATGAGAATTAAGATGATACCGAGCAGCAAACGTTTAAAAACGAACCACATGGAAGCCGTGATTGTATCACGAGCCTGACTGTACTGCGCCATAAATGTCGCCCCTACATCGCGTATACCTTTTTGTAGGGGCGCGATTCATCGCGCCCGCGTATTATGCAGAAAAAGCGATCATAACAAAAACATGTTTTGAAGGAGCAACGGGCGCGTTACAATGATTAGTTACACATGAAATCGATCGGAGACTGGTCTCTTTTCACAAAAATTCTTCTCAGCGGACTTTTTGTACTTGCCCTGGTTGCTGTCCCTGAAATCATTCTCAACGATTATTACCAGAATCAAACGCAGCGAAGCAGCGATCTGAGAGCGGCGGCGAGGAGCATTCAGATCGAGCTGTTAAAGGCTTTGCGAAGTGAAAAGGAGGTTCGGTTGTACGATCTAGCGACCTCTGAATTCTTAGAAAAAGGAACGGGGCCGAATCTCCGCAAACACCAAACCGCTGTGCGGGCGCTCAACGGACATCTGGAACAGTTGCATCGTCTTGCAAAAAAAGAAGAAGTAGATGTCGTGGCTTTGCAAAATCTGGTGAACACGTACGATCAGGCGTTCGCTCGTTTCATAGCTGCTGTGCGATCAGGGTCAACCCCTGAAAACCAGGCGCAGCTGCTTCGAACCATGCAGGAGGCGGCGGACGGGGTCGAACCAATGATCGACCGTACAGCAAGAGCATCGGTCGAAGCGTCGGAGCAAGCTCTGGAAGATTTTCGTCTGGCAACTTTGCTGCTGACGACTGTTTCGATCGGTCTGGGTGTCTTTCTCTTTTACAGATTGGCGAAATCCATTACCAGGCCTGTATCGGGGTTGAAAGATGTGGTTTCGGAAATGGGTAAAGGGAACCTGAACGCTCATTTGAAAATCAAATCCCGCGATGAGATTGGAAGTCTTGCGCAGAGTTTTTCGGAAATGTCTTCGAATCTATTAGAGTTACTCAAAGGGGTCCAAACATCCGGAATCCATGTAACCTCTTCCTCCACACACATTGCCGCTGCTGCGCGACAGCTTGAAGCTACTGTATCCGAACAGGCTGCATCTACGAGCCAGGTTGTGGCAACCGCACGCCAAATCTCGGAAACATCGAATCAATTGACACGCACGATGCAGGAGGTCAGGGGGGTAACAGACGACACAAGGTCTCTTGTTGAAACAGGACAGAACAGCCTTGTGAAGATGGAAACCACAATGCAGGAGCTTGTTGAGGGTACGCACATGATTTCTTCGCGCCTTTCAGTGCTTCGGGAGAAGGCGGACAAGATAACCGGTGTTGTCAGGACAATCACTAAAATCGCGGAGCAGACGAATTTGCTTTCATTGAATGCCGCAATCGAAGCGGAAAAAGCTGGAGAAGCAGGGCCGGGTTTTTCTGTTGTTGCTTTTGAAATCCGCCGGTTGGCCGATCAAACGTCGCTGTCGGCGCTTGAGATCGAACGCATGGTTAAGGAAATGCACAATGCCGTCAACGCCGGCGTCTCCGGTGTCGAACTATTTTCAAAAAAAGTTCAAAAGGGAGTGGAAGATATCGAGGGAGTCGGGAATCAGCTTGCGCTCATCATTCAACAGGTTCATGCTCTCATCCCGCGTTTTGAAGCTGTTGGAGATGCAATGAAAACTCAATCCATTGGAGCGGAACAGATCAGCGATTCGATGCTCCATATCAACGAATCGGCTCAACAAACTGCAGAATCGGTGCGGGAGTTGAATGCAATAACAGACCGACTGAATCAGGCGGCAAGATCTCTACAAACGGAAGTATCCCGTTTTAGAACGACCCCCTCGTGAATATATCTCGATGATTCGAAGAGCCCTGACCATTGTACTGATACTCCTTCTCGCCACGGCGGTATGGTTCCAGTTTTTTCGCAAAAGAGAAAGCTCTGCAATCAAAATAGGTATTCTTCACTCCTTAACCGGAACGATGGCAATCAGCGAAAAGGCTCTGGTGGATGCCGTACAAATGGCTGTGGAAGAAATCAACGGACGGGGAGGAATCTCAGGCCGCAAAGTCGTACCGGTTGTTGCTGACGGTCGCTCCGATTGGGCTACATTCGCACAGGAGGCGGAGCGATTAATTCTGGAAGAACGGGTGAGCACGATCTTCGGTTGCTGGACATCAGCAAGTCGAAAAAATGTAAAGCAGATTGTGGAAAAACACAATCATCTATTGATCTATCCTCTCCAATATGAAGGGCTCGAAGATTCTGCGAATATCATCTATACCGGCGCGGCACCGAATCAGCAGATTATTCCGGCAGTCAAATGGTGCATGGACAACGTCGGCAAGAAATTTTTCCTCATTGGCTCTGATTACGTTTTTCCAAGAACCGCAAATGCCATTATCCGTGATCAGCTTACGGCGCTCCAGGGTGAAATTGTGGGCGAAGAGTATATATTGCTGGGAAGCAAAGATGTGAGTCGCGTCATTCAACTCATTCTTCAAACGCGTCCTGATGTGATTTTGAATACGATCAATGGGGACAGTAACGTCGCATTTTTTCAGGCTTTGCGTGAAGCTGGAATATCTCCGAACCAAATACCGACCATGTCTTTCAGCATTGCGGAAGAAGAACTTCGCAACATGAACATCCAACAGATGGCAGGGGATTATGCAGTTTGGAATTATTTTCAAAGCATCGACCGTAAGGAAAATCGTGAATTTGTTGGCCGCTACAAGGCGCGATATGGATCCACGAGAGTGACGGACGATCCGATCGTCACAGCTTACTTCAGCGTTTATCTCTGGGCGCAGGCGGTTGAAGAAGGACAAAGCGATTCGGTATCGAGCATCCGGGAGAGGATCAAAGATCAAAGTTATAAGGCTCCCGGCGGCATCGTCTACGTAGATGCGTCAACACACCATACATGGAAACCCGTTCGTATCGGCAGGATCCGCAGCGATGGCCAGTTCGACATTGTCTGGAGCTCGGAATATGCCGTGCGTCCAATTCCTTTTCCAGCGTACCGCCCACGCGTCGATTGGGAAAAATTCTTGAATCAACTTTACGCGAACTGGGGACAGAAATGGGCCAACCCGGGTTAATGATGAACGTAGTGGCAGAGCATTTGCCACACGCCAAAGCTTTAGTTCTGCAATGATGAATGGCTCTTATCATATGAGTTCATCTGTTGAGCAAATGCTCTGCAGAGCAATTCCTACCAGGAGGTGTGTCCATAGGGAAGTAGAATCACCCATTCAACAGTCGTGTTTTCTCTATTACACGGAAATTGCTCTGCCACTACCAACACAGAGGCACAGAGAATTTTTATGATCAAGATTTTGACCAGAAAGTCGATCGCGTCGAAACTCGTGTTCTGGTTTCTTGTCATCTCTCTGGTACCGTTCACAGTTATTCTTTATCTGTCTTACACGATTTCACGAAAATCGCTGACCGAAGCGCTTCGAGATCATCTGATCGTGATTGCCAACAACAAAGTCAGCCAGATTGCAATGTTTGCTTCGGAAAGAAACAAGGACGTTACGACGATCGCGGCCATGCCGGACATTTTGCGGACTGTCAGCGCTCTGCAAAGCGCGAGTGACTCCACACGTCAGCCTATTCTCGATGAAGCACGGCCCTTTTTCGAGACCTACGCAGAGACATATGGATATGACGATCTTCTTTTAATTTCCAATACCGGAGATATCTTATTTTGCTTAAGCTGTGGTGATCTTTCCGGCGCCAATCTGAATAACGCGGATCTGAACAAATCCGAACTCGCAGGTGTCTTTGATCGAGCAAAGACTCTTCTCGAAACGGAGTTCTCTGATTTTCAATACGACCCCGCAACCAAATCAGCTGCGGCATACATCGGAGCACCGTTGTTCAGCAATGGGATCATACAGGGAGTCATCGCGCTTCGCATCAACAACAGGTTAATTTCGAATCTCGTGGAAGATTACACCGGACTGGGCCATACAGGAGAAACTGTTCTTGGGACCCTCGTGGGGGATGAGGTTATGTTTGTCGCCCCCTCCCGGCACCATCCTGATGCCGCCTTCCATCGACGACTCCCGGTCGATTCAGGCAGTGAGATCCCGCTTGTCAAAGCCACTCAGGGAATCCGCGGGAATGGAATTTTGGCGGATTATCGAGGTGAAGAAGTCATGGGAGTCTGGCGGTATCTTCCTTATTTCCGCTGGGGCATGGTTGTCAAAATGGATACAGCTGAATTCTTTGCGCCCCTCATTTATCAGCGAAACGTGATGTTGTTTTTTGGAACTCTCGTTTTGCTGATTGTTATTTTACTTGCGTTGACGACAGCAGCATCGCTTTCCAGGCCAGTCGTCGAACTCACTGAAATTGCGCAGACTGTCTCGGCCGGAGATTTAACGGCGAAAATGATCGCATCAGACTCATCGCAAGATGAAGTCAGCATATTAGCGCGTGGATTTTCACGCATGACTTCGAATTTATTACAGTTGATTAGTGGCGTAAAAAATTCAGGAACCGAAGTGACTTCCTCATCGAATCAAATTGCAGCCGCCGCTCGACAATTGGAGGCAACTGTTACCGAACAAGCGGCCTCCACAAATGAAGTCGTTGCAACCAGCAAACAGATCACAACGACGTCCCAGAATCTCGTCCGGTCGATCACGGATGTTGCACAAGAAACATTAAAGACAACCTCACTTGTAGAATCAGGACAATCGGGACTGCGTGAAATGGAATTGGCGATGCAGAAGCTTGTGGAAGCGACCGCATCGATCTCTTCAAAGCTTCAAACCTTGAATGAGAAGGCAGCCGGTATCAGTACAATTGTTACGACAATCAACAGAGTCGCTGATCAAACGAATCTTCTTTCGTTGAATGCGGCAATTGAAGCGGAAAAAGCAGGCGACGCCGGTTTGGGTTTCGGCGTCGTTGCTTCCGAAATCCGACGTCTTGCCGACCAGACCGGGTACGCGACGATGGACATTGAGCAAATTGTGAAGGAAATGCAAACCGCGGTGAATGCCGGTGTCATCGGTGTGGAAGTTTTCACACAGGAAGTTCACAAAGGTGTTCAGAAAGTTCAAATCGTAAGCCGCGAACTTTCGGATATCATTTCACAGGTTCATGCACTAACTCCAAGATACGAGCAGGTCAGAGAGGGAATTCTTTCACAGAGCCTTGCCGCAGAGCAGATCAGTGAGGCGATGGTCCATTTGAGCGATGCAGCCCAGTACACGACCGAATCCGTACGATCGCTCAATCGGATCACGAACCAGTTGAATGCGGCCTCAGTAAATTTGCAACGGGAAGTTGAACGTTTCAAAGTGACATCGCAATGAAAGAAATTCTCATTCGGATGGAGGGTCATTCTTATGCGATCGATTCATCCAACCTCGTAGAGATCGTTCCGCTTGTTCAATTGGATCCGGCGGTTCGGAAAAACAATCTTGTCGCCGGCGACATGGTGTATCGTGGTGAAAGATTGCCTGTGATCGATTTGTGTATGATGTCCCTCGGGCGCCCTCATCGAAAGAAGTTCAGCACTCGCATACTGATTGTTCAACTCGAGAATCGAATGATCGGTCTCATTGCTGAAGATCTCACGGATCTGAACTCAGCATCGGATGCGCCGCTCGCGCAAAAGCTGGACTTGCAGGTTCTGGCGGCTCAATGCTTATGATCCGCTCTTTCCCGGAAATCGAATCTTACCTCGCGACATACGTGGGCCTGGACCCGGATGCAACTCCCGGAATGGTCGGACGAGCCGTGGAACGAATTCTGGCGGAGAAACAAATCAGCGAATCCTCAGAGTATTTTCAACTATTGAAAAGCTCCAAATTGGAACTCGAATATCTGTTGGAGCAGGTGCTGGTTCCCGAAACCTGGTTCTATCGATACCCAGATGCTTATCACTACTTGAAACGTTGGGCCGGCGCACAACAGAATGCGCCAAACAGGCTTCGTATCCTGAGCGTACCCTGCTCCACAGGTGAAGAGCCCTATTCGATTGCAATGACTCTGACCGATGCAGGGTTGCCGCCCGAAAAATTTCTGATCGATGCGGCTGATGTCAGCTCGAAGGCGTTACAAAAGGCTGACGAAGCTCTTTACTCACAGAATTCCTTTCGCGGTTCCGATCTTGCTTATCGCGAACG
Organism: uncultured bacterium; assembly: GCA_963771165.1. Taxonomy (GTDB): domain Bacteria; phylum Acidobacteriota; class HRBIN11; order JAKEFK01; family JAKEFK01; genus JAKEFK01. Next base: position 86,320 of record CAVYSN010000011.1, on the reverse strand, counting down.
ATATTTTCAAAAAGATTCCGGACTGTTCCGGCTAAATACGAATATCCGCAAACTTGTAAAATTCTTCGTATGGAACGTTCAAGAACCACTGCCGAAGGAAGCCAAATCAAGATACGATGTCATTTTCTGCCGGAATCTGTTCATTTATTTCCACCACGCCGCTCAAAGAAGAATGATCGCAACACTGAAACAGCTTTTGGATCCTCATGGATTGCTGTTTGCCGGACACGCTGAAGCCGGACCGCTGCTGAGCCCCGCATTCCAATCCATTCCACCCATGAAAGCTTTTGTACACTGCAAACAATGAACGGCGATTGTTGGAACGAAATCGGAGTATTTGGCGATTCCACCTGCCCGGAGCTAAAACAGTTTTATCATTGCACGCATTGTCCGAAATATTCCGATGGAGCTCGTAAACTTCTGGAACAGGAACCTCCACCTGATTACATATTTGAATGGACCGCCGTTCTGGCCCGGGAGAAAGAGACTCCGCGAACGACCACTTTTTCCGCTCTGCTTTTCAGGAGTGGTGAAAGTTGGCTGGCTTTACCGACGAAAATTTTTTGCGAGGTCGTCGAGCTCCGGAGAGTCCACAGAATCCCTCATCGCAGCAACTCTGTTTTGCGCGGGCTCGTGAACATACGAGGAACTCTTCACCTTTGTGTGCAATTACAGAATCTGTTGAAGCTGACCACGGGCGCCATAAATGGCGCCCCTACAGTGCCCAATGAGGTAGGGGCGCGATTCATCGCGCCCGTTCAACCCGGAACAGCTTATCCCAGAATGGTTGTTGTTGAGAAGGATGGGAATGCATGGGCTTTTGCTGTGGATGAGATTCTTTCGCTGCAGCATTTTGCACCGGAGGAAATCATTCCGCTGCCCGATCCTGAGAAAACATCCCGGGGAATTGTGGAATGGGACGGAAAAACTTTTGACGTTCTGGACGAAAATCTCTTTTTTCAAAGACTGGAGCAGAGTCTGGAATGATAACTCAATTTTTCACAGAAGATAGCAAAAGGAAGCGAAGAAATCGTAGTGTTTGATTTTTGTGTTGCCACGATTCCCCTCACTTATCAAGGGAGGGGCGAAGGGAGGGTTGTCCTTAATACCCAACCCCCACCTAACCTCCCCTTTCATAAGGTGGAGAAACAGCAACACACATTTGAGCCAGTACCACAGAGAATCAGATCTTTGCTTTCTTCGCTACCTTCTGTTTAAAAGAGATGGAGTCAAGATGAGTCAGGATGATCTGAGCAACTTTTCGATGCTCGATCTCTTCCGAACGGAAGTCGAGAATCAGGTCGCTATTTTGAACGAAGGACTACTTTCTCTTGAAAAGGATCCTTCGGCGATCAAAGTTCTCGAGACTTTGATGCGAGCAGCACATTCATTGAAAGGAGCGGCAAGAATTGTTCAAATTGATCCTGCTGTGAAAGTTGCTCATGCTCTGGAGGATTGTTTTGTCGCTGCGCAAAAAGGAAGCATTGTCTTGAAGCCGGAAAAAATGGATGTTGTTCTGGAAGGAATCGATTTTCTGAAAGGAATCGGCGGCTTACAAGAACAGGAGCTACCATCCTGGATTGAAGAAAGAGCGGCGCAAACGGATTTGCTTGTTACCCGTATTGCCGGATTGGCTACCGGAAAGGAAGATCGCGATGAAAAACCTGTTGTTGCTGTTTCCGAATCATTGATACCGGCAAAAGAACAGGATATCCGAACGGTCCGCATTCATGCGGAGAACTTAAACAGGCTCCTCGGCTATGCAGCGGAAACTTCGGTGGCCGCAAATTTCCTGCAGACCTTCGTAGAATCATTGAGGCTCCTGAAGAATCAGCAAAAGGAATTCATGACTGCAATCACACAATTGCAGGAAATGCTTCAGGATCCCGGCAGCAAAGCCTTTGCAGAAGATTTGCTCAGACAAGCCGAAGGAGTGCACCAGAATATAGGATCCCGTTATTCCGAATTGGAGAGTTATTCGCGGCGCTCTCAAAATATCACCAAACGTTTGTATCGCGAAGTTCTGGATAGTCGCATGCGTCCCTTTCAGGAAGCAGTAGAAGGAATGCCGCGAATGGTACGAGATGTCAGCCGGAGACTTGGTAAGAAAGTTCGATTTGAGATTTCCGGAAAAAAGACAAAAGTCGATCGAGATATTTTGGAAAAATTAGAAGCTCCCTTAAACCATCTTCTGCGAAACGCGCTCGATCACGGCATTGAATCACCCGAAGAGAGAGTGGCCTCCGGAAAGCCGGAAGAAGGAATTCTGCTGCTGGAAGCTTCACACAAAGGTGGAATGCTTCACATTCAAATCACGGATGACGGCCGCGGTGTTGATTTTTCCCGGTTAAGGCAGAAATTACTGACCAGGAAGCTAATTACAGAGGAGATGGCCAAAAAACTGTCGGAACAGGAGATGCTGGAATTTCTTTTTCTACCCGGCTTCTCTACCACTGAACAGGTGACAGAACTATCGGGGCGCGGTGTCGGTCTCGATATCGTTTACAACATGGTGCGTGAAGTCGGAGGCCAGATCCAATCTTCTGCTCAACTGAATCAAGGAATGATGATCCATCTTCAGCTTCCAATCACACTTTCTTTGATGCGCGCTTTGATTGTAGAGATCGCCGATGAAATGTACGCTTTTCCGCTGGCAAGGATCGACAAAACCTTGGTCGTATCTCCGGAAGAATTTGTAAAGGAAGAGATCCAGGACGCAGGTACGGGCGGAATTTCTGTTCTACAAAAAAGTTTCTTGAATTGGAATGGAGAACAATTGCAAATCGTTTCCGCGCATGAGGTGCTGCAAGTTCAGCCTACGGAAATGAACGGAGCTGCCAGCGTCGTCCTTCTCAGCGATGCTCTAAGCCGTTACGGCCTTCTTGTGGATCGATTCCTGATGCAGAAGGATCTGGTTGTGCGGCCGATCGATTCGCGCCTTGGTAAAGTGAAGAACGTTCAAGCTGCATCCATACTGGAAGATGGATCTCCGGTTTTGATTCTTGATGTGCAGGACATGCTTCGTTCGATTGATCAACTTCTATTGAAAAAAAAATTACACGGAGAGGGTGTGGACCGGGAGTCAAGAAAGAGAATCCTGCTCGTTGAAGATTCACTCACGGTTCGCGAGCTCGAACGCAAACTTTTGTATAGCTACGGTTATGTCGTGGATGTTGCCGTTGATGGGATGGATGGTTGGAATGCGTTGAAAACAGCCACGTATGATCTCGTGATCACCGATATGGATATGCCGCGTATGAATGGAATCGAACTCATCAAACGAATCCGCTCCGATTTTAAGCTGAATGCAACCCCGATCCTGATGGTGTCTTACAAAGAGCGAGAAGAGGACAAGCAAGCAGGATTGAAGGCAGGCGCAAATCGTTTTCTTTCCAAAAGCAGTTTTCACGATGAAAGTTTCATCAATGCCATCCAGGAATTGGTCGGAGAAGCTTGAAATGAAAATCGCAATCGTCAACGATATGCCGCTGGCTGTGGAAGCTTTACGCAGAGTCGTCTCTTCGGTCAAGGAGCATCAAATTGCATGGATTGCGTATGATGGCGTCGACGCGGTGAAAAAATGCGCTGCAGACGTCCCGGACTTGATTCTGATGGATCTATTGATGCCTGTCATGGATGGTGTGGAAGCGACAAAACAGATCATGCAGAATTCGCCGTGCGCCGTTCTGGTTGTAACAGCCACTGTAAGCGGGAACGCCGCAAAAGTATTCGATGCAATGGGACACGGCGCCCTGGATGCGGTGAATACGCCCGTTATGGGTCTGAGCGGTGGAATGGAAGGAGCCGTGAACCTTCTTTCAAAAATAGAAACGATTGCAAAGCTGATTGGAAAACATTCCTGGAAAAGATCCAATCCGGCTCCGGTTATACCGCATAAGGTTTCTGAAAAGGAGGCCCTTCTGGCAGTTGCAGCTTCCACAGGCGGGCCGCTTGTCATATCGCGGATTCTGCGCAAATTACCAAAGGATTTTTCCGCCCCCATTGTGATTATTCAACATGTGGATGCTGAATTCGCGCCGGGACTTGCGGAATGGTTGTCGGCTGAAATATCTTTGCCTGTCAGACTGGCACAGGAAAACGATAAGCCGTGTAACTATCCGGTACTGCTGGCAGCAACCAACGAGCACCTGATTTTATCGCCATCCGGAACGCTGCAATATACGCCCGATCCGAAAGAATATCCGTATCGTCCCTCTGCGGATGTGTTCTTTCACAGCGCAGCTGAGAATTGGAGCGGCTACGGCGCGGCTATTCTGTTGACCGGCATGGGCCGGGACGGGGCCGAAGGTCTGCTCGCTTTAAGACAAAACGGCTGGATGACGATTGCGCAGGATCAAGCAACAAGTATTGTTTATGGAATGCCAAAAGCGGCGGCAGAAATCAATGCTGCGGAAAAAATTTTGCCGGAGCAGGAAATCGCTGCTGCGCTCATCGAATGGAGCGCTTCAACGCAAAGACGCCAGGACGCAAAGCTATAAGAGTTTTCTCCTTGCGTCTTTGGGTTAAAGCTGGAGGGAAAGATGGAAAATGAATCGCCGGTGACGGAGCATAAGATCACAGTGCTTCTGGTCGATGATCAGGCAATGATCGGGGAGGCTGTAAGACGGATGCTTGCGGGTGACAAAGATATAACATTCCATTTTTGTAATGATCCCGCGAAGGCCCTGGAAACCGCAGCCCGTGTGGAACCCACTGTCATACTTCAGGATCTCGTGATGCCTGAAATAGACGGCTTGACGCTTGTACGGCAGTTTCGCGCTCAGGAAAGCACGAAAGATATTCCAATGATCGTGCTATCGACAAAAGAAGAACCGGTTATTAAAGCAGAAGCTTTCTCCTTGGGCGCCAACGATTACCTTGTGAAGCTTCCGGATAAGATCGAATTGATTGCTCGAATTCGTTATCACTCCCGGGGTTATATCAACTTGCTGGAACGGAACGAAGCATTTCAAGCTCTGTTCAAAAGCCAGCAAAGATTGGCGGCTGAACTTGCGGAAGCTGCTGATTACGTTAAGGCTATGCTGCCTGTACGATTGGAAGATCAAATCCGCACCGATTGGATGTTCGTTCCTTCTACACAATTAGGAGGCGATTCGTTCGGTTATCACTGGTTAGACGAGAACCATTTTGCCATTTACTTGCTGGACGTTTGTGGCCATGGTGTGGGTGCTGCTCTCCTTTCCGTATCTGTTCTGAATGTGCTTCGTTCGCAATCTCTGCCTGATACGGATTTCACCGATCCAGGACAAGTGCTCGCGGGGTTGAATGAAGCCTTTCCTATGGCGAACAACAACCGAATGTATTTCACGATGTGGTATGGCGTGTACGATAAAAGCGCTCGCACGCTCACGTATTCCAGCGGCGGACATCCTCCCGCCGTTCTACTGACCGGAGCGGATCGAGCTTCTGCTGAAGTAAAGCAGCTGTCGACTCCCTGTCTGGTGGTTGGAGCCCTCTCCGGTGTCGCTTTCAATAGCGCAACCATTGAACTACAGGCTTTCGCTGAAATGTTCGTCTACAGCGATGGTGTTTATGAGGTTAATAAACCGGATGGTACTATGTTGGAGCGGGATGAATTCATTGAAAAGCTTGTAGAACCGGCTGCTTCGAACGCTCCATTACAGAAAATTTACCAGTACGTTCGCGATCTGCAAAATTCGGATCAATTCGAAGACGATTACTCGATCCTTCAAGTCCGTTTTTGAACTATTGTAATGGGCGGATCTAAGACCCGCCCATTATTCTGAATTTGAATGATGTCCCCAAACATGCATACTCCATACGGATACCAAAACGGTACCATTTTGGTATACCAACTGTTCAGTGGAGTTACCATTTTGGCGCATAGTTGGCACCTAAGTGGAACAGAAATTCACCAGCCCCTGAGTCCATAGACAAAGATTTTAACTTCCATTCGTGGTTAAATAGACCTAGGGATTCCAACTGTGCGAAATGATCAGTTGATTCGACAATGGACGCTTCTGTCGTTGCTGGAAAACCGCACCGGCAAAAGCCAGCAGTCACTCGCTGAAGAGCTATCGTGCAGTGTTCGAACAGTTCAGCGTGATCTTGAGGCGCTGACCGTAGCCGGCTTTCCGATCACCTATGATGTCCGTGGCCACGAATTCTACTGGTACCTTCATCCTAAATTCGACAAGCCGGGAATTCCGTTAACTTTGATCGAACTGCTGTCACTCTCTGTGTCGAGGAATTTCTACTCTCTTCTCCCGATCGAACCGTTACGTCGAGCTTACGAGTCCGTTATCAGTAAAGTAGAGGCGGTCCTTCCAGCCGCCAGAAACATTCAGACTCTAACAACGCGTGCAATTGGCGCGAAAAATTATGATCCTCATTGGATTAAACTTCAGGAGATCGCAAGTGCAATTAAAGATAAAAACAGCCTTACGTTAGCTTACTATTCTTATTCAAAAAAGGAATTGTCGATTCGAAAAGTTGATCCGTACGATTTATGGCACTCGCAGGAAACCATTTACTTAATAGGTTATTGTCATCTAAGAAAGGATGTTCGTTTATTTGCTCTGGAGCGCATTCAACATATCGACAGGCTGGAAGATTCGTTCGATGTGCTAGATGAGTATTCATTGAAAGTTTTAACTGCAGACCGCTTCCGGGTCATGCGGGAAGATGATGCGGTGACTGTTCGAATCCGGTTCGCCGCAGCAGTTGCTGATTATGTTAGAGACCGCACGTGGCATCCGACACAACAAGTTGAACAGCAGCCGGATGGATCGATTATCCTTATGATGCGCGCAGCTGGTTCCACAGAATTGCTGAACTGGATTCTGGGCTATGGCCCCAACGCAGAGATTCTGGAACCGCAGAGCTTGCGCGACCGCGCCGCAAAGACAATTGCTCAGATGAATCAACTCTATGTCGAAGGAATTAAGCGACCTGCTGGTACCGCAACTCCAACTGCGCGAAAAAAAGTTCCGCATAGACCGGAAAACTGCGACCTAACTTGTCGCTGTTTAGTTTTATTCTGCAACAAACAGGATGGATTACGCACAGTTCTTCAAAACCGCTTTTGGCAAAGGAGACCCGTTTGATTATCAGTATCGCCTTGCACGGGTTGCTTCTCTCCCATCCTTATTGAACGTTGCAACTGGCGCGGGGAAAACGGCAGCGATCGTTGGATCATGGTTATGGAGGCGGTGGCAAAAGCCCGAAACGGTCGGGAGGCGGCTCGTTTATTGCCTTCCCATGAGAACGCTTGTAGAACAGACGGAAAGCGTTGTCTCTGATTGCATCCGTCGTCTCGAAGAGTCCAATACAATTCCCAAGGACAGATTCAGGGCATGTGTACTGATGGGTGGCGATGTTAGTGACGAATGGGATACGAATCCGGAGAAAGAATATATCCTTATCGGCACTCAGGACATGCTTCTTTCCCGGGCACTTAATCGTGGTTACGCAATGAGCCGGTTCCGCTGGCCGGTGCATTTCGGCCTTCTCAATAACGATTGCTTGTGGGTGTTCGACGAAATTCAACTGATGGGCAACGGTCTAGCGACCACGTCACAGCTCGCTGCCTTTCGAAGCAAGTTCAATACGTTCGGACGGTCCGATTCCATATGGATGTCCGCCACTCTGGATCGGGATTGGTTGAAGACCTTTGATTTTGCCTCGCAAGTGACCCAACTCCAGATGGTTGAACTTTCGGAGACAGATCGAGCAAATAAAGTTCTTGCAAATCGACTGAATGCTGCGAAGGCCATGAGCCGGGCGCCTCAGGATTGCAGGCTGCCAAAAGGTCTCGCCGACTTTATCAAACAAATGCATCAGACAGGAACTCAAACGTTGATTGTGGTCAACAGGGTTAATCGCGCCCGCGAAGTGTATGACGAACTGAATCGGATTTACGGGAAGCTCCCGGTGAAAGCGGGGAAGAGAAGGAAAACCACATCCGCAGTCGTCGAACAGAAATCTAATGACTCGGCTCCCGAAATCGAATTGATTCACTCCCGCTTCCGCCCATTTGAAAGAACTCGTTGGAAGGCACTCTTTGATGAAAAGATTGATGAGGCAAGTGCAGGGCGGATCATCGTTGCAACCCAGGTCATTGAAGCAGGAGTAGACATTTCTTCGCGTCTCATGATCACAGACCTCGCGCCGTTCCAAAGTCTCGTCCAGCGATTCGGACGATGCAATCGCAATGGCGAATTTGCCTCAAGTCAGATCTATTGGGTGGATCGTCCACTCACAGAAAAGAGTGCCAAGCTCGCCAATGAGAAGACTGTCACGGAGGAAGACCTGAACAAGATAGCAAAGCCGTACGAAGCATCCGAGATGATGAAGTCCAAAGAGATATTGGACGGGTTGCAATCCGCCTCTCCATCGGACCTGTCCGAATTGGACTATCATTCACCTTACACACCTGCTCATGTACTGCGCCGCCGGGATATTGTGGATTTATTTGATTCCACGCCCGACCTATCCGGCTACGACCTTGACGTATCCCGGTTCGTGAGAGGCGGCGAAGAGCGTAACGTCTCGGTTGCCTGGCGCGAATTGACTGACGCAAAGCCGGATAAGTCAGAACCGAGATTGATGCGTGATGAACTTTGCTCGGTTCGAATACACGAGATAAAAGAGTTTCTGAAATCAACAAACGCTTGGACTTGGGATGCGCTTGATGGCGACTGGCGCAAAGTAAACACAGATGAAATTCATCCTGGACTCACATTGTTGCTTGATGCACAGTCTGGCGGTTATGACGAAAGGCGCGGATGGGACGTTAAAAGTAAAAGGCCCGTTTCGGTTGTGAATCGCGGCGAGGAGAAGAACGAAGCATACGGTGACGATCCTTTGACCTGGCTCAGATATGCCCAGACGCTTGCAGCACATTCGTTGGAAGCGCGCCAAGCCGCTGAGCGAATTGCTAGCGACCTATCTTTACCCGGTCTCGAGTTCTTTCTACCAGATCTGCTGAAAGCTACGCAGCATCATGACTGGGGCAAATCACATCAGATTTTCCAGGCTACCTTGCATGGCGTTCCCAAAGAGGCTGACCTTGACAATGTCACTTTGGAACCGGTTTTAGCAAAGTCGAAGTCAGGTCAAAGGCACCGGCGGAAACACTTCCGGCACGAGTTCGCAAGCGCGCTGGCACTGCTACAAACCGGCGCCACAGATTTGGCAGTTTATCTCGCAGCGTCTCATCATGGAAAGGTCCGCCTGAGCATACGTGCTCTCCCTGGCGAAACAAAACCGGAAAAAGATGAGACGAGATTTGCGCGAGGAATCTGGCATGGCGACAAGCTTCCGCAGGCGGATCTTGGTGATGGTGTGCTCGCGCAAGGGCTTGAGCTGGATCTCGAGCCAATGCTGCTGGGCAGAAGCGAAAGTGGATCCGCATCATGGCTTGAAAGAATGTTGGCGCTGCGCGACCGATTGGGAGTCTTTCGCCTCGCATATCTCGAATGTTTGATTCGCGCAGCCGATGTGTGGGCCAGCAGCAATCCGAAAAATGTTCTGTCTCAAAGAGCCACGGGGATGGAAAAATAATGTCCGAAACAATTGTTTTGTACGGGTGCACGCCCGAACCGTTGATTCATTACCTGAAGGCGATTGGCGTACTCCGGCTTGTCGCAGAGCAGCTTGATCCACAAGTTCGCGGCGCCTGGCGGGGGGATTCCTTCGCTTTGCAAACAAGCAAAACGAAGGAGGATATTGTTGCCTTCTTCCTCAATGATTATCGCCCGACGCCGATCGTTGCGCCTTGGAATGGAGGAAGTGGATTCTATGAAGGCGATGATATGACTGGAGTGAATGGCATCCTCGCAACGAAAGAGCAAAGGTTTTCGAATTATCGCGAAACAATTAAGTCAATACTTGGCTGGCCGGAGATTTCTCAATTTCGCTCTTTGCCATTGAAGGAAATGAAACGACAGATTGTTCTCGCCGCCCGTAGATCTCAAGGCAAAGCGCGAAAAGAACTACTAAAAACAATTCGGGAGCTGAGAATCTACATTGCTCCATTTTCAAGCGATGCCGTCAATGTGAAAAAACTATTTGATCTAACTATTGAGGAACTTGAGAACCAGCTTCAAGATTTAAACCCTCAGGTCGTTCAAGCGCAGGGCCAGAAAGGGCAACTGAAAAAGAATGTTCTAAGATCTGCTAATAAACTTCGTACGAAAGTGAAGCAACTGGGACGTGCCGGCGGCAAAGAGGAATTATTTAAGATTTGCCGCTCGCGTTTAGAGGACCAGACTGTAGCATGGCTCGACGCAGCGTATGTACTTGGAGAGGAGAAGCCCGATTTTCCCCCATTGCTTGGTTCCGGCGGAAACGATGGACGATTCGATTTTACTACGAATTACATGTCACGATTACTTTCGGTGCTACCCGAATTCCTAAACACCCAACCTGATGCGCAAGAAAGAATCACGCAAAGCGCGGCGCAATTGCAAGCCTCGCTATTGGCGGAGGGTACAGGCCAACTGGAAAAGGCTGCTGTGGGCCAATTCCATCCGGCGGGAGCAGGCGGAGCAAATGCCGAACAGGGGGTCACCGGTGACTCCTTCGTTAACCCATGGGACTTCATTTTTGCCCTCGAAGGATCTTTAATGCTGGCGAGCGCGACCGTACGCCAGCTAGCCGCTGGATCGAGAATGAAAGCTTCGTTTCCCTTCACGGTCAGGAATTCCAGCATTGGCTATGGCACAGCGATAAGCGGCGAGAAAGTCAGAGCAGAGATCTGGCTACCCCTCTGGTATCGGCTATGCAGCTATTCCGAAGTGGTTCACATATTTCAGGAAGGGCGCGTCCAGTTCTCGCGTCAACGAAGGATCGCGCGCACTGGATTCGATTTCGCCCGAGCAGTTGCGGAACTCGGCGTAGATCGCGGTATTGAGTCGTTTCAACGCTATGCTTTCATCGAGCGTAATGGACAGGCGAACCTCGCAGCGCCCTTAGGAAGGTTTGAAGTTCGCGAACGGCCGCGCGCTGCGCTAATCCATGAGATTGACCGATGGCTCGATTCCTTCAGTCGCGCAACTTCCAGCGACAAGGTGCCGCCACGATTTGTGAGAGCGCAACAAAGTATTGAGGAACCCATTTTCAGGTTGTGTGAGAGCGGCTCATCCGATGATCTTCGAGAAGTGCTTGTAAGTTTGGGCCGAGCGGAATTCGAGCTCGCGGGAGGAGAGAAATTTAGAGAAGACAAGAATCTGCGTCCTCTTAGTGGTTTGAGCCTGTCCTGGGTAAAGGAATGCAACGATGGCTCGAACGAGTTCAAACTTGCACTCTCGCTGGCTTCTATCCATGGCGAAGGCTGTGCGCACACGATTCGTGAAAACATCGAGTCGGTCGAGGTTAGCAAAGAAAGTGTTGGTTGGGCGCCCGGTTCAGTACATGCCGCATGGAGCAACGGTTCACTCGAAGATAATCTTGCGGCAGTACTTCACCGGCGTTCGATTCAAGCTCGGTCGAGTAGTCTTCCCCATCCTGTTCTAACTAGCGGCAGAACCGTTTCTCTCAATGCAATTAATGCTTTTCTGAATCGCGCGACGGATGACGACAGCTGGAAGAATTCCTGCGTGGACTGATCTTGATCGACTGGCAAAAAACCAGCATGGACTTTAAACCACAAACCCAGGTACGTGATGTGCCTCCCTCGCTTCCGCGCATTTATGCATTCCTCAAACTTTTGTTCCTGCCACAGGGAAGGTTACCGAGCAGTGCTGGTGAAACGATTGTTATCAAACATGAACCTGCGATTATTCCGCTCCTGCGTGCCGGACGCATTACGGACGCGCTGCAAACCGCCTATCAACGATTGGTGGCATCAGGAGTGGTTCCCCTGACGAAGGAATTTCATTGGGATGATAGAGTAGGAACTCGTCTCGCGGCCGCATTGCTATTTCCAATTGATGAGCCTTCCATTCAAACTTTGGCCACTCTCGTACTGAGGAAAAAAGATCCAAGAACAATTATCATAGGAGATCAAAATGTCACAATTCGACACCATTTATGCTGCGCTTAAGGATCAACCACGTCTTCTCATTGAAGCTGAGCTTCGCCCGATCCAGGGAGATCGTTTCCAGCCTACCGGGTTCCCGGATCTTGGCGCAGCAACTTATAAGCGGCCGGATGGAACGCCAATGTTGTTGGTCGAATCCGCACAATCAATGGCCAATCGCTTGGAAGCGGTTTGTTGGGATGAATCCAAAGACGAAATGATTGGACCGCTAAAGGGACTTGCACATATTGTTGTTGAATCAGACAAAGGAAAGACCAGTTCGATCCAGGAAGCTCATCGGCTCAACTCTCCCTACATTATCAATGACGAACATTTGAAGAAAGCAATCACTAATGAAGTTGGGAGCAAAGATACGGGTCCTTTGGATATTCGTAAACTCGCAAAGGCAGTATTCCAACGCGATACGTGCGCCGTTTTGCATGGTGTCTTTCTTGAGAAGGTCGCGGGCCGATTGCGTTTGCAGAGGTTGCTCTCAGCTTCATCGAATCGGAGGGTGCAGAGACCGTCACTTCAGGGGGAGTGAAGCTAGACCGCATTGATCCGTCCGGCGATGCAGCAAAAGGCTATGGCAATGTGCCTTTCGCACGGACCGAGTTTACTGCGAAGTCAACTCTCGCTTACTTCAACTTGGACCTCGCAACAACGCGGGGCTATGGTCTCGGCGATAACGCCGAAAAGCTATTAATCGCGTTGGCGTTATTCAAGATTTTGCAATTCTTGGAGACCGGATTGAGGTTGCGAACCGCTTGCGATTTTGAGTTCAAAACCTTGCGTGTGACGAGGCCGAAAGATATGGATTTGTCGAAATTCACAGAGCTTCTCACGGAACTAAAGAAGAATCTTCCTTCACTGATTTCAGCATGCGACTTCGGAAAGCAACCGATGCAAATCACAGGCAAGTGAAAGGCGCGTTGGGAAACAAAACTTATGCTAGCGATACGAATGCGGTTCCTAGCAGGGAGGCTCCACGCTACGCCATGGGGGCATCACGTTAATGAAGGGGTCGTTGAATATCCACCATCACTATTTCGCCTTTTGCGATCACTGGTTGCTACAGCGCGGCGGGCATGCTTGGGGCAGGTTTCGGAAAAGGAGTTATGCCGCGTCCTACTCGCTTTGCGTACAGCACCCTCGTTTCATCTTCCTCATGCAGCCGTTGCTCACACGCGACACTACGATCAGGCAAATGAAGGCGTAAAGTTTTTTGATACCTTTGTTTCGATCATGCCGGAAGACGATCTGCTCTGGTTCTGGAAGGATGTAAAACTTGATGAGGCCGAAAGAGCCACTCTTGGAATGCTGTTGGGCTCGCTTGCCACCTTTGGTCGAGCAGAGTCATGGTGTGAAGCGTCGCTGCTAAGTGAAGAAGAGACTGAGAAAATTTTCGCGGACGGAAAAATTATCAACTGCCGACCCTTGGTTGACCCCAATGATCTTAGAGGAATGGAAAGCATGCGGTTGTTGCTCCCCCAGCAAGACCTTGCCCTGGATGATTTTATGGCGGTCCTGGAAACAGATAGCTCAACTATGCGAAAGAAAAAGCAGCTTGAACCCACGGGTTCGCGATGGCTGACGTACACACGCCCATCGGGAATACTAACGCTCCGTCGCACCGTACAAAAGAAAACATTGAGCAGCACAAAAACAATCACGGTGGCACGATACGCCCTCGATTCGACGGTGTTGCCTCTCGTTCAGGATTCGCTGCCATTTGCCGAACAATTACGGCCGCACTCATTCGTGCCCGTAATGATGGATCGCATTCGGAGGCTATCACGGGAAAAACATTCGAAGGCGTACCGCTTAAGGGGCATCTACACGCGCATTACATAGTTACGGATGAAAATCATGATGGTCGCTTAGACCATGCGACCATTTATGCGCCGGGCGGATTTGATGAGCAGGATGTTTCCGCCCTTGGCAAACTAACGACTATATTTCGGCGAGGCAATCGACCGGATGTCAGGATTGTTCTGACGCATCTCGGTACGGCGGAGAAGTCCCATGAGATTCCGCTTTTTTCAGCGTCACGTCGATGGATCTCTGTCACCCCTTTCTCTTTACCTCGTTTCAGTAGCCGTGGCCTCCGAAAGAAACCCCGTCTAAACGATCTACCGGAGGCTCAGATCGAACGCGAATTGTCTTTGCGGGGATTTCCCCGTCCAATAAGGATCAAGCGGATTGCAGGATACATAGCACATGGCCATCCGAGTGTCCGCTGGCTTGAATTTCACACAGTGAGGTTTAACGGCAAACAGGGCCGCGGCCTGGCAGGATTTGAAATAGAATTTGCGGTTCCTGTGAAAGGACCAATCACACTTGGCTTTGGCTCACACTTTAGTCTGGGCTTATTCTTGCCTGACTGAACCAATCAGCGATACGCCGCACAACAAATGGTGAAGAAGCGGAACCAAACATGAAAATACGATCCCGTTCATAGAAAATCGCGGAGCCAATGCGATCTTAAAAAGAATCAAAGCTAATCTGTTCTACCAACCCTGTGCCAGTGCGAGACGTTCATTCACAGTACGCCAGAACATTCTGATTGTTTGATCATCGCTTGTCGAAAATATCCTCGAGGCTGCTCGTAAAGGAATGGGTGTACATGATCATTCAGTATCCCCAAAGGGGTTTCAAAGTCTGATAATCATTCCGGATATAGAACAGAAACTATCTTGATGGACTAACCTTAATTTGTCTCTTTTCTTTCCTTCCAGTATCCCGGGTTCTACGAAGATGCATGACAGCAAGGATGCGAAGAACGCCTTTTCTCCTGTGATAGACAATTCCATAGGGACAACGATGAAGGAAAAACCTTCGTGTTCCTTTCGTGTGTTGCGGCCATGCAACTGGTCGCTCCCGAATCATTTCTATTGCCCGTTCAAATTCACTGAGAAGTTCCCGGCCCAAAAAAGGTGAACGACGTTCGTACGACTCAATAGCTTGTTGAACTCTTCTATAGCTTCGGGATGAAGTTCAATGCGACTGTCCATGGTAGGTCCGCTTGATTTGTTGGCGGACGTCATCCCATGATGAGAACTCAACTTGTTCTTTTTCCGAGTCTTTAAGTCTCTTCTGGATCTCTTCTTGCCATAAAAGTTCCCTCCTCGGATCCACTTCCGAATCGAGACTTGCAATGAGGTGTTGAGCGATCATCGCGCGATCATTCGGTTCCATATGGAGAGCTTCCTCAAGAACGCTCACGGCAGACTTTCTATTTGGTACCATAATTTAGAAGATATCGGATTCCTAGTCGCAATTCGCAAGTTTGTACTCACGCTCGTCTGTTGCTTATAATTGTCCTATGGCAAAGCTGAAATACGTTTACTGGCAGGATGAGCAGATGATGCTCGGATATCTTGAAGAGTATCCCGACTACATGACGCAAGCACAATCTACTGAGGAGCTTGAAGAGAATCTAAGAGATATTTATAAAGAGCTCGCAAGCGGAAACATCCCCTGTGTGCGCAAAGTTGCCGAACTTCAGGTCTCTTGAAAAGAACCGATCTGATCAGAGAGCTTGAAAAGAAAGGTTGTGTCTTTATCAGACATGGTGGAAAGCACGACTGGTACCAGAATCCCAAAACAAAAGTCTCCCAGCCTATTCCGAGACACAGAGAAATTAACGAAAATCTCGCGAAACACATTCTCAAGAAATTAGAGTAAACCGGGAACTCTGACCGGAGTTGTCGTAGCTTGAATCTACAATTGCCACTAAATGGCAAGTCCTGAACCGGTCGAAACGCTGAAAGCGCTGCACCACGACGAAAATCTTTTGCCGGCGCGGATGCTGAATGAATTCGCTTATTGCGCACGCCTCTTTCATCTGGAGCATGTCGATCAGCAATTTCGGCATAACACCGATACTCTTGATGGCCGCCTGGTGCACAGGCGAGTTGATCATGAAAAAGGCGCTGCCCCAGGTCCCGCGGAATTGTCCGTACAAGATAGGATCCATGCACGTTCCGTATTGCTGTCGGATCACGAGTTGGGAGCGATTGCAAAAATCGATCTACTGGAATCTGAAGATGGGAAAGTCGTTCCGGTCGATTACAAGCGCGGCAAACCTCCGGAAATACCGGAAGGAGCCTATGAGCCGGAACGTGTGCAGGTTTGTCTGCAAGGTCTTCTTCTGCGAAAGAACGGATATTCGTGCGATGAGGGCGTGTTATATTTTGCGGAGGCGCAAAAACGCGTTCCTGTGCTTCTGACTGAAAGTCTTGTAGCACGGACCCTCCAGTTGCTTTCCGAAGCCCACCGCGCCGCAAAATCGGAAATTCTTCCGCCGCCTCTCGTTCAATCTCCGAAATGCGGTCGATGTTCGCTTGTCAGCATCTGTTTACCAGATGAAACCAACCTGTTAAGAAGCGATCTTGCGCCCGGCGCACTCAGACCACCCACGGTTGCGGGCATTTCCGAAGTCCTGACGGTTAATCCCGGCCCGTGATGACGGCAGATGCCACTCTACGTCCAGGGTTACGCACGCAGCATTGGAATCAGTGGAGAGCTTCTGGAAATCCGGGAGAAAGGAAAACTTCATGATCGAGTGAAACTTTTAGATGTCACGCAGGTTTGTATTTTCGGAAACAATCAAATATCGGCGCAGGCATTGCGGGAATTGGCTTCCCGAGAAGTCCCGATTATCCATCTTTCAACCGGAGGCTGGCTCGTTGCGGTCACAACGTCACCAGCGCAGAAAAACATCGAATTAAGAAAGGCACAGTTCGCAAAAGCAGCAGATGTGTCCTTTGCGCTTTCTTTATCGAAAACGTTTGTCTCCGGAAAAATTCGAAATTGCAGGACATTAATGCGGCGGAACGCGCCAGATGTCCCAAAAGAAACCTTGAACGGGCTGGTACAGTGGAGAGGCAGAGCGGATCGATGCGATACGATGGGACAGCTTCTAGGATGTGAAGGTATGGCAGCACGTGAGTACTTCTCGCATTTCTCACAGATGTTAAAGGCAAAGAATGGGGACGTTACGTTCGATTTTCACTCCCGCAACAGGCGACCTCCACGAGATCCTGTAAACGCCCTCCTTTCTTTTTTGTATTCCATGCTGATGAAGGATATTCTTGCCGCTATTACCGCGGTCGGCATGGACCCATATCTGGGTTTTTATCATCAATCCCATTACGGACGCCCTGCATTGGCGCTTGATCTGATGGAAGAGTTCCGGCCGCTGGTTGCCGATTCCGTTGCGATCGGAATGATCAACAATGCCGAAATTCAGTCTTGCGATTTTATTTCCCGAGCCGGCGCTTCAGGATTGACCGATAGCGGTCGCAGACATGTTCTTGCAGCATACGAACGTCGCATAGATCAGTTGATTACTCATCCGCTTTTCGGCTATTCGATAAGCTACCGAAGAGTACTGGAAGTCCAGGCGCGGCTTCTAAGCCGCTGCATAACAGGTGAATTGGAACGCTATGTTCCTTTCTGTACCCGCTGAAACTGATGCGAATCACATATCTTGTTTGTTATGACATTACTGATGACCGGAGACTCAGGCAGGTTCATAAATTCATGCTCGGCTTCGGCGATCGAGTCCAATATTCCGTATTTCTTTGCGATCTCTCTGATTCCGAAAAAATATTGATGCGTGAAGGTCTGAATCCACTGATCAATCACCGGGAGGATAAGATCATGATGATTCGGCTTGGACCGGCCGATGGTCGTGTATCGGAAAATATTGAAACCCTGGGCATCTCTGACTCCATCCGGATTGCAGAAAGAAAAGCTCACATTTTTTGACTTCGAGCGCGGAGTCGATGCTCTTATCTCCCATAGCTCTTGAACCTCTAAGTTGTTGGAGATCATAACCCGGAGTAAAATCAAGCATGAACCTGCAAAGAATTTCGATGTTGGGTTGGCGCTCCTCGCATCCAGCGCCGCAAACATCTGGATCTTTGACAATTAAATCACGCGCCGTTTCCGCGTTCATCTGAACGCGGCCCCATTGAAGCAACTTCGATAGGCGGAAGCGTAAACATCAGTGCTTGTTTCCGCGTTCATCAGAACGCGGCCCCATTGAAGCTGTCGAGACCGTTGCAATCATGTGGGGTATTTCCACAGTTTCCGCGTTCATCTGAACGCGGCCCCATTGAAGCCATCGAGCATGATCGAGTCGCGACCGCGCATCAGCGACGGTTTCCGCGGTTCATCAGACCGCGGCCCCATTGAAGCTCGCGCCAGCTGTCGGCGACTGCGCTGCCGAGCGTCGCGATTTCCGCGGTCGATCAGACCGCGGCCCCATTGAAGCGTAGTGCAGCGTGCACCGACGTGCCAGCGTCGACTCGATTTCCGCGGTTGATCAGACCGCGGCCCCATTGAAGCGAGATCATGCCGAGCTCGACGGCATGGCCGTGATCAGCGTTTCCGCGGTCGATCAGACCGCGGCCCCATTGAAGCCTGGACGTCGACCGAGCCGGCATCGGCACCGACGTCGACGTTTCCGCGGTTGATCAGACCGCGGCCCCATTGAAGCGACTCGGACGACCGCGGCATCGAGCCTGTCAGTCGCCGGCATTTCCGCGGTCGATCAGACCGCGGCCCCATTGAAGCGACGTCATGGCATTCGGCGCGACTGCGGCTGGCCGATCGGTTTCCGCGGTTGATCAGACCGCGGCCCCATTGAAGCGCGTGCTCGCGCACGCAGATCCGACCAGTGCGATACCGCGTTTCCGCGGTTGATCAGACCGCGGCCCCATTGAAGCTGACGTGCCGGTCGCGTGCTGGATCGATGCGAGCACGCGTTTCCGCGGTTCATCAGACCGCGGCCCCATTGAAGCGACGCTGCCGTCGACGCACGGTCTCGCGTCCGCGATCGCGCGTTTCCGCGGTTCGATCAGACCGCGGCCCCATTGAAGCCGTGACAGCCGAGCTCGACGCCGTGCACTGCGGTCGTCCGCGTTTCCGCGGTTCATCAGACCGCGGCCCCATTGAAGCCGCATGCCGTCGGACGATCGGCCGCAGGTCGCACGGCGAGTTTCCGCGGTCATCAGACCGCGGCCCCATTGAAGCCGCGTCGAGCTGTCGCCGCGATGCGACCGGCTGCTCGCGTTTCCGCGTTCATCAGACCGCGGCCCCATTGAAGCGCAGACTGCGCCGCAGCTCGCGACTGCATCGACGCACGTTTCCGCGGTCATCAGACCGCGGCCCCATTGAAGCGCTGACTGTCGGCGATGCCACGACGCTGCCATCGGCGCGTTTCCGCGTTCATCAGAACGCGGCCCCATTGAAGCAGCATGCGCGTCCGCGCGCATCAGCTGCGATGCCGCATGCGTTTCCGCGTTCATCAGAACGCGGCCCCATTGAAGCGTCCGGTCAGCGTATCCGGCGCGCGCGATCGCCGACTGGTTTCCGCGTTCATCAGAACGCGGCCCCATTGAAGCGTGTCAGGTCAGCAGCACGTCCAGAGCAGTCGGCTTCCGCGTTTCCGCGTTCATCAGAACGCGGCCCCATTGAAGCTGCGTCTTGCCGGCGATCGCGGCCATGAGTCCCGGCGTAGCTGACGCGTTTCCGCGTTCATCAGAACGCGGCCCCATTGAAGCACTGCCTGCGCATTCGCCTCCAGTCAGCGTTTCCGCGGTCAACGACCGCGGCCCCATTGAAGCATCGATGCTGGTCGTCACGCCGCTTGCAGTTTCCGCGGTCAACGACCGCGGCCCCATTGAAGCCGCTGGCACGCGACGCGTCAGCCGAGCTCGACGCTGACGCGTTTCCGCGTTCATCAGAACGCGGCCCCATTGAAGCGAGAGAGCAAAGGAAGCAAAGAACCTCAATCTTTGCTATCTTTGCTATCTTCTGTTCAAAATCAAATCCTGTTCGTTTGTGAACAGCCCTATTCCCGTAAGTGAACACATCAGCGGGGTTCGTGGACGAGGTGAACTGGCCCACAACCTGGTACAGGGTTTGCGAGTCTAACGAACATGGCTGGAATTCTGCAAGATTTTCGATACGGTTTTCGCATTCTTTTAAAGAATCCCGGGCTTCACCTGGATTGCCATCGTCATTCTCGCTCTTGGAATCGGGGCCAACAGCGCAATCTTCAGCGTCGTTCATGCCGTATTGCTGAAAGATCTGCCTTATCCGGATCCTCAAGAGATCGTGCTGGCGTGGGGAACCGAAAAATCAAGCGGCGAACTTCGAGGTCAGATTTCTGCAACAGATATCGCGGACTATCAGGACGCAAAACAGCAGTGCTGGAAGAAATAAGCACATTCACGGGATGGCGCCCGATCATCTCAGGATCAGCGAACCAGGCGGAACGGGTGCCGGCGATGCTGGTGGGCGATGGTTATTTCAAAGTGATGAAGGCCGAGCCCTTGTTGGGTGGTTTGTTCCAGCCGGAACATCAGACCGATGGGAAGGACTTTGTTGTGGTTCTCAGTCATGGCCTCTGGAAACGCAGGTTTCAAAGTGATCCGAACATCATAGGAAAAACAATCAAACTGAATTTGCGACCTTACGTCATTATCGGAGTACTCAAGCCGGATGTTCATTCCCTACCCGGATCCTTAATTGAACGGCAAAGCTGAAATTTACCGGCCGGTGGCGGAACCGTTCGATCAAACGCAACGCGGCTCGAGGCACCTCCGCGCAATCGGGCGTTTGAAAAAAGGTGTCTCCACTATCCACAGCTCAGGCCGAAATGAGTGGTATCGCGAAACGTCTGGAAAAACAGTATCCGGATGACAATACGGGGCGTGGAATTCGTCTTGTGACGATTGCGGAGGACACCGTTGGTAATCTTCGTACTTCATTGTTTTTGTTAACGGGTGCGGCCGGACTGGTCCTGTTGATTGCGTGCGCAAACCTTGCAAATCTATTACTCGCGCGTGCGTCTTCCAGACAACGGGAGATAGCCGTTCGTACATCGCTGGGAGCTCCGAGATGGAGGCTGATCCGCCAGCTTCTTGCAGAGAGTGCAATGTTGACAGCTGCCGGCGGCATCTGTGGCATTCTTCTGGCTTACTGGGGAATGGATGCAATCAAAAGTGTTGGCTCTCAAGTCATTCCCCAAATTGAAAACACGCAACTAAATTCCATCGTAATCTTTTTTACGGCTCTTACCTCGGTCGCGGCCGGTCTTTTATTCGGGCTGGCACCTGCTTTTCAAATGTCGAAGTTTGATCTGACTGAATCGTTAAAGGATGGCGGACGTGGCGGCACAAGCGGACATCTTCAAGCGCGGATGCGAAATACGCTAGTGGGTGCCGAAGTGGCCCTGGCACTGCTTTTGTTGGCCGGAGCCGGACTTTTAATCCAGAGTGTCGCGCGTTTGTACAAAGTCGATCCTGGATTTAATCCTACTAACGTATTAACAATGAATGTTTGGCTGCCCGGCATCAAATTTGAAGAAGAGCTGAAGCGTACGCAATTCTTTCACAGATTGCTCGAAAGAATCGAACGATTGCCGGGAGTTCAAGCCGCCGGAACAACAACGGTTCTTCCTTTGAGCGCGGCTTTCGATGGCCGCACAATAGCTGTCGATGGACAGCCTCGAACCGCCGCGGAGCAACCTTCAGCAGACATGTATGTTGTAACGCCAAACTACACTGCTGCGATGCAAATTCCGTTGGTGACGAGGGCGATACTTATCGATGAGCGATTCGGAGACCGCTCCACTCGTTGTTCTGGTCAGTGAAACATTGGCGAAACAGATCTGGAAAGGAGAGGATCCGATCGGAAAACGGATCCGGCTCTTTCCCGGTCCCGAGGAAACAGACACCGTGGCGGACCGTGGTTGGAGTCGTGCGGGATGTCAAACAATATGGCTTGGATGAAGATGTCCCGATGCAGTTCTACATTCCGCAAGCTCAATTTCATGCGCTTTCTGTAACACTTGTTATCCGTTATTCCGATCAAAATGCGGAGTCGCTCGCCGCAACTGTGCGAAAAGAAATATTGACGTACTCGATCCGGATCTTCCCGTCGTTCAATGTAGCCACTCTGGAAGAAGTTCTAAAGGATAGCATTGCGGTGCGTCGTTTATCCATGCTGTTATTCGGTGGGTTCGCATTTCTTGCACTGTGTCTTGCAATGGCAGGGATTTATGGTGTTGTTTCTTACGTAACGACGCGGCGAACGCAGGAGATCGGAATTCGAATGACACTGGGTGCGCAAAAAAGGGACGTGGTTCAGTTGATTCTACATCAGGGAATGCTGCCAGCTGTTATAGGCGCCGCGGTTGGTCTGGCAGCGGCAGTCGGATTGGCCCGCTTGATGACGAAGCTTCTTTATCAAGTGAAAGCAAGCGATCCCTTAACTCTCCTGATTGTTACGGTAGCGATCCTGGGCGTTGCGGCTCTCGCCTGTTATATTCCGGCAGTACGTGCCTCCAAAGTCGATCCGCTGGTCTCGCTCCGCTACGAATAGCTCATTAACGCAACGTCGCAAGGACGCAAAGAAGAAGCAGAAAGTTATTTTTAGCTTTGCGCCTTAGCGTCTGCCCTGAAAATGGAGTGGGCATCGTCGGAGCCTTTGACAACGATTTTCATCATTCCGGATGTAACTCGCGTTACATGAAAAACTTTGCGTTAATGAGCTACCACCGGTTATCTTTAGCGTATTGAAGTCGGATCAACTCGGCGCCGGCAATCTCTTTGAACTTTTGTTTGCGATCTTCGTCCCAGAGCGACCATCGACCCAAAGAGCTGAAGTTTTCAGGTTTCGATTTCACCTCCCATTTGAACTCACCCTTTTTTCCGCCGAGATAAGATGAGCCGTAAACGGGCAAAGCTTGTAGATCGCGCCATGTAAACTCGCTTTTGTTGCCGAAGAACTGAAGTATTTCCGGAACCACAGGACTCCCCTCTGATATAAGTTCTTCATACCGGATGAGCTTCCAGCTTACGGCCTGTGAATTCTTTTCATATTTCTCCATGAACTGGAGAATATCGCGGACTCCTATTGCCCAGCGGCCCATCCAATACTCGTAGCCGGCCCGCGGAAAGGCTCTGGCAGCTGATTCCACCGCGTCGCGACCGTCTCTGACAATGAACAGAACATTGGACTCTGGAAATAGCCGGGGAAGAAGATCGATGTTTTCCGCGTGCGGAGTCTTTAACACGATAGGCGCCTTAAAGCTTTGAGGGCCGGCAAATTGAAGAAGTGCCTGGCCAATGTGGGCGATCAACAGATTCTTCAGGCGATCTAATTCCTGTTGATCCTTCGTAAAATATCCCCATTCACGACTCGTTTTGTCGCAATAGTCTTCAATCATTTGAGCATGTTTGAGGAAGAAATCTTCCGCAAGGATTCGATCCTTTGGAGGCCATTCGCAACATCCTGACTCAACAAGCACGAATGACAAAAGCGTCGTTCCGCATCGTGGCATCGGCGATAGAACAAAGACAGCCCGCGGGAGAGACGTGCTTTCCTGATCGTTTGACTTCATATTCGTTTCCGTTGCCGCCATCTCTTCATTGCCAGTTTCGCAAAGCTTTTCATCACTCCTGAGCTGGAGCTCAGATTCCGCGCTTCCCACAGTTGCGCGATTGTAGCTTGCATATCGTGTTCATCGAACAGCAGG
Source organism: uncultured bacterium (assembly GCA_963771165.1). Classification (GTDB taxonomy): domain Bacteria; phylum Acidobacteriota; class HRBIN11; order JAKEFK01; family JAKEFK01; genus JAKEFK01. Next base: position 62,759 of record CAVYSN010000011.1, on the reverse strand, counting down.
TCCCCTGCATACTGAACTGCATAACGCGTATAGTATTCGCGAGCGCGCCTGGTTGTGTCTTCGGCGATCGCAGGCGGAAGATAGGCTTGAGAAGTCTCAATGCTGCGACGGATCTCAGCGATATTCTTACCCGATCGCGTCACATCCCTGCTTGTGGATCTTTTATGCTGTCGCCAGCAAGCAAGTGGCTCCGGGTCATACCACAACCCGTATTGTGTCGCGATCCTTTTCCACATATCCCAATCGAGCGCGTATTGAAAGCTAACATCAAAGCCACCGACGCTTTCATAAACGCTTCGTTTTACTACAATCGCTGGAGTCTGAAAACTTAACCCCACAAACACATACTCCGGCCAGTTGGCTAGAATACCGGGAACGTTCTGTTTTACTCGCGACAGTAGAAACTGTCTGTGACCTTTGTGATCAACGGAATAATGCTGGCAAAAGGCCGCACCGATTCCCGGTTCTTTCTCAATTCCTTCCCGCAGACGATTATAAAAACCCGGCAAAACAAAATCGTCCTGATGCAAGATGTGAACCCAATATCCGCGAGCACGATCAATGCATGTGTTCCAATTGGCCCCAATACCAACAGCACGCTTTTGTCGGTAAAATCCAATCCGTCCGTTTCTTTTCAAAAGATCATGCGGCTCAAAATCGCTGGAACAATCATCAACAAGTTCAATTTGCATTTCTTTGGATCCCGGATCCTGAGTCAGAATACTGTTCAGGGTTTCTTCCAGATAATGAGGTATGGGATTGTAAGTAGGAATCATCACAGACCAGAATGGTCGATCGGCGTCTTCCTTGATCGGGAGCGATCGATGAACGAGTCATATCAGCCTGGATTTCAGCATCAGCCGTGCCTGAATAGCCTCTGCCTTTCAAAAGGTTTAATTTCCATTGCGCCTTAAAGATCTTTTCAGCATCGCCGTTGCCATTTCTCACGATTGAACACGAAGATGTTGTCTGCAGAATCCGCAGGTGCAATAAAAAGATAACTCTCGTAATCTTTATGGCGAAATCGGAACGTCCTTCATTTCACGCCTGTATTGCGCACGACCGAACCGAATCGCCCTATTCAATACCCAATCCTGAGTCATCTGGAACGATCGAATCATATGATAGACGACGGCTTCCTTGCAGTGCCACGATTTAAATCCCGCTTCGGTCAATTGTAAATTCAGTTCGGTCTCACCTCCCATGCAGTAATTCGATCCTTGCGGGCCCAGAGACTCATCGAAGTCGATAGCCATCTTGAAAAATGTCTGCGCGAATTGCCATGTTGGGCCCGAAAACAAGACGTGGATCGATGGGTCCCTCTTCCGAATTCAGAATCGCGAAAGTGGGGCTCTGAGGCACCCAGTTTAATATCCAATCCTCAGGAGGTGCATGCCCATTTCGGCAAGATCGAACCTCCAAAAATCGTAAAGGAGACTGGGAGTCTGCCGCAGAGCGAAGCTGCATCAGCCAATCCGGCGTTGGCAATACGTCGTCATCCGTAAGGACAACCAGATCACCCGACACGGCGGATAAACCTGAGTTGAGAGCTGCGTTCTTTCCTCTTCTTGATTCAAACAGGCAGGTCAAAGGCAAACGACTTACTGGAAGGAAGTTATGATTTCTCTCGTTTGATCCGTACTTCCATTGTCTACAATCACAAGATTCCATCCGCCATCAGGAGACTCCAATTGAGAATAAGCAGCTAACACCTCCGGTAATGTATCCGGCTCCGTTGTAAGTTGCCATAAGAACCGTAAGCATAAGACACCCCACTCATCCTGCTTTTACTGACTAAGCGAATTTCAAAGTTTACCTGCCGCACTTGTTGGTATATTTCCACCAGTCGATCATTCAACTTATTGATGTTGTAATGCTCTTCCACCATCTGGCGTCCTTTCAGACCCATTTCAGGCCTTGTCTCAGGATGTCGTGACCAGATACTCAAGTTTTTCAGCTAAAGCATCTACGTCTCGTTCAGGAACAAGAAATCCCGATTCTCCATCACGAATCAGCTCGGGTATTCCGCTGTGGCATGTGGAGATGACGGGAATTCCTTGCGACAATGCCTCCATCAATGCAACTGGAATTCCTTCCTGATTTCCGGCCCTGCTTACAACACTTGGAGCTAACAAAACATCGGCATTGTGGTACAACTCAATGATTTCTTCCTGATTCTGCCACCCGAGCAGCGTAATCTTTTCATCTGCATTCAGGCTCTCTATTAAGTCTTGTAGATCATCTTTCAAAGGACCATCTCCAGCAATTTTGTATTCCAGATCCTCATATTTCTTCAGTAATTTTGCTATTGCATGAATTCCATATTCAATTCCTTTCATTTCTACCAATCGGGCAATTGTTACGACTCGCAACGTTTGTCCGTTCTTTCGTGATCTGGATGAATAACAGAACCGGCCGGTGTCGACTCCCGTCCGGTGAATGATGACTTTCGCTTCGTTGCAGCCAAGTTCAATCAACCGTTCCTTAAACAGCCGGCTAACTGACATGAACAAATCACCCTTGTTAAACAGTGTTTTATAAATGTCGGGGCCTCGATCCACTATGTGCTTTGTAATATCGTGACCGTGAAACGTAGTGATGATCTTTCCTTGAAAGGCACCCATGCGTTTTAATTTGACAGCGTAATTTCCGTTTGAACCGAAATGACAATGGATGATATCGAATGGGCCCAGGTCCAGCAGAAGAGCTGCAGGATAGAAGTGTTTTAAGAAATTAAGGAAATTCAGCGACTTCAGCATCTTGAGAATTCCTTTCAAGAAAAGCCGCGGAATTTTATACGCATTTTTGACAATCAGATAGGATGCACTGAGAAGCGCTGACCTGTTCTGAGACTCCAATGCTAATGGATGAGTCCTCTCTAATAATTTGTACTTTGCTACGTCTCCATGCACTTTTGGCTCATTCCAGCGATTCTGTGGAAAAATATAAACGTCATGCCCACGATCCAGAAGCCCTGTGATTTGATTGAGAATGAAAGTTTCGGAAAGGATTGGGAATCCATTCACTATAAAGGCAATTCTCATACGTTCGTTCCGATGGCTTTGTAACGACCGCATCTCGCGGCCGGGCTCGGATTTTCGCAGGGGCGCGATTCATCGCTCCCGCATCTATTTCAGCAACAGAGCGCGGATAGAACGAAACAAAACAGATAATAGTTCGCGATTCCTCAGATACTCCGGGTTATTCGAGAGAGCTCGTCCAACTTCCTTGACCGCGCTCGCAAACTCACCGTCATGATAATAACGCAATGCCCGCGTGAAAGAGTACCACCCGAGAAAACGGCGGGCGCCTTTTTGACCTCCAATTTTTTCTAAAAAGGGGGACACCTTTCGAAGAGCGTCATGCATTCTCTTCGTGTCAAACCCCGCATCATAAGACAGAAGCTGATATCTCAACATTCGAAGCGATCGCAGATCCAAACGGACTCCGTGCATAACGGCTTTGTTAAGATTCTCTTTCGCTTTCTCCACACGCTCCCACATCAAATCCCGTAGACCTTGATGAAGGTAGCCATATGCTACGGCCCAGTGAAGGTGCTCGGGGGATTGCTTCGCTTCTGCTGGAAGATGTTCAAATGTCATTCGTAACCGCTCTTCGTGCTCGCCGCCATCCCTGGTCGCGGCCTCAACAAGACGTTGAAACAGCTCATCCGGGTTCGCTTCCATGGATCGGTCGTACCGAAGTGCCTCTCGAAAATATTCCTTTGCCAATGCCGTCTCGTTCTTAACGGACGCTTGATAAGCCCACTCAATATAAATGTTACGATGCGCGAGGCTATGCAAAGAAAGGATTTCAGCAGGACAGTTTGGATCGGTGAACACAGTATCGAGAACACGCAACATATCGTTTAATTTCGCAGGCAAGTCCGGAAAGGTTCTGCCGCCGTAGAACCGGTGGCATGCAAGGAATCGATCCGTTCCAGCGAATTGACAACCGGCCAGGGCAAGACGCAAGAAAAAATCGCGGTCTTCGTTAATGACATAGCACCTGTTAAATGAGCCGACTCTTTCAATCCAGGAGCGCCGGATCATGAAATCGCTCGGACAGAAAGGGAAACCCAGAATCAGCTCCTTTAAAGTCGTCTTCAGGGGTGGCCGGTGAAAACGTAACGGATTACCATCCTGGTCTATCTCCGTTCGTGAGACGTAAGTCAGTCCAATTTCCGGATTCCGATCCAGATGCGCAACTTGAGTTTCCAGATTCCAAGGATGAAACAGATCGTCTGCATCCAGAAATGCGAGATATTCTCCCGATGAAGCTCCTATGGCAACATTTCGCGCTTCCGAGACTCCTTTGTTGGTTTGGAAAATATAGTGGATTCTGCGATCGTCAAATCGGGCAACCGCATCGGCAGTTGAATCGGTCGAACCATCGTTTACAATCATCAGCTCCCAATCAGCATAAGTTTGATTGAGAACACTTTGAATGGCCTCACCAATATACCGGCCGTGGTTGTAGGCCGGCATAATGACGCTCACTTTCGGCAAGGTCATGTTGTCATAGTCTCTTCAGGATACGTCGCAACCGCCTGAGCTTTCGTTGCAGAGGCTTGCTTCGGGTCCTGTAAAGCCAGCGGCATTCTTTGATTAGGAATGCAGTGTTACGGATCCATAACTTTTTATAATAAAGCTTCAACAATCGTTTTCTGGCAAGCCGATTGGCGTAGTTGTTTTTCGACAAGCCTTTCGTCTCATAATATCTAACTAACGGCTCCTGGATATGGAAAAAATCATACCGTTCGGACAATCGATTCAGCAGTTCCAAATCCTCAAAAGCCGTTAACTTTTCGTCAAAATAACCAACTGCTTCCAGGCACTCCCGTTTTAATACAACCGATTGGATGCCAAGACCAAAGACTTGATAAAACTGAGTATCCGGGTTGATCAGCCGGCCCGGAACTACAACAGGCGAGGGATGATATTTCACGGTTCCGTCTTCGGATATTCTGAGCATGTCGGAATAAACAACTCCCAACTTTGGTGATGCTCCTTTAAATGCGGACATGTGTCTGGCAAGATTTTCCGGTAGCCATTCATCATCCGAATCCTGAAACGCAAGAAAATCGCCAGCGGACCGATGGATTCCGATATTCCGGGAAGCGCCGGCGCCGGTGTTGGACGGCAATCGAATGTACTTGATTCGTGCATCGTGTAACCCACCAACAACATCAGCAGTTTCATCGGTGGATCCATCGTCAACCACAATGACTTCTATGTTCTGAAAGGTCTGATTCAGAACGCTTGGTATGGACCGAGTGATCAAGGCAGCCCGATTGTAAGTTGGAATTACAACGCTGACGATCGGATCGAAGTGATTCGTCACCGGCCGCGATACTCTTGATAATGAAAACCCAGGAAATACGCGATCATGCCTGTATAGAATGCGCTCGGTCGTAGCTGGTCGATAGCTTTGACGGCATATCGTACATTAAAAAAACCACGGAAAACATAGAGCGGTACGGGGTAGCAAAGCTTTGCGGTTTTTTTTCCCAGAAATCGAATTTTGGCTCTTCTTGAGCGATGACGATCAACCGGACCATGGTCATAGATACGATAGTATCCATTTCCCCTTCTGAATTCACGCAGGAGAATCCATCTCCAATTGGCTCTATCAGGTGATATAGGATTGTAAACAAGCGCTTCCCGACACCAGACCAGCTTTCGACCATCTTTTTTTAAATGCTCAAAAAAGGCTGTATCCTCCCCACCCGTTTTCCCAAATGAAGGATCGAACGGCGTACTCCGTCCTTCTATAACTTTTCTTCGAAACAGAGTATTAGCAGTGGTGAAAACGTATTTGTCGATGGAACCGGTGGGCGGATTGGGGCGATCAAACGCGCCACATTCCCGGATGTAGTTTGGAGCCTTTGGATGAAACTCCGGAATCACAGGACCATGAACGACATCCGCGTCGTGTGACGTGATAGTCCGGTAGAGATGGATCAGCCATTGATTGTCGACATATAAATCATCGTCCGTGATTGCAATGTAGTCTCCGGTGGCATGAGATAGGGCTTTGTTTCGAGCAAGCGATACATTCTGCTCAGGCTCTACATCGTAGATGATTTTGACGCCGCCGGCATCTTCAATTCATTGACTACACCTTCGGCGCTTCGTTGTGCATCGTTGTCTGCAACGATGATTGTGAGAGAAAATTCATCCCCGGTTTGCTGGGGTAGAAGGGTGAGCAAAAGCCTTTTTAAACCCTCGGGTCTCTTATAAGTCGCGATGCAAACACTAATTGTTGGTCTCACAGAAATCGCTTACATCCAAACTAAGATTTTAACGCAGAGACGCGGAGGCGCAGAGATGAATAGACTTTTTTTCTTCCTCTTCATCTCTGCGTCTCTGAGTTAAATAAGCTACCCTTTTTTCCGGGAAGGTTTGGCGGGCAAGTATTGATTCGGCCAGGATACGTCCCAATTTTGATCGGCGGCAGCGTGCAGAGTGAAATATGGATCGTACAGGTGCGGACGGGCGAGCGCGCAGAGATCGCATGCGCCGGAAACCAGTAATGTGTTTACATGGTCCCAATTTTGTATGTTTCCGACGCTCATCGTCGGCATCTTTAATTCATTGCGAATGCGATCGGCAAACGGGGCCTGATACATTCGTCCGTAAACGGGTAGCGCCAGAGGCGATGTTTGACCGCTGGATACATCCAAAATGTCGCAGCCATGCTCTTTGAGCAAGCGCGCTACATCAACCGCCTGCACAGGATCCAAACCACCAGGAACCCAATCATTTGCCGAAATCCGAACCGACATTGGTTTCACTTGCGGCCATACTTTTCTGACAGCATCAAAGACTTCCAGAGGAAAACGCATTCTTTGAACCACGGAGCCGCCATATTCATCCTTTCTGAGATTCGTCAGGGGAGAAATGAAAGACGCAAGCAAATATCCATGCGCCATGTGCAACTCTAAAATATCAAAGCCTGCTTCCAAAGCCATCTCTGCGGCGCGGACAAACTGTTTGATGACAAGATCCATATCGCTTCTGTTCATTTCGCGCGGTTGCTGGTTGCGCGTCGACCATGCGAGAGGTGAAGCAGACATCAAAGCCCAGTTATCTTCCGACAACGGTTCGTTATCCCCTTCCCATTCTAATTTTGTCGAACCCTTTCGGCCCGCGTGCCCTAATTGTATTCCTGTAAGCGCTTTCGTTCGAGAATGAATGAAGTCCACAATCCTCTTCCACGCTCCGATATGTTCATCGCGATACAGACCTGCACAGCCAGGTGAAATTCTGCCTTCGCGGGACACATCGGTCATTTCAGCAAAAACCAGCCCGGCTCCACCGATTGCCCTGCTGGCAAGATGAACAAGGTGCCAGTCATTCGGTGTTCCATCCTCCGCCGAATATTGACACATCGGTGAAACGACAACTCGATTCATAAGCTGCATTTCACGAAGCTGAAACGGTGTAAACATCGGAGGAGGGGCGGAGCTGATATCCTTGCAGCCGTTGTGGTTCGCAAACCATCGGTCGACAGTTGCGATGTATTTCTCATCTCGCAACCGGAGATTTTCATGTGTCACACGTTTGCTTCTGCAAAGCAGCTTAAATGCAAATGGCTCAGGATCAAAATCCTTCCATCGTTGCATGTCTTCAAAAAAAGTCTGACTCACTTCGGCTGCGCGTTGCAATTTCGCAACATCCAGCCAGCGGCGATCATAATAAGTTCTGAGCGCTTCTGACACCGACGCGGATTCCTTCAGGGATTGAGCCAGCAAAATGGAATCTTCCATCGCGAGCTTCGTTCCGGATCCAATAGAAAAATGAGCGGTATGTGCCGCATCGCCAATCAAAACAATATTCCGGTGGTACCAGGTTTCATTCTTCACGCGCCGAAAACTGATCCAGGAGGATTTGTTCGAAATGAGCGGATGTCCCTCAAGCTCTTTTTGAAATAACGTTTCACAATATGAAACATTTTCTGCTTCGGTGGTGTGATCGAGGCCGGCCTTGCTCCATGAGCCTTCATCCGCTTCCACGATGAACGTGCTCAAATCCCTGTCAAAAGGGTAAGCATGAACGATGAACAGCCCGTGATCATTTTCGCGAATAAAGAATTTGAACGAATCAAATACTTTGGTTGTCGCCAACCAGATGTATTTGTTCCTGCCGTTCAAGATATGGGGGCGGAAGTGTTCGGCAAATTGCGAGCGGATATTGCTGTTGATTCCGTCTGCTGCGACGATTAGATCGGCTTCTGTATCGAGGTGTTCGATTTCCTGATGGAACCGGAGATCGACACCAAGCTGCCTGCAACGATTCTGCAGGATTTCCAGGAGCCTCGTTCTACGAATTCCAAAGAAACGGTGTCCGCCCGATCGGATGATTCGATCCTTGAAATGAACGTCGATATCGTCCCATCGCACGAACGTTTCAGAGATTTCTTTGTGTGATTGCTGATCGGCTTGCTCGAAATTTTCAAGTGTTTCATCGGAAAAGACGACGCCCCATCCCCAGGTGACGTCAGGAGCATTCTTTTCAACGATCGTAACGTGCGAATCCGGAAGAGCGTTTCGGGCAAGAATTCCAAAATAGAGTCCCGCTGGTCCGGCGCCTACAATCAGAATTTTCATAGAGGATAATGATACTAATTCTTAAGACAGAGACACAGAGTTTTTACAAAAGATAGCAAAGTCAACAAAGAGTAAATGATCGGCGTCGTCTGTTATGCGAGCAGTTCTCGTGCTTTTTCCTGGATGGCTGATTCGATGCGGCCTTTGAACATTGATGCTGCAAATGGGAGGTCGCTTTCGATTCTGACTTCCTTACTGTCGACATGCACGATACCGGCAATCTCGAAACCCATTGCTTTAAATGCGAACTGGCCGTTGTTTCCGTTCCAGTCCTCCCGTAAATCCGTAACCTTGTCCGCGAATTGTTTCTTCACATCTCCCACCAGATTCTTAATTCGACGGGTGGCCTCATCAGGATCCAGCGAATGTGGAACAGAAACTTTCATTTTGGGCATAACTCACCTTGCAAAGAATGCGTCTTTATCATTACCGTGCTTTTCTCAGCTTTTTTCGATTGTCATCTGCCCGGGCCATTGGCTTGTTATCTTTGGCCATTTTTACACTTTGTTGCAGCGCTTCCATCAAATCCAGGACCTTCGGACGCTGGGTTGGCGTAACAACTGTCAGTTTACGGCCATGAATTTTTGCTTCCAGCATCTCCTCGACTTTTGTAACATATTCGTTTTGAAATTCCTGAATGTTCAGAGGTTCCGACAGATTTTCAATCAGTTGTTTGGCCAGGTCCAATTCTTTCGGCCGTAATTCCATATCCTCACTGACTTTAAATTCGTTCTCCCGAATTTCATCGGCGTACAACATTGTATGAATCAATAATCCATCCATACCGGGTCGAATCAAAACGAGGTATTCATGATTTCGCATCACCAATCGGCCCACCGCGGCTCGTCCCATTTCTTCCATTGCTTTCGCAAGGAGAGCAAAGGCTTTCTCACTCCCTTTGTCAGCTCCTACATAATAGGTCCGTTCAAAATAGATGGGATCAATTTCGCTGATTTCAATGAATTTCAGGATATCGAGCATCGAACTGGATTCCGGCTTCACGGATTTTAAATCTTCATCCGTCACAATTGCATACTGATTCTTTTCGTACTGGTAGCCTTTGATCAGTTCCGAACGCTCCACCACGCGCTCGCATTGCGGGCAGTAATTCTGAAGATTGATCCTGCCGCGACACTCGTTGTGAAGCAAATTAAAAGAAACGTCATGTGACGCAGTGGCTGTGTACATTTTGACTGGAATCGAAACAAGACCGAATGAAATTGTCCCGGACCAAACCGATGTAGCCATAAAAACATCTCCTTTGCAGCGTGTGGGGGCGAAAAATCGTCCCCTACCACAGTAGTAACTATTTATTTTAACTTGAATATCCGGACGAAGCCATTAGTGTGCCTCTCTTCCAGATAGGGCGCTCGCGATGGATGAAACCTGCCCCGGGCAAACCAAGCCTCTTCCGGTCCCCAGAAGAGCCATTTCGCATGGGATTTGGCAAATAATTCTCGTGAGAGAGGAGAGTCTTCGGGGGTTGAAAAATATTGCGACACAAGCTTGCTTTTTTCCAGATAACGCGCGGTCTGAATTCGCTGCGCCAGAACAACCGGTCTCCCGGTGTAAGCAATCAAGAAATTACCGCTTTGCTCTGTCGAAAGAATGGCTTCCTGTTCGGCAGCAAGAGTTTTCAGGCTTCGCATCGCTTCAAGTACCCGATCCGGCATGTACTGCGGAGGAGAGCCCCGTGCTATCGCCGCCAAATCATTTCGAAGTGGAATAAAATGCGAAAAGCTTAACAGAACGAGGGTGATGGTGGCGACGAGTGTTCGGAACCCCGGTTTCGGAATGCGGTTCAGGAGACGTACGAATCCGAAGGATGCAAAAACCGCTGTTAGAATCGGAAGACCTTCCAAAAAACGTTCCTGGAAGCCAATTGGAAAATGCGAAAACAACAGCGAACCGGCTAAAAAGAATGCGAAGAGTGTTGCAAGCAGATTGTTTTTTGCGAAGAATCCCCGGACGCCGAATATTGCCAGCGGAAGCAGAAGTCCAATCGAGCTAATCAGGCGTATCCACTCCGGCGTGCGTAACAGGTGTTGCCTATTCCATTCCGAGTAAACAGGAATGTTTTGTATCGCAAAATAATGATAGGCCGCAGGAATGATCGCTCCTGCAAGAAGAGGCAACAGGTTTGCTAACTTTCCCGGATATATTTTTCTTTGAAGGAATACTTGCGTCAGAGCAAATCCAGCAATTGCAACAGCGAGTGGCCCCAAACTAAAAGGACGATCAAAACCGAGCCATAAAGCACACAAACCGGCTAGTAGGGCGGGCAGAAATCCTTTTTCAGAACTCCAGGACTTTTCTATCAGGAGGTGGATGGACAAAACAAGACTCAACGAAATGGAATAAAGGGGTGGAGAGATCAAAGTTAAGAATGTGGAAGTCTCGACTATGCGCAAATCGGGCGGATCATTCACGAGATGAGCCCAGCCAATCCCCGATCCGAAAGTCATGACCAGGAAAGAGAGGATACGATCCCGTTGCGTTTCAAAGAGTCTTGCTGCAATCGTAGCAATGAGCAGAAGCAGGCAAAGCACGGTAACAACACGCGCCCACTCCATTAAATAAACGTTGGAAATCAATGGAACCAACCGTCCAATCAAACCCAGCAGAAGCCAGAGCGGACGAATTTGAAATGGTTCATGAGGTTCCGCTGTAAACAAATTCCTCATTCGCCAGTGCCCCTGGCGGGCCTCTTCGATCATGCTCAGGTAGCCGTTTACGTCTGCGGTGTTTCGGCTCAAAATACCTGTCCATGAGCCGCCATCCGGAGGGAACAACATGCCTGTAGCTGTAGGGATGGACGTCACAGCCAGGGAAACAACGATGGCGAGCCAGAGGGAGCGTTGCATGCGCTAGATCATTATAAGCGCATACACAAAACTGTAGTGGATTGGCTCTTGTAGGGGTGGTTGAAACCCGCCCAACTCGCCTGGGATTAGTTCAATTGGGTGGGTCTGAGACGCGCCCCTATCTCAAGGAGAGGAATTGCGGCTACTACTGGCAATCCACAGTCGCTGTCACGGCCTGAGACGAAATATCGTTTGGAGTGGTTACATGAAGCGTAACAGTAACGCTTCCATCGGCCGTTAGCGTTATGGAATCCTGGATAACAACGCCACCCGGTACCGGAAGATTGATGTTCTGTGGATTGGAATTCCCGCTGCTTCTTTCCCAGATGTACGTAATCAATCCGGCGCCATTGGTTTCAATCAAGCCGGAGAAGACAAACGTTTTTGGACATGCTCCCGCAAAGGTTGGCGGAGCCACGCTCAAGCTGACATCCGTGACACGACCACCACCAGGGAATTCATCATCCCCTTCGTTACACGATACGAACGTGAATGCAACCGTTGTCAAAAGAATTGCGAAAATCAACCGTTTATAAAGTTTGTGATTCAACATCGATTTACCTCGTCACTTTCACTCAATATATGTCGGAATGCATAGCCGAGCAAGATTTGTACCCAACCAACCCGTCGTGTACCTTATCAGAGTTTCTCAAAAATTAGAAGAAGCGTCAGAATTCTGAGACTACGCGAGTGATTCACAAAAGACCTGAACACTTTCCGCTTTCTGCAAACGCTCGATCAGAACATCCAGCGCGTCTTCCGGCTTTAACGTAGAAAGATGACGGCGCAATTTATGCACCGCGGTCAACCATTCAGGAGGCAAGATTTTTTCTTCTTTCCGAGTACCGGACAGGCTGAGATCGACAGCAGGAAAGATCCGTCGATCCGCAATTCTTCGGTTTAACACAAGTTCCATGTTTCCCGTTCCCTTAAACTCCTGAAAGATCACTTCATCCATCCGGCTTCCCGTATCGATCAAAGCTGTGGCGACAATGGTTAGACTGCCTCCGTTTTCAAGATTGCGCGCGGATCCGAAGAAACGTCGTGGAAACTCAAGCGCCCGGCTGCCGATCCCCCCGCTGAGTGTTTTGCCCCGGTTCTGTTCCTCGCGGTTTGAAGCTCGCCCAAGCCTTGTTAAAGAATCCAAAAGCAAGAAGACATCTTTTCCACTTTCTGCCAGCGTCCGAACATACTCCAGAGTTAAACGAGCGATTCGCAAATGGGATTTCGCTTCTTTATCGGATGAAGATGCGATCACTGAACCGCGGACCGATCTTTTGAAATGGGTAACTTCTTCCGGCCGTTCGTCGACCAAAAGAACAACGAGATGCGTTTCCGGATGATGATCTGCGACAGAAGATGCAAGATTCTGCAACAGCGTTGTTTTGCCGGTCCTGGGTGGAGCGACAATTAATGCGCGCTGGCCTTTTCCAATGGGAGTCATCAACTCCAACAATCGCATCGAACGCTCCGCCTCGGGTGTCGATGCCGGAGTAAGGATAAATCTTTCGTGCGGATCAATGCTGACCTGTCTGTCGAAAGGAACCGGTTCGACAGCCGGTGCTTCAGCGGTTGCCGAAGCTTCAGATCCGTTGATTTCAAGAAGATCCGTCACAGCCTGCCGATCGCCGGCCATTGCCCGAATCGGCATTCCCGTACGCAAACCTCTTTGACGAATCAATGCCGTAGAAATAAATGCATCGTCCGGAGAAGGCAATAGATCATTTTCCAACCTTCTAAGAAATCCGATTCCCGTGGGGAGGACCTCTAGAATTCCAGAGACCTCTTTTGGTGGACCGGATTCTCTTCTGGGCGTTCGATGATGCCCTTGTCGATGAGACTGCTGCTGCGGCTGTGGTTGCTGTTGCTGTTGGTTATACTGTTGTGGTTTTCTGGTTCTGTGTCTGTGTTTTGAATGAGTTCGCATTATAAACTGGAGGGCGGAACTTCCGTCCGCATCAATTGAAAGGTTTGAGGAAGGCTTTGCAGGCGTAACGCCGGCGGTCCCTCGTTTATCATGTTAAGCTTTGGTTGTATGAAAAATTTCATTTTTTGTATCCTGTTTGTCCGTTCTGATATCGGTCGTCCACGGCAACCGCAACTCGCCTCAGCCAACCACGCCACCCTCTACGGACATTTTTCTATTCCCTCTTGAAAACGGCAAAATTGATGCTTCAGGAATACGTAATATTACGCAAAGAAAAGGCTACGACAACCAGCCTCACTTTTTGCCCGATTCCAAGAAGCTCTTTTATACGTCCATTGGGGAAGATGAACAGGCGGACATCTTCCTTTATGACATAGGTGACGCCACAGCTGAGAAAGTTACGAATACGGCTGAAAGCGAATATTCACCTACACTCACCCCGGACGGTCAATTTTTTTCCACCGTTCGGGTTGAAAAAGACGGCACTCAGAGATTATGGAAATTCCCTTTAAGCGGTGGAGACCCGGTTCTTATTCTAGAGCAAGTTAAGCCGGTTGGCTACCATGCCTGGATTGACCCGGATTCACTGGCTTTGTTTATCCTGGGTGAGTCTCCCACCCTTCAGATTGCCGACATTCCTTCCGGTAAGAGCTCTGTGATCGCACACGACATCGGTCGATCACTTCACAAGATTCCCGGAAAAACCGGAATCAGCTATGTCCAAAAGCTGACGGAACAAACGGGAACTATTAAAGAATACGATCCTGGAAGCAAACAAACAAGGGATCTGATCGCTCTCCTGCCTGAAACCGAAGATTATGCATGGACGCCGGCAGGGAGTCTGATGACTGCCAAAGGATCAAAAATCTACTCCTATTCGCCGGAAAAAGACCAAAATTGGGTGGAAGAAATCGATTTATCAGTGGCCGATTTGAACAATATCAGCCGAATTGCTATGAGTCCGGATGGCAATTGGATCGCATTTGTTTCGGAAGAAGTGCCGTAACCAAGAAGTGCCAAAGTCATGAGCAATGAGAAATCAAGGGCGAGGTCTCATTCTCATGACTGCTTACTCTTTGATCTTCTGTTTCAAGATTTTGCGGCCGGCGACGGTTTCAGCAAGAATATGAACTGCAATTTCGCGCGTGTCTTCTGAAGGATGATCCTCCATAATTTTTAATAGTGCGGGAACACCGGCTTCCGACTCTCCCAGCATAACGACGGCGGTCTCGCGAATGTCCTCATCGGAATCAAACCAGGCAATCTCTTCTAATATTTTAGTGACATTCGCTCCTTCTTTATCGGCCAGCATCGCAATCGCCGTCTCTCGCAGTTCGTTGTCTCGGTGGGATCGAGCAATGTCGGAAAGTACTTGCAATGACGCTTCGGAATTCATTTCTGAGATTCCAACGACGGCAGCCTCGCGCACACTCTCATGCGGATTTTTGTCCGCGACCTGCTGTAATAATTGCAATGCTTCCGGCTCGTCCAGTTCCCCCATAAAAATGGCTGCCGCTTCCTGAGCTTCTTCGGGTTCACTGGTGGTTAGTATTTTCTTCAGAAACGGAAATGCCAGTCGCGCCGGATGCATGCCAATGGCGGACATCACATCCTCTTTGTTTTGCACGGGCGTCTGCGCATACAAGCTGATTAAGTGCTCGAAGCTTTCCTCGTGGGTTGCATCTCCCAGCCAGTAAAGCGGGGCATCGAAAGAGGACGATACCGAAAGATTCATGATCTGAAAACGGTCTGGAACTTTAGCTCCACGCTGAAATCTTTGAAAAACGCCGATATCTCTCCAGACTTTCTCACGATTTTTCTCCGGCCGTTGCAATTCTGCGCGCGCTGCTTGTTTGATATCCTGTGTTGGTTCTATTTTGATTCCATAAATCCACTCTTGCAGCGACGGCTTTTTTTTATTTAAACGGAATTCCCCATTGATTGAAACGCCGCTCATGAAAATTTGGTTTGGATACATAAGGCGAGTGACACTATAGCCAACCCAGTAGGACTTTTCTGCCGACGCCGCCTGGAGAGCCCACTTGTGACGAACCTGTAGTGAGCCCTGATCGTTCGGATAACGGATAAGTTCCGAACCAAACAAATTGGACTGGACAAAAAGCAGAACAAAAATGTAGAGAATTCGATACATAGAAGCCCTCCAATTGCTTGGACGGGCCGAATACGACAAAGGTTTACAGGCGGAAAGCACGCGGGCGCGATGAATCGCGCCCCTACAAAGCCTTATAAACATTGTGGGGCGCCATTCGTGGCGTCCGTGTTCCCGATTTGCGTAATGCCGAGACATCCTGCCTGCAGTTTGGAGTAAAATTTCCATTGTGAAGATTGTTTTTACATTCGTCCTGCTTTTGAGTGCACTGACTGTCCAGGGGTCGGAATCAAAAGGATTGATCTTTGGAACGGTGCGCGAAGCGTTGACGGGTAAAGAGATTTCCGGAGCCACTGTGAGGCTTATGATCGTGAATCAGATGTGCCCGCTAAAGGAAGTTCTGAGCGATGAAAAGGGTCAATTTTTATTTAACGATTTGAGTCTGGGGCGCTATCGAGTAGCGGTAACCAAGGATGGTTATGCAAGGACCGTTTATGGCGAAGCTTCTGATCATCCGGTGGGTCAGGAATTGTTGATCACGGGCGCGACTTCACAGCATGAAATCGAGTTTCAACTGGATGGATCCGCGGCCATATCGGGACATATATATGACTCACAGGGAGGGTCTGTGCCGAATTCTCCCGTGGTCTTAGAGTCTATTGTCGACCACCGAACCTTTCGCACGTTCACGGATAGCCTGGGATTTTTCTCACTCCTTGATTTGCCGGCTGACTTCTACAAAATTAGTGCACGAAAATATGATTCTTCAAAAAAACAAATCGAGGGGGAGAGATGGTACTACCCGGGGACTCTGGATGAGGATGGGATCGAGGCGGTGGAACTGCAGACCGGGAAAACCGCCGTTATAGACATCCGATTTGGAATTGTTCCGAAACATGTTTGGAGTGGAAAAGTCGTTGGCCCTGATGGAGAGGCCGTTCCAGGCGTCGATCTCGCTTTTTTACGGTTGGAGGATTCTAAGCTCAGTCCTTTGGCAGCCTGTAAAACAGGAGAAGACGGAACTTGCCTGGTTCGCAGTATTGCCCCCGGTCAATACTGGGTCTACTTGCTGCATGTTCCTCCCCCTTATGCAATGTGGTTTGTAAATGATCCTGCGGTAAGGTTGATTGATGCGTACACGAAAAGGCTTCTCATCGAGCATGGAAAACAGTCCAGCACGGAGTTTCATATTGAAAGAGGCGTTCCCGTACAGGCAAAAATTTATATGGGAAGTGGAGCGCCGGCTGCGATGGAAACAGGAATCAAAGTCACATTGACACATTTTTGGCAGGTTTCACATTTTAAGCTGCCGTTCATCGCCGGTTCGACTCATCCAACAGCGGACACGCTGGAGTTCTATGTTCACCCTGCTTTGACTTATGAATTAGAGGTCAATCATCAGGATCCCAACGCGGATTTTTCCGTTGTAAAAGTGCAATGGAACAGAAATCCTCTTTCAAATCCGATTCAGATTTCACAGGGATCCGCCGATCAACTGGAAATCTGGGTCGATCAAGGCTCTACCATTTCCGGTTCGGCGCCTGGAGCCAGGGTTGTATTCGCGGAACGAATGAATGAAAACTCGAATGATGGAAATTTCTATTCACCTTCCTTGTTTAACGCAATCGTGCAACACGGAAATTTCCTGTTGCGAGCTCTGCCGCCAGGAACATACCGCATTCGACAAGATAAAAAGAACGCGCCATTTGTCGAAGTAACTATAGCGGCCGGTGAATCGAAGACTGTCGCTTTCGAGTAGAGAGCGCTCGCTGGTCAAGCCCCCGCATCACATTGTTAACAACCGATCTTACTGGATGGCTCCACAAGCGATCCTGGCGCCGCCACCACCGAGAGGTTCCGGCTGATCGCTGTAATTATCGCCTCCTGCATGAATCATAAACGTTCGTCCTTTGAGATCGGATGTCTTAACGCGAGGTGCGAGCAAAGGATGATTGGCCTTACCGTTCGAATCCGCAAAAAGAGGAGGTAGATCACCGAGGTGTCCTTCTGCATAGGGTCCCAAATGTTTTCCGGTTTTTGCCGGATCATAGTGCGAGCCTGCTGTGTGAGCTGCTGTCATCTTTCCATCTTTTTGACCTGGAGCGCAGCTAGGGTGTTCGTGAACATGAAATCCGTGCAGGCCGGCCGGCACTCCTGAAAGATTGGGTGTCAGCAGAAGACCCCATTTCGTATCCTCAGCAACAATCGTTCCGATTTCATTTCCAACACCTTCCGCAGAAACCAGGTGGATTGTAACCGTCAGTTTTTCGGCCGACATTACACCTGCAGCCAAAACAAAAATTCCAACAAGGATTAAAACAATTTTCATCAGAGTTCCTCCTTCATTAAAGAACCAGATTTTGTAAAGTAATGTAGTTGATGAGAATTTGCCACTACCCTGATAACTTCAGCTCTTAACACAGAGGTTATCAAATTTTCAGCTCTGTGCCCCTGTGTCACTGTGTTAAGAGCTCAAAGCGCATGGGAGTTCACTTACTGTGTTTCTGGTAATTTGATCTGCACAACTTCAATCAGCATCGGTTTCTTTGTGTCGAGTCCGTATCCTTCGACAAAGAATTCATTTTCTTCAGTCCCCGGCCGGATGACGATGGTCCAAGGATGGGTTGGCTTACCAAATTCAAAACTATCGAACGGAGGATCTTCTTTCGGCAGCGTGGAGGTTATGTATTCTGCCGGATTTCCGCCACGTCCGATCACGCTTTCGTATGTGGCGCGGGAAAATGGGTTGGCACTCACTTGCTCCAGAGCAGCTCTGGCATACATAACACCGTTTTTCAATTCTTCTGTACGATCGCCACATCCAAAATACATGACAACCGGAATGAGAAAAAGGAGGATACGTTTCATGAATTTCATCTTATCACGCGCAAGCAAGGTGCTTACAGCTGATGTTCCAATAGACCTGCGAGCCATTCTTTGAACTTCTCGGTGCGCGGACGATTCTTCCATTGTTCAAAAGTAACCTGTTTGGACTTCTTCAAATCTTCCTGAAAAACATCAACCTGTTTCAATGCAAATTCCCGATCATACACATTTAGATTTACTTCATCATTTAAGCGAAAAGAACGGTTATCAAAGTTGGTTGAGCCAACAGAGGCCCACAAATCATCTGCTACCATGACCTTGCAATGATACATGGTGGGCTGATATTCAAAGAATTCCACGCCTGCCTGCAGCAGGTCACCCCATCGCGACCGTGATGCTGCGCGGACCACCTTGGTGTCCGTAACTTTTCCGGGAGCAATAATCTGTATTTTTACACCCCGTTTTGCAGCCGTAACAAACATTTTCACAGAAAGATCGTCCGGCACGAAATAGGCATTGCTCAGCAAAATATTTTTTTGCGCGGATGCAATCGTAAGTAAATACATTAATCGGGCGGTTTCGCTGCCATCGCGCGGCGAACTCTTAAACACCTGGGCCAATTCGGAGCCAACCGGATCCAAAGGCGGAAAGTAATCATCTCCATTGAGCAATTCACCACGATTCGATAGCCAGTTATCCATGAACGAAGCAACCATCTGACTCACAACCGGTCCTTCGAAACGGTAATGCGTATCCCGCCAGTGCTCCGGCGTGTCCGCGTCGCCCAACCAGATGTCTGCAATCCCGGCTCCGCCTGTAAAACCGACCTTTCCATCCACGATCAGTATCTTTCTGTGTGTTCTGTTGTTCACCCTTGAAAGTGAAAACCATGGCAATGCATTATATTTGACGACCTGAACACCCGCCTCTTCCATTTCCTTCAGGTTATCTTTGTCAATCTTTGCGCTTCCGACAAAGTCGATCAGTAAATGCACTTTTACGCCCGCTTTCGCGCGTTCAGCCAGAGCTTTGGAGACGGCGCGACCGACCTCTCCCGACCAGTAGATGTATGTCTCCATACAAATGGACTTCTCTGCAGCCTGGATCGTCTTCAGCATGGATGGGAAAAACTCCTTCCCATTCACAAGTGTCTGGGTATGGTTCCCTGAAACGAGTGGCGGACCGAGGAGGTTATTCATCTCCCGGACGAAACGAGGATCTTCGATACCATGAAGGTGTGGGATCTCCTTTGTCAATGCACGATCAGATGAAAAGTCATGAAACAACACGACACCCAGAAAAATGGCGATCGCTGCAATAAGAATAATCTTTGTTCGCTTTTTCATGTCATTGAGGTATCCAGAGATAAATCTATGAGGCTTGCCCTTCGATGCAATGGTCATAGATTGCATTTCAAGGGAAAACACAATCCGGCGATCCAATGAAAAAATATCGGAATATAGGGCAGATTGTAGTATTTGTTTTAATTCTCGCAGCTTTTGTGCTCGTTGTTCACCAGTTTGTTATTCCGGTGATTTTCGGGTTGCTCGTGTCTCTTGTATTCCGGCCCATTTACAAGATGCTGTTGAATCGATTGGGAAAGCGCCGAAAGCTCGCCGCAGCAATTTCCACTTTCCTGGTTTTCTGCTGTGTGCTTGTTCCGTTGATTCTAATTGCTTCGTATGTCATGAAAGATGTTGCCCATCTTGCAAAAAGTGTTAACGAAACAACAGCGCAGGCAAACAGTCATTCGGGCTCGGTTCAACAGATTCCCATTCTGTCGAACCTTTACCACGCCATCAATAAACTATACCCGCTTCCTCCTGATCAATTTGATCAACAGGCGCGGTCTGTTCTATCACGGTTCGCGGAGTGGGGAAAAAATCTGCTTGGTGGCGTTCTTGGGTCGATTGCGCGAATTACAACTTCGCTCGTCTTCTTTTTAATCGCGTTTTATTTTGGATTGGTGGATGGTCCATTATTGGTCGGGTTCATGAAAGAGAATTCACCGTTTGCAACGCGGGATACAGAAATCATTTTTCGTACCACGTACGGAATTTGTAATGCTGTTGTGCTGGGAGCATTTCTGGCCGGACTTGTACAGGGCACGATCATCGGCCTTGCGTACTGGATTCTGGGGATTCCTAAACCTCTTTTTTTTGCAGCCATAACCGCGCTCTTTGGATTGATCCCTCTCGTTGGGTCCGCTCCCACTGGAATTGGCGGAACCATATATTTGCTCGCAACGGGAAAAACAATCAACGCGATCATCATGCTTGCTGCTTTTGGCCTGGCCGCCGTTTCCGACAACATCGTGAAACCGATGGTGCTGAAGGGAAAGACCTCCTTGCATCCATTTCTGGGACTCTTGAGCGTTCTCGGCGGGATCAAGGCTTTTGGATTTGCGGGGATTTTTCTAGGGCCGGTGATCACGGCTCTAACAATCACTCTTTTACAATTGTTTCATCATCGAGTGAAAACGCTTCGCGAGCAAATCGCCGAAACGCACACCAAATGATGAGTAACAGTAAGTAACGCCCTCAAGTACACCAGGCGCCATAAATGTCACCCCTCCATGTTTATACTTGTTGTAGAGGCGCGATTCATCGCGCCCGTATGGGAGTTGTTGCTTAGTTGAGGTAGCCGAGGGCTTCCAATTCCTCCCGTGTCTCCTGATCGACATCAATTTTCTCAGGTGAGATGACTTTCTGATAAATCGCTGCCATTAGACTTCTCAGTGTTACCAGGCGTTCCACCGGAACACCTGAAGGAATTTTCCCGTCACCGTCTTCGCGAAAGTCGGAATCGATCGAATGGTAACGCTCGGCAAGCACCTTCCCGCTTTCATCCAAAATCTGAATTAACTTGTCCTGCGCCCGGTATCCTGTGCGAAGACTCGGTTTATCGTTGTCTGCATAGATGATGCGTGGCGCCTGACTTTTCATCGGAGTAAGCAAGCTTTGGCCACGGAAACCTGATGCAGGCCATTCTGCGCCGATCACGTCGCGTATGGTTGGAATAATATCGATCAACCCGACAATTTCGTGGCGAAAGGATTCGCGATCTTGTTTGAGCCCATCAGGATATTTGATGATGAGAGGAACATGGAGAAGCTCATTATAGAGGGTGTGTCCATGCCCCCAACCGCTATGATCTTCAAACTCTTCACCATGATCGGCTGTGATGATCAGTAATGCATCCTTATAGAGTCCGCGCTCCTTCAAATGAGCAAGGAAGCGGCCGAAATGGTAGTCAAAAAATGAAATCTCAGCATCGTAACGAGCCATGAGAGCATTTTTTTGGATCTGCGAAAAAACCTCTCCTTTTTCTGGCGGCCAATGCGGAGGTTTCACAAGCGTCCGCGTGCTTTCATCGGAAAAGGCGCGCCATCGATCATGGTTGGATGGTGGCTTATAAGGACCATGCGGGTCCGAGTAATGGAGGTACATGAAAATTGGTTGACTCGAATTTGTCGGCGCATCGATCCATTGGATCGCGCGATCTGTTAGCTCTTCAGCGTTGTATCGCGGATAATACTCGGTGCGGGGAATCAGTCGCAAACGAGCTAGCGGCGTTCTAGCACCGGTCCAACGCAGGTAAGTCGTACCGATATCCAGCACATCCCAGCCTTTGTCAAAACCATATTGCGCGCTCAAGTGCACACTGGAAACAATTCCTGCTGTTGAATAACCTTCCACTTTCATGAATTGAGGAAGGATCGGAATGCTGGAAGGTAAAGGACTCCAGATTCCGCGTAATCCGATTTCAGGGGGATACCGCGATGTTAGAAGCGAGCCGCAAGATGGTCTTGTCCACGGGGCCTGGGAAAACGCTCGAGTGTAGGTTGTCCCCTGCGAGGCAACTGCGTCCATGTTCGGACTTGTCGGCTTACCATATCCATAAACAGAGAGGTGGTCAGCACGCAACGTGTCGATCAAAACGAGAAAAATGGGTGGCCTGCGGATTGCTGAAGCTTGCAGGCTGATTCGTCCTGTGGAAGGATCTTTCAAAACGCCGTAAACCCCAAAACCAAGTGTGACAACGATCAAAATCACAAAGCAGGCTAATATGCGCCGAAAGACGATTTTCACCGGGCGTTTCGATAGAAACAACCACCATAGAGTGGCTTGCACAGCTAATGCCGGCAACCAGTATAAGGACTCCTGGGCGAAGGGGACTGTCCATTTGGCGACGGGTTGATAGAACCTTGCTGACGTGTTCAGAATCCAGAATGAGAAACAGACAATTGGAATGGCAAGTAGAATGCCTGTTTCGGCTCGTTTTTCAAGATGAGCATTTCGAAACAAAAAAGCCACAAATAAAACGACCGGAAAAAAAGCAATACCAAATGCAAGCGCCAGGCCGGCATTCCAGGCCACTCCATGAAGGAGGTATTGATCGGGTAATGTTCCTGTTGCGAAGCGCCAAACGGATCGAACGACGCCTATACCAAGACTGATCACGCAGATGGCGCCCAGATAACCGAGCATGAAGCAAACGAGTGGCGACCTTCGAATCTTCTCTTTCCAATTCATTTCCTGATCCATTCTTTTTGTACAGTGTACAGACTACATCAAAGCTTTCCGTATATTCCAGCCTGCAGAGTTTAACATCTGTTCAGCTTCTTCCAGCGAAATTCCTTTCATATGGCTGACAAGTCGAATCGATCGGAATCTCATTTTTGTATTTGCCGGCTTTAGATCAATCATCCAGCTGCCTATGGTCCTACCCATTTTTATCATGCTGGATGTTGTGAGGATGTTTAGCGCCACTTTCGTTGCTGTTCCTGCTTTTAAGCGCGTAGATCCCGTTACAATTTCAGGACCTGTTGGCATATCAATTTCCACATCCCATCGTTCATCCTTCATTCGTAATGGATTACACGTAATCAAGATCGTTCTTGCACCGATCCGGCGGGCCTCGCGAAGAGATCCGAGAACGAAGGGTGTTCGGCCGCTTGCGGTGATGCCGCAAACGAGATCATTCGATGTAACTCCCCTTTGCCTGATCGCGAGGGCTCCCTGAAGCGGATCATCCTCTGCCCCCTCCACACTCTTATACAGCGCCGTCACGCCTCCTGCAATGATTCCCTGTACGCGTTCCGGTGTTTCGCCAAAGGTCGGCGGAACCTCGCTTGCATCCAGGACTCCCAACCTTCCACTGGTTCCAGCCCCTGTATAAAACAGACGTCCATCCTTTTGAAAGACGGAGATCGCTAAGTCTACAGCCTTCTGTAAATCTGCGCCAACTGATTCCAGCGCCTTTGAAACATAAGTCTCTTCTTCTATCAAAAGTTTAACCAGTTCTTCCGTGTCGAGTTTTTCAAGAGTCTTGGATCGCGGGTTCTGTTGTTCCGTGCTTGCTCGCTCGAGTTCCTCTTGCTCGTTCTGCAAAGTCGGAGTCCTTTTCAGATTCGTGACTGAGAAGTCGTTGTTGATTGCGAGCAATGCCGCCCCGAATGCACCTGAAGTTTCGCACATAGAAACATCTGCTGCAGGAAGCAATGAAGTGAGTGCTTTTCTGTACAATTCCTGATACAACGGCTGATTCCAGAAAATTCCTCCGAGCAACTTTACAGTAGGAGATCCCAGATCCAGCCAACGCGCAACAGATTCTGTATACTTCGCCAGGACACCAGCGCCTGCTTCAAGCACTGCCATCATTTCCTTATCCCCCTCCAGCGCCGCGGCAAACATGACCGGAGAGAGTCTGGAGATCGCAGTTTTATCAGCGGCCTGAACCCAGTTAATTAACTCTTCCATGTTGCTCAGCGCCAGGTCTCGCATGATGGCTTGAGCAAGCGGCGATGTTCGATGCTCCAGATCGTAAGTTCGCAAAGCCAATCGCAAACCTTCAATGCAAATTACATAGGCACCGCCGCGATCACCCAAAAGATGGCCTCGCCCGCCCGCCTTCTCGATTTTGCCGGCTTTCCTTCCAGTTACGGCGGATCCGGTTCCGCTGATTACAGTAATTCCATCAGCGTTTCCCAGCGCTGCGGTTAATGCTGATTCCCGATCACTGCCGACTTTCACAACTGCATGAGGCCATACTTCCTGGCCTAAGTTCAAAAGGTATTTTCTATCTTGCTCCGTTACACAACCCGCGAGAAAGATTCCAACATGCGTTGCATTCCGGGGCAGTTCTTCCAACATTTGTCTCAACAGAGATTCGGATGTCAGCTTAAGATTGGAAGGCGGCAACTGTCCCTTGCTGATCCATTGCGAACCGGAGTCCGCATGTCGCAGAAGAATCCAATCTGTCTTCGACCCTCCCCCTTCGATGCCCAGGATGAGTTTCGTATTCGACCCAACTTCCATTTCCTATTCCACCCGCTCAGGTGTCAACCGCGCAGTCATCTCCAGCACTCTGTCATAGTAGGCTCGATAGGCCAATCGGGAAGCAGCCTCTTCATCCAGCACGACAGTAACATCTTCATGCATCTGCAACGCTGATGCAGTGATGGTTGAGGTGATGGGACCTTCGATTGCTTTCGCTACGGCATCCGCCTTGCTGCTGCCCGATGCAATTAACAGGATTCGCCCGGCTTCCAGTATGGTACCGATTCCCATCGTAATAGCGCAGGGCGGAACCTTTTGGTCCGGGCCAAATGTTTTTTGATTTTCCTGCAACGTTACTTCAGCAAGAGTCTTGATCCTTGTGCGGGAAGCGAGGCTGGAAGTGGGCTCATTAAATCCAATATGACCACTTTTTCCGATGCCTAAGATCTGCAAATCAATTCCACCTGCCTCCTTTATTCTTTCCTCATATTGCCTGCAATATTGCTCAAAGTCCTTCCGTATGGAGCCGTCCGGAATATGAATGTTTTGCTGCTTAATATTCACATGATCGAGAAAATTGTTGCGAATGTAATAGTGAAAACTACGGGAATGCCCGGCGGGTAATCCAAGATACTCGTCAAGATTAAAAGTGGTGACGCGCGAAAAATCCAGACCTTCCATTTTATGCAGACGGATCAATTCCTGATAAAGCCCAAGCGGCGTGCTTCCTGTCGCCAGGCCCAGGACAAGGTCCGGGTTCTTCGAAAGATTGTTTGACACAATTTGAGCTGCCTTATTGCTGAGTTCTTGATAGTTGGCAGTGATGATCACAAGCATGATTCAAACCGCTGGAACGTGGGATCGAATAAAGACTTCTGCGTAGGCTGCCTGAACGGTCGCTTGCTGGGGGTCTGCAAAAACGGCTCTCCAACGGTTCAGCCCAAGTACGCCTTCCGCGTAGGGGACATAAGCTACCTGGCTTTTATGTTCGCCAATGGCCTGGAGCTTCTTATTGATGAAAGAACTAATATCTTCGAAACGATCCCAACGATTGAAAAGTCCCCAAACCTCATACGCCCAGACGATTGTATTTGTTTTCCGCATTCTTTTCAGGCTATCCAAAACAAGTCTCCCCGCCAGTTGATGGGACGAATGGCGATCCAATTCGGGATGCAGAATATAAATTTCGTCAGGATTCGTTTCGGAAATGATCTGCTGAACGTGATCCGTTGCTCTTTTGTAATTCTCTGCCGTTTTCAGGTCCGTCAAGTCGGAAAATAAAACATTTGTTACGCCCAAAATTTCTGCTGCTTTTCGGGCCTCTTCTTTTCTGAGATTCGCAAGAGCTTCCTCGGTCAAAGCAAATGGATTCGGAGAACGCCTGCCATCCGTCAGCACAACGGATGTTAAGGATGCTCCAGCCTGGGCCAATTTCGCTACCGTTCCGCCCATGCCGATCTCCATATCATCCGGATGTGCGCTCACAATTAGTATTTTCATGTGTCCATTTGAGTCAGGCTGGTTTGAAACCCGCCTTTCCAGCAACTACACTGTAGATTATGTTCAAAGGGAAACGAGGTCAACGAAGCTCTAACAGAAGAAGGAGGGCTTCATGAAACGCATTCATTGCTTCGTCGTATTGTGGTTTGCGTTGCTTCCTCTTCTGTTGGAAGCATCGGCGGTGCCTTGCCGCAAGGGACATAATGGAAACAAGTATCATTGCCAACAGATTACTCTTCAATCGCGGGTAGGCTTAAACCGCTTCCCCGGAAATCCGGCCAGCGCAAGTAGCCTCTGGGGATACGCAGACCCGGACGATAAGCGCGAGTACGCCATCATCGGTCTTCGAAACGGAACGGGAGTTGTGGACGTGACGAATCCGATTCGGCCGAGAATCGTGGGACACATTCCGGGAGTTGAATCGTTGTGGAGAGAAGTGAAAGTCTTTTCGGTGTTCAATCAGGACACTAACAAGTGGGACGCTTACGCGTATATCAGCACGGAGGGGCGCAATGGCGGATTACAAATCATCGATCTTTCCGCTCTTCCGGAAAGCGTTTCACTTGCAGCGACGGATCGAGATATTTCAACATCGCACACGCTGTTCATCTCGAATCTCGATTACGCTACGGGCCAAACAATTCCGAATCGAAAACCACGTCTCTACGTGAACGGCAGCGATCGCGCCGGCCTTGTTGTTTTTAGCCTGTCAAACCCGAAAAATCCAAGAGTGATCGGTCGATATGATCAGACGTACGTTCATGATTCGTTCGGTGAAACTTTTACGGATTCCAGGACTTCGCAATGCGCGCCGGGTCATCATCCGTGCGAGATACTTTTTGCGTGGACAGGGGGAGATTTCCGCGTACTCGATGTCACCAATCCCCGCTCGACAAAGGTTTTGAGCTCGTTTGCCTATCCCGAAATCGGTTACGCGCATTCGGGATGGATCTCAAAGGATAAACAATATCTTTTAAATTTCGATGAGCTTGACGAAATAGAATCCGATTCGGTAACCCGAATCTACACACTCGACATTTCAGACTTTAGAAATCCTTCGGTTGCCGGTTCCTTTCGGGGTCCCGAGAAATCGATCGAACATAACGGAATCGTGATCGGCAACAAACTATATCTTGCGCACTATACACGGGGGCTTGTGATTATGGATGTGACCGATCCGGAGAGAATTCGGGAATCCGCATTTTTTGATTCACATCCTGAAGATGACGATGAGGCTGAAAATGTTCAACCTGCAAGTCATCCGGGGCATGGCGGGGAAAGTGCATTTCGTGGCGCCTGGGGAGTTTATCCTTTTTTGCCCAGCGGAAATATTTTGATCAGCGATCTCAGCCGTGGACTGTTCGTGCTGAAAGAGCAGTAGGCCGATGGTGACTCAAAACAGAAAGTAGACATCTGAGCCGGTCCGTCAAGGTTATTGAGCGATCAATTTGATCAATGGTGAATTGTGTTTTTGTAGTGCCTCCAGGTAAAGTTGTTCGTTGTAAACGGTACGGTCTTTCCAGCAGCGGAAAAGGATTCTGACCCACTTAAAAGCCAGGGCGCGCAACGCTGCATTATGAGATTTTCCTTTAAGACGCTGGGACTGGTAGTAAGCGGCGGCCCAAAGAGATTTAGCGCGAGAATGATTGGCGAACTCTACCAGGGACTGACGAATGAATTTGGGGCAGCCCAGTCTCCAGTGGATCCAACGGTGATTACCGCTTCTTTCTGTAACCGGAGCAACGCCGGAGAAGGATTGTAATTGGTCAGCTCCTTGCCACTTGCAACGGTCCAGACCGAAGATGGCTGCAAGCCGTGGTTGTAAGACAGGACCTGCGCCGGGAAGAGATTGATACAACTCTTTTTCGGGATATTGCTGGAAGACTTTTTCCAACTCCTGGTCAAACTGCTCTAAAGAGGAAAGCAGTGCTCGCAATTGTCCAACGATTGAAATTACGGCCATTTGGTAGACGGAACAGATCGCTGAATCTTCCGTAATTGCCACTGTGTTGTTGATCATTGACAGACGCTCGGAAATTCGCTCCGAAGATCGACAATTATGCTTGCGGTAAAACTTTTCGATTTGCTGAAGCTTCGCTTTTTTAGTAACGGCAAAGACGGCCATTTTTCTAAAAAGTCGCACGCCTGAATTGTATTGAGGCTTCCAGCAAGAAACAACGCCTGTGGATAGTAGCTTTTTAAGTAGCTCGTCAAACGATTGGTCAATCGGGTCATGTCGTCGACAATCCTACGGCGATTCTGATTGAGCAGATCGATTTTGCGAACACACTCCGCTTCAGGATTCCATCTACGCAACTTATCCCGGTGCTTTTCAAGCAAATCCAGCAACAAATCAGTGTCGCGCGGATCATCCTTCGCCCCACTCGGGTACAACGCCTCACGAAATTTGCTGAGCGTCAGTGGATTGACCGGGTACAAAACTATAAAATCAAACCGCATCAGAAAGTACACCAAGGCTCCCCGAGATTGCTCCAGGCAAATGGCTATAGATCCGTTTGGAAAACGCCTTCGCAGTCCTAACAACCATTCCTGTAAAGCTTCAGGCCTATGTTCGATTTGACCTCTTTCTCTTGTTCGACTTGCTTGGTCCGAAACAGCGTACTCATGGGTCTGATCCGCCCAATCGATAGAAACAAGCGCTGCGTAATCGTCATTAAACTGATTATCCATTTTCATTCCTCCTTCAAAACACGCTTGCTTCGGTCATTCGCAGCCCTTATAGTAGAGTCGTTTCTTGCGACAACATCTGAGTATGCGTTGTCGACCAAAGCGCTTTGCTCCGCTCGAAAGTCTACATCGGTCATCGCATGACTGTGGCAGAGATTCGTAGCGGAGCATTGCGTGTCTTTCTAAATTTTCTCAGATTCCACAGATTCGGACGACCCTTTCAGGCTAGGCTGTTTTTTCTTCAAAGAATCTTCAGAAAAAACAGCTCGGAATAACTATAAGTGGCAGAGCAATTCCAGTGTAATATCGAAAACAGGACTCTTGAATTGGTGATTTTATCTTTCTATGAACACGCTTTCTGGGAGGAATTGCTCTGCAGAGCATTCGCTCAAACGATGTACGCACACTATAAGAGCCCTTCATCGCCACAGAACTAAAGTTTTGCGTGATAATGTGGCAAATGCTCTGCCATTACAGTTTTGATTAACAGTCTGACCATTTTCCTGTCTGCTTTTCTTTTATTTCAGATTCAGCTGATCACAGCTAAGTGGGTTTTGCCGTGGTTTGGCGGATCTTCGTCCGTCTGGACAGCCTGCATGCTTTTCTATCAGTTGTTTCTTCTATTCGGATATTTCTATGCTCACTTTATTTCCGGCAAAGTCCCGCCGCGAAAGCAGTCCATGATTCATGTAGGAGTCCTCCTATTTTCGCTTCTTTTCATGGCATTGCTGTTCCAGTTTTGGAATAATCCGGTTTTGCCTCCCCAGCACTTGAAACCGGATGGAAATCGAGAACCACTAGGTTCGATTTTTCAAGTTGCTCTTGACAGTATCGGATTCCCTTTCCTGCTCCTTTCTTCCACAAGTCCCTTGTTACAAAAGTGGGTGAGCTTCCATGCCATTTCCTCTCCCTACCGTCTGTATGTGGTCTCCAATACCGGTTCTCTACTGGCGCTCCTTACCTATCCGATCCTGATTGAACCGAATTTCAGCGTAAGAGTTCAATCCATAACATGGTCTGCCGGTTATCTTTTGTTTACTGCATGTTCCATTGTCTGCGCCAGTGCGTACTGTCCCAGAGTCACCGAAATCGTCCGGCAAAGTCGAACGGATTCACCCGTTCCACGACCGCCCGGTACTCGCTCTGGATTGCGCTATCCGCTTGTGGATCTCTAATGTTGCTTGCGACAACAAATCAGATTTGCCGTGAAGTCGCCGTCATCCCTTTCCTCTGGATACTTCCGCTGACGATCTACCTGTTGACGTTTATCCTGTGTTTCGAACGAGAACGAACGTATTCTCGATCTATTTTCCAGCCGGTTTTGATTCCGTTAATCATACTGGTTTGCATCATGTTATGGAATGGAGTCAATGTTCCGCTGCTCCAGCAGATCGTGGTTTTCAGTGTTGTCCTGTTTGTAACCTGCATGATTTGCCATGGCGAGCTATATCGCTCCAGACCGCCTGCTGACAACCTCACAGCTTTTTATCTGAGCGTAGCAACCGGTGGAGCGCTGGGTGGATTGTTTTCTGGAATCGTCGCCCCGTACTTGATGAAAGGATTCTGGGAATTTCATCTAGGACTCTGGCTGACTGTCTTCCTTGCGATCGCGGCGCTTATTGCAGACAAAACTTCGTGGATTCACGCAAGTGCGAAACAGGCCCTGCCGTTGAAAAGAATCATTGAGGTAACCGCCCGCTGGCCGCTCTGGCCTTCTTGCTCATTGACCAAATCACTCAGGAAATGCGCGGATCCGTATTTTCCACCCGGAATTTTTATGGTGTGTTGACCGTATTGAAAGAAGATGCCGGAACCGCGAGCGAAAGATATACACTTCGGCACGGTAGAATTCGGCACGGTTACCAGTTCACCCAACCCGAACGTCAAACCATACCGACTTCCTACTATGGTATTAGAAGCGGTGTCGGGATGGCCATTCAGTCAATCCAGAACCGCCCCGCACATATTGGAACAATCGGCCTGGGAGTTGGAACTATAGCCGCGTATGGAAAAGCGGGGGATACGTTTCGATTCTATGAAATTGATGGGGATGTTGTTTCGCTTGCTCGATCAAGCTATTTCCGGTTTCTAAACAATAGTCCGGCAAAAGTGGAAGTGGTTCGGGGGGATGGCCGCATCTCATTGGAACGTGAAAGCCTTTCCGGTTCTCAAAATTTCGACCTTCTCGCGATTGATGCATTCAACAGCGATTCCATTCCGGCTCATCTTCTGACAAAAGAAGCAATGGATATCTATTTAAAGCATTTGAAAAGACCATCCGGCATCCTCGCTTTTCATATTTCCAATCGTTTTCTGGATTTGAGGCCTGTTGTTTTCGGAAACGCCAGACAATACAACTTAAAAGCGGTTCAAATTGATTCAGAAGCGGATAAAGATGTAGCCCTGGCAAGCACCTGGGTCCTTTTGACTTTCGATAAGTCTGATATGGAGCCGGCGTTTCCATTGATTTACTGGACAGATGATTACCACAGCATGTTCTCTGTGTTCAAATGGAAGATCAAATAAGAATTCCAGATTTTTTTGAATTGTAATTTACGATTTGGAATTTTCACGCACTGGATTAGCGATCAATAAAAAAACCGCCTGCCCAGCCTCTTTGAGCTTTGCTGTGATTTTTAAGAGGTTGGCTGAAAGTGTCCACTCCGCCACGATCCTGCAGTAGTGCAAAACTGAACATGGATTTTTCTGACGTATCATCTCCTTTCCTATCGGCAATCCCAAGTCCTTTACCTGTGTAATGATCGCTCCCCTGCATGTCGCAAAGAACCGCATAACCCGCGTTGCGGGCTTCAGCAACACCGCTTCCTTTCGAGTCGTAACGATCGTTTCCGTCACCATCAAAGACTGCTCCTACGGCAACGTCCCAAGCGTAAGCAATGGATGCCCAATCCCCTTCGTAGGAATCATTGCCGTGATCATCAAAGACAAACCCCGCAGCATAATGACAACCGAACCCTATTCCCCAGCGAAGATAGCGCTCTTCTGTTCTCGCTGAACCGTCAAAATTTGTCCTGACCGCTCCGAAACGTTGATCATCCCCGTCAAAATCACGCGCGAAACCGGCGCCAAACCAGTAACCTCCGCCATGACTGAAATAGTCCGCTTCATAAACATCATTGCCGCCACCATCCAACAGGACTCCAATGCCGCCATTGGCCACATCCCGCGCTCCTACGCCAACACCTTGCGACCAGCTACCGAAGCCAGGAGAGTCGTGATAAGAGTCAGCATACTTTCCGCCGGCAAAATAGTGGTCCTTGCCAAGATAGTCAATCAACAAGCCGAATCCCATAGGCCCGCCTACTCCCTGAGCGAAGAGAGCTGCGCGATATTGATCGTCTCCGGCACGGTCCAGGATAATCCCAAAACCATTCACCGCCTGTCCCTGAACTCTCTTGTCACCTGTGTAGGAATCATTGCCCGCTTCATCCATCAAAATGCCAATTCCCGAAATAGACGAACCTTGCGACGAGATTCATGGATTGGTAAATGTCGTTTCCGGATCGATCTAAAAGCAAAGAAGCTCCCATCACGGCTGCACCCTGAATCCCACGATTCTGTCCGCGATACACATCATTGCCGTTCAAATCCAGAATGACAACAACAGGGCGGTCACCTGTTACGCTTCCTTCGTTGTAAATGTCATCGCCGCCAAAATCCACGACAGCATACACCCGCGATGATTCATCGAGATTGTAAACATTTGGTCCAACGCCTCCTATCAACACGATTCCATCTTCTGTTTGGAGTTCGCGCAAGCCGGGACGGTCCGAGCTTTGCTGATAAAACTCTTCCAGGCTTCTGATGAATTCAGGTTGAGTCAGTGGAGCCAGATGACGTCCGGCATTCAGGATTTCATTCAGATCGATGCGCAACATCAACTGAACCACACGCTCGCCGTAATCATCTCCGCCAAATCTGTAGCCAAGAGCGCCATCCGCGGTTGTCTGAGCAAAACTCTTTTCACGCAATTCTATTTTTTCCGGTGAAGAAAGGGATCTGAATGCGCGATCGATTGACTGGCGTGACTGATGAATCTTCAAAGTTAAAAACTGAAATGGGTCATCACCGGGAGTATCCTTCTTTTCCTCCGCACTCTCTGACCCGCTCTTTTGCTGGGACGATAGCTTCACAGACATCTCCTCAAGCAAGTGCAGGAGGGGTCGATCTCCCCGAGAAAGTGAAAAGATCTGACGGGTAAACTCTTCCGCCTCTTGTGGCGCATCCACCGGCCGACGAACCAGGGTTTCAATCCATTGAAGACGGCACTTATCGCTTTCAGACGTCTTAGCTACCCGGGACGAAATGTACTGCTGGTATTCGATATAATTCTTTATGATTCCGCGCCGCTTCAGCTCCAACCCGAGATCGTTTTTCACCAGTTTCGGAGCCGTGTTTAATTTTGGGACTTGTTCAGCGGAAAAAAGCAAACAACTTGTCGCAACAACTGTTATGATGAGACCGATCCTGCGAAATGCTTTCGGCAACCCGAGGGGCATATAATTATGATTTTACCTGGATCTATGCGGTTTGCACTCATCACTCTGTTTATCATCGTCACCGTCGCAGAGACCGGACCTCCGACTTTTGTTTTTGAGGATATCACCAAAGAGTCCGGCTTACTCGGACCATTATCCGGAATGATGGGCCATTCCGCAGCATGGGGTGACATCGATAAAGACGGATTACCTGATCTTTTTGTGGGCGGCTTTTGCGATCGACCGAATTCGGATTATGCTCCCGCCGTCCGTCCCGTCCCAACACAGATCTTTCGGAACGTTGGGGCAGGTAAATTTATACTCGAAAAAAATGCGGCAGTGGAGTTTTATGGGCGAAGCACTTCAGCCATTTTCGCGGACTTGAATCAGGATGAATTTCCGGAGCTCTGTGTGGCCAACAACACGCTAAAGAAACCGAACCGGGAAGGGGAACTCCAGGCAAAAGCACAGCTCTTACCGAGCATGCTATTTCAGAATCAAGATGGCAAATTCAAGGACATCTCCATCGAAAGCGGGGCATTGAAGCAAAGCATTCACGGCGCGAGAAGCATAGGAATCCTGGATTATAACGGTGACGCTTTGCTCGATTTGCTGATCATTCAGGACAAATTCCAAAAAAGCGAAGCAACATCCTCATCCATTCTGCTGAAAAACAACGGCAATTTGAAATTTCAAGACGTAACAGTCGAAGCCGGCATTCCAAACGATCTCTTCGGCCTCGGAGTAGCGATCGCTGATTTGAACGGAGATTCAAAGCCGGATTTTTTTGTCTCTCATAGCAATCGGATGTTCCTTTCCACACCTTCAAACAAATATCGTGAGGCAACCGAGATTGAACGTGTCTTCCAATGGAATGCTTTGGACAATGAAGATTGGCCCTGCGGAGTTGCTTTCGGTGATCTAAATCGAGACACTTTGCTGGATCTTGTCATCACAGCGCATCACAATCCGGCCAGAAACCGGCTTTTTATCAATAAAGGAATGAAGAATCAAATGCCTCAGTTTGAGGATGTGACTTCAAAGGTCGGTTTTGCAGAAAGCGTACCGGCAAAAGCTCCACATGTTGAGCTTCAGGATTTCGACAACGATGGATGGATGGATATTTACATCTCGGCAGCCTGGAAAGAAGATGGAAAAGTCATTCCCCTAATTTACAGGAATCAAGGAATTCAGCAGAACGGATTGCCCCTCTTCTCACCCACGCGTCCTGTGAAGTCTCCGATGATCTACTTTCCTTCAGGGCCCACAGCAGATTTCAATCTGGACGGCAAAGTCGACATTTTTCTGGTGAACTGGTTCGCGGGTGAAACGTCGCATCTATTTGTGAATCGAACAAATGGAGGAAACTGGATCCAGGTTAGAGCACCGATCGGTTCAAAAATCCGGTTAACCTCGGCAGGAAACATAATCGGTTATCAACAACTGTATATCGGATATGGATCTGCCAGCGGACAATTGCCGATTTGCCACTTCGGTGTTGGCGATCTGAAGCAGGTCGATCTGGAGATCTCCCTTCCCGGTGGGGCCATCAAGAAACTCGATGCTGTGACCGTTAACAATCGAGTTGAATTCTAAGATGGCGCGTATTCTGTTTGCATTCTTATTCATTGCCTTCTGTATTGTACTGGCTGGTCTGGAACCGGCCGCACCAGTGATCCCAAAAAACGTTATCGCCATCCAGTCCGATAACTTTCGACAAATCCCAGCGGGGCTACAAGGCGACTTCACAGTTTCTTCCAGTCCACCAACTGTTGAGATCATTTTTTTTTCCGGCTTGACGGAGGGAAATGACGTTCTGTGGTCAAGCTGGGGAGATGGTTATTTCGCTTCGAATAAAAGGTACTACACAGCGATCGGAGATCACTTAGGATATAACGGAAAGAGTTACTTATACGAATACGATCCCACAAGGCGGATCTTAACAAGGATTGTGGACGTTGCGGAATCCATACGACAAAAAAATGATGAATACGGCCACGGCAAAATTCATGCTCAACTGCAGGAACATAATAAAGCTTTGTATTTTGCAACGTACTGGGGAAAGCAGGGAGAGGTTGAACAGGCTTATACGCAAGGATACAAGGGATCGCTGCTGTTTCGTTACGACTTGCAAACGCGCAGCTTGACGAATTTGGGTGCGATCGCTCCTAAAAAAGGATTACCCGGTTCCATTCTTGATCCAAATCGAGGACTCCTCTATTTCTATGGCGTTGAAGGAGAGAAAGGAGATGTTGTGGTTTACGATTTGAAAAAAAGAATCGTGAAATTTCAGGGTGGGAATGAACACACAGCGGATCATCGGACCTTTATGCTTGACAAAAACGGGAAAGTCTATTTTTCAGACGCGAACGGAAAGCTTTCATTTTATGATCCCGGCAAGAACGCTATTTCGACGACCGAACTTGTCTTACCCGGTGCTGATAACAGATTGAGAGCCTCATCAGCGGCTACATCGAAAGGAATTATTTTTGGAATGACAAGAGCAGGAAGGCTTTTTTCATTCGATCCTGCTAAACAAACAATCAATGATCTGGGAAACAATTTTCATACAGGAGAGTACAACGCGGCTATGGTTTTGAGCCCGGATGAAAAATATCTCTATTTCGCCCCCGGTTCCCATGGATCTGCGGCAACAATCGGGACACCGGTGATTCAATACAATATCGCGGCCCGAAGCCGCAAAGTGATCGCCTTTTTGCATCAGCCTGTACTGGAAAAAGCAGACTACTACATTGCCGGCAATTACAACCTGCGAATCGATCCACAGGGCGCCACACTTTACGGTACATTCAATGGATCAAAGCCCATCCTCGAAAAGGACCCCCAAGAATTCGGCTTGCCCTGCGTTGTTGTGATCAAGATTCCCAAAAGCGAAAGATAATCGGCAAATCTTCGACGATTCACTTCTCACGGGAAGGCTGTATTTTCCGTGGCTTTACCTCTTATAAGGTTTGCAGATTCTCGGACAACACCGACTTCGATCGTAGCTTTGCTAAAGCCTGCGTTTCTATTTGACGAATCCGCTCTCTGGAAACCCCCAGCTGGCGGCCGATCTCTTTTGAAGTCAGGCCATTGTTATGATCCAATCCGAAACGCATCCGTAAAACCTTTTGTTCATTCCCTCTCAATCCGTTCAACATTTCCTGCAAAGACTTTCGTATTGATTCGTCCATGGCGTCACTTTCTGCAGATCGAACGGAGCTCTCCAGGCAGCGTTGGTTCGCGTTTTTACATGTAAGGTTCCGAACCATTCGATGGTTGAGTTTTGCCAGACAGCGTTGTCATGAAATAACCGACAGCAATGGTGAGCGACGCAATTTCTTTTGAGTCGGTCATCAGATGCGGCTTATTGAGCTGAAGAGTCGAAGAAAGTCCGGAGACAGGAATATCCATCGGATCTTGAAAATCGCATCAGACGATAGATAACGCCTCTTTTGCCGGGATAAATCTGGGGCGTAAAGAATTCCCACACGATTTCCCGTTCGCCTGTCACTTCAAAGGCACGGCCGTCAGGGCTTTCTGTTATCAATGTATTCCCATTCGGCAATCGCTGAGTTCCTCCGCGATTGTAAGCGTAGAAATCTTGTGCCGGCTTGCCCTTATATTCCCAGACGATTTCTTGGGATCGCGGATTGATTTCCGCAACCCTTGAACCAGTAGAAGGTAAACCGTTGTCAAACACCAGAATATTCCCATTTGCCAGAAAGCTGGGTTGATGCTGCATCGTAAATTGATTGGTTTCCCAGTTAATCTTGCGCTTTTCAGGGTTAAGAACCGCTACGAGGCTCAAATTACGCGCCGATATCAGTAGATCTCCTTCATTGAACAATGCATTTGGCGATTCCACCAACTCAACGGTATTTGTATGAAATAAGTCGAAAGGGGTTCTTTGTGAAAAAAGAATCGGATTACGAGAGATGATAGCCGTCGCGAGACGCAGTGTACGCTTTGGCTTCAACAGATGCTTATAAATATTTGAAATCTTTCCCGGTCCAACGTATCCTTTCAAACTATCAAACAGAGAGTACTTCTTTTTGATTTGCCCCGTCGGAGACAATACCACCACATAATCGTTCAAAATAGGCACTGGGAGGAAATGATGGATGACAATCTCGTCATTTCGGCTGAGAGCATAGACATCACCGTTCTTTGCAAACCGCGCATCGTGATGAAAGCGACCTCTCAGGCGCCATATCACACTGGAATCCCAGGCGAGTCTCGTGAGCTGTTTATCCTTATAAATGGCCAGCAAATCTCCATTCTCATTCAATGCAACATGGGCCCAGATTTCCCAGCTCTTCCGATTTACCCACTTATGCAACACTTTTCCATTCATATCGGTCAGGTAAGCTTCCGCGAGGTGATTTGGGGCATACAAGTTGATCCCTGGCGAGGCTTTGGCGGCGTTATGAAGAGTCACCCCGGTCTTGGTGTTGCTGTCCTCTGATGATACCCATGCAACGTATGGCAAAGCTGCTAATTCTTCAAGACTCGGCTCCTGCGGAGCCTTCTTCATTGTGGATGCCCACTCGGTCACAAAGATCAAGTAAATGGAAAAGAGGATCGTCACAATGACTAGAATCATTGGTTTGGTTCCCCTGATAAGGCTCCACAAAACGAAAACCGAAAACGTCAGGATTCCTGTCAGGCCAAAAAGACGTGTGATTCCTTGCTGATCAGGAGCAACGGATCGAGAGAACATTGTGGCAAGTACAAACACAAGCACCGGAACCAGTAGAAAGACGAAATAGCGAAGCTGCCGGCGGCCATGAAGCTCTCGTAACGGAGCTGGAAGAAAATTAAGAAGGAGGCTGCCGATATAGATAAATGTGATAACGACAAATAGGACGTAGGCTGTGATCCAGTACGCAAGAAATAAAATCGTTATACCTGTGAATGCCGTGAGATAAAGACATCCTACCAGGATGGCGCAGGCCAAAACGTAAGTTTTCGTCTTCAGCGCCCACATTTGAAAATGCATGCCCGATAGAGTACTACAACTTACGAACGTAAAATTCCTATCCCGGAAAGCTCAGTCGCTAAGTCTGATTCGTCCTTCGGATCGACCAGAATCCGCTCAGAAAAGGACCCAAAGCGAACAGGGTAAGCATGATTGCAGCTCCTGCGATTCCAGTTATTGAAAAGTGTTCTCCAAACTGGATCGTCCAATCTGCAGGTGAACGCAAAATACCAGCCGCTTGATTTGCGGCAAGCAAAAAATCAAAAAGAGCGATCGACCAGAATGCTTTTCCGGAACGTTTGCTCACCGCGAGAAAGGCAGATGTGAGAGCCCAAACAAGAAGAATAGCGGCAGGAAGAACTGTGGCAGATCCTTCATAATGAAGCACACCGAACTGGAATCCCGGATAGTTTGGATCCAGAGCAGATCGAAATGGGGCTACAGAAAAAATTGCGGCTATCAGCAAATGGGCAATTCCAACAATCAGTCCGGTTGTTGACCACTGCCTCTTTCGTAACAGAAACGCAAACATAATCCAGTAAACGGAATTCGAAACGAGTGCTATCCAAAGCCACAGTGTCATCGGTTCCTCCCATTCTTCCAGCTTTTAAATACGGAGGTCGCTAAAAATAGGTTCCATAATCAGTCGCCCAGTCGTTGGATCCCCCGGGATCTCCATCGAATCCCGAACCAAAGCTCAGGATACTTGTGATGCCATTCTGTTCCATGATGGCTTGCGTGAAGCCCATCACGCTTCAGGTTCATTTTTAAAGGATCTTTCAAAACGTGGTAAATGACTGGTCATAAGACTGGTCTTTTTGTAAAATACGGGCATGAAGACGAAACAAAAGGTCATGAACGCGACGGACTTCAAAGCAAAGTGCTTACAAGTTTTGGATGAACTAGAACCTGGCGGTGTTTTGATTATGAAAAGAGGGAAACCTGTCGCAAAGGTGATCCCGGTTTCCGAAAAGAATGCCCTGCAGCTTGTTGGAAGTATGAAGGGGAAGATCAAAATCAAAGGAGATCTTTTGAGCACGGGAGCCAAATGGAATGCTCAATCTTGACAGTCACATGGTCGTTTCTTGCTTGCCGGCGATCTGACACCAAAAGAGCTGCGATACATGGAGGGGGAGGATTTAGCCATATCCGATATAGTTCTATGGGAATTATCGAAACTGGTTCAGCTTCAGCGGCTGGAGCTCGATCTCAGAAGCGAATCCTTTCAAGCCCTCCTGGTGAATTTTACCTTGATACCGATTACGCCCTCGATCGCAATTGCGAGCACGAAACTGGATTTTCGGGGAGATCCGGCCGAAGAGATGATTGCAGCTACAAGCCTTGTGGAAAAGATTCCACTTCTAACAAGAGATCGTAAGATTCGTAAATCAAGAACCGTCCCGATCGCTCTTTGACGCGTCCGCTAACTTTTTGTCCTACAAAACATATGCTTGGAAAGAAGGAATAAGAAAGCGCCGAATCCGCTGATGCATCAAAGGATGGCTGACAAGAATTCCAGCGACGGTTACAAGCTCCAGTTATTTCCACCCGTAGAAGGGCTGTTTGTGGATCCGGTAGCCACCGAGTGAACCTTTGTCGGCAACCACGCGAACATTTGTTTGATCGCGCAAATAATTCAGGAATTCATTGTAAGACAGAGAAGCAAGCGGTTTCCCCTGTGGCATTCGCCAGAGCCGAACGACGGCGTCTGATTCTGTGGAGGCAATCCATTCCCCGCCCGGATGAAAAACAACATCACCCACGGAAGTGCTGTGGCCCAACAACAAATGTGGAGACTCACCTGAAATTGGACCTACTCGTACTATTCCGTCGAGGTCCCCGGTTACAAGGGTACTTCCATCGAGACCCAACGCCACACATCGCACCCGGTTGCCATGGGAAGAAATAGAAGCGGTTTTGTTCAACTCGAGATCATAGAGGATGAGCTTAGATGTGGCGTTTTTGATTTCGAAAAAATTCATGGTCGATAGTCTTGCCACAGCCAGATAGCGTCCGTCTCTTGAAATTGCGATGGATGCAACCGGGTGATTGTTACTTTGATCCAGGATTTTTGACGAATCATCATTCAGGTTCCAACGATACAGCTTTCCTGCCACATCACCCGCTATCAAACCGCCGTCAGAGGAGAATTTGATTGAAAGAAAACTGAGGCTTTTGCTTTGTTCAAGAATTCGAGATTTACCGGATTCTAAATCCCAGACCTGGATTCCAGTGATTCCGGCTGCCGCCACTGTTCTTCCATCGGGGGCAAAAACAGTTTGGACGTATTGTTTCCCAGGAAGACTGCTATTCAGAACCAGGTCTTTTCCATCACTGATAGAAATGAGATGAACTCCATCACCAGGCGTAGCAAAAAGTACGTATTTCGCGAAACGATCGACATCGATAGACTCAGCGTTCCATCGGTCTGAATTCCACAAGGTTCGTTCCGGCGATTGTTTTTCTTCCGGCACGCTCCGAATGCGAATCCCATCGCGGTCAGAACCCATCAAAAGAGATGTTCCATCCGGAGTGAATTGCGAGTTGGATGCACTTCCAGAGGAACTGTATATGTATGGATGGGAACGCTTCCATGGATAAACTGCAAGAGTTGACCCGACTCCGGTCGCCAACCAACGTTCCTGTTTGTCAAAGATTACACTGATTGCCGTTTGCGGGATTTCGGTAGCTCGGAACACAACAGGGTCAACGCTTGCATTGCTTAAATCACATTGAGCAAGTCCATTGCCGCGCATTCCAAAAAGAAACGCTCCCTTCGGATCAAACCAAATGTGCCCGCCCGTTCCGGAAATCGTTCTGGCCGGTTTTTCTGATCCCGGAATCAAAGACCAAAGCCGGATCTCCGATGAATCTGAAGATGCAATCTGGTTTCCATTCGGACGAAAGCGTATAAAAATTACGTCTTTCTCGTGGGTTCCAATCAGCTGCTCCGTGCCAATTCCCGAAATATCCAGTGATCGAATACATACCTGGCGACCATTCCTGTAAGAAATCCACTGCCCCTTTTGGTCAATATCAAAACTGCTCCAACCATTGATTTGCAGATTGAAGCGTCCCAGAATCTCGGGTTCATTTTGATCGAATCTCCAGGTCCGAATGACCACTTCCTTCCAGTAAAGGGGAAGCTCTTTGCGACGCGTCGTGTCCGTAATGAAAAAAGCTCGATCCCCTCTCACAAGACACCTGGTGAGACCCGCCAGATCAAAAGTCCGGGCGAGCTTTTTTTGAGGTAGCGACCATACCTTTACAATTCCCGGATCTTCACGAGATGTCCAGAGCAACAGATTTCCGTCCGGCGAAAACTGAGAATTCCAGGGGAAAAAGCTGCCCGATTGGAAGGGTTTTTGCACGGTAACAGTAGCCGAGCCGTCGTGTGCTAACAGATTAACTGCACCGTCCCATCGTCCGGCCGCAATGCATCTGCCATCAGGACTGAGCTCAAGGGAAACGTGCGTTCCAACCTCCATGATGTGCGCCACGGGGCCTTCCGATAACGCTTGAAGAGCAAAGCGCCGTCCTTGATACGTATCAGTAAGTTCCAAACTGGCGGTCGCGTAAGCAAGTTTTGTTGTCGGATCTGCATCCTGAATAGCACGACCTAAGTTCAGCACGACGCCTGCTTCGGCGCGCTTCGCCTGCGCGAGTGCTTCGTCCCGCGCAACAGATGTTTTGTGCCAGAAGTTTGTTATCACACCGAGGGTAATCAACAGTGCAGCAAAAATAACGATCACAGTAAGCTGCCGTCGCCGGCGTTTTCTGTTTGCGTTCAATGTCATTGCCTGAGCAAACTCTTCTTCCGTACGGCTCAGACCACCCGGATAGAGTTGACGCCATAACTGGAATTCCAAAAATGCCGTCCCGGTCCAGAGCAAATCCGGCGACCGTTCCTTTTCCGCCCAGACTTGCGCAACCTGACGAAGCTGATCACGAATTTGAGCCCCTTCGGCCTCTTGCGCTTGCCATTTCACCAAACGCGGCCACCTGGTGGTTAGAGATTCGTGACTGATCTCGATTCGATTTTCAGATGACGTAAGCAATCGTGAGTCGATTAAAACTCGCAACACTTTTCGAGCCGTTTCCGGATGATTGTGAAACACGCTCAGCAATTCTTCGCTATCCCGTGCGATCCTTGTGCGCTGGGCCGTAATTAAATTACGAAATATCTCACGAACGATCGGCTCCTGATGCGTTCCAAGTTGCGCCATCATGGTTTCAGCATGTTGTGCCAGAGCTCCCTGAACTCCCCCAATCTCTTCGTATGCTTTACGCGTCAATTCTCCTTTTTGACGATCTCTTTGTTCCCACAATAACGACGCGGCAAATGCAAGCAGTGGAAGCGCGCCTCTTTCTTTTTCGAGGTCTCTTAGAATGTCATCGACTAGAGTCTCGTCTTCAAAACGATAACCGCATTTGAGAGCCGGCTGCACAAGTGCCCGCCGCAATCCTGCGCCGCTTAAAGGCAGCATGGCAGATAATTCGGAAAAGATTGGAACGAGCGGCAGGTGTTCTTTACAGAAGATGAGAAAATCATCGCGCATCGAAAGAAGGACCCGCACATTTGTTTCCGTCGCAGCCCGTCCCAACATTTCGGCAAAGTGCGCCTGAACTTCCGGTGGATTCAGTGTGAATAGCTCCTCAAAACGATCCACAATCAACACAACTTCCAAATGTTTCTGAAGCAAGATCCGAATCGCCGCTTGCGGCTCTTCAAATGCTCTTTTATCTTCCGGGAGCAATGGGGCAAGATACTGTCTCAAATTGTTCATTGGGGCATTGCCGGGATGGGTAAGCACGCTGCACCATTCTTTGGGTAACGAAGGGATAAGCCCTGCTTGAAGAAATGAAGTCTTGCCTGCTCCCGAAGGGCCGATCAGTGCCAGTAAATTCTGTTGTTGCAGTTTCTTGATTAGCGTCTCTACTTCCTGCTCGCGTCCGAAAAAAAACTCAGAATTTTGTGTTTGAAACGAAGCAAGGCCAGGGTAGGGAGTTTGAACTTCGCCGGCTTCGCTGCGAAGAGTGAATTCTTCCAGCGCGCGAGAGAGCGCCGATGCGGACTCGAACCGGTTTTCTCGATTCGATGCCACTGCGCGGGCAAGGAGTGCTTTCCAGGGACCGTCCGGCAGCTGCATCGGATCCTCACGCACCGCCTTCCAGATCAGTTCACGCGTATTCTTGCTCTCTGTTCCTCTTGTACCAACCATCTCAGCCAGTACCACGCCCGCTGAAAAGATGTCGCTGCGCGCATCTATTAGTCCTCCCGCTAATTGCTCGGGCGACATATAGGGAAACGTTCCTGAGATCACACTACCGGTCTGTGCAACCGGCTCAGCGATCCCGAGGTCCATAACTACGACGCGACCCGTGCGGGTAATCATAATGTTTTCCGGTTTCAGATCACGATGAACCAACCCTGCAGCATGGATGGCATCAAGTCCTGCCAGAAATTGCGCCGCGATGTCCCTTGCTTCTCGCAAATCCAACGGACCACTCTGTTCCATCATTTTCATCAGGGTAATCCCATCGATGTATTCCATCGAGATCAATTCCTGATCTTCCTCACTGACAAGATCGAAAATTCGACAAACATTTGCCGAAACCACTTCGCGAGCAGTACGGACCTCGCGACGGATCAAATCGACAAGTTCTTCCGGACGCTGGTAGAGATCATGCCGAAGTGATTTAAGGGCCACATCAATTCGCAGCTTCAGGTCGTAGGCATGCCACACCTCGCCCATCCCCCCTTTCCCGAGTCGCGTTAAGGTCTGGTAGCGACCCGCTACCAGCCTGCCCGTACGAAGCAGCGGCTCAAGTTGCGCGCCGCCCTTCAACAACGAAACCAGATGGGAAGTATCCGTTTGTTCGGGCGTCGCATGAAATGCAGGAGTTTCGATAAAGCTGCGCACCTGATCGTCTTGAGCAAGCAATTGATCGATCTCGAATCGAAGAGCATCATCGCCGGCACATGCTTGATCCAGAAAGGCTGATCTTTGATCAGTGGGTAATTCCAATGCCGCGTCCAGCAATTCATCCAGTTGCCTCCATCGCACCGGGTCCATTTCTGGATTTTTCATTGCTGGATTGCCTTGTGAAGCCACAACTTTGCTTTATGCCATTCACGTCTGACGGTCCGGGATGAAATCTTTTCTACTTCAGCAATCTCCTCATAATCCAACCCCGCAAAAAATTTCATCTCGACAATTCGACTCTTTAAAGGGTCCTGTTTCGACAGTTGAGTGAGTGCATCGTCCAGGGAAATCAACTCCGCGGATCTGGCTTCAGTAAGGAATGCTCCCTCATCAAATGAGATCTTTGGCGCGCCCCCACCGCGTTTGTCGCACAGCCGAGCCTTCGCATGATCGATCAGGATCTGCCGCATCATCTGGCCCGCAATGGCAAAGAATTGTGCGCGGTTTTGCCAGCGAATGCGCTTCAAATTGACCAGCTTGCCGTAAGCTTCGTTCACAAGTGCCGTTGTCTGCAGCGTATGACCACGCTTCTCTCCCTGCATTTGCCGGGCTGCCAGACGATAAAGCTCTTTGTAAACGAGCGGCATG
This sequence comes from uncultured bacterium, assembly GCA_963771165.1. Classification (GTDB taxonomy): domain Bacteria; phylum Acidobacteriota; class HRBIN11; order JAKEFK01; family JAKEFK01; genus JAKEFK01. The sequence continues at coordinate 17,897 of CAVYSN010000011.1, read as the reverse complement.
AGCTGATCGAGCGCCTCCTTATCCCCTTCCCCCCACGCAATCAGAAGCTCCGTCACGTTCTTAGATGAAGGTGTGTCCATCTTCCTTTGACTCGAATCCTGCTACCGGACATTATAATCCTGCGTTATCCCCATATATAAAAAGCGATATTTTCATAACGAAGTGGCCTGTCAGAATACAGAAGCTCCTTTTCTTCTCTCAGTTATTCAAAAAGCCCCTCTTGGAGAGAGTGTTCCTTCATAAAACGTCGCTTGTGGCCGTTATTGCCGCTAGGTTTCGCTTTCATCTGTTGAGGCAGAACAAGCCAAAGAGGAGGCAGAATGAAAATTTTAAGGCGCTTTAGCGTGATTAGAAAACTTCTTGTAATTTCTTTTCTCCTGCTCACAGCGGCAATTGCAGCCGCACAGGTTCAGCTCGAAAAGAAGTCAAACATATTGCCTGCACAGAAAAATTTTAAAGTGCTGGTCCCTCAATTTGAATTCAATACGCAAACCGGCGATACGCTGATCGTATGGATCGATTGGGGTTCTCCGAATCGAAAGGACAAAATTGTAGGCAGGATCGTGAACGCAAGCGGCAAAACAGTTGGGAAACCATTCACGATTGTGACTCTTGTTGAAAATCCGCTCAACAGCCCGAACTTATCACTGGCCTACAACCCTGTTACAAATGAGTTCTTACTCGCTTATAACGACCGTCCGAACAACGCAGGTTACGATGTATACCTTTTGCGACTCAAACCGGATGGGCGACCCATCGGAAAAGCAATCGAAATTACCAGCAGTGATCCTAGCACAGCGAATCAGGAGCATGAGCCCACTGATCTAGTATTCAACCCAAAAACAGGCGGCTATTTTCTCTCCGTATCATTCGGTTTTTATGCTTTCGTTACATCGAGCGGGACTCTGAATGGTCCTCTGCGAGAGATTAAGGCCGGGTTAGGACCCCTGTTACCACGTGATTTCGCACTCCTTCCATCCAGCGGCAAACTGCTGGTGCTGGCGCATGAGTATACACCATACTCGCAACCCATTATCGAGTATGGCGACTATAGCCTGGCAAATGTCGATCCTTCGAAGCTCAAGGATCTGCAGGTTGGCGATTTTGTCAAGATCAATGTCAATCGTGTGCTCAACCCTGCTCCCGATCAGAACAGGTCCACTTTCCGATTACTGGCGCAATCGCTTTCGTTTTCGTCACCTGATTCTCCGATCGTCTACTACACCGATAATCAGAGTGTCAAAGGACGCAAGATTAATGCAAGTGGAGAACTCTCCAGCCCACCGTTTGTCGCCTTCAATTCACCCGTAAAACGTGAGCAGCTGCTGTTTTCTTCTGCCGCTTTTTCAACGATTTCCGGCAACGTTCGTGGAATGTTAATCGCTGTGGAAGATGAAGGGATTGATGGCGCAGCTTCTGTTTGGGCACAAGCTCTGAATGAGAATGGGAAGCCAGTAGGAACTCCCCAGAGATTGTATACAACAGGGGAGAACGAGAAAATCGTGGATGGCGGGGAAATCATTGCATTACCGGTGAAGCCAGGCGAATCAGTGGCTCGTTTCGTTTACTACGGTCTTCTACAAAAAAGAGGGGACTTCAATCAATCGCTTCAGTGGTATGGCGTCGGAAGTCAAATCCTGAAATTGAACATCAGTCTCAACGTCCAATGAATCATCCAAAGGAGGATCTATGAAAACATTATGTTTACTCCTTGCTGTGATACTTGCATTCAACGTTCACGCCGCAGGCGGACGTAAGTCTGATGAAATACCGATCACTCAGAATATTTATGATTACGATGGCAATGACGCCCCCTACTCTCTGCAAAGCGACGGAGGCGGCGTGTACGAACATGAGCCGGATGATACTTTTTCCATGCTGATGGTCAACGGCTTTAACGGCAGAGAATATGCAGACAGGGTATTGCAACTGGCAGTCCCGGGCGCAAACGTTCGCAACATTGCAATTACGTTCAGCCGAGACAATGAAGTTGTTGAAGGAGACCCGGGGTTCATCGTTCCAGCAAATCCGCCTTAGTGGGGAACGGTCTACACCGGAATGCGTTTCATGAACCAATGCTCAATGCACAATACTGGTTTTCTTCCTATGAAGGCCGGTGACAAGATTCTCTGTAACATGAATCTGGGCATGTGGCCGTTGAATGCGGGATCGAAAGATTACTATCGCCTCGACATGGGGAACAGCGGTTTAGGCGAAGTCGAGACGCAACAGGTGCAGATCTCCTGTAATTCCGCCGATTCGGTCGGCTGTAACGATTGGTTTATCGATCCAATTCCTGTTGTGGATGCTGATGGCAACACGAGTCCTGGTAAGACCAGGGCGCGATTAACGTTCATCAGATATACACACAAGAATACATCTGTTAGAGAGAACCGAGGCGCATTTTACATGACATTCCATATTCACGTCACTCGACCGTAAGTTCGTTTGGCTGGACCGAAAAGATCCGGTTCGTTCAAACCATCGCCTGCCGAGTATATTGGCATGTCCTTGACTCTCCTCTCGATAGACATTATTCTACCTAGTTAGACTAGATTGAGGATACTATGAAAACATGGCAATTGCAGGTCGCAAAGGCGCGGTTGAGCGAGCTTGTAAAAAAGGCGGCGAATGAAGGACCGCAACAGATTACGGTTCATGGGATTCCGGCCGTTGTAGTTATTTCAAATGATGAGTATGAGCAGCTCAAGCGTCCGCGGGAGACTTTTGTTCAGTTCATGCGGCAATCTCCGCTCTATGGTCTCCAGTTGAAAGTGCAACGAAGTGCATCAGTGACGCGAAAAGTGGATCTGGAATGAGTTATCTGCTGGATACAAACGTCCTGTCGGAAACCATCCGACGCAAACCGAACCAGGCGGTGATTTCATGGCTTGATGGAGTTCCTGGAGAGGCTCTTTTCATAAGCGTTTTGACTTTGGGCGAGATCAGGAAAGGCATCGAGTTTCTTGGGGACAAGAAACGTAAGGAGAAGCTCCGGATGTGGCTCGAACACGAGCTGCCCGCATGGTTCGAGGGACGTGTTCTCTCTATAGATTTGTCCGTTGCGGATCATTGGGGACGTCTCATGGCCAGGACTGGCAGACCTGTTCCTGCCATCGACAGTCTTCTTGCTGCAACTGCCCTGCGCTATGAGTTGCGAATTGTAACCCGAAATTCTGAGGACTTCGATTATCCCGGTCTTGACGTGATCAACCCCTGGTCCACGCCACTGTGAGGTTACTGGTTTTCGGCTAGAAGGTGTAACGAATGCCGAGACGCATCGTGCGAGGCTCTGTAAAACCATTCGGTATTCCGAAGTCGGGCCGCTCGAATCGATCCTGGACGTTTACCGCAAAAGAGCTGTTGAACACATTAAACACATCCAACGTGAAACGGATTTGGCCGGTGTAAATGCGAAATTGCTTTTCCACTCGCATGTCCAGCAGAGTGTACGAAGGAAACCGCCTCGAACCTGCAGGTTCTAAGAAAATTCGAGTTGTTGGACAACACGGTAAACGGGGATTTCCCGTGGCAGCCCATGTATCGCCGCTTTCATGACGTAGATACCAGCCGGTATTGAATCCCAGTGGAAAAGCATAGCTTCCAACAATTTTCCAGGCGATGGTCGGGTCGTTCACAAGTCGTCCGGGAAAATTGATCAGCGTATTGGGCGTATCTAAAAATGTTGAATTCCGTGCCACGGCATTTCCGGTCGAACGAGAATAAACAATCGATCCCTGAACAGAAAGGTTTCTAAATAAATATTTGCTGGCCGTAAATTGAATCCCGTGGTAGCGGCGGAATAGTTCGTCCGGATTTGTGACAAGAAAGGCAGGATTTGTCCCGAGTCGATTGAAAACAGTGATCGTTTCGCCCGTTAGGGGATTTACGAAAGGGAGCTCTTCATAGTCGGAGATTCCAATATCTTCCACAAAATTCCCGTATCTTCGATGGATGTAGTGAATACCAACAGGAATTTCGCCCGGCAGAACGCGATCGACCCCCAAAGTAAACTCGCGCATAAACGGCTGCTTGAATTTCTTTTCACCAACAAAAATCCTGTGCACGGTGCCGATTCCTTCCCACTGTCCAGTTTCCGGGTTAAATTGTTCAAAGACCTGTGTAAGCCTCTCATCGCTTAAACCAGCAAAATATCGATTCACCAGGGCTTCATAATAATCGCCATAGTGAACCTTGATAACAGTCTGGTTTTCTTTATTCAGCATCCAAACGGCACCGATCCGGGGTGCTACCGGATCCGTTGCAAAGACGACTCCCCGATCGGTGATTCCGCGATTGTGGTCCCACCGAACACCGAGACTCACGTTCAGACGATCGGTGATATTCCAATCGTCTTGCGCATAGACCGCCGTTGATTCATTGGTGCCATCCACCTGCCTTCCGAATTCCGAAAGGCGCTGGAATGGCTGGCCGTAGTAATCAAAATAAAAGAACCCTCCATTTAATTGATAGTCATTCGCGAATGCGTCTGATCTTTCATACTGCACTCCGAATTTAAAGTCATGACTCCCTTGTAAGAAATCGGCGGCGTAGTGAGAGAGGGCGCCATTGATCTGAATACGCGATTCATCAACATCACCTGACCCTTGATCGTTGACGGAAGAAATCCCGGTTCCCAAATCTAAATGACCCGGCACATCTGGTCGATCCTCATCGTTATAAAAGTGATTGTGAAATCCTCCAAACCGTGCTTCAAAGTTTGTCTGAGAGTTGAGTAGTGAAATCCAGGACAAATTCCAGCTCGATTGAACATTTCTCCCTTTGCTTGTTGCCTCAGGAAGCACATCAGGTCCTGCCCCGCCCTCGCTTGAACCAATATTTAAATTCAGCAGGCCATAAAGGTTGTTGTTTTCATTCCATTTATATGTCAGTTTTTCGATGATCTTGGTGTCTATATTTGTGCTTACATCGTATAGAGGAACGTAGGTTTCGTTATGACCATGTTGTACTCCGGAAAAAAACCATAATTTGTCCCGTAAAATGGGCCCACCCAGCTGCGTGCTTATATCAAACGATTGAAAGGGAACTTCCGGATCGGGATCAGGGAGATTCGTTGAAGTGAGATTTTCATTATGAAAAAAAGTCTCGAATAAACCGTGAAATTGATTACTTCCTGAGCGGGTGATGAAAGTGCCTGTAACTCCCGTGAACCTTCCGAACTCCGCTGGTGCGCCGATTCCAGTTATCTGAAATTCATCGATCCAATTGTAGTCATACTCAACAAAAATAGGTGTAGGGCCGTTGACCCAGGAGTCTCGACCGTTCGGGCTTCCAACACTTACGCCATCGATCGTTGCGTGAATACCATGAGGGTCCGCGCCATATGTAACCAGATCATCTCCAATTCCTGGAGTCAGAGCAAAGAGGTTCTCTATATTTTGCTTCGGCAGGTTGGCAATAATTTCAGGCGGAACCGATACGGAAACTGCTGTTGTGCTTACGTCGATCAACGGCGGCTTCGCCGAAACTTCCAATGCTTCCGTAACAGCTTCCAATTCCAAATCAAAATCGACGGTTAACGTTTTTCCGGCAAAAACACGAATGCCGTTTTGTGTGACATGCCGGAATCCAGTCACCTTTGCCTGAACGCTGTAAGTGCCTGACGTCAGACCAGGAAAGCGATAAAAACCATCTTGAGCGGAGTATGTCGTCGTACTCGCTCCGATCAAAGAAGGACTTGAAGCGATGATCGTTGCGCCTGGAATCGGCCGGCCTTCGCTGTCTTTAACCGTACCTTCTATGCCGCCGGTTTCTGTTTGGGCAAAAACAAAACTACAGAGCAGTGAGTTCAGGAAAAACACCAAAACGGCTGTGCGTGCTGTTTGGAATGCGTCTTGTCCTCTGCCGCGCATGTGGTTTTGTTGTTTCATGATACACCTCATTGCCGTAATTACGGCCGCGTGACGTGAAGGTGAAATGTCAGGTAGAAAGCGCCGCGGTTTTCCATATAGCCTTTATTGCGGATGTAGTAGAAGTAATTTAAGCGGGCGCGTGTCTCTCCCGGGCTGATACTGCCGTCCGAATTGACAACCGGCGTGAAGTTCGCGTCTTCATCAGCGATGTAATGGGATACATCTGAACTGCGCTTTCCTCCTTGGGCGTCATGAGCGATCAGCGTCATCAGTAAGACGAGAATCAAGCTTAAAAAAGACCTCCACTCGCTATTGCTTCTAATTAAAAAGCGCCAAAACACGACAAAAGCGGCCATTCTGAGACTAAGGCTCTTGCAACGGAACTTCTAAAGTCAATTTCTGAAGTTCCTCGTTAGCGAAATCGCCTTGAATCACTTCCGGTACGCCAGTGAGATAAATAAATCGCGCGGAGGTATCCGCGGTTTTTCCTCGCAAAGCAGCGAGACGGCACCTGATAAACGTTTCGGTTAGTGACGTTGTCTCAATGAAGAAGGGGGAGCCTGCAGGCTTTCCAGTTGCGTTGATAAACTGACCCCAGCTTGTGCTTTCGCCGTTCGGTGAGCCGGTCGGATCGTCATCTTGTACAGCCACCAAAAGCCCTACCGATTCCTCTTGATTTGTCCAAAAACTTACCGTGGGATTCAACAGTTGCGCACCTCGAAGCGAACCCTCGAAGGCAGCAAAGGAATGGCCTTTCGGTTTACCGTTGATGTCGAATCTTCGCGTTTTAACAGAAGAGCTATCTGCGTAAGACACGATCACACCTGTGTCCCCGGGGAGCACCGCCAGACTCGAAGCCCAATAGAACCTTGACCTTCCTCGCGTGATGTCTTTTTCATTCACTTTTTTAAAGCTGTTGGGCTTTGCATTTTTTAGCTCAGGATCGAGGGCCGCCAGGTAGTAACTGGCTTTTGAATCCAGGTTACCACCCGAATCAGCATCGAACCACCAGGCGAGGACAAATACTTTACTGGAAGAAGAAACGTACCCGAGTGCCACCGGCTCTCTATAAGAAGTTGATAAATCTTCCACCGGTCCGGAGAGAGAACCTTGCGATGTCAGGAGCGCACCAACAAGTTTTGCATCTCGAATCCAAACCACGAAGTAACCTTGTGTTACAGGATTAAACAGGACCCTGGAAAAATAATTGGGCTTCACAGTCAAGCCACCGGTTACATTGATCGGCTGACCGATGTTCTGCCCCGATCGGTTCAAACGCTGCACAAACAGGTTCGATGTACGATTATCGTCCCAGACGGGATTATCATCGTATGCCAGCAGGAATTCATCCAGAACCGGGTTGTACGTCACGGAGGGATTTGCTCCCAACGTGTCAAAAAAAGTGAATGTGTCTTTGTTGGCAGTTCCTTTCGAATTCAGCAATCTCCCCAAAACCTGGCAGTCTGTAGACGAAGCGTACCTCTCCCATACAACAAGCGTCTGTCCGGTTTTTGTATTAAGAGCCGATTGACTAAATGCGTGCAAAAAGCCGGGTTCTCTAGCTGCAAGTTTTGATTTTTTGATCTTGACCTGAGCGAAACTGACCGAAGTAATCATTAAAAAAACGAGAAACATCAAGAACAATTTTGTTTTCATCAATTCTCCATCTTCAAAGGCGTGTTGAACTGAAGTCACCCAGTAAGGCGACATTGCATGCTAAAAGCGGCCAGGTTAAAAGAAATTCAGGTGCCAATCAGTTAAATAGGTGGCCGCAATCCGGGCAAGATATCGCCTAATGAGTGAGAAGATATAATCTGAAGAACACGCGATGGATACGCCTTCACCCGAAAACGTCACTGACCTTTTACTAGCCTGGGGGGAAGGTGATAAAGAAGCGTTGGAAAAACTGATGCCGCTTGTGTATACCGAACTCCATCGTCTGGCTGCGCGACAGATGCGAGGCGAAAAGCGCGGTCACACTCTGCAAACCACAGCAGTGGTCAACGAAGCTTATTGCAAGCTTGTCGATTTGAAAAGTATTCGGTGGCAGAATCGTGCTCATTTTTTTGCAATCGCCGCACAGATGATGCGGCGGATTCTAATCGATCATGCAAAAACTCGACAGCGCGCGAAACGAGGCGGACCGGCCCAGAAAATATCCTTTGATGAAGGAGCATTCCTTTCTGAATCGAAATCTACAGAACTGATTGTTCTGGATGAAGCACTCACCGAACTGGCGAAACAGGATCCTTTGAAAAGTCGAATTGTCGAAATGAAATATTTTGCCGGTTTGAATTATGAAGAGATCGCGGAATTAGAAAAGATTTCACCGCGAACCGTGAGACGCGAATGGCATAAAGCAAAATTATGGCTTTATGATGCGATCCAAAAATGAATACGCCAGAACGTGACGCAGCAAGATGGAAGGATCTTGATGGAATCCTCGATGCGGTTTTGGAATTGCCATCCGATCAGAGATCGGCATTTTTGGATGAAGCATGTTCCGGCGATGACGCTTTAAGAAAACATGTCGAACGGCTGCTTGCCCATGAGGATCAGATAGGAAGCTTTATCGAAACTCCTGCATTTGCTGCTTCCTCTGAAGAGACCGGTCTTGTTTCGCTCTTAAAGGGAAGTCACGAACCGCAGCCTCTACTTCATGCCGGTCGAGTGATCGCCGGTCGCTTCCAGATTCTTTCGAAACTTGGAAAAGGGGGGATGGGTGAAGTCTGGCGCGCGTTTGATCTGAAGCTCCGAATTGATGTAGCCCTGAAAACTTTACGGCTCGATTTCCGACATCGCGCGGAAGACCTGATCGATTTGATCCGGCGAGAAGTCCGAACGGCTCGCGAAGTGATATCGCCTAATGTGTGCAGGATTTTCGATCTGGTGAACGAAGAAGATCGGGAACTGATCCTGATGGAATACATCGATGGAATCACGCTTCAGGAAATGATGGAACAGAGAGCCCCCCTGGATTTGCTGGAAACGCGAGATATCGCTGCGCAATTCCTTGCAGGCCTCGAAGCAATCCATGGATCGGGACTCGTCCACCGCGATTTGAAACCGGAGAACATTATGATTACTCGCACCGGGCGGGTGGTAGTGATGGATCTTGGAATCGCCGAACCAATCATGCAGACCAGCAGAGCGATCTCAGGAACGCTTCCTTACATGTCTCCTGAACAAATCGCCGGCGCCAAGATCGATGCGCGCAGCGATATTTTCTCAGCAGGCGTCGTGCTTGCAGAAATGATTCACACAAGAGGAGCGCAAAGCAAGACGACCCGAGAAGTGATATGGAAGTCAGTACGTGAAGATCCGATGCAGCTGCCGGACAGCCCATGGAAAGAAGTTATTGCTCGCGCCGTTGCTCCGAACAGGGATCGCCGCTTCGAATCGGCTACAGCACTCTCGCGGGCGCTGGAAGAAATCCCGCTTCGCACGGAAGCTGGGGAACGACAAACACCGTATCCGGGTCTTGCTTCATTTCAAGGGAAGGATTCAGATTATTTTTTCGGCCGTGAACAGGAAGTAGAAACGCTCATTAAAAAAGTGCAGCAACAACAGTTGTTGGCACTGATCGGCCCGTCTGGCGCAGGCAAAACTTCTTTGCTTCAAGCCGGACTGCTTCCTGCCCTGCCGAAGGATTGGCGTAGCGTGATCGTGCATCCAGGTGATGCACCGTTCGTACATCTGCGGCAAACTCTGACTTCGCATCTTTCGGTAACTGAGGCCGACAACGCAGAGCTGCTCCGATTGGAAGAGCCGGAAGTCGCAATCTCAATTCTGAACCGATTACGTCAAGGACATATCGAATTTGTATTGATCGTGGATCGTTTTGAGGAGCTGTTTACGCTGAATCCACCTTCCGTTCAGTCCCGCTTTGCAGAATTATTAGGACGGGCAGCGATGGAAACGAAGATTCGCATTCTTCTCGCCATGCGCGATGATTTCCTGATTCTCTGCAAAGGATACGAGGCGCTGGCGCCAATCTTTTCTGAATTGACGGCTATGCTGCCTCTCACCGGAAGTGCATTACGCCGCGCTCTGGTTCAGCCAGCGTTGAAATGTGGTTATCGTTTTGAAGACGAAACGCTGGTGGATGACATGCTGAGAGACCTAGAAAAAGAAAGAGGCGCATTACCATCGCTCGCATTTGCTGCATCGTTGTTGTGGGAGAAGAGGGATCGGCGAAAAGGACAATTGACGCGCGAAGCTTACAAATCAATTGGTGGAGTCCCGGGGGCTCTTGCCCAACATGCGGAAAATACGATGATGAAGCTTGGACCTGGGAATGAATCGATTGTCCGCGAAATTTTCCGCAATTTAATTTCTTCTCGACAAACACGAATCGCGCGGGAAATCAAAGAATTATTGAGTGTTTTCCCCGAACAGGACCCGGCTGAATTAGTGCTCCACACTTTGATCGATGCGCGCCTGCTCACATCATTCGAATCAGTAGATCAGGGTGAAAATTCAAGAAGTCGTGTGGAGATCAGTCATGAATCTCTAATCACCAATTGGCCGCGCCTGGTGAAATGGCAAACGCAGGATTCCGAAAGCGCATTGCTTCGCGATCAGTTGCGGCAGGCTGCCGGTCTTTGGGTGGAGAGAGACCGATCACAGGACCTACTCTGGACCGGAGATGCATTTTTGGAATACCAGGTCTGGCGACACCGATACCCGGGCGGGTTGACCAGCACCGAAGAAGCGTTCGCTCAAGCCATGTCACTCAACGCCAACAGGAAACGCAGGCGCCGGCAAATCACCGTAGCTGCTATATTTGTAGTATTACTGGCTGCGCTTGGAGTGATCGCCAATTTCTGGCAAAAAGCATTGATTGCCCGCGAAGAGGCGGTGTTGCAAGCAAAACATGCGGAAGCGGGTGTCGCATTAAACGCAGGACGGGCTTTGCCCGAGTCCGATTCAACAACCAAGCTAGCATACGCGCTTGCAAGTCTGGAGCGCGCAGACACGGCTCAAGGCCGCCGCTTCGCTTTGCAAGCGTTGTCCGAAGGTCCTGTCGCCCGGATGATGGAAATTGGGAGAAACGTCTCTGTGGAGCTCAGTCCGAATGGAAGATGGCTTGCTGTCGGACGATCCGATGGGTCAATCGATCTCTTAGACCAAGATGGATCCGCAAAGCGAACTGTTCAGCCACCCTTCCTACCGGGCAATTATGTTCCTTGGACCTCACAGTTTTCGCCGGAGAGTAATTTGCTCCTCTGGACGTGGAGAGAAGACCCGAGAGTAGTCAAAGTGTGGTCTATATCTGAAAACAAATTGGTACGAATGTTTCAGCTAGAAGGAAACACGATGTGTCTTGTGAGAGGGAACAGAGCTTTTCTGATTACGGATTTAGCAAGCCGCACGGCGTCGTTCGGCTGGAGCGATTCTATCATTCGAGTTTGGGGCTTTGATCAAAATGAACCTGAAATCATCGGTCGTTTTAGTCTGAAGAGTACCTATTGGAGATGCCTGGATATCGATTTAGCTGGACATTGGATCGGATATGCGACCGGTGATCAGGTTTATGTTCGATCGTTGAACGGTCACGCTATCGGCCCTGAACAAAGGATCGGAAATCACCGTATCGATACAGGGTTTGTCCGCTTTCATCCGAATGGGAATCAGATTGCATCTTCAAACAACTCTGAGATTCGAATTTGGTCATTGATACCGGGACGCAAAAATCCTGTTCGAACAATTCCTGGAACAGGAAGGCGCATTTCGTTTGATCCAGATGGTAATTATCTTTTTGGACTGCAAGGTGATGGCCTTGCTCGATGGGATTTAATAGACGAAAAAATGCAACCTCTTCTGTTCCGTTCCATCGACGGTTCGGGATCGGTGATTTTTGATAAACAGAAGCGTTGGATCGCGATTTCAGGCGGAGCCAGTCTGGCATTCTATCCGGCCAGGCGTAGCCATCCCTATGTATACTTTGATTCAAACCCACGATTTACAACCGATGGACAATCCCTGATAACAGCTTCTTCTGAAGGGATTCGTATTTGGAGTTTGCCCGGAAAATCATACGCTTCCCGACTTCTTTGGAATTCTAAATGGAACACAGATTCTTTCAACGTAGATTCGTCCGGAAAACACATTCTATCTGTCACAGGCAATGGAGTTCACCTGATATCCGTAACAGAAGGCAAGGATTTATTTCTGGAAAGTCTGTTCCCTACAGATACGTATGAGGAAGCTGTGATTTCAGTGGATTCAAAGTCTGCAGCAGCAATCGGTCCAAGAGGTATTCAGGTCTGGAACTTACAAACCAATAGGACTCGGGTTCTCGAGCAAAGCAAAACCGTCCCTTTTGGGAGGTTAGCGTATTCGACTGACGGCAGTCTGATATCGGGAGATTTATCGGGAAAGCTGTACCGGTGGAACTTGAACGACGACTCAGTAAGGATTTTAGATGCCGGCAATGGCGACCGCATAACCGCGATCGCGATTTCAAAAGACAATCGACTATTGGTTTCAGTGACATCGTCCTCCAAAAATATTTTTGACTTGCCGGAGTCTACTTCAGAACTTGTACTGCATGATCTCAAGTCAGGAACATCATCGCGGATCCGTTCGCACGGCAACCGTGTTCATTCTGTAAATTTCGATCCTGCTGGTACCATGCTGATTACATCGGCGTCGTCCTGCACCGTGGGAACGTAATTTCGAGTCCGCAGAAAGCCCTCATATCCCGCGGCCAGCGTCGCGGCGATCAGGGTAGCGGCAATCCACGCTTTGAGCCAGGACCGGTCCACGTCAGAACTGGAAATAAATGAAGGCCGGGTTGAACCCCGGCGAGAACATGATCGCGGCAAGCGCCAGCGCAACCGTGGCCGCGCGCCGCCAGACCGCCCAGTCGTCGAGCCAATCCCAACCGCGCAATCCCGCGGTCGCGATGTGGCACCCGACCACGAGGACGGCGCCGAGCGCGCCAATCAGCGGTCGCCTGATGCCAGCACCACGCCCGGCGCGTCAGCCGCGAAACCGAACATCCCCGCGAGGATCGAACCCGCCTGCCCCATCGACGTCGCGCGGAAGAACACCACGGCCACCGTGAACATGCCGAACGTCACGACCGCGAACACGGCGCGGGCGGCCCAATGGCGCACGCGAAGTCGAACACGTGATCGCGGAAAATCCGCTCCAGAACCTGGAACAGGCCATTCAACCCGCCCCACACGACGTAGGTCCATGCCGCCCCGTGCCAGAGTCCGCACAGCAGAAACGTCACGATCAGGTTCGCGTAAGCGCGCGTGCGCCCCTGGCGGTAACCGCCGAGCGGATTGAACACGTAATCGCGCAGCCAGGTCGACAGCGACATGTGCCAGCGCGTCCACAGATCGGCCATGCCGATGGCGCCGAACGGGCTGTCGAAATTCGACGGAAAGCGAAACCCGAACATCATCGCGACGCCGATCGCGCACATCGAATAGCCGGCGAAGTCGCAGTAGGCCTGCAGCGAAAACGACGAAGCGCCGAGCCAGAGGTCCCCCGTACCGAGCGTCGCGCCGCGCGCAAACACCTGGTCGACGATCGGCGCGAACACGAGGTCGGCGAGGCACACCTTCAGCGCCAGCCCGTAGACGAACAGGGCGAGCCCCTTGCCCAGCGCCGTCGAGCGCCACGACTTTTCGACCGCGCACTGCGGCTCGAAATCGCCGTAACGCAGGATCGGCCCCGCAACCAGGTGCGGGAAGAAGGTCACGTAGAGGCCGTAATCGAGCAGGCTGCGCGATGCCGGAATGCGCCGGCGATAGACATCGACCACGTACGACAGACTTTCGAACGTGTAGAACGAGATGCCTACCGGCAGGATGATGCCGAGCGAGATCGGCTTGAAGTCGACGCCGGCGAGCCGCGCGAGGTCGATCGCGTTGTCGGCGAAGAACTGGGCGTACTTGAAGAAACCGAGGGCGCAAAGATTGATCGTGATCGACGCCGCCAGGATCAGCTTGCGCCGAGCCTGCTGTTCCACCCGTTCCATCCAGCGCGCGGCGATCCAGTCGAAGCCGGTGGTGGCAACGATCAGCAGCACGAAGAACGGATTCCACGCGCCGTAGAAGAGGTAGCTCGCGCCGAGCAGGAGCATCTTTCTCGCCCGCCACGGGCGCACGCACCAGTAGGCGACGTAGATCAGCGCGAGGAAAGTCAGGAAGGAAAGCGAGTCGAACGTCACGGGGGCCCGGAAGTGGGTCGGTTGCGCAGGCGCTATTTTCGCCGAAACACGCCCGTTCCGACGCTTGCGTGCCCATCGCGTTGCAATATTGTTGTGGCAGACGTTGCGGCGTCGCCGTCACGCCATCCCTCCGCGGTCGTCCAAGCTTACGCCGCCGTTCGCAATCCGCTATCATTCGAAGCCTCGCCCCGGTAGCTCAGTGGATAGAGCAGCCCCCTCCTAAGGGGCAGGTCGGACGTTCGATTCGTCTCTGGGGCGCCACGATTCAGGCACCTGGACGTGGCCCGGATTGCAACAAGACGCCGGCGCCCCCTTGGTGCCCCCTCGGAACTCGACGAAGTGCGGCGCCACCGCAGCGCCGATGGCTGCGACACGAGCAGCTGCTGCCGTAAGGCGTCAGCTTCTGCCGCAGGCGCGCGATAAGCGACGGGCGCCGAGGGGACCCCCGGTGCTGCTTAGGGCGATCCACGTCCTGCTCTTGCCGCGGGGCGTGCTGCTGCTGCCTGCCGGCACTGTTCTTGCAGTCAAGCGGGTATGAGTATCGGTCTCGGCCAATCCGTGCTTGCCGCAGTCAGCCCGTTGCAGGAATGGCAGCAGCTTTGCTGGACCGCGACAAGCCAGGCGATCGGATACTACCTTCAGGGTTGCGCCGACCTCGCCATGGCCCGCACGCCACGACACGCAATGGCGGCGCTGGACAAAACCCAGAGCGGCTTGCTCAAACATTCGGCGGACACGGTCGCAGAGCTCACCAGGCTTTGGCGGAAGCAGAACACCGAGCCGCGCATCGGGTACGAGGTGCGATCGAGAGCTCCTGCGCCCTCAGCCCGAAGGGCGAAGGGCTGAGTACGGAGCACGCCGGATTGGGTGCGCCGCAGCAAGCACACTACTTTGATCTGCGACAATGATTCGTCCGTGCCGGAGGTCTAGGCTTTGAGCCGTCAGACGCGCGACTGGCATTGTCGGTCCGTAGTGACAAGCTACAGCACCGGCTCGCCAGGACTCTTGGCCGTTTGACCGCTGAAGCCGCCACCAGGCGGCTTCAGTCATTTCTCCGGCCAAGGTGCAGAGTGCGAAGGCCGAAGGGCCGAGTACGAAGTCCTGCTACGGCATCAGCGACTGAATGTACGCCTCGATCTGCGCCGGTGTGCGCGTGGCTTCCGCCCCAATCGCTCCCGCGGTTAGCGCCGGTTCCCGCAGGCCGAACAGGTAACGGCATCATCAGCAACCCATCGGTGAGCGCATCCGCGATACCATCGCCGTCCACGTCCAGGTGCGGCCGTATGGTGTCGAGGTACTGCACGATCTCCGCGGGCGTCGATCGCGTCGCCCCTTGCCCTATGGCACCGCCGGTGAGCGAGGTTCCGGTCAGCCCGGCCAGATTGCGGACGATCAGCAATCCGTCGGTCAGCGCGTCGTAACTGCTGTTCCCGTCGATATCGATATGCGGGCTGCCCACGGTGGTAGTCGCGGTGGCGCTATCGTTGCCCGGGTTCGGATCGGTCGTGGCCGACGACACCGTCGCGGTGTTGGTCAGCACCGTGCCCGATGCCACCGCGGCCCCGACCTTCACGACCAGGGTGAACACCGCGCTGCCGGGCGCGACACTCGCGTTGCCGCATGACACGGTCCCGCCTGCGCCCACGGCGGGCGTCGTGCAGCTCCAGCCGCCGGGAGAGCTCAGCGACACGAACGTGGTTCCCGCCGGCAGCGTGTCGGACAGCGATGCCGACGCGGCATTACTCGGGCCCGCGTTGTTCACGGTGACGGTGTACGCCAGGTCGTTGCCCGCGATCACCGGGTCCGGCGCATCGACCTTGGTTACGGACAGGTCGGCCGAATCCCCCGCCGTTGCAGTTACGACGGCGCGGAGCACCCAGTCCCCGGTGACTCCGAGCACGTTCGACTGCGCCCACCCGATGCCTTGGGCGAGAATGAAGTTCCTGGTCGCCTGAATGCCATCCGTGTCGTTCGCGACCGATGGGAGGCCATCGTCGTGGAACTCGATGCCGACGCGGAACTGGCCGGTGACGATCACGTCGTTCTCAACGAGATCGATCTCCTGAAGCGCCGTGTTCGATCCGGTCAGGACGAATTCACCGGAGAACAGCTCGTCGCCGGGGATCGTGGTGCCGGCGGCGTCATTCCAGATCCGCAGCGTGATGAGCCGGACCGCGGTCACGCCGCCGAACAGGAGCTGGATGCGTTTCACGAGGTACGACGGCGAGCCGCTCGGCAGGAATCGGGAGGCCGCGATCTCTCCGGTGACGAACCCGCCCTGGAAGACGACGGATTGCCCGCTCATGAAGCTATCGTTCTGCAGAACGGTTTCCTGCGCCGTGGCTGCGGTGGTTGCGAGAGCCACGAGGAGCGCGGCGGCGAGCGTTGCAGCGACGCGCGAGGTCGGAAACATGGGCTAGCCTCCGGATAACGCGTGACAACTTGCGCGAGGGCTAAGGCCTTCGCGCGATGAAGTCGATCTCGACCAGCGCATTGCGCGCGAGCCCGTTCACGCCGACACATGTCCGCGCCGGCAAGCGATCCTCCCGAAAATAGGAACGATAGACCTCATTCATCGGGCCGTAGTCGCGCTCGAAATTGCGGAGGAAGGCACGTGTCGCCACCACGTGCTCGAGTCCGACGCCCGCGCCATTCAGCACCAGGACGAGGTTGTCCATCACGCGGCGGGTCTGGGCCTCGATACCGGTGGGCAGCGGCGCGCCATCGTCGTTCGGATCGGTGGGCATCTGTCCCGTGAGGAACACCCATCCGTCGACTTCGACCGCGTGCGAAAACGGCGCCACTGGCGCGGGAGCGCCGGGAATCATCATGAAACGCGCTGCGCTCATCGAACGCCTCTGAAGTTTGCCCCACTCGCGGGACAGAATTCGTCCCCGCGTCCATTTGCCTGATTCTAACCCCGTACTCCGTACCGCGTCCTTGGTACGGGGTGCGTCCTGGGGCTCGGCAATCGTGGCCGTCCTTCGGTGTCGGTGCGACGCGCGACAACCGGGCGCCGGACCCGGTAGCAATGGACCGCGATCGGGCCTAGACTGATCGGCCCGCGGGGAAGCTTTCCAGGAGATGAAGCATGAACTCGGAGCGCAAGGCTTGGCCCAATGGAATGCCGGCGGTCGGTCAGACTGCGCGCAGGACGAGAGACGTCACGGCGCGCGACATCGAGCTCTTCACCGAGATGAGCGGCGATCGGAATCCCCTGCATTACGACGAAGCGGCGGCTCGCGCGACACCCTTCGGCGGCATCGTCGTGCAGGGCGGTGTGACGAGCGCCATCCTGAACGCGGTCGTCGCGGAAGAACTGCCGGGGCCGGGCACAGTCTTCATGCAGGTCAACTGGGGCTTCAAGGCTCCGGTGCGTCCTGGCGACACGATCACCGGCGAAGTGAAGGTGACGAAGGTCCGCACCGACAAGCCGATCACCGAACTCGAGACGCGGGTCCTGCGCGGCGACGGGACCGTCGTTCTCGACGGGAACGCGGTCTGCTACACGATGCCGATCCGGTAGTCTGCACGGACAGTCGGACCGACCGTTCGCGCATCGACCCGAAGGAGGTGAGCTCCATGAAACACGTTTCGTTGACTCTTCCTGAAATTGCCGCAGTCGCGGCAACGCGCGCAGCCGGCGGCGCGGGCCTCGCGCTGCTGCTCGGCGACCGGTTGAAGCCCGAGCAACGCCGCACCGTCGGTTGGACGCTGCTCGCGATCGGCATCCTCACGACGATTCCGCTGGTCGCGGACGTCCTCGGAAAACTTCGCGCGCCTTCGGACGCTGGCGACGGCTGAGTACTTCGTACCAGGCGACGCGCCCCGCG
>CAVYSN010000010.1:0-268801 GCA_963771165.1 uncultured bacterium | reverse complement strand
GTTGATTCAAAAGTCTCGCGTATCCTGTGTCTTGCTCTTTCACCGCGTGTCTGTGATGCGCACACCGAAGAATTCCGCACCTACGCGCCAGCTTTTGCCCTGATCCGGTGATTCTTCTCCGGTCCATCGAAAGGAATCGGCATTAATATCACGGAAACACCATCTCATCCACCGCCCATCCCGTCTCTTCCTTCCTGAACGATTTCATTTCCGACTTTTCGGCCGACAAGATGATTTTCCACGCTCCTTACAGGGTTGATCCAGGTGATGTGCCACACATCCTTTTCCGGATCGTAATACCGCACGGACGTTCCGTACCGATTCCGTTCCTTCGATGCCCCGGCTGATCTTTGATCACGCGCCGGAACAATGAATACATCCTGTATCGCTCGTCCTTCCAGGACTCTAGCAAAGTGCCATTCAGCCAGCGTTTCTTTTTTCGAACCGTCCTCTTCATAATCAACAGCGCGAATCTTCCAGCTTCCAATCAACCAGCCATAAATATCGGACTCGGATTTGATTTCCGCCGATCGAGTGTCTGATTGCAGAACTTCAGCAAATGCAGTCATTGTTGTCTCCCTGCTCGTAATTTCAGCCGCCGTTGCACTGAGCAAAAGCAGCATGCTCATGAGAACCATCAGTTGAAACTGTAGTGGTATCAGGAGAGCGGCGCTATCAAAATCTTGCGAGTTTCAGCGGCGATACGTGAGCTGGTGACCTCACGCAGCCGACGAGGACTGAATCCGACCAACTGTCGAAAGGAAGCGCTGAAGTGGCTATGACTGGAGAAGCCCAGATCCAGCGCGATCGTTGTCAAATCGTGATTGGTCTCCAGGAGCAGATCGAGGGCTCGGGACAATCGAATGTGCAGAAGATAACGGTGTAGTGGTACACCGATCTTTTCACGGAAACTCCGAGTCAAATGATATGGAGAACATTTCAGCGCTGTCGCAATCGAGGCCAGACTCCAATTTCTTTCCGGATGCGACAGCAGAACAACTTTGGCGGCTTCGATCTGCCGGAAGATTCTTGAGTTCCCGCGCTGCGGCGCCCGATCTTCACGCGAGCAACGCAAAACGTAAGACAGTAAAGCGAGAGCAGTTTCCTCGACTTCAAGCGGGTTTGCTAGCTTTTGAGCGAGCCTGCGCCAGATCAGATTTCTGGCTGCCATCGCGCGTGGTGAAAGAAGACTGTGTGTACCCGGTGATGAAATCTTTCTACAGAAGAGCACAGCTTCAAGAACGTCCTGGAAAATGTTCGCTGAAAATTCAAGAGCAAGGCAATCGTCTTCTGTGGATACAGGATGGCTCACTTTGCAGGAGCGGCCGGTTGGAAATATCAGGGCCACATTCGGCTCCGCAAGAACTCTGGAGCCATGAGAAAAGTGCTCAAGGAACGCGCCGCGAAGGGGAAGAACCAGTACATCGGCATCAGAAGTCTCCACATCGCTTGTCTCCTTTTTTGCTGAACGACACGCGACGTATCGAACATTCAGCAGATCACTTCTGAAATATTCCGTTCTCTCCAGGCTCATTGTTTTTCGTCAACTGCCTCTTTTCGCAACATTATTTGGCCGGTTCCTGATAAAGACCGATCACGTTCCCTGCGGGATCGCTAAATCTCGCTGTCACCTCGGGCGCATCCGCGCCGATCCCCTGCACGATCTCACCGCCATGCGCAACAATTGCATCCAGTGTTTCTGCCACGCTGTCGACCATGATGTAGATGAGCAGGCCAGGTATCGTTGAAAGTGGGCGACCCACAACCCATGTTCCGCTCACTTCACCGGTCGTGTCGTCAAACGCGATTCGCCCATCGCCATGCTTCCGAATATGCCACCCGAAAACTGCGCCGTAAAATTCGGCCGAACGACTGATATCGTCAGCCGGAATCTCTATATAACACACCTTTCCGTTTGCCAGAGTAGGATGCATCAAAAACTCCTCTTAAGGGAAACATTTATCGATTTTTTACTCGAAAGGCAAATGTTTTGCTACGAACGGTTCAATAAATGGAACCAATGAGAGAACTATTCACCACGGAATCACGGAGAACGCAGAGCGGGGCTTCGCCCCGCACCCCAAAGGAGATAAGCCGGATAAGGGAGATAGGGAGATGTTTTTTTTTCTCCGAATTTCGCGACGAATTCAACTATGAGCAACACAGAGATATGAATATTTTTTTCTCCGTGCTCTTCGTGGTACAAGATTTAACGCTTATCTATGCTTCGCTTCCAGTGAAGCATCCTCTCCCGATACGCGTCTTCCGTTACAGTCTCAACATAATCGACACCCGCAGACGAAAATGGCACATACACATACTCGACTTCAACATGCGTCTTCCCGGAATCCACGGCTTTGAGGGCGACGTTCACCTCGGTGACGTGCGAGCCCGTTGTAACGACGTAATACGATGCGTTGGTTGGAAAATCCAGTCTTTGGATCCGCCAGATCATCTCCAGGCCGCGCGCATCGTGGGTGCGAAAGATAAGCCCTTCCTCTTCCGGCCCCTCCAGCGGACTGATCCGGTCATAAGTCCATCCCTCAGCCCACTGCTTTTCTCCTTCCGGCGTAAACAGATGGAAACAATTCTCTATCGGCGTATCCAGTAAAAAACCTCCACGCCGCGACGCTCTCACGCACGCTTCTATCGCATTCCTTTCATTCATTTCGAGTTCCTCCTTTAGATAGTATAATGTTACCATGGTAACATTATCAAATGATATCGAATGTTGCTATACTTCCTGTCATGAAACAAAAAGCACAGAGAGTTTCAGTGGAGCGGGTTCAAACGGGTGTGAGGATGGAAAAGCGCATTCTAAAGGTGATGAAAGCCCTGGCGGAATATCTGGACATGACTCCAGGCGACTTGCTGGAGGGTGTGCTGCTTCATGTCTTTGAAGGCAAGCAACCGTTCGGCAAGGATACGCTGGTCTCAATCCGGCGGTTCAAAGAGATTTACGGACTGGATCTTCACGCCAGCGACAGTCACAAGCTCAGAGAAGGGTTAAAGAAAGATTCAAGGAGTGAAAGACGTTGACTGTGTTTAGGATGGTTCCAGGAGAGAAAGGCGTTCAAGGTGTTTGCTCTTGATACTAAACACCTTTATCATCTTTATGACCTTCTTATATCCCTTCCGCAGCCACCGCCCAATTGTTTTTTGATTGGTTCGAATTTTCACCAGGTTCAGCTATACTACTTGCGCGAAATATTCTAGGGAATTTTAGGTGTGTCCAATGATGTTTCAGAGCGGTAGAATCACGGCTGTCTTCAGCCACCCAAATCACGAGATTGCAATCTTTTGTTTGCTGCAGCGTCTCAAGCCACGACTTATTTATTTGACCGATGGGGGTGGAGAAAAGCGAATTGAGCAAACACGTCAGGGATTAAAGAGTATTGATTTGTTGGACCAGGCTCAATTTTTGGGCTACTCGGAGAAGTCTTTATACGAGGCTCTTCTGGATCGCGATCTCACCTTCTACAAAAAGATTGTCAGCGATGTAAGAGGTATTTTGAAAGCGACAACCTCACGTCAAATCTTTTGTGATGCGATCGAATTTTATAATCCGGTGCACGACATGTCATTGCCGATTGTCCGCGCCGCGGTTCGTGACATGTCGGATACGGAGATTTTTGAAGTGCCTCTCGTTTATCAAAAACTGGAACATTTGGAATCGTACGAGCTACAGAAGATGCCACCTTCCCGGCGAGGCAGTCAAATTGAGTTTCCGTTGTCCGAGGAGGAACACGCTGCTAAAGCCAGCACCTGGGAGCGAATTTACACGACGCTGGTGCGCCAAATGGGTTCCCTGATTTGCCGGCTACCCTCTACAGAAGTGATCGCTCCGGCATGCTCGACCCTGCCGCAGCCGGGCATGGAAAATGTTCTTCGTTACGAGTGGCGCGCACAACTCTTGATGGATCGCGGCGAAATCGACCGGAAGATCACGTACGCCGGGCATTACCTGCCAATGGCAACTTCATTAATGAAACCCATTGATGGAACCAACAATTAGTGTATGCATAGCCACCTACCACAGGCCGGCCCTACTTAAAAAATTATTACTGTCTCTCATCAACCAGGAAACAAACGGAGAATTTTCGTTTACGATCAATGTTGGTGACAATGATGAGCACCGCAGTGCTGAATCTGTAGTTCGAGAACTGAATTCCAGCGGGCAGAACATCAGGTATGCTGTCGAGCCGGTGCAAAATATATCACTGGCTCGGAACAAATCAATATCGTTGGCCACCGGCAACTATATCGCCACGATTGACGATGACCTGTATGCTGACAGTCGCTGGCTTCTGAACTTGCATCGGGCTGCGATAACCCATAATGCCGATGTTGTCAACGGTCCTGTTATTGCGGAATTCCAGGCAAACACCCCGAAGTACATCAAAGAATGTGAATTGTTTACGCGCCCCAATCCTCCAACCGCTTCCAATTCTTACTTTATTTCGGCAACCGGTAATTCATTGTTTCGACGGTCGCTGGTTGAAAATGAATCGGCGCCCTTTGATCCGGAATTCGGTAAAACGGGTGGGGAAGATACTTTCTTTTTCATGGAACTCAAAAAACGCGGTTGCCGTATCATCTGGTGTCGCGAAGCATTGGTGTTTGGTCCTGTTTCACCCGCGAAAGCGAATCTACGATGGATTCTAAAACGCAGGTTTCGAACCGGCAATACTCGTCCGCGCTACTTTAAAGATTCCGACAGGAGCAAAATCAAGGAAATTCTGAAATGTTCTAAAGCGATTGTAATATCGAGCGCCGTCGCTTTGTTCTATCTGATGGCGATCTTTTTCAACAAAAATTACAGCAGCAAAAGTCTGAAGCGCCTGCTTTCAGTCGTTTATAACGCCGGAATCCTGGCCCATTACGCAAGTTTTCGATATGAGGAATACAGCGGAAACTTACTGGTTTCCGATCGTATTGAGCTCAATCATTGATTGCCGAAGTATTCGTCAAACGCGCTTGATCTTTATGCTCGTCTCCAGCTTGCGGCGACTTCTGCTTTCGAATCTGATCCAGCGTATCCAGAAGAATTCGATTTTGCTCCGCCAAAAGCCTTGTCTGTTCCTGCAGTTGAATGTTTGTTGCTTTTAACTGATCAACAATCAACAGATCACCAGGTCCCGGTTCCGGATAAAGATTCTCAGCTTTCTTCCGTTCCAGATCCGATCCTGTGTATTGCGCAACGCACACGAGCCCGCATGCCAAAACAAGAATGAAGCTAACGATAATCGTTTTCTTTGTCATAGAATCACAATATATGAAATAGTTGAAGGCGATAAAAGGGGTTGAAGGTTCAAGGAGCTTAAGTAAGCGAGACACCTTTAGCCTCTTGATTATTTTCAGCACCTTCCTAAAAAAAGTGATTTTTTGATATTCTTGACCCTATGAAAATGGTTCATATCGCACAAATTGTTTTCTTAATCCTTTTCTTTTCCAGCGTAAGTTCTCTGGGTGCACAGGATCCCAAATCCAAAGCCGTAGTCGAAATGCCTCCGACAGACATCGGCGCTTCAACACTGGAAGCTCGTAAACTTGGACAACAGCAAACCGTCGGGCGATTTAAGGTCTTCCACGACTTCATTTTTTCTGACAGATTGGCTGAAAGTGGAATTACGTTTCGCCATCAGATTGTGGATGATGCCGGCAAGAACTACAAACCGATCCACTACGATCATGGAAACGGAATCGCTGTAGCTGATGTGGATGGAGACGGCCTGTATGACATCTATTTTATAAGCCAGCTTGGTGAGAATCAGCTCTGGAAGAATTCCGGGAAGGGCAAGTTTCAAAACATCACAACCCAGGTTTTGGCGTTGAAAGACCATGTTAGTGTAACGGCGTCTTTTGGTGATTACGATAATGACGGCGATCAGGATCTCTTCGTGACCACTGTTCGGAAGGGCAACCATCTGTTTGAAAATAATGGGAAAGGCAGCTTTACTGATGTTTCAAAAACGAGCGGCGTAGGCTATTCCGGTCATTCCTCCGGAGCCGTTTTCTTCGATTATGATCTGGATGGTTGGCTCGATCTTTTTGTTACAAATGTGGGGAAGTATACGACAGATGAAACGGGACGCGGCGGTTACTATCTTGGCGTGACTCACGGTTTTAGCGGCCATTTGCATGGTGAATTGACCGAGTACAGCATCCTTTATCGCAACACAGGTAAGAAAACATTTGTGGATGTTTCAAAACAGATCGGCCTGATGGATGCCGGATGGAGCGGCGATGCAGGTTTTACCGATATCAATGACGACCGCTATCCGGATCTGTACGTTTTAAACATGCAAGGGGATGATCATTTCTGGCTCAATCAGTCAGGGAGCAAATTCGAAGAAAAGACCGCCCAATATTTCCCCAAAACTCCCTGGGGTTCTATGGGAATCAAATTTTTCGATTTTAATAACGATGGACTATTCGATCTCATTCTGACCGATATGCATTCGGACATGTCTCAAGAAGTCGGTCCTGATAAAGAAAAGATGAAATCGGAAATGAAGTGGTCACCGGAAATGATTCAAGGCGGAGAGAACAACATTTTCGGAAACGCCTTTTACAGTGAATTTAGGCAACGGAAAGTATGAAGAGATATCCGATAAGATCGGAGTCGAAAATTATTGGCCATGGGGAGTCAGCGTTGATGACCTGAATGCCGACGGTTACGAGGACGTTTTTATTACCGCCAGCATGAACTTTCCGTTTCGCTACGGTGTCAATTCCTTATTGTTAAATAATAGAGGCGAAATATTTCTGGACAGTGAATTCATCCTTGGAGTGGAACCCAGAAAAGACGGCCGCACGAAAACGCACTGGTTTGACCTGGATTGTGCGGGCGCTGACAAAGGGAATCCGTTCTGCGGTAAACAGAATTCGAGTTTTTCCGTGATGGCGACGCTCGGTTCGAGATCGTCAGTAATTTTTGATCTGGATGAAGATGGCGATTTGGATATCGTTACAAACGATTTTAATTCCGAACCTCAAGTGCTGATCAGTAATCTCAGTGAGAAAAAGCAGATCCATTATCTGAAGGTTCAGCTGACAGGAAGTCAATCAAACAGGAATGGTGTGGGCGCCATTGTGAAGGTTTTTGCCGGCGAAAAAACTTATGC
Source organism: uncultured bacterium (assembly GCA_963771165.1). GTDB lineage: Bacteria > Acidobacteriota > HRBIN11 > JAKEFK01 > JAKEFK01 > JAKEFK01. Next base: position 261,674 of record CAVYSN010000010.1, on the reverse strand, counting down.
GAAATGCAACGATGGGAAATCCGGATACCTCTCGCAAAGCGTGATTCCTCTTTATTTCGGTCTGGGAGATGCGAAGCAAATTGATCGCGTAGAAGTTCAGTGGCCTTCCGGTCGTCAACAGGTTATCCAGAAACCGGACCTCAATCGAGTGTTGAAAATTCAGGAAAGCAACTAAGGAGTACGGCCGAATCGCAGTTCGATCAGCGTCGGAAAAAGACAGGAGCAGCTGAACACATTGGACCTTTGAACAAGAAGCACAATTGCACGCCGGATCCCTGAATTCTTTGCAAAAGCCTGCCCCGACAACGAATCAGGTTGATTGATCACAGATCAATGCTAGAATTGCAAGGTTGCAAAGTGGAGGGAGCATGATATTGAGAACTATACAACGTGGCGCTTATGCAGCATTTGTTTTGTTCATTGCACTATTTCTGACTACAGATGCGTTTTCTCAAACGCGAGCTGCTGAATTAGCGGCCAAGCAAGCTGAAAAAGCAAAAGTCTTTAGCGCCGCGACCACCCAATGCAGCTGAAAGAGTGGTTGGAAAGACTGCAATCAAGGTTCGCAGGAACCGCACGGGGCTTCTATCCTCTCGTTGGAAGCGCTTTTCCAGGTGGTGGACTTGCTTTTGGTGCTTGGATACCGGCTTCCTTATGGGGATACCGGCGCATTTGGCATCTATGGCGGCTATTCGATTGCAGGCTACAGGATAGCTGGAGCAAATCTAAATCTTCCTACTTTTGCGTCCGGTCGAATGAAAACGTCTGATTCATACAAAGTACCAGTTCGCCGATGAAGTTCGCGTTTTATGGAATCGGCAACGATACGGTCGAAGACGACAAAACTGCATTTACTTATACTCCGATCAGTTTCGGAGTCGGTGAAATCATCGATATCACTGATAATTTTCACGTTGGTGGCGATTTCTCCTATGAAAAATACGATACAGAAGAAGGCAATTCCAGCACGGATCCATCGCTGGAAGAAGTCTTTCCAGTGGAAGCAGCCCCCGGCTTTGGCCAGGAATTCGGCTACCTTGTTGGAAATGTATTTGCTCGAATACGATTGGAGACAATCACCGCTCTACACAACCTCAGGTGGCTTTTATCGAGTCGATTGGACCACACTACGATGAACGTGATGATCCGGAAGGCTTTGACTTCACCCGTTTCGATATCGAGCTGATACAACACGTTCCTGTTCTTACGTGCGAACCAGGTTCTGGCCTTTCGAGCACTGGCGTCCATTACAGATACGAAAGGTGATGACGTGATTCCATTTTTCCTGCTTCCAAAACTTGGAGGAGGATCGGAGCTGCGTGGCTTTCGTGATTTCCGATTTCGTGATAATAACCGTTTATTGCTGACAGCCGAATACAGATGGCTGCCATCTAAGTTTCTGGACATGGTCATCTTTTATGAGGTTGGAAAAGTAGCCAGCCGAAAGAAGGTGATCTTGATCTCAACGATTTGCATAACAGCTACGGAATCGGCGCCCGTTTCCACGGACCTGCTTCACGGCATTTCGAATTGAGCTCGCACGCGGCAAAGAAGGGATGCGCCTCATCCTGAGTGGCGGCGTCGCATTTTGAGGGAGGAACTCATGAACAAACGAATATTCATTTTCATACTTTGCGCACTTATTTCCCGCTATTTCCTTAGTAGCGGAACCCAAATTTTATCCGGATGATCCGGTTTGGCAGGAAGTAGACACGCAAAATGCCTCCGGTGTTTCGGAATGGGAAATCAATCTCGTTTATGACCTGGCGGAGAATCTTTTTACCAAACCCGGTGATAAGGCTACAAACGTTCGCGCGCAGAACATCAATACGCTGGATGAAGTGCCCGATTCCAGCTGGTGGACGAATCGTATTGGAATGAAACCCCTGACTGTTGCCGATGTTGCAAAAGGTCCTGACACAACAAATGGTCCGGCAAGCGGAACCTGGTTGATCGTGGCCGGTAAGAACGATGGAGTGACTCCTGGTTTTACGATTGAAGACAGAACCGGCATCAAATGGTTTATCAAACCGGATCCGCCAAAATATTTGGGAATGGCAACAGGAACAGAAGTTGCCGTAACAAAATTCTTCTGGGCTCTTGGTTACAACGTTCCAGAAACTCACATTGCCAGCATGAGAGCAGAAGACTTGCAAATAGCAGATGATGCAACAGTTAAAGTTACGTCCAGGTAAACGACGGAAAATGAAAAAGGGTGATGTGAACAACATGCTGCGACGTAGCGCACGCAATGCGGACGGAACCTACAGGGTCATTGCGAGCAAAGCGGTGGAAGGAAAACCGCTGGGCGGGTTCCGGCTGTACGGCACGCGTCCTGACGATCCGAATGATATTGTTCCGCACGAACACAGACGCGAATTGCGCGGCTACTACGTTTTTTCTGCATGGTTGAACCATGTCGATATTAAATCTTTGCAGTCCCTGGACACTTTGGTTCAAGGGGAGGGAAAGTCTTATGTTCGCCATCACCTTCTGGATTTCAGTTCCGCTTTCGGTAGTGGCAGCATTGTCCCTCGCCAGTACTGGGAAGGATTTGAGTACCTCGTTGAGAAAACAGGACATATTGGAAAGGATACCGTTACTTTCGGTGGCACCGTGGAAGAGTACAGAACCGCCAAATTTTATGAGCTCCTTCGATGGGCGAATGCTATGCTGAGAACGCGATTGGAATCCCGACACATGGTATCCTCGGGCTCCCAATGCGGCATTCCTTCGCGCACGTCTCGATGATAAATTCTGGGCTGCTCGTAGAGTGGTCGCGTTCACGGAGGAAATGATTCAGAGCTGCAATCAAAACCGGTCAGTTCAATGATCCGGAATCAGAAGAATTCCTTGTGACAGCTCTGGTGGAAAGACGCGACGCGATCGCACGTACGTATTTAACAGCCATCAATCCGGTTATTGATCCTAAGCTCAGCAGCGATGGGACGCTCACATTTGGTAATGCAGCTGTCGATGCAGGCGTTGCAAAGCCACCGGAACAATATGAGCCGTGTGGTACAGATTTGATAATGGTACGCGCAAAACCGTTAAAATTGGTGAGACAAACGGCACTGATAATTGACGAGCACCGGATGGTCTTCCGCAAGAGGCCGGCTCGTTCATTAAAGTGGAGATCAGCGCAAATTCCAAGCCATTCGAGTCCTGGAAAGAACCTGTGAGCGCGTACTTTAAACGCGCAGATTCGGGATGGCAGCTCGTCGGTTTCGAACGATTACACCAGATTAAATTGCCCCCAGGCATCTTCATCGCAGGCGTCTGCCTGCATTAAGGATCGCAGCCTTCCATGCTGCAATCTTTAACTTCTCCGTAATGGCGCCTGGGTGTATTTAGGCTGGCGGTAAATCGCCCGCGAGCTAGGTGATCGAAATCGCCAAAGGGTGCATCCCACGCCAAAGATAGCGATAATACTGAGTTCATGAGCACTCGTTTCCTGATTTTCATCTCCATCATTACCGGTATTCTGGGTCTTCTGGGGTATTACGCAGGGACTCGTATCATCCGCTGGTCCGTTTGGGCCGCCGATCATCGCGGATTCGTTTGGTTGCTTCTTGGATTTTTTGTCTTGCTTCAGATTCTGGGTCCTTTATTCTACCGCGCTTATCCCAATCATTCGTCCCGTAGTCTTATTCTGCATTGGGTCACATACAGCGTGCTGGGAATCTTTGCATCACTCGTCTTCTACACGTTTGCCGTGGATATTTTTTTGGCGCTCTGGAAGATCATCATTCGTCCTGAAAATACCGTCGATTTACAGCGCAGGGGATTTCTTGCAGTAATGACGATGACCCTCGGTTCTGCCGTCATTGGCATCAGTCAGGCTGTGCGTGGCCCGCAAATTTTTAAAGTCAGATATTCCGATTGCGAATTTGCCGGAGGAACTGGAAGGCTTTAAGATCGCTCAAATCACGGATCTACATGTGGGACCAACGATTGGACGCGGTTACACCGAACAGGTTGTAAAGACTGTCAACGATCTGTCTCCGGATCTAATCGCGCTGACTGGAGATTTTGTGGATGGGACCGTTTCACACTTGCGAAAAGCCATTGAACCGCTCGCTGCGCTGAAAGCGAAACATGGAACCTACTTTGTTACGGGAAATCATGAGTACTACTGGGGCGTCCGTGAATGGATCGATGAATTTCGTAGTTTTGGAGCTCGAATTCTTTTGAATGAACATGTCGTGATTAACGAGAAAGGCAAGGACATGGTGATTGCAGGAGTGACAGACCGATCCGCCGGTCAAATGCTCCCCGGTCATGAGAGCAGTCCGAAGAAAGCCATGGAAGGAGCGCCGGAACACGGAATTAGAATCTTATTGGCGCATCAGCCGGCCAGTTATAAAGAAGCATCGGCCGACGGGCTTTGATCTGCAATTGTCCGGTCATACACACGGCGGACAGTTTTTTCCATGGAATATTGTTGTAAAGCTTGCACAGCGGTACTACAAAGGACTCAACAAACATGAAAACATGTGGATTTATGTGAGTCGCGGCGCCGGCTACTGGGGGCCTCCACACCGATTCGCTGTACCATCCGAAATCACTCTTTTGAAACTCACACGAGCGTAGCCGTTAACGCGTCTGCGCGTCAAGTGTCTGCGATTCTTTGCGTTAGAATGAATTCTATGTTGACATTACGAATCCTTCTTTTTGTGTTTCTTTTTTCCCCGGTCGTTTTCGGCCAGGCAATTCAGCAAGCAAATCTTAAGACAGAGCAGGAACTGACTGCAATCGCGCAAGAATTGTTTGATGCACTAGCACCCGGTAAGAAAGAAGTCTGGGATAAATACCTTGCTGATTCCTGGATCATAAGAGAAGAAAACGGGCAGGTTCTCACGAAAGCAGAGTTGCTAAAGCAAATGAATCCGCTACCTGAAGGATACATCGGAAAAATCAAAGTCACGGATGTACATTTGCGGGACTACCGGCAATGTGGCCGTGATCACGCATCGCGATCTGGAAGATCTTGAAATCTTCGGACAACTATTAAAAACGGAATTCACTTCTACGGATACGTACATGCGCATCGATGGAAAATGGAAAATGATTGCTTCACACATCTCCGTTCATCCGGCGGAACTGACTCCTGTCACTCTGAGTGAGGATCGCCTGCGACGTTTCACCGGCGAATATGAGCTGACGCCCGGTATCCTTTACACAATCACGCTGGAAGGCGGGAAACTGATCGGCCAGCGGACAGGAAGAGCACCGGAAGAATTATTTGCTGAAAATGAAACAAGGTTGTTCAAGAAAGGCAGCCCGCGTGGTGTCAAGGTCTTCGTCGGAGACGATCAGGGCCGTTTTATTAAAATGCTGGATCGTCGCGACAACATCGACCTTGAGTGGCGGAGAATAAAGTAAGTCCGCAGTGCCTGTAGTGGCTGAGCATTTGCCATGCTGCTGTATTCGAGCGCCATTAGCCTTCGGTGTATGCCCCGACCACTGAACATGCATTCTGTTCCAAATGCTCTGCAACTTTAAGCAATCTGCAGAGCATTTCATCACAGGAAACATGTTCATAGGAATAGAAATCACTAGTTCAAGAGTCATGTTCTAGTGATTCCATCTGAAATGCTCAGCCACTACCAGCTACCAGCCGTAGATAGTCGGAAATCTCGCACTTGTTCACTGCGATTGACCGGTTGTGACAAAAAGATTGTACCTGCATCCTCCTTGCTGTACGTTGTTGAACATGACAACGAAGACTTACAAAGGAATTCTGTGGGGCGGCTTGCTGTGCGGAGTACTCGACATCACAGCCGCCTTCTTAATCTTTGGTTTGCGTGGAAGCAGTCCTGTACGCGTTCTTACAATCCATTGCGAGCGGACTCCTTGGTGAAGAAGCTTATGACAGTGAACTCACCGCTGCGCTGGGCGGAGTCTTGCACTTCTTGATTGCATTTGGGGCCGCGGGTGTGTATTACCTTGCAAGCCGCCAATTGCCCTTTCTTACTGAAGCAACGCGTTGCAAGCGGCCTGCTCTATGGTCTTGCTGTTTACGCTTTCATGAATCTGATTGTGCTACCGCTTTCGGCATTTCCTCACAAGATTTCATATACTCCCAGGTTCTGATTCGCGGGTTAATCGTTCATGGGCTTTGTGTGGGGCTGCCCATCGCTGTCGCAATCAGCCGGTATTCAAATAAGAGCGATCTTTTACGTCAATCAACTGAATTCTCAGTAAACAAGTCTTATCGCCTATTCATATTGCCTGCATTCCTTTTAATATATTCGAGTCACTGTCTTTTTCGGCGCCGGAGAAGCAAAGGCCACGTTTGCGGGCGGATGTTTCTGGTGTATGGAGGAAGCTTTTGAACGCGTTGAAGGAGTTTCGACGGTGACGTCCGGTTTCGCAGGTCAAGTCGAAGCCGTGGAGATCATATACGATCCGGAGAAAGTCGAACTACAAAAAGTTACTGGAAGTATTTTGGAGAAACATAGACCCAACTGATTCCGAAGGACAGTTCTGCGACCGTGGATTCCGTTACACAAGCGCGATCTTTTATCATGATGGACTGCAAAAATCGATGGCGGAGGAGTCGAAACTTGAGATCGAAAAAAAAATGAAACAACAAGCAGTAACTCCGCTCATTCAGGCAAAGGAGTTTGTGGCTGCCTCGGAAGAACACCAGGATTACTACAAAAAGAAGTCGTTTGACTACAAGCAATATAAGGTGCGCTGCGGGCGTGAGCGACGTCTGCGTTCTCTATGGAAGGAATGATCCTGTGAATACACTCCGCACGCTCGTTCTGGATGGCGATCCGATTTCTCGCAAGGCACTGATCGAACTGTTAGCCGAGTATCCTGCACCCAGGATTATCGAAGAATGCTGCAACGGTTTGGAAGCGATTCCCGTGCTTCGTGATTTCAAACCGGATATTTTTATCTGCGAAGTGGAAACATCAGGTATCAATGGTTTCTCATTGCTGGAGACAATACCACTGAAGAATCGACCAGCCACGATTTTCATCAGCAATCTCGATCATTTTGGCGTGCGTGCATTCGAAGTGTCAGCGGTGGATTACATTTTGAAACCTGTTCGAAAAGAACGTTTGTTTCAGGCCCTTGAGCGCGCACGAATGCAAGTGGAATCTCGGACAGAATTCCTGTTGATCCCAGGCCGAGCGGAGCTCAAGGCAACTGGCAATTCGTACCGGGCGTTCGGTGATTTTTGTCAAACCAGAAGAACTCGATTGGGTGGAGGCGGAAGGAAAATATGTTCGCCTGCACATGGGAAAAGAAGTACTTTTTCTCAAAATGAGCATCTCTGCTCTGGAGCAGGAATTGGATCAGTATTCGATTTGCTCGAATTCATCGCTCTACGATTGTGAATGTGGATCGTGTCCGCCGCATTCAGCCCTGGAATCATCGCAGAACTTATCAAGTCATTCTTCAGGATGGAACCTGCCTGGTATTGAGTCGCAAATTATCACTCGTCACAGTAAAAGCGCACAGCTCTTAACACAGAGTCACAGCGCGGCCAGCAGCCGCAACCAAACTTCATTTCAACGCAATGACGCCATGCCGTCAAGAACCTAAAGTTCGCTTGTTCTACGTATGTGTAAGAAGGGAGATGCGGGGATATCTGAGTGAGGGGATATTTCCAGCTAAAAATGAAAAGAGCTAATCTCCTGATCCCATCATCTCCTTGATCCCCCTTCTTACACTTGCGGCTTTGCCGCTTTATGTCTTTGCGTTCTTGCAGATTCTTGCTGACCAAAGAAATCCTGAATCTTGATTCAACTTTACGTTCCGGGTATTGAACCTACAGAAACAGTCATGAATCATGCGATTTTTGGAACGAATGGCTCATTCTGCCCTTCCGGAAACAGAAAAGGCTGAACAGAACTTTGATTCATTCGCATGTTCAATTTGCGGCTCTGTACTCTCGCTGATTTCGTTCTTCAATCCGTGGCATCCGGCTTGCTCAAGTGAAGATCGAATTCAACCTAATGGAGTAACTATGAAAACAAAATGGATTGCATTGGTGGCAGTCCCTTTATTGGTTTTGTCACTCGCCATTCCTGTTTCAGCGCAAGTTGCAACAAGAACAGGATCGATTTTTGGCAAGGTACAAGACGATAAAGGCGGACCGCTGCCCGGTGTAAGCGTTAACCTGGAATGCGATTCGCTGACCACGTCTCAATCGGCTACGACCGGTCCGACCGGTGGTTTCCGTTTTGCGGCAATTCCTCCGGGAACCTGCGCTGTGACGTTTTCGATTGAAGGCTTCACAGAAGTCCGTCAAGAAGACGTGCGAGTATCGATCGGAAGTTCGGTGAATCTGGAAATCACGCTCCGGCCAACACTGGCTGAAGAATTTGTGGTTGTCGCAGACACACCTGTTGTGGATACGAAGAAAACGGGAAATGAATCCACATTCAACCGTGAATATCTGGATAAAGTTCCCAGTGGTCGCGATCCGTGGGTCATCATTGAACAGACCCCCGGTGTTGATAACGATCGCATCAACATTGCAGGTTCCGAATCGGGACAGCAGACCGGTTTCTACGCCAGAGGTGCCGCGTTTGCGGATAACAGCTGGAACTATGACGGCGTGAACGCAACCGACCCAATCGCGATGGGCGCAACACCAACTTACTATGACTTCGACGCATTTGAAGAAATCCAAATCCAATCTGGTGGTATGGATGCTTCTGTTGGAGCCAAAGGTGTTGTGGTGAACCTTGTTACAAAGCGTGCCGGAAATAAGTGGGAAGCCAATGCTTCTTACTATCTGGCAAACGAAAGTATGCAGAGCGACAATACTCCCGATGAATTAGTTGCAGCGGGAATACCACGCTCTAACAGAATCGATCAGGTTTATGAGTATGGTTTCGACATTGGTGGTCCGATTGTAAAGGATAAACTCTTTGCATGGGGCGCCTATCGCAGAAACCAGATCGACCTGTTTACAAGAAACTTCAATACCGTAACTCAGGAGTCCGTTCCGGACAAAACGAAGTTGACTGATATCAACTTCAAAATGAATTTCAATGCCAACTCCGCCAATGAATCCCAGTTCGGATACTTTGACGGCGCCAAGGACAAAGACGGTCGTGGTTTCGATCCACCGACTCAGTCTGAAGAAACCCTTTGGCAGCAAGGTAGCCCTGGAACGATTCTGGAAGGAATCTGGACAGGTCAGCATACCTATATTCCCAATGACCATACGATCGTCAATGGCCGCTACGGCTACATCGGATTGAGCTTTGAGCTTGCTCCGAATGCAGGCGGTTGCGCCGTTGATACACCGTGCGAGATCCCGATGATTTATCTTGCCGGTATTCCACGTTGGGAAGATACATCCTTCAACGTGAGCCCGATTGATCGTCCTTCCCATGATTTCAACGCGGACGTGAACTGGTTCAAAGAGAACTGGGGCGGCGGTGATCATGAATTCAAGTTCGGATTCGAATACAAAGCTTCTGAAGGTCATACATTCAGCAGCTACGGAAACGGCGCTCTGATCGTAGATTATTATCAGACGACGCCAGGTGGACCGCTGACTGCAGGTTATCTTTATGCACAGCGGTTTATTAACGGTACGATGAATTACTACCGTGCCAGCGGCTATGTCACTGACACGTGGCGTATGGATCGTTTAACGTTAAACCTTGGTTTCCGTGTTGACAGCGGATCTGGTGAAAACCAGGCTGCATCGATTGCTGCTCCTGCGGGATTTGATGCTTTCATTTCCGGTGTCGACTTTGCAGGAAATGACCTCAGTAAAGTTTTTACCGACATCTCCCCTCGTTTGGGAGCAACGTACGACATGACCGGAGACGGCAAAACCATCCTGCGTGGTAACTATGCACGCTACTACGATGGTTACACGCCAGGTTACGATACGTTCTCCAACCCCACCTTTAGTTATAACGGGGTCATTCTGTACTACACCAATGCCAATGGAGATCGACTCGTATCCCAGGATGAAATCACCGGAATTCGCGAATACTACGGTGGCGCTGCGCCTGGTCCTTTCAATCAGGCACAGTTCGATTCACTCAAACGGGTCGGCGACATTGACTCTGCAGTTACAGATGAGTTCGTAGTCGGTTTCGAACGGGAAGTGATCAGAGACCTTGCTTTGTACGTGTCTTATACCCATCGGAACTATGACAACTTCACGCAGGCTACGCCTTTTGGTGTCACTGCTGCAGATTATGCTCCAGCCGGTGTTTTCAATTTCTCACATCCGGATTACGGAAACTTCTCGATTCCTTACAGCGACATCACGTTCGAGCATGACGGCACACAACTGTTGAAGACAATCGATGGCTACACTCAGACATACGATGGTGTTGATTTCGGCGGAAGAAAGCGCATGAGCAACAATTTCATGATGAACGCTTTCATTACGCTTCAACGCCAGAAAGCGCACTATGACGGTGGAGATTCTTTCTTCGTCGTCACAGGTGACGGGATCGGCGTCAGAGACGTTTATGCGGATCCGACGCAGGTTGACGGTTTCTACGATGACCAGCCGTATGCATTTGTCAGCGGCGGCAGCGGAAAAACCGGTGTGTTCCCCTATGCAGAATGGACATTCCGTGCAAGCGGTATTTACCAGATGCCATGGGATATGAGTGTTGGCGCATTCGTGCGTTATCAGCAGGGTTTCCCTCAGCCTCTATTCGGTCAGGTAGCCGCAGGCAACCTTTCCGCATTCTACGCTGCAGGGCGTTTGATTCTGCTTCAACCGATTGGTGATCTGCGTTATGACAACATCTTCACGTTGGATTTCAACGTACAGAAGGTGTTTCAATTCTCCAATTACGGTCGTTTCACGTTCGCCGTTGACCTGTTCAACGTCACGAACTCGAACACCGTGGTTCAGAGACAACGCCGTGTCACCACGGCCAGTTTCGACCAATTGCAGGAGAACCTTTCTCCTCGCGCAGTGCGTTTGGGATTTAAGTACAGCTTCTAAGAGCTCTAAGACTCATGGCTCTTCCATAGAGAAATGGAAGAATGGGGGCGGTCGATATTTTGACCGCCCCTTATTTTTTTGAAGTAGGGGCGACATTTATGGCGCCCGTGTTCTAATTTGTACTGTTTTACAGACACGCGGGCGCGATGAATCGCGCCCCTACCTTCTCCTTTTTGCGCCTGCCTTCCTCCCTGTTGTTCCATTTGAAGGAGCAAACCAGCCCAGGATAAGTAATAATAAAAAGGATGATTTCCAAGAAAACCGGATCAACCCGGCAAGGCCATTGGATTGCTTTCAAGGTTGCCACGTTCCTTGTTCTCCTGATCGGAATCCATTCGTACATTGTGGCCAACTACACCGGCGAAACCACCAAATGGGGAGAACAATTTTTAAATATTGTTACGGGTTGGTATGTGTGGGCCGGACTGTTCCCATTTATACTCTGGCTTGCTGGACGGTATCGATTCCATCGCGGTAAAAAACTGGAAAGCGTTCTGGTTCATTTGTTTGCCGGTTCGTTCACTGCAATGCTTCACGCAACATTGCAAATCTTGATCTATGACATGCTCCTGCATTCGGAACGCATCGGTATCGATATCGGAGATATTTTCAAGCATAATTTGGCTTCCACTCTTTTCTGGCGCTTTTTTGTTTACCTGGTACTACTCTCAGTTTCCATCGCTCTGGATTCTTATCGAAGAGCGCGCGAAATGGATTTGCAGGCCTCGCAAATGGAAGCAGGCATACTTCAGGCGCAGATCGATTCGCTGAAAGTGCAAATGGATCCCGATTTCCTGTTTAAAAACCTGGAACAGCTATCCAGCACAATGAAGAGGGATCCTGATGAAGCGGAAAGCATGGTTGCCAGTTTGGGGGATTATCTGCGGATGAGGCTGGATCATTCGCATTCCGACATAAGTTTACGTGAGGAAATCGAATTCCTGAATTGCTACCTGGAAGTTGAGAACCTTCGGTCAGGATATTGCGTGTCGATCAAGTTTCAGGTCGAACAGAACGCATTGGACTGCACGATACCAAGCACGCTTTTGCAGGCTGCTGTAGAAGATTTCATTGGCGGAAGATCCAGAGGCTGAACCGGTCTACCTCAAGATCGCTGCGAACAGAACGGATTCCACATTGGTCATTTCAATTCAGGATCAAGCAGGGATCATGCTTCCAGAGAAAGGGAAGCTGGATCAGTTGTCGCAACGGATGAACGCGCTTTATAGATCTCCGATTCTCGTCTCCAGCGGACCCAATGCGTCGACCCGTATTGAGATCCCGCTGATTCTCGAAAAACAAAATCTGGAAGATGTGGTCCTTAACGCACAAAATGAGAATGCTATTCAAAATGAAGACGCGGATTCTGCGAATCCTGTTCGCAAATGGCTGGTGATCATCGCTGTTTTTACTGCCATTTCGGTTTATTTCACGATTCAGAGGCTGGCAATTCATGCGAGTCAAGGGACAACAATCAACTGGCCACAGCACCTGTTGGACTACACAGGCTGGTATATCTGGGCCTTGCTGACACCTTTCGTTTTGAGGATCTCCTCTAAATATCCCCTTCAAAAACGAATGTGGGTGAAGCATACCGCTATTCATTTGATTGCTTTGGGCACCTGCTGGCTGGTCGCTACTGTGGCACTTTCCGCCGTTCGATGGGCGGCTAATCTCGGTGAATATGGTTTCTTCGAAAGTCTTCCTGTCTACATTGCCCGCTCCCCTTTCTCGTTGGATATCATCTGCTATTCCACGATCATTGCGATCGAAAGCGCTTTGCGCTACCATCGCCGTTTTGAGTCCGGCAAAATCCGAACCATTAAACTGACTTCACAATTGGCTCGTGCGCGCCTTCAAGCACTGGAAATGCAGCTTCATCCCCATTTCCTTTTCAACGCTTTGAATTCACTTTCCGAGTTGATGCAGGAGGACCCGCTGGCAGCTGAAGAAATGATCCGAAATCTCGAAATGTTTTTGAGGCTGACTGTAAATCAGAATCACGTGCAGGAAATTCCATTTGAACAGGAGCTGGAATTTTTAAAATGCTATCTGGCGATCGAGAATATCCGTTATCAGGATCGACTCCGTGTAAAAATGGAAATTGAACCGCAGACAATGAAAGTGAACGTTCCGAACTTGATGTTACAGCCGATCATAGAAAACGCAATTCGTCATGGCATTGCGCCGCGTACAACTCCCGGACAAATTGAGATTCAGGCCAAAAGAAATAACGGGATGTTGAAGATCAGCATCCGTGATAATGGACCCGGTTTGAGTAAGTCGAAAAAGAAAACAAATCCCGTTCGCTCCGGTCTGGGGCTTTCGAATACCAGAGAGCGCTTGAACCAGCTTTACGGTGATGCTCATCGCTTTGAAATGGTTAACGCGCCTGAAGGAGGCTTGCTCGTGACGCTTGAAATACCTGTAAATATCAGCACGGAATCACAGCAAGACAAGTTTTGTCTTCGTGATCTCCATGACTCCGTGGTAAAAAAACTGTGAGTTAAGAATGTCGGAAAGCAAGAGGATTCGTGTATGTGTGATTGATGATGAGCCGATTGCCTGCAGGAAAGTTCAACGTCTTTTAAAGGAAGATCAGGACATCGAAGTTGTTGCTGTCTGCAATAATGGGGAAGCAGCTCGTGAGGCAATTCAGAAGCTTCTACCGGACCTGATTTTTCTCGACATTCAGATGCCTGAAATGGACGGATTTGAAGTTCTAAAATCATTGGAACTTGAAAAAAACCCTCACGTCATTTTTGTAACCGCTTTTGATCACTACGCAATTCGAGCTTTCGAAGTCCATGCTTTGGACTATCTGTTGAAGCCTTTTGATAAAAAACGTTTTCTGGAAGCTTTGAAACATGGAAAGAGTCAAATCAGTGGGAAATCGAAGGACAGCGATCTGAAAGCTCTGCTGAAGGAAATTCAGACCGGGCCTCGTTATCTGGAGCGATTGGTACTCAAGACTCGTGGAAAGGTTTTCTTTCTGAAAACGGATGATATTGATTGGATCGAGGCTCAGGGTAAATATGAAGTGGTTCACGCCGGCCGGGAAAGCCACCTGATCCGCGAAGGGATGACTAAACTGGAAACGGAGCTGGATCCAAACAAATTCGTTCGGATTCATAAATCAACGATTGTAAACATCGATCGGATTGAACATCTTCAACCGTTGTTTCACGCTGACTTCCGCGTATTTCTCCGAAACGGAACGACCCTCACAATCAGCAGGCGGTACCGGGAGAAGCTGGAACAACTTCTTGGTAAATCTTTGTAGTCGGTAGGGGTGGGTCTGAGACCCGTCCCGACAGGTTTAACTCGCGCAATTAGACAAACTGCACGTGTGTTCCTAAGTTATAATTTTATCCATGACCAATGCACTTGATTGGGCACATCCGCTTGTTCGTGAGTGGTTCCTCGCCAAATTTGGTACGGCCACCGAACCTCAAGAAGAAGGATGGCCGCATATACTTGCCGGCCACACGACTCTGATATCGGCCCCAACGGGATCCGGTAAAACGCTGGCCGCATTTCTTGCGTGCATCGACAGGCTGGTGCGAAAGGCCTTATCGAATGACCTGACAGATCGAACAGAGGTCCTGTACATTTCGCCCTTGCGCGCGTTGAGCAACGATATTCAGAAGAATTTGCAGGTTCCGCTCGCCGAAATCACTTCGCTTGCAGTAAAGAAATGGATGAAGATGCAGGAAATTCGTACGGCGGTTCGAACGGGAGATACACTCACGCGCGAACGGGTCGCGATGTTGAAGAAGCCTCCGCACATTCTGGTCACGACTCCTGAATCCCTGTATATCTTACTCACCGCTGAGAAGAGCCGCGCGATGCTGCAAACAGTTGAGACTGTCATTGTTGATGAGATTCACGCGGTGGCTGATGATAAACGGGGAGCTCATTTATCGATTTCATTGGAACGTTTGGAAGCGCTCGCGTCGCGTCCGCTTGTTCGGATCGGTCTTTCGGCTACTCAAAAGCCGATTGAAGAGGTAGCTGGTTTTCTCAGCGGCGCAGGCCGCGCCATGCCCGTCATCATCAACGTCGGGCATAAAAGGAAACTGGATCTTGCTGTAGAGGTGCCCGATAGTGAATTAGGTCCGGTTGCATCGCATGAATTGTGGGATGAAGTGTATGAACGAATCGCGCAGCTTGTGAGTGAGCATCGTTCGACGCTTGTTTTTGTAAACACGCGTAAGCTTGCAGAACGCACAGCGCATCGTCTGATCAAAAAGCTCGGAGAAGATGTCGTTGCGGCGCACCATGGCAGTCTGTCCCGCAAAATCCGGCATGCGGCAGAAAAAAAACTCAAGAACGGCGAACTGAAAGTTCTGGTGGCAACCGCATCGCTGGAGCTGGGCATTGATATCGGAACGGTGGATCTCGTTTGTCAGATCGGATCCTGTCGCGCGATTGCAGTGGCCTTGCAGCGGGTTGGACGCTCCGGTCATTGGCGCGGAGCGATTCCGAAAGGAAAATTTTTTCCCACGACACGCGATGAGCTGATCGAATGCGCTGCGCTGGTGCGAGCGGTTCGCTCCGGCGATCTGGACAAACTGATGATTCCGGAGTCGCCATTCGATATTCTCGCCCAGCAAATCTGCGCAATCTGCGCTGCAGAAGAGTGTAATGAAGAACAGCTATTCCAACTGGTTCGGCGAGCCTATCCGTATCGGAAGCTCACACGCACGCAATTCGATTCGATTCTGAAAATGCTTTCGGAAGGGATCGCTTCTTCGCGCGGCCGTTACGGCGCTTATTTGCATCGGGACCGTGTTCAGAACATTGTTCGCGCACGGCGCGGTACACGACTGGCTGCGATTACAAGCGGTGGCGCGATTCCGGAAACAGGGCTGTACACAGTCATAGCAGAACCGGAAGGAACGACAGTCGGCACTCTGGATGAAGATTTTGCCGTGGAAAGCAATCAAGGGGACATCCTGTTGCTTGGCACAACATCCTGGCTGATTCGACGTGTGCAATCCAGCACCGCGCGAGTACTGGTGGAAGATGCGCATGGCGCACCACCAACGGTTCCATTCTGGCGTGGAGAAGCGCCGGCGAGAACGGAAGAGTTGTCCACGCATGTCTCTGATTTAAGGGAAATCGTTGGGACGCAATTCATGGCATCCGCTGAAGCGATCCAATGGCTCATCCCGGAATGCGGTCTGGATCGGTCCGGCGCGGAGCAAATCTTCACATATATTATGGATGGAAAAGCCGTGCTTGGCGCTATACCGGCAAAGAACAGGGTGATTGCCGAAAGATTTTTCGATGAATCGGGCGGAATGCAGCTCGTGATCCATGCTCCCTTTGGCGCAAGAATCAATAAAGCATGGGGACTCGCTTTGCGTAAACGTTTCTGCCGTTCTTTCAATCTGGAACTGCAAGCTTCGGCGACCGATGATGGTCTGAATATTTCTTTGACCGAACAGCATAGTTTCCCGCTGGCAGATGTTTTCCGATTTTTGCATTCGAATTCCGTAGAAACAGTTGTGACTCAGGCCGCGCTGGCATCTCCTTTATTCGGGACCCGCTGGCGATGGGATGCGATGCGATCGCTCGCCATCGTCCGATTTCAGAGCGGGAAGAAAGTGCCTTTACAAATTCTGCGAATGAGAGCGGAAGACCTGCTCGCTTCAGTTTTCCCTGATGCCGCAGCATGTCAGGACAACATTGTAGGCGAAATCACACCCCCCGATCATCCATTGATCCAGGAAACGATGAAGGATGTTTTGCAGGAAGCGATGGATCTCGATGGACTGAAGAGAGTCTTAATCGATATGCAAAACGGAATCATTGAATGTCTGGCGGTGGATACGCCAATTCCATCTCCGTTTTCGCACGAGATTCTGAACGCCAATCCCTATGCTTATCTGGACGATGCGCCGCTCGAAGAAAGACGCGCCCGCGCCGTCAGCATGCGGCGCGTACTCCCGGAATCGATTGTCGGTGAAGTCGGCATGTTGGATCCCGCCGCCATCCAGGAAGTTACAGAGCAGTGCATACCGGACATTCGAAGCTCTGATGAATTGCATGATGTCCTTTTAACGCTCGTATCTTTACCCTCGAATCTTCCCGAGTTGGCGTTTCAACCTCAGGCACTATGGGGCGAATTCATTCAAAAGCTCATCCAGGAAAAAAGGGCAGGCATGGCAAAATGTAATGGCTACGAATTGTGGTTTGCCGCGGAGCGATTCAAAACATTTCGCACCGCTTATCCTGATGCTGAAATTATGGTACCGCCTGCGAACATCGATGAAGCGCAGGTCTCAGTGGAAGATGCAGTCTTGAAAATCGTTTGTGGATGGATGCCTTACTCCGGCCCCATAACAGCCGGAGTTTTATCCCGCATGTTAAAACTCCCGGTTTCGGAACTGGAACATGCGCTGGTTCGCATGGAAACTTCAGGCTCTGTGCTGCGAGGCAAATTCCATCGTCATCATGCCGGATGAAATCGAATGGTGTGACAGGCGAGTCCTTGCGCGAATTCACCGGCTGACGATCGGTTCCTTGCGGAAAATGATCGAGCCGGTTACAGCAGCCCAGTTCATGCGATGGTTGTTCCGCTGGCAGCATGTGGCACCCGGAACGCAGCTGCGCGGCGAGCGAGGCATCGTTGAAGTTTTGCAACAGTTGCAAGGTTTTGAAATACCTGCGCGGGAATGGGAACGACAAATTCTTGCGCGAAGAATCAGCGATTACGATAAGACCATCCTGGATAAATTGTGCTGGACAGGAACGGTCGGTTGGGGTCGGTTCTCATCTCCCTCCTTGAACCCTTCTTCGCGAAAGAATATTCCAGGTAGCGCAGCGCCCATCACTTTTTTCATTCGTGAAGACTGCGATTGGCTCCATCACAAAGCGGCGTTGCCGGAAGAGTCGGCTTTCTCCAGCGAAACTGCCGTTGTTCTGGATGCGCTCCGGAAATACGGCGCTTCTTTTGTCTCCGATCTTGTTCGATTTACGAACTTGCGGAAACGTGAAGTGGAAACAGCATTGTGGGAGCTTGTCACAATGGGGTTTGTTTCCGCTGACGGGTTTGATAGTCTGCGATCCCTTTTAGGGGAAGGAAAGAAATCGATAGGGACAAGCCGCTCCGGAGCGGGACGATGGTCTCTCCTGTTTGCAACTGATTCAGCCGAAACGGAACAGAGCATGGAGGCTGCCTGTCGCATGTTGCTGAACCGCTATGGTGTTGTTTTTCGCGACATGGTCCAGCGTGAAACTCTGGTTCCTAGATGGCGCGATCTGCTTGTGGCCTTTCGGAAGATGGAAGATCGCGGCCAGGTCCGTGGTGGACGATTTGTGAGCGGCTTCGTTGGCGAACAGTTCGCTTTGCCACTCGCTGTGGATTCGCTGCGATCGATTCGCAAGATCGAGCCGTGCGGCGAAGTCGTAACAGTTTCAGCCGCCGATCCATTAAACCTGATTGGCATCATCGTTCCCGGTGAACGAATTCCCGCCGTTGCGCTCCGTCCTGTTCTATACCGCGATGGCGTAAGCGAAGGAGCGCAGGCTTCCAGCCTGCATTGAGGAGCGCAGCCTTCCAGCCTGCATTTTACAATTCCGACAACAGCTTCTTCCATCTCTCCCACGCGGCATCGCGCGCTTTTTTGTTCGCATCGGATGCGCCCGGTTCCTCACCTTTGCGCATAAAGCTATGGTCGGCCCCTTCATAGATTACGGGGTCGAACTTCTTGCTCAGTTCTTTCATAGCCGCTTCTGTTTCCGGTATGGTTGCATTAATTCGGGAGTCATTGCCCCCATAAAATCCATGAACCGGGGCAGTGATCTTTTTCAAATCATCCTTCGCATATTGAAAACTTCCATAAAAAACAAATGATGCTTTTAAGTCGGACCGGTTTGTAGCGAACCGAAAGGACTGTCCTCCTCCCCAGCAAAAACCTCCGACAGTCAACTTGCCATTCGAAGCTGGAAGTTTGAGTGCATAATCGGAGACAGCGTTCAGGTCGCGCTGTAACTTGATCGGGTGGAAGTTTGTAAATACCTTCAGTAGCGGCGTCAGCGCTAGGAAAATCGCTCGTTTTCCCTCCATTCGGTCCTGTGCCGGAAAGCAGGTCCGGCGCGATTGCCAGATACCCTGCTTCGGCCAGTTGATCGGCAACCGTGCGAACCCAATCGGTCAAACCCTTATTTTCATGAATGACAATGACGGTTGTCGCTTTTTCTTTTTTTTGCGGGTACACAACAAAGCAATGCACGGAGCGATTGCCATGTTTGACCACCACCCATTCCTGATGACGCGGAGATTTTTCCAACCGGTCGGATTGGGCGTACGCAAAAGGTGTTAAAAAGAGCAACAGAATCGACAAAAGTTTGTTCATCATTGGTTCCTCCAAAAGTCCAATAATATAATCAAAATGGTGCGGACGTCCGCCCGTGAGTTCATCGTGCCTACGAACGATCTTTATACAACTTCTTCAACGCTCTGCTTGCACGCTTTGCATGAGCTTTTGAAGCCTGTCTGATTGCCGAATTTGTTTTACTTTCCAGATATTTCATTTCGGCTTCCAGTTTGTGATAACTTTCGAGACGCTCGCTGCTGAGTGTTCCATCTTGAACGGCTTGTTGAACTGCACAACCCGGTTCGCCTGCATGACGACAGTCGCGGAACCTGCATTCATTGGCCAGTTCTTTCAGGTCGTGAAACGTTTTTGATAGACCGGTTTCAGTCTCCCACATTCCGATTTCGCGCATGCCTGGCGTGTCGATTACGATTCCTCCTTCGGGAAGAAGCATCATCTGACGTGAAGTGGTTGTATGCCGACCGCGATCATCGGAATCGCGAACGGATTGAACACGTTGGATTTCCCGTCCTGCCAAGAGCATTAATGATTGTGCTTTTCCCTACACCGGAAGAACCGATGAAAGCGGCCGTCTTTCCGGTTTTCAAGTATGGCAACATTTGAATCGTTCCTTCGCCTGTCAGAGCGCTCAGCAAGTGAACCGGAATCGAATACGCTATGTCCTCGATCGATTGTTGGATTGAAACCGGATCCCGGCAAAGATCGGATTTGTTCAGAATTACAACCGGTTGCGAACCACTCTCCCATGCAATCGCGAGGTATCTTTCCAGGCGACGTAGATTCAGCTCCTCGTTCAAGGACGAAACGATGAAGATCGTGTCGATGTTCGATGCAATGACCTGTTCCTCGATATTTTTGCCGGCCATCTTGCGTCTCAGAATCGTTTGGCGAGGAAGAATGGCCTCAATGGTCGCGCGACGCTCGGTCAATCGAGGAGTGATCAGGACCCAATCTCCAATTGCAGGAAAATCGCTGCGCGTTTCCGCATGAAAACGAATCCGTCCTGCGATTGTCGCCAGAAATTCCCCCTGTTCTGAAAATACTCTATAAAATTCTTTGTTCTCTTCGGCTACTCGCGCCGGTATGCAATCGTGCCTACCGGAGTCAGAAAAATGTTTTTGGAATGCCGAATTCCATCCGAGTTGATGCAAATACACTGTAGTTTCTCCGTTATGCGGGCAGACCCGCAGATAAGAAAGTATTGGATGTTGTTAAAAGGGATGCGTCCGGTTATCGCCGCGAAGACGATTCGGAGGCAGAGTGATCCCAAAGGTGAGAAACTACAATCATCGGCGCCTCCTGAAGTTGAGTATTCGAACTTCAGTATAAAACAATCTATTCTCATGTCAAATCGTCTGATGTAGACTCACCTTTATGAAAACAATCATCAGGCTTTCCATCCTTTTTGTGGTCGTCTTACGACTGATTTCTTCCAGTGGCTGGTGCCAGACCAGGATTGTTTCGACCTTTTCGATCGTTGCTTACGATCCTGCCAACGGCGATCTGGGTGTTGCGGTTCAATCGAAATTTCCCGGTGTCGGCGCGGTGGTCCCATGGGCGAAAGCTGGTGTAGGCGCCATTGCAACCCAGGCCTTTGCCAACACAAGCTACGGGGATCGCGGACTGGCATTGTTGGAAGCTGGAAAATCGCCGGAGGAAGTGATTTCCATTTTAACAGGGGATGATTCCGATCGCGAAGAAAGACAGGTTGGTATTGTGGATGCGCAAGGCCGATCAGCAACTTTTACGGGAAAAGAATGTTTTGATTGGGCCGGTGGAAAGGCCGAATCCAACTTTGCCGTCCAGGGGAACATACTTGCGAGGGCTGAAGTTGTGGATGGAATGGCCCGGGCCTTTCGAGAGACCAAAGGGACACTGGCGGAACGTTTGCTGGCTGCTTTACAAGGCGGCCAGGATGGTGGTGGAGACAAACGCGGAATGCAGTCCGCCGCACTTCTCGTTGTGCGGAAGCGGGGCGGCTACGGTGGATTCAACGATCGGTTCATCGACATTTCAGTTTATGATCATACGAATCCCATCGCAGAACTTCGTCGTTTGTATGAGTTGCATAAGCTAACTTTTTTTCGCAGCGATCCAAAGAACCTTCGCAAAATCACACCGGAAATTGCACGAGAGCTTCAACAAATTATGAAGATCCGCGGATTCTATGACGGGGATCCGACAGGGACTTTTGATGAAAAGACAAAAAAAGCCTTATACAATTTTATGGGGTGGGAAAATTACGACGAACGAATTCGAGATGATGATCAGATTGATCTGGAAGTACTCGCCGATATTCGACGCAAGTACAAAATGAAGAAATAGGAATCTACAATCTGCAATAAGGTTTTATCTGTAGCCTTCGGCCTGAAGCGAAAAAGTTCGGCGTATAAACCTTTCTTTTCTATCAACTGATCATGCGTGCCTTCCTCTACTATTTTTCCATCATTTAATACGATGATGCGATCGGCCATGCGAACCGTAGAAAAACGATGGGAGATAATCACAGCCATCCGTCCTTCAACGAGCTTGGAAAAGCGAACGAAGACTTCATATTCTGCGCGAGCATCCAGTGAAGCCGTTGGTTCATCGAGAATCAGCAGGTGTGCATCGCGCATGTAAGCGCGAGCAAGAGCTACCTTCTGCCATTCACCACCGGAAAGTTGAACGCTGTCCTCAAAGCGATACCCGAGCATCTGTTTGTATCCGGCTGGTAAACGACTCAAAAAAGAAGCAGCCAGCGATCGTTCTGCCGCATCCACAATCTCTTTCGGTACTTCCTGATTGCCATTCTTGTGAATTGATGTACCCCTTGACGAGTTCGATCTCCCCGACTCCGATGTTTTCACCAAAACGCAAATCGTATTCAACAAAATCCTGAAATATGACACCGATCGATTTTCTTAACGAAGCCAGATCGTAATCGCGCAGATCCACGCCATCCAAAAGAATTCTTCCTTCTGATGGTTCGTACAACCGGGCTAATAGCTTGGCAAGGGTCGTCTTTCCAGCGCCATTTTCACCGACAAACGCAAGACGCTCACCCGGCGTGATCCGGAATGAGACATTGCGCAGCGCCCAGCGCTCGCCTCCAGGATATTTGTAGCCGACCTGATCCAGCACGAAACCCTTCGCGGATCCTCTGCGGGACCGGGATGGCGCCCGGACGCGAAGTAATCGTCGGCTTCATTTCAAAAAAATCGAAAAGATCCTTCAAATACAAACTCTCTTCCAAAATTTGTCCTGCACTGAGAAGCAGGCGCTGGATCAGATCCCGGCTTCGCGCAAATGCTCCGGACAAAAACATCATGGAACCAAGCGACAGAATGCCCTGCACGGTTCGAATCAGAATCACAACGTATGCAATGTAGTAGCCGGCCGTTCCAATCGAGAGACAAAAGCGAAGAGACGAACGACTTTCGAATGGATAGTTTTTTATTCTCTTCATAAAAACGGGTGGACAGATTCCGAAACTGTTCAATCAACCAGGGAGCCAGTCCGAAAATCTGCACTTCCTTTGCTGTTTCATCGCTCGCGCCCATATAGCGAATGTAATCCAGCTGTCTTCTTTGAGGCGTTCGCCTGTAGAACAAAGAGTATTCCAGGGATGCAAAATGCGTTTCACCAAGAAAACTGGGGACGACAGCCAGAGCGAGAAGCAATAGTAGCAGCGGACTGAACACGAGCAAAGCGGCACCCAGGGAAACGAGAGTGAGGATATCCTGACCCATCGAAAAGAATTGGGCCAGTAAACCAATCCGTCCTGTCGTTTGTCTTCGCGCTCTTTCCAGTTGATCGTAAAACTTGGGATTCTCAAATTGATAAAGATCGAGTACCGCCGCATGCTCCATTAAACGAATGCTTGTATGGTTGGAAAAGAGATCACTCAGCAAACTCTCCACCAGAGCGGACGCCCTTGCGAGTGCTTCTCCACATACCACAATGGCAATTTCCAGTGCGACCAATCTCCAGAGAAGGTCGTAATCAGGTGTCGACTTTAAAGCGGCAGCAACCGTATCGAGTATCAACTTCCCAACCCACAAGGAAGCAACCGGGACAAAAGCACGAACCAAACGGAGCAGACCCATCACCACCGTGTAACGAGGGTGTGTCTGCCAGACCATTCGAATGAGCTGAAAGACATATTGAACGGCGGCAAGACGCTGCTTCCATGTTTGCGGTGTTGTGCTGGTGGGTAGCGGCATGAACAAAAGATAAACGTTGCAACGTCCTTCGCTACTCGAATGCCCCGTATATCTGGTTGACACGACAAATATGACCAGAATACAATATCGGTCATAAGTCATATGAGAACGATTGCTCAGCGTGAAGATATCCGGGACCTGATTCTGGATGGTGTCGACGTTCTTCTTGCGCGATACGGTTACAAAAAAATGACAATGGATGACCTTGCCCGGTCTTGTGGGCATCGGAAAAGGAACGATTTACCTCCATTTTCCCAGCAAGGAAGAGGTCACTCTCTCCCATATCGATCGCATCGTTGAGCGTCTCATTCTTGAACTGAAAGTGATTGCCGAAAGCTCAGATTCGGTGGAAGAGAAAATCAAAAGCATGCTAGTCATGCGTGTTTTATTCCGGTTCGATAGCGTTCGGAACTATTCGCAGAGTTTGAACGATCTGCTTTCATCGCTTCGAGGGGCCCTCATGAGCCGACGGCAAGCTCATTTCCGGATGGAGGCAGAAGTCCTAGGCGATGTTCTTCAATCGGGAAGACAGAACGGAAAGCTGCAGTTTTCGGATGTAAAGGAGACCGCGCATACATTGATCTGGTCTACCAATTCGTTTCTTGCCTTACAGTTTGACCCCACGTGAGCTTGGAAAAAGAAAAGAAATTGAAGAACATGTGTCTCAGATTGCTGATCTGCTTCTGTATGGACTGATTCAGCGGAAAAAAATTCAGGAGTTTCATAATGTTAAAAAGGACTAAAACATTCGTTCTGCTTCTTTCCATTTTTTTGATGGCCACTGCCATGGGAGCTGAAAGCCAGGAGAAAATGACTTTGAGCTCGGCTCAAAAACAGGCTGTTATAAGCGAGGTGACAGAATTCCTGAAACGGTTTTACATTTTTCCTGAAGCCGCTGAAAAAATGGGCTCGCACATAGCCGTTCGCTTCAAGAACGGAGCTTACGAGACGTTGAACGATCCTGCGCAATTTGCTAACGCAATAACAGAGGATTTGCGCTCAATCAGCAAAGATCTCCATCTGGGCTTTCATTACAACCCTGAGCTGGCTGACGGAATAAAAAGGCTCAACAGCCAAAGTGAATCAGACGTGAAAAAAGCGCGCGAAGAATCATTGCTGGAGGCGAAGAAAGATAATTTCGGGTTCAGAAAAGTAGAACGCCTGCAGGGGAATGTGGGTTATCTCGATTTTCGTTATTTTGCTTCTGCCGGTCAGGCGGCTCCCACAGCGGTGGCGGCGCTCAATTTTCTCGCCAATTGCGATGCTGTTATTATCGACCTTCGCCAAAACGGAGGGGGAGATCCGACGCAAATCCAATTCATCAGCAGCTATTTTTTTGAAGCACCGACACATCTGAATGATATCTACACGCGTGAAAGCAATGTTACAGAGCATTTCTGGACGTTGCCCTATGTGCC
The DNA here is from genome assembly GCA_963771165.1 of uncultured bacterium. GTDB lineage: Bacteria > Acidobacteriota > HRBIN11 > JAKEFK01 > JAKEFK01 > JAKEFK01. The sequence goes on along the minus strand of CAVYSN010000010.1, from coordinate 236,746 downwards.
CGGAACAAAACTTGAAAAGGCGGATTTGTATGTGCTGACTAGCAAATTTACTTTTTCCGGCGCAGAAGAATTCAGCTACAACATGAAAAACTTGAAACGCGCGACTCTGATCGGCGAAACGACGGGAGGAGGAGCCCATCCCACAGACTCCAAAGTGATCCAGGAAAAGTATGTGCTCTACGTTCCTACAGCAAGAGCAATCAACCCGATTACAAAAACGAATTGGGAAGGCACGGGAGTCACTCCCGATATCTCTGTTTCCGCGGAACAAGCTTTTGATAAGGCGTACATCCTGGCGTTGGAAAAGTTGACGGCAAAAGAAACCAATCCTCAAAAAAAATCAGATCTGGAATGGACAATCGCGGCGCACAAAGCAAAGTCCGATCCGATCCGTTTGAGCGAAGGAACGATGGCCATGTATGCCGGTGTGTATGAGGACCGCAAGGTAACTGTGGAGAATGGAGAGTTGCGATATCAGCGCCGTGGTCCGAAATACAAGCTGATTCCTCTGAACGAAACAACATTCATCCTGGATGGAACTGATGGTGTTCGGTTTGAATTTGTGGTGAAAGAGGGTAAAGCCACGGAACTGATCGGCGTTTATTCCGATGGATCCAGGGAACCTTCCAAGAGAACGAATTAAACCAAAGTCAAGAGTTTTGAGTTTCGGAAGGATGGCGGTTTGATTCGTCTGCATCCGCCGCCTGGACAGTGTATTAATACCTGGTGAGCCTGGCGTCTCAGCGTCATGGTGATTTTTGAAAGGAGTTGTGATGGCGGATCTGAAAAAAAAGTTCTGTTGGCTGAAAAGTAGCGTCTCGTCCGGCAAGGTTTACGGTCTACCGAAAATCACCGTATTTTTTGCGCACACTCGCCGCCGGTTGAAATGTTGCAAATCTCCCCTATGACTTCATCGCAATCAACCGTGCACTGCGTATCGCCATGTCTCAGGTGCCCCTGCAACGAATTCTCATCCACCTCAAGCACATGACCTTTTCCTGTGTCTTTATTTTCTACGTGACAAACACACTTCTCGCGGGATTGGGCCGCAACCGTGCTGAATGTCCAAACAACAATTACCAGCAGTGATATCATAAGAAGGAACAAATATTGTTCTCTGATCTTTCATTTTTAAGCTCCCTTCATTGCAGATATAGGAAGATATAGGTTTTCCAGCTCGTAATTCAATTTCCCGATTTACTTGCTTCCGGGTCTGTCAAGCAGTGCGCTACAAATCGTTCAAGATACAGGTATCTTGGATTTTTTTCGATTTAGTACTATTCTATTAGAAAGTAGTAAGGCAATAAGATGTTTCAGGTCCGGGTGATGGGTGTTCTGTTAGGGGTGGTGCTATTTTTATCCCAAACCGTCTGCGCGGTTGACGCCGTCCGCGTGCAGGAAATATTTCTAAAAAATGGCCTGGATCCGCAAGAACTCGGAATCATTATAGAAGATGATGGCGGAAAGCTATTTGCATTAAACGAAACCAAAAAATTAAAACCCGCCTCCTTGACGAAAATCCTCACAGCGGGCGCAGCGCTTGAGTATCTGGGGCCCAACTTTCGAATTCAAAACCAAGATGCTGAGTAATGCGAAGGTAAAGAACCGTCATCTGCAGGGTTCGTTGTACTTGAGAGCTTCCGGAGACCCTGAGTTCAACAAAGGGAAGCTGATCTCATTTTCTGGGAGAGTTGCAGAAGAGAAACATACAGTGGATTGATGGAAATATTGTGGTTGACGATACACTGTATTCGGATATACACGCTTCCGATTGGAGGACGTGGGCGGATTCGATTAACCGTGGCAACCATCCTTTGTTCGTCAACCTGGATCCACCGGCGAATCTCGTTCCTTATTCACGACAATGGCGCAAAGCAGAAGCGCGATTGCGGCGGTTTCTCGCTCTGAATAATCATTACGTCACGTACCAGAATATGGCGCAGCCGGATCTGTGGACAGGTCATGACTTCGTGCAGTTGCTCAAGCGTTCGGGGATCCGGGTCAATGGGAAGGTAAAACGAGGCATCATTCCTGATGACGCCCAAGTCCTCGCAACAGTTTCCAATCCACTCACAAAAGTCATTCGCGAAATGCTCAAATCGTCAAATAATTTTTATGCGGACATGATGATCAGGAATCTTGCTGCGGAAGCGGGAGAGAGGCCGGCTACCGTCCAGGCCGGAATGGAATTCATTTACGTTTTCTTAGATCATGTAGGCATTGGTAGGGATGAGTATTTTTTGAACTGCGGTGCAGGTTTTACTCACAGCAATTTTATTTCAGCAGGCGCTCTTTGTAAGATACTGAACCATTTGAGAAATGAATCATCCATATCCTCAACCTTTCTTGCGTCATTGCCGATTGCCGGTATTGACGGCACTTTGAGAACACGAATGAGGAGAACTCCCGCACAGGGGAGAGTCCTGGCTAAGACCGGATATCTGGGCCGGGTGATTACAAAATTTCGCAACCTGGATGGTGTGGTTGCGCTTGGTGGCTTTGCAGATTCGGTGAATGGAAAGGTATTAACTTTTGTCTTTTCTGTATAATGGCAAACGTCCCGCCATCCGTCGTAAGATCTGCATTTGATAAAATCCTCGTTGAGCTTGTGCAGGAGCCGCTCGATGTGTTTTCTTCTGGTCCAACAGCTGCACTTCCACTTCCACAAAAGTAGAGTATAAGAAAAGGTGGTCAGACTCCGGGATCGCCTTTGAAAGTCAGCCCACAACAATATTAGAATGAATCAAACAACGGAAGGTGCGGCGCAATGGAAAAAACCAGAGATGCGTTAGGGTCCTCCAGATTTCCGAAGGAAGGGGAAAGGTTCGGGCCGTATTTGCTGGAGAGTCTTATCGATGAAGATAAGTCAGGACGTATCTACAAAGGAACCGATGAGAATCTCTCAAGACCCGTTTGGATCAAGGTCTTATCGCAGGAGCTGATCCGGAATCCTTCCTTTCTTGACGTATTGCGCATTCAAATGCAGGCTGCAGCGTCGCTGAATGATCCCGGCATTGTTCCTCTGTATGAAATCGGCGAAGCAGATGGTCTTTGCTTTGTCGTGACGGAATGGTCATCCATCCGGATGGCTGTCACAAGAAATTATTGCCAATGGAAAGTTCTCACTTTCTGAAGCATTAGAATTGATCATCAAGTGCGCAGAAACTCTGCGATCTGCTTCTGAAATCAGGATTTTCCACGGCAATTTGCGCTTGAACAGTATCGCGATGTATCCCGGTAGGGACATAAAGATTTCCGAAATAGGTTTTGTAGCTGCTGTGCGTGCATTATATGGATCCTCCAATCTTCCGGTTTATCTGGGGGCTGCGCGATTTTTGGCTCCGGAAATGACCGAAACCGGCGCTGTGGATCATCGAGCCGATATTTATTCACTGGGTCTGATTCTGTATTTCCTTCTTTTTAGCGTGACTCCGTTCCGGTATGAGGGGGAAGAATTGACGGGGGTCGATGAAACGATCGAGACGGAATACATGGATGACGTTTTAAAAATCGTTTCAAAGATGACTGAGAATAATCCGGATCATCGTTATCAGGATTACGCGTCACTGCTGGAGGATTTGAAAGCGCTTTTTTTGAGGGCGGCTCCTGCGTTAAGAATTCCGGCCATCAAGAAGGTTCTGGGTACTCCGATCAAGAATCAGAAACTATTTAAACTGCTGTGTGCTGTTTTCGCATCTTCCATCAACGGCTCGCTCATTGTAAAGGAAGGTGAAGCCCGTCGAACTTTCTTTCTTCGAAACCGTGAGATCATCTATTACGAATCGAATCAGCCTGAAGAGAACATCTGGCAATGGCTTGTTGACAAGAAAGAAATCGATCCCAGGAATCGTCCATTCACCCCAGGAAACCTTCCAACGAGCTCTAAGTCGAATGTTGTCAAAAGGGGTGCTACGTTTGGAAGATTTTAAGTTTCGGTATCAGGAGTTTGTCAATCGAACTCTTGCTGAATTGCTGAAAAAACCTTTGGCCGACTCGCAGTTCAACAGCGCCGAAATCGATGGTGATCCATTGTGCAGGGTACGGTTAACCGGTTTACTCCTGAAGGGCGCAAGATACACTGTCGACTTAAAAGATGTTCTGAGCGAAATCAAATCAGATTCGTTTTTGCACCGCACCGGTCTGTTCGATCATCTGGTTACAGGATTTCAGCTAACGGATGAAGAGAATCTCCTCGTTCAAGTTTCACAGGATGGAATCTTTACCGGGTCGTTGCGCGTAAGCGCAGGTAGTTCCGCAGAAAAGGGTTTGCGATTTCTGTATTTGTTGAAGCAAATCGGTGCGCTCGAACAGAAGTCGGCCGAATCCGCGGGTGCTTCCACGCCGCTGCCGGCCGCACCGGTCGAGAAGGTGATTCCGGAGGAGTTTGAGCTTGAAGATGCGCCGGATGAGGATCGGTCATCCGATGCCGTGAGAATGGAGATTCAAAGGACGACCACCAAAGTCGATCGTGAAAGATTGGACCTGGAAGCAGAAAGGCGCTATGAAACAGCCACGGAATTCTACAAAAACGGCAAGTACTGGGAAGCTTCTCACCACTGCGAGCAAGCCCTCAGTTTGCATGAGGATGGACGATATTACTGGTTGATGGGACTTTCCTATGCGCAACATCCTCGTTTTCGGCATAAAGCGGAGGATAGTTTCCACCGTGCGTTGAAACTGGATCCTTTGAACGATGAGCTGCATGCAGATCTCGCCTATTTCTACGTAGAACAGGGATTATTTTTGCGCGCACGGTCGCATTGCTTGAAAGCTCTGGAAATCATTCCGGATCAAAATCGCGCCCGTGAAATTCTGGCAGAACCCGTATTTGCGGCACTCGGCCCGGGTGGATGTTGTTGCGAACATGACCCGGGTTGCAATCATGAAGAACACAAAGCTTGGAGATTGAAATAGCAAGCCAAACGAAGTAGCGCGGGCGGCTCGCCCGCAGTACTCTCGAGTTCGCTATGTTTTATTACGGACGATTCGTCCGCGTGTGTCGTCGAACGAAGAAGGGATTTCTTCGCCGGCTTTTTGGGTCGTTTCACCGGCCCCATCTTTTTTCCCTTGATTGGTGTTGGTAATGGCCCGATGATTTCAGCACAAATTTTGTCAAATGCGCTTCTTACAACGTCCGGTTTGGCGGTTCCATTATAAAGAAAGACAAAAGTGTAATCCTTACCATTCAGGGCATCTGCATAGCCCGCCAGCGAAACGACACCGTCTCGTTGAATCGCCCTTATATTCACCGGCCGAAGAAAACCGGTTTTGGCGCGAACGCGTCCCAGTGCGGGCGTGTTCCTCATTCGATTTCTCAGAGTCCCATCGATTCCCGCAGCAGGTAGCGACGAAAGAAGAGTCGATGAAACCGTTTTCTCATTTTTCACGTAAGTGAGAAGCGTGATCATGGCACGCGGCGATATCTTATTGTGATGAGAGAAACCGGATCCGCTGTTGAGTGAATATTGTGAGCGGGGAATCTTCACGTGATCAAGATAAAAAGTCAGGAAATCCACACCTGTCGCATAGGATCCGGGCCTTTCTCCAAAAGCCACCGAGATATTTCGGACAAGCAAGTCCGCGTAAAAGTTATTTGAAGACTTTAACATCTGGGAAACCAACTTCGCAGAAGGACTGATGATTTCAGACAGCACCCTTGCGCTCTTTGAAACCCTTCCCCTTTTCACTTTCCCCTTTAGCTGGATTCCATTTTTCTGCATGATTTCCAAAAAAGTCTGGCCGGATCTGATATCGGGTTCAATCATGTTTTGATAGACAACGAATTGTCCTTCCAGGTCAATCAATTTTCTGTGAACGGGATCGGACTTTTGTTGGTGCGAATCGGTGGTTGCCTCCGGATCCAATCGAAGGAATAAAGGAAACATCGGCGTGTTTAATGTATGAATCTGATTTCGCCATTGGGGATCCATTATGTCCTGGAAACGAGAATCATCGATGATCAAGTCTCCGTCAATTGTTTTGATTTTGTGCTTTTTGAGTCCAGGTAGAAGAGTAACCAGTTTTCCGGAATGAAAGGATGGATCTCCCCCGCCTCTTAAATAGATCGTTCCGCGGACCGTGTTGTCAACAATGCTTCCATCGTAAAGAAGCTGAGTTCGGAATTGAAAACGAGGTCCCAGCAGCTCCAGGATGGCCGCACCGGTGATAACCTTCGTCACAGAAGCAGGAGTAAATTGTTTAGAGGGGTTCAGGGAAAAAACTTCCTTCTTTTCCTCATCCGTGATGATCATTCCGAGATCCTGAGTGCTTAACCGATTCTTTGTCAGGATCTGATTGATTGTCGAGACATCCAGCGCTTGAACTGGTCCGGATAGCAGCAACAAGAACAGGGACAATGAACAAAAAAATGTTTTCAAAGACAGGGTCCTCCCCAGAGCAGTAATAATGTTGCAGAACCTCCAGCACAAACCATAATCCAGTCTTCGAATTTCAAGTCGTAAAACGGACGACGTGAGTGGCTCTCTTGTTATTCGTGATTTGCCGTCCTAACATTGAGACAAGAGAGGTGTCAAATGGCCGAAGATTTAACACAAAAACTGAAAGAAAAGTATGTTGCAGCAATCAGCGTCCTGAACCGTGCAGATTTCCGGGTCCAGAACATTCATTCGGAAGGTAAAAAGCTGGTTATCCGGGCTGAAGCGCCATCCCCCGAGGCGAGTAAGCAATTCTGGGATACTGTTAAAAAGATCGATAGCAATTATGCGGAAGATTTAAGCGCCCAGATTACTGTGCGTCCGCAGCAACAGGCTGCCAAAGTCGCTTCTCCTCCACCGGCGCCTAAGGTGGCTCCGGTATCCGGTTCTCAAGCCCAGAGTCAATCCGGTGCTCAAACAACGTACACTGTGGTGAAAGGGGACACTTTATCCGCTATCGCCAAAAGATTTTACGGTAACGCAAACCAGTACATGGTCATCTTTGAAGCGAACCGGGATCAGCTGAAGGACCCTGATAAGATCCAAATTGGACAGGTCCTGAAGATTCCTGCAAAACCGGCGGGCAAAGAGTCCTGACGGATTTAAACCACCAGTCGTTTTAAACAAAGTGGTGCGGGCGTCCGGCCCCGCAGAGCAAAAGCACGCGCACCAGGAAACTTAGCGATGTAGGGGCGACATTTATGGCGCCCGCGTCACAATTTGTGAAGTTTGCCGATTCCTATATTGAATCCAGAATTGCTTTCAGAAAACTCCAATTGTTTATAGCCAGAAGCGGCAATAGCAAGAACATGCACGCATAGGACGTGTAAAGTATTGTCCTGGGCATTTTCTCCGAGAGAGCGAAGGGCAATGCCAGAAGAGCGACCCATGCGAACGTATAATGCGTGTGATAGAGATGAGGCTCGTATCCGTAGATCAGGAAAAAACAGATGTTAAAACCAAAATAAGCAAACAACGGCCAGAATGGTTCCGACGCGATAAACTTTCAGCCTGAAGAACATCCAGGACGAAAGAATCATGAACAATGAATAAATCATCATCGTGATGATTGTGATCGGGCGAACCTCCGCCCATACGGGAAATGTGACTGCCCTTCGGATCATGCCGGGAGCAATGATGTTGTAAAGGAAAAAATGCGGAAGTCTGGCGGCAAGAGTTGTGACTGGAGAATGAAATATGTCGTATGCTCAGGAATTCAACATTGGAAGAGATTGTCGTTGATGCAAAAACATCTTTTTGAAGAGGATACATTCGCTTTTGGAGAAGAATGAGTCCTGAAAGTGTGATCGCCACAAGAACGCAAAAGGCGACTAGATGGAGAATTGCTCTTCGAAATCCCGATTGCTGTTGCATCTTGCGAAAGAACAAAATCACGACAAAAACGACGTTGGTCGCCGTTATTCCGATCGAAAATAGCGACGCCGGCAAAAATGAGATGAAAAATGTTTTTCGTCTGTTTACAAAAAGGAAGAGGGCAAACAACAGGACCAAACTTGTGAAAACAAATATATATGTTTCCGGAATCGAACCGAAGAGCAAATGCGGAAAGCTTAAAGCCAGAATACCCGTAAACAGCACAGCGTTTAATTGATTCAAACCAATTTTACGCAGGCACAAGAAGAACAGTACATTTCCTATCGATCCAAAGAAGATATTGATTGTCAGAGCGGCAACGGGCATGTTCATTCCTTTCTTGATAGAAAGGCAAGCGGGTTTAAAAAACAAAGCAAATAACGGGTGAGCAGTGCTGCGATGATGCTTCGGGCTAAACTTCAAATCACACATGTGTCGTGTGACGGCGAAACAGTCCACTCCCAGCACTGTACGCCTGTAGGCTTTGGTCTTCCCGTAAAATTCTGTGCCTACGAAATTGTACGTGGCGATTGAGGCGAGAAACAGGAGAGAAGCGATCAGCAGATCGAGGGAATGACGGTGTAAAAAACGATAACCACCGGAAGACTTTGTTTCGTTCAACTCATCTCCTGCTGACACAACCGCCGAAGTCTGAGCTGGCCCGAGCAACCGGCATTAGAAAAGCTTATCACGATAATGCATTACAAGGGGCCGGAGCCCCGAACGAGTGTTTAGAAATTTGGCACTGCTCCATCGATACGAATATGTAGCAACACGCTCATTTATTCTTGTGGCAAGTCTTGCATGAATTTGGTGCTCGAGTATCAGCGTGGCAGTCCATGCAGAAGTTCATTTTGAAACGCGACTCATGAATCCATCGATTGGCTGAAGTGAATTGTTCATGACAGGTGGAACAGGGAGCCTCTGTATGTTGTGAGTGGCTAAAGATGATATCCGGCGCAACCCTGTAGACTTTGGTCCATTGTATTTTTGCAGGAAAGCTCATTTCGATATGGCATTGTTTACACTGTGATGCGGTAGGCAATGTCTCAACCGTTATGTGACATCGTGAACAGGCAATCTCCTTTCGGACGTGCTGTGCGTGAGAGAATTCCAGGGGCTGGCGGATTGCGGAAGCCCATCGGAAATAACCAAGAGATAGAATCAACAGAAGTAACCCAATTCCCAGAAAGGCTCTTTTATTTCGCACCACAGATTTGTATCATTGCTGCCATTCCCTTTCAAGATGAACCTTTCAACCAATAACCGCACCGTTTATGCTCATGGAATGGTTCATTTTTTTCATGCGCATCCTTGACTCACCTGCAACACATTGGTATTCTATTTTCGTTTTAGGGATGTTTAAGGGAAGTTCGTTATAGCGGCGGAGGAACCGGCGTTCGGATGTGTTCCCGCAACACGTTTTTTCATCAGTAGCTAATACAGATTAAATCTGTCACTGCGTCCGACTTGTGTTTTCTTTCCGCTTCTGAGGGGGGTCGTATGAGCAGGGATCATGTGTTCACGGCCGCAGGCTTATCCAGGTTCTTTCCGCTTCATTTTTCCCGCGAACGCTTCACACTTTTGGAAGCTCTTATTTCAGCCAATTTTAGTTACACCTTCACATTTGATTGCGTCAATACCTGTCAGGAGCTTTTATGAATGAAAAGGGAATGACATTCATTGAGGTTCTTGTAGCTGTACTGATTCTGGCTGCAGGCGCGCTGGCTCTCGCTCAACTCTTTGTGGCTGGTATTGGGATCAACGCTGGAACAAAAGATGACACCCAGATCTCGACCGTAGCGAAACAGCAATTGGAAGCAATTATCGAATCCGGTTACTCCGGACTTGTCGTGGGGGGTGATTTACATACTCAAGTCGCGGGTTATTTCCTGGATGATGTCAAACTCGAAGATAGCGGCACAACTTCAAACTCCGCAATATTTCATCGGAATGAGGTGACCTACGATGTTTATTGGCAAATCACCGATGAGGCGGACATTGCAGGTGTGCCGAATCGCGCCATTTCAGTTCGAGTGGTGAGTAACCGCCTGAAATTCGGGGCAGCGTCGCGTGAAGTGACCGTCAGAACCCAACTGACCAGACCCTATGCGATTTTGTAAGGTACTTATGTTCAGACGGGCTGAAACTAAATCTTAGAGGGTTCACGCTGGTGGAACTATGGGTCACCATAGTCCTGGGTTTAATTGTGATGCTGGGTTTGACAATCATGAACCACGGGGTGCATTCAGCAATGGAGCCGATCGTGCGGACGATTGGATCGGCAGTCGCCAACAAAGGCGCGTTAAGAGTGTAAGAAATTTCGCTACAAAATTTGTCCCAACCTGCCCTTGAACAGGCTGCTCCTGTTCCTAATATTGGCTACTAAATAATTCGTTAAGGAGAAAAAAGATGAAAACGGAGAAACTACACGACCTATTGTATGAGGCTCTGGAAACTGAAAAGGGTGGAGTAGAGGTCTACCAGACTGCGATTCGATGCGCGGTGAATGAGGATCTCAAGGAAGAATGGGAAGAGTACCTCGAACAGACGAAACACCACGTGGAAATTGTGACTTCCTTGTGTGAGCAGTTCGGTCTGGATACGGAAAAAGAAACTCCAGGGCGCGCAATTGTTCGCCATATCGGAACCGCACTTGTTGAAGCGATGGAGAAAGCCCTGAACACAGTCACCCACGAAGATGCCCAAAAAGTGGCAGCAGAATGTGTGACGCTTGCCGAAACAAAGGATCATGCCAACTGGGAACTGATCGGCCTGATTTCAGAAAAATTGAAAGGGGCGGAAGGGAAGGCACTGAAAGAAGCTTACGAGGAAGTGGAGGATGAAGAAGATGAGCATCTATACCACACCTCAGGATGGGCTCGTGAGCTATCGGTGCAAGGACTCGGTCTGCCCGCCTCGCTACCGCCGCCGGAAGAGAAAAAAGACGTTAAAACAGCCATCGGGGCCGCGCGCGCGAAAAATGAGCGTGAAAAAATGACAGGTAAGGGAAAGAAGAAAAAAGTTTCCTGAAGAATTGGTGTCGTGCATAAACAAGGTGGCGCGGACGTCCAGTCCGCGTTGCCTGAAGTGGTCTCAACTGCCGCAACGTCAGGGCGCATGAGGATAACAGTGCAACCTTTTGCCGATGACACGGGTCAAATATGCATGGCAAAGATACTGTTATGTCTGTTCCTATTGTTGATTTCCAGCTTTGGACAAGCAACAACATCGCGTCGCGTCGAAGGTAATGTTCTGATATCGGACTCGCTTCCTTCGATTCGAATTCAAGTGGATCAGGCGTTTCATTTTTTAGGATCTTTTCCTTTTCAAATCCAGAATATTGCCGCCGGCCACCGGTTTGTATTTGTGGATGCGGACAATCAAAAGGTGCGCCGGATGTTTATCGCACAGTTTGAAAGCATTCTTCCGGAAAGTACGGAGATTTACCGTTATAATTTCGATAACGCAATTCCACTCGGTGGATTTCGATTTCGGCACAACACTTTCGCTTTCAGCTTCGAGCAGGACGTCAAAGAGAATCCTCACAAGGAGTCCGCACTGACCAAAGATTTCCTGCACAAGAAGAACTATGATTTTCCCGATGAATGGATGGCCTCACGGTTTCTCGCCCTCGGGGATGAATCGCGCATCCATGAAATGATTCTTTTTTACATGGAATCAGTTGACTCAACGGGACACACCATCAAGGAATTTTATGATGGCGATACACCCACCGATATCTGGCAAAAGATTTCAAAGGAATTGGATAAACGATCTCGTGCCGCTTTCCAAATCCTGTAGTTCATAGCACCCGCGGGCGTTACGAAAAGCAAGAAGCACCTTCACTTTAGGACCTGAAGAAAAGAGCCGAGTTTCGTTCTACAATAGCAATACAGGCGGTGAAACGAATGCGTAAATTTCTTGTACTCTGCTGTTTTGTTTTGATCTTGCCAATAGTCAGTGCGAATCCACAGCAAGAAAAAAAGGATGAATCGAAAGAACCGGCAAAGCCGTGTTGTTTTGAACGCGCAGGTTATCAGGGAGCCTGCGAGGTTCAACCGGTTGAAGATGAGACATGCGAAAGCATTTTAAAATACCTCAACACACCCGGAACCGTTGGTAAAACGTACTGTGGTGGAAGCAAACTGAGAGGTGGTTGGAAATCCGTAGATTGTCCGAAGGAAGGAGAGTCGTAAACGAAGCGGTGCGGAGGTCTTCTAAGCAACTGAGGCACGTAGGCGCGATGAATCGCGCCCCTACAAACCGTCGAAACATTGTAGGGGCGACATTTAGATCTTCTTGCGAGGATTGACCACACCGAGTTTGTGCATACGGTTATATAAAGTAGATGGCTTCATTCCAAGAAGTTTTGCCGCGCCGTTCGGTCCTTTGATAATCCAATTTGTCAGTTCCAACACTTCGGTAATGTGCCTGGCTTCCATTTCGTTCAGCGTAAACCGTTGCGCTCCAAGCCCATGAGGCTCCTGGGGCAGTTGTACTGATAAAGTATTTCCTCTACTGATGATGACAGCATGTTCCATGACATTCCTTAATTCCCGAACGTTTCCCGGCCATTGATACCGCACCAGCGTTTCCAGTGTCTGCTTCGGAACCGTTTCGATTTTCTTCCCCATGATTTGATTAAATTCATTCAAAAAAGCCATCACCAGAAGGGGAATATCTTTTGGACGAGCGCGAAGGGGAGGAACAGTGATTGGGAAAACGTTCAACCTGTAATAAAGATCTTCACGGAAATTTCCCTGCTGAGTGGCTAGTGACAGATTGCGATTCGTGGCGGCAATTATCCGGACGTCCACTTTGATTGTCCTCGGACTTCCCAGCCTTTCGAATTCCCCTTCCTGCAAAACTCTCAGAAGCTTGGCCTGTAAATCCAGAGATAACTCACCAACTTCATCCAGAAAAATCGTGGACCCATCGGCGATTTCAAAACGCCCCATCTGTTTCGTTAGGGCTCCTGTGTAGGCTCCTTTTTCTCTTCCAAACAGTTCGCTTTCAATCAATGTTGGAGGCAGAGACGCGCAATTGAGCTTCACCATCGATCGGTTTTTGCGCGGGCTCAGATTGTGAATGGCAATCGCGATTAATTCTTTTCCGGTTCCGGTTTCACCTGAAATCAGCACAGAAGATGCTGTTCCTGCGACTTGCTCCACCTGCGCGAGAACCTCCCGAATCGCTTTGCTTTCACCGATGATTTCCTCATACTGATAATTCAATTTGACTTCAGAACGCAGATACTCCGCTTCAACCTGAAGCCGGTCCTTCAGCTCCTGGATTTCCCTGTAAGAGTTCAGCAGTTCTTCTTGAGTTTGTTTGCGCACAAGAGCATTGATCAAAATACGGCCCAGCACTTCGATTCTTGAAATCACTTCTTCCGGCCATTCCCGATCGCTACGAATCATGATTATGGACAGAACATAATTCACGGACTCCTTCACAATGATAGGAATCAATAACCACGAACGTAAACCCAGTCGTTCCGCATTGCGCCTGTCTATTTCGGCTTCGGGTGGTAAGTCTCCTGAGCGAATCGCTACAATTTCACCTGAAATCAGCCGTCGCCCAATCCATGGGAACTGCTCGGCATAGTTAACAGCTGATGGTGCAGGGAGTATCCCTTCCCTCGAACAAGCAAATGCAATCGTTGCTTCCTTGATTCCTTTTTTTATTTTCCACAAATTGCATCGATCCAGATCAAAAACAAGCAGCAATTGTTGCAATCCGTTTTGAACTTCTTTTTCTACCTGCCCGATAGGAGCATCGATCAGTTTTGCGGAAAGCTCTGAAATCCACCGCTCAAAAGCGACTTGTTCCTTCATTTTGTATTCTGCGCGTTTTCGATAAATGGCCTGTGCAAATACTTCACCTGCCCGCTTGAGCTGTTCGCGCACCGAACCCGGCGGTGATGATGATTTCATGCGACTTCCAAATCCAAGTACGCACTGAGTTGAACCACCAATTTGAACAGGAATAGAGAACTGGGATGCCATTCCACTTTGTTCGGGAGCATTGTTGTTCGCAGCAACAGCCCGGTGCGTGATCACGAATTCTTTGGAAGCTGTGGAGAACTCACTAAAATCAGATCGATCCATTTTCAATAAATCGATCAGCCGTTTGAGAGCACTCTCAATTTCATAATCCACCTGGTCTGCGGGTAAATCGATGAGAGTCGCTGAAATATTCGAAACAAGCTCCTGAAGCTGTAGCTGTTCCTCCAGTTCCGCAACCGTTTTATTTTCCATTACTGCTTCTCTAGCTCGTGAAGAAGCGCAGTCGCTGCGGGATCATCCGGAAACATTCTCACAAGCTCCTCTGCATATTTTCTTGCTGCGGTGCGATCACCGTCCGCGCGCTGAAAATCCACCAGAGCCACCAGAATGTCGCGATATGCCGGGAACCGCCGATGAGCCGTTTCCAGTTCGGTAATGGATTTCCTGGCTTCTCCGCTGCTGTTGAGCGCAATCGCATATATATAAGGATAACGTGGATTGTCCGCTGACGTCTTCATAGCCTTTTCAAACCGCGCTAATGCTTCGGGTAATCGCTTTTGTCTTACAAGCCACAATCCGAGTGCGTGTAGCACTTCCGGATTCGCGGGTTCGATCGATAGCGCTTTTTGCAGAACCTGTTCCCCTTCGTTTTCCCGGTTCATCATCCGATAAAGATCCGCCAGATTCACATAGCCTTGAATCATGGAGGGTTGCAGTTTTAGCGCCGCTTTATATTCTGACTCTGCTTGTGAAAATTTTCGCTGTTGGATCTGAAGATTTCCCAGATTTAAGTGCGATTCCGGCCGGTCGGCATGAAATTCCTGGATCTTCACGTATTCCTGAATTGCAACATCGAACGAAGATCTCTGATCTGGAGGGATTCCTTCTTGAGGAGTCTCGTACAGCAGGGATGCTGCCTCAGTTCGGATTGCAAGTCTAGGATCTTTTAATAATCCGGAAGCGATCCGCCATCGAGCTTCCGGTGTCGTTGATTGCAGAGCACCCAGTGCTGCTAATCGGATGAGCGGATTCTCTTCTTGAATCAAGGATGCGATTGCTTTTAAGGTGAATATTCCTGGATGGGAAGCCATTTCGCGAACGGCGCTCGCCCGCACAATCGGCGGCATTGTTTTGTCTTGAGCGATTTTCACCAGCTCGCGGTCGGCCCCTGCTTGGTAATGACGGGCTGCATAAAAAATCTCTCCATAATGAGGAGGCTTTTTGCTTAAGCCATACCACTTCTCTGCAAATTGAGCCGCCCACTTCGTGGATTTATCCTGATGGCATGTGTTGCAGGCGTTTGGTGTGCCAAGTTTCAGACTAAGATCAGGTCTGGGATTTCGCATGCTGTGATCCCGGCGGCCATCGACCACCATATAAAATGTTTTCGGCATATGACATTCGACGCATTGCGATCCTGTGGATCCGGCTTTATGAAAATGGTGCGACGACGCATCGTACTTTGCAGGAAGATGACATTGGGCGCAAACCGCATTCCCCGGAGCGGTCAATTTCAAAGAGTGCGAGTTATGACAGTTACTGCAATCCACTCCCTGTTGGAACATCTTGCTCTGCAGAAACGAACCGTATTCGTAAACTTCATCCTTCAACTGGCCATCGACATAGTAAAGAGGTTCGTACAAAAGCGAAGGAAGATAGGCGTCGGTGAACGCTTTGCCCGGGTAATAATCATTGCTGATTTGGCTTCGCCGCGAATGACATTGAGCACAGTTATCGATCAAAGAACTCGTCTGCAAAATGTTTTCTTTTCGATACGCGTTTCCGGTCTTCGGATCGATTATCCAATCGGAACGACGTGATTTTAACGTAGCGGGAAGCGCTTTATTTTCCGGATTTCCCAGTTTTAGTTTCGCCCAGTCTGTGTGTTGAGATCCCGGTCCATGACAGGATTCACATCCAACGTTGATTTCAAACCAGGATGTTGAGAATTGATTTGTTTTGGCGTCAAAGTTTTTCTTCAAATCCGTGGAGTGGCAATCGGCGCACATATGGTTCCAGTTCTGATACAAACCGGTCCAGTGAAGAACATCTGTGTGGTCAATCTTCTCTTGCTGGTACATGTGAAACCATCGCTGGCCTCCGTCTTCATTCGAACGTGTGTCCCATGCAATACTCAACGCTTGATAGCGGCCATCGGGAAAACGAATGAGATATTGCTGGAGTGGCCTCAAACCGAAAACGTACGAAATTTCGAACTCTTTCATTTGCCCATCCGGCCCATCCGTGCGCGTGAAGAACTTGTTATCACGATGTGTGAAAGTTGAGGTGATGCCGTTGTATTGAAACGACCTGTTGTTGAAATCGCCAAGAACTGTTTGAGCGTTTGCCGGTTGCATTGCAAGTTGATGGTCCGATCCGGTCCAGAGCAAATACTCCTGACGATGGCATTCGGCGCATTTCTGAGTTCCAACAAAACTCAAAGCTGCCGGCGATGCGGGTTTCGCAGGAGCTTCGGCTTTCTTATCGGTTTTCCCGCAAGAAATGGATGCAAATAGTGTAAAGCAGAGGAGAAGTCCAAAGTTACAATGCATCCACATTTGAACTATGGACTCCCGGTCCCGTCTGAATCTCTTGGGGAGCATAGCGGTGATACCAGTGCTACGGCTTTCGCACGAAGGTCACATCAAAGACCTGTTTCAGTACCGCCTGGTAATAAGCTCCGCGGAGCTGATCGGCTGCTGCATCATAGGTCAAGGTGTAATAAGAACCGGGATAATTCACGTCTCGCAGCTCGAGGTACAATTTGGTTGTCGTTCCATCCTGTGTCGCTTCTGCACGGGATACGTTGATCGGAGCCGGATTGAAATATGCTGCATCGAGCATCCCATCGGGCGAGATACTCCGGATTTCGATCACGTATTCACCATCCTGGCGAAACCACATTCCTTTGAGTTTCGGAGAGAAGGTTTGAGAAACGCGCGAAGTTTCCAATGGGCCGGCAGGTTTGTTGAATTGCCAAAACAAGAATACGGCAAGTCCGACCAGTACAATGATTCCAACTACAACGGCCTTCAGCCTGATAGATGATGAAGGTTTCGACTTTTCTTCCTTCCTTTTAGTTGCCTTCATTGAAGTCCTGTCCCGATCCTACCAACAACAGAAATATCCTGCAAGAACGATCGGAGTTTGTTCCGATCGAATCAGAAACCACCGATATCCTGTGAAATATCGGTTCTGTTCATTTTTAGTTCGTTTTTCGAACGGACTTGAGCTGAACCGGATCTGTGCCGTAATTTTCTATTCCCAATGTTTTCTTTTCCGGATCGACTTTCAGTTTAACGGCAAATCCCATCCAGCCTTCCCCTTTGTTGTTTTCATCCAGCTGGAGTTGGACTAATGTAATTGCATAATCCTGCGAACGGCCGTTTCGCCAGGCTTCAGCCATAGAGACAGGGCGATCTGTTGCCAGAATAATACGGCGCCTGGTTCCATCCTCAATTAGATGCGCGTAATAAAGTCGATATCCCATTGTGTTCGGCAATCTCAAAAATCCGGTTTCCTCCTGCTTTTCCAGAATCTTGATCATTGCCTCCTGACCTTGCTCTACAAGCGCCTTTAGAAGAGCGTTTCGCTCTTCATCTGTTGTCCACCTTGTGATGGTAACCTGCAAGTCCGAGGCAAGGCCTTTTCCCAGCGCGATCGCGTTGGCGTGGTAGGTCTCCTTCATTTTCACAGCCTCTTCTGCAAAGACTGCACCGCCTGACAAAAGAACAAGTGCAATCACTAAGAATGTTGATTTCATTGAATCCTCCTTTCTTTGAATCGGTTTGTTTGTGGATACTCTCCTTATCATTTCAGGATAGCTTGATTCATTTTTCAAATGGGAATATGCGCTTCCAATCCTCTTTCAGGCTCACAATGGTCCAGCCTTTGGCTTGCGCTTCATGCAGACCCTTGTCGAGTTTACCGATGTGCGACTCACGGTCATAGGCCCATTCGCGTTCCGCATCGGTGTGATGAAGATAAACGCAAAAACGCGGACCGGGGCCGGCTGCAGTCCATTGCAGCATTTGCAGATCACCATCGGAGTTGCCAAATGCTGCAATCGGACGGCGACCGATGTGCTGGTTGATGCCCACAGGTTTGCCTTCCTTGTCATCGATGAAATTGAGTTCAGGCAGCCGTATAAGAACGGGCTTGCCGCTCTGCATTTCAAACTTCGTTTTGATGCTGCTCCCGATGATTTGCTCCGGAGGAATACCGTAGGCCTTTTCTGTCCACGGGCGCATGAATTCGATTCCACCACCGGAAACGATGAATGTCTTGAAGCCGTTCGCGCGCAGATAATCAAGCACTTCCAGCATCGGCTGATAAACCATCTCGGTGTAAAGGCGTCCAGTCTTCGGATGCTTCGCTGTTGAGGTCCAGTCGCTGACAATCTTACTGAATTCTTCAGTCGTTATTCCAGCATGCGTGGCTGTGACGATCTGGAAGATAGCCGGTTCGCCGCCTGCCAGTGCACCCTTGAGATCGCCTTTCAGCAGCGAAGCAAAGGGTTCTATGTCTTTCCACTCCGGATGCTGCGGCGCAAGCGCCTTTACGCGGTCGAGTGCGAAGGCAAGCTGGAAATACATCGGCTGTTCGGCCCACAGTGTGCCATCGTTATCAAAAACAGCGATTCGTTCTGCCGGCGGTATCTGTGCCGCTTCGCTAACAAATCTCATGATTGCTTGCTTTGCTTTTCCGTCATTCCAGGAAGGAAGCGGATCCGTTTGCGCGATGGCTGCATAGTTTCCGAAAACCATAGCGAAAACAAAAAAAAGAACGGTTGCTTTCTTCATGGAAAAATCTCCCTTATGAGTTCCGCCGGTTGATTAGAAGGAGCACGGGCATCTTCCGTCCGTAAAGTTCGTCGATTCTAACCGGGTTCTTGCGGACAGGAAGTCCGCGCTCCATCTTCTGACTTTTTTAGAAACTCGAGTTACGTTTATTCTGCGGAAGCTGCACTCCTCGTTGACCCGGATGGCTTTTTTGTCTGCCGCACTCAGTTTTGAGGCCCCTATATCCACTGTCACTTTCTTGATTATACCAGTGAACTTATTGTCTCCTTCTTTGTAGTCGTTTGATACGGCTGTTTCACCATCCAAACCCACATCAGCCCCTTCGTCTCCGGAGAAAGCAAACGGTTGTGTTTTAGGGATTCGTCCTTCGGCCACTTTCTGACCATCCACATACAGAATGCACTTCCCGCCTGCGCCCGGTTTGCCGCCATCAAATACGAACTCGTATTTAATTGCGTGCTTCCCTGGACTCAGTGTATTGGTAGAAGAGATGTTGGTTCTTTCAAGCCCGAAGAAATTGTATTCGTGGCGAACCTGTCCATCTTTCATGTAGAGCGACCAGCCGCCAAAACGGCCTGCCTGTGCAATGATGACACCATTGGTGCTTCCGTCGGCCAACTCCACATCCGCCGTAATGGTGTAGGATCGGTTCTTAACGTTGATGAAGACATTTTCCATCAAGCCGGTCATGCCTTCATAAACAGTCAATGATGTGCGTTTACCCATGACGTCAGGTCTGCCTGCAATGGAAGCATCAAAGCGTTCCGACCTGCGGTCATCAATCGGGTACACATGATTCTTGATTGCTTCCTCATCAAAAAGTTTCTGAAGCTCTTTTAGTTTTGCCGGGTTCTTATCAGCAAGGTTATTTGCCTGGCTGAAATCTTCGTTCACATTGTAGAGTTCCCAGACGTCATCCTTCACGGGGGGAAGGGGAGCCATCAACCATGGAATGGAATGCCTGGTACAGGCGACCCATCCATCATGATAGATGGCCCTGTTTCCAAACATCTCGAAATATTGTGTGGTGTGCCTGCCGGGTGCTTTCGCATCATCAAACGTATACTTGAACGACACTCCACTGAAAGGCGTTTGCTCCGTTCCCTCCACGATTTTCGGGAAAGGCAAACCGGCAGCTTCCATAACAGTAGGCGCAATATCTACTGCATGTGTAAACTGAGTTCTGAGCTCAGCCTTTGATTTAATTCCATTGGGCCAGTGAATGACCATGCCGTTGCGGGTGCCGCCAAAATGCGAGGCAACCTGCTTGGTCCATTGAAAAGGTGTGTCGCCTGCCCACGCCCAACCGATGGCGTAGTGCGGAAATGTATTTGGACTACCCCAATCATCAATATGATCCATCATTTGGGAAGCATTCCCGATAATTCCGTTCAATGCCATCATTTCATTGTAGGTGCCTTCCGGCCCTCCTTCCGCGCTGGCGCCGTTGTCCCCTACAATGTAGAGGAATAATGTATTCTCCATCTCGCCCATTTCTTTGAGAGCATCCACCAGTCTACCCACTTCATGATCGGTGTGTTCGGCGAAGCCGGCGAACGTTTCCATTTGCCTTGCGAAAAGTTTTTTCTGATCGGGAGTTTGATCATCCCATGCAGGAATTTCTTTTGGCCGGGGCGTCAGTTGAGCATTCTGCGGAATGACTCCCAGCGCTTTTTGCCGCGCAAAGGTTTCTTCTCTCAGTTTGTCCCAACCCGCTTCAAATTTCCCATTGTATTTGTTGATGTATTCTTTCGGAACATGGTGCGGAGCATGCGTAGCGCCTGTGGCAAAGTACACGTAGAAGGGTTTGTCGGGTGTTAGGGCTTGCTGTCCACCGATCCAATTGATGGCCTGATCGGTCATGTCGGTTGTAAAGTGATAGTCGGGATGAGCTTTATGCTCAACCCTGACGGTACCATCATAAATGGCAGGAGCCCATTGGTTTGTCTCACCTCCAATAAAGCCGTAGAACTTATCGAAGCCTGATTGAGTCGGCCAGCGGTCATAAGGACCGGAAACCGAAACTTCCCAGGGAGCTGTTTCATGATATTTACCGAATGCAGCGGTGCTGTACCCATTGTGCCTGAGCATCTTTGCCAGCGGCGCAATGCTGTTGGGACGCACACCGGTATTTCCCGGAAAAGCTGTTGCCAGTTCCATGATGGCGCCGGCGTTATTCAAATGATGATTACGACCTGTTAGCAAGGCAACACGCGTTGGAGAGCAAAGTGCGGTGGTGTGAAAATTGTTGTACTTCAAACCGCTCGCGGCCAGCTTTTCCAGAGTTGGTTCATGGACGGGACCTCCAAAAGCGCTGGATTGCCCGAAGCCCTGATCGTCAATCAAAACGACAACTACGTTCGGCGCCCCTTTCGGCGCCTTCACCTCGAATCGCGCCGGCGCAGTGGCCTTATGGGCGTCCATCTCGGTGATTGCCGGGTACCTGGGTTCCGCAATCGGAAGCACCGTACGGTCGAGAGTGTAAGGTGTGGGTTTGTCGTCGGCTGCAACGGCCTTCTGGCCTGCGTAGGACCCTGCGATAATGGCCAGGAGCGCAAGTACTACAGGGGCCAGCATACTGGTGACGTTTATTCGTTTCCTGATGTTCATTGATGACTCTCCTGTTCCTGTATTTTTAGGCTGATGGATATCTTACACCAACCAAAGGATTGGGCTGTTTCTTCGTTTTCATGAAGTTCCCTGTTTTGACCTGAAGGATCATGACGCGTAACTAGCTCAACGATGCACTAGAAACTCTTACCGAGCCCGGTGACGAACGTGAGACCTTGCGTTCTGGATCGTGTGCCCAATTCGGGAATTACCCTCACGAAAAGATTGACCTTACTCACGGGCCAAATCATTCCGAACTCTCCGCCAATCCCGAATGCGCGATCTTTGTTGCCCTGATTGATAGCAGTAACATCGCTGCCGCTGTCGTTGGTCAACTGAAATTCTCCATAACCAACAATACCCAATTGAATCAGTTGTTTTCCCTGATTTTTGATCATTGTTTTTCCGATTCCGTACTCCAGCGTCATGTTGTTTCCCACCTTCACATCTTCATGACGCTTCTTCTGGTGGAACTCCCAATTCGAATTTACGGAAAGTTGCCACAGCTTTGTTTTTCCAAGTGGGCGTGTTGCCGCAAACGTAAACTCGTGTCCCCAATAATCAGTGGTGATTGTGTCGTTTCCATCTTCATCAAACTTTCCTGTCGGAGCCACAAAACCATAAGCCATTTTGATGTTATATTCACCGGGCTTGGCCCATCCTAAATTGATCGGCTCGACATAGATATCGGCGAACCCAAAGGTTGTAACGTCATTGTCCAGGCGAGCCAGCCCCACCGAGGTATTAGCGATCGGTACGGCGATAGTGACTCCATAGTTTGCACCTAGAATTTTCGCTTGCGTTGTGTAAGCGACGATGTTGAAATCCACAAGTAGATCCAGATCGAAATTCAACGGAACTTCATCACCATCGCGATTGTTGAATCGATCGGTTGGATACCAGATGAAGTAATTCGCATACGTCCACCCGGGAGGAGCTTGAACACCGGCGTTCAAGCCAGTAAAACCGGGAATGTACTGGCCCCGCTCCTGAGCGGATAATGGCCCCGCAGACAGCAGAGCGAATATAAGAACTATTAAGACTCTTTTCATGGAAAAAACTCCTTATGTTTTCAATCTAATTCCCGGATCATAGTCACAGGCGGGTATCATAAGAACACCCGCCCGTGCTCTACAATATTAGAACGCTAGTTGCTCCCTTTCTGAAGTGTCTGAAGCACTTGGTCGAGCGAAAAGCTGCCGACCTTCTGGCTCGGCGGAAATTCCTTGAACGAGGCAAGGAACTGGCCGATGTATTGCTGCGCCGGCACGAGCAGGAAAGTGCGGTCGACTCGCCACTTCTTGTACCCCATCCCAATCTGGTCCGCTTTTTCAAATGGATCGGAGCGAAGATTGAATATCTTCGGGAGGCGCAAAGGTACGAACGGCTCCTGCCAGACGTCAAAGCCGTGCGCTCGTTGTTCGGCGAAAACGATCTTCCAATTGTCGTAACGCAGTGCGACGAGCGAGCCGTCGTCATTGAAATAGAAGAACTCATGACGCGGGTTGGGCGTTTTGCCGGCGAGGGCATCTTGAATGTTGTAGCCATCGAGATGTACCTTGAAGGTCTTGTCGCCGACCTTCATGCCTTTGAGCAACTGTTCCTTCACATCGGGGACACCAGTGGCGGCCATGATTGTCGGAATCATGTCTTCATGGGCGAAGATGTCGTTGCTGACTGTTCCGGGCTTTATAACGCCGGGCCAGCGGATTGCGCAGGGCACGCGGTAACCGCCTTCCCAGTTGGTGGCCTTCTCGCCACGAAAAGGCGTCGTACCGCCGTCGGGCCATGAGAACTCCTCGGCGCCGTTGTCGGTGGAGTACATGACGATTGTGTTCTCTTCGAGACCCAGTTCCTTGAGCTTGTCAAGCAACTGGCCGACCATTGCGTCGTGTTCGACCATGCCGTCGGGATAGGTGCCGAGGCCGGTTTTGCCTTCGCTCTCCTTCTTGAGATGCGTGAAAATATGCATGCGCGTGGAGTTCCACCACAGGAAGAACGGCTTGTCCGCCTTCTTCGCACGCTCGAGATAATCCAGCGAGGCCTTGGTGACTTCCTCATCAATCGTCTCCATGCGTTTCTTACCGAGGGGGCCGGTGCTCTCGATCTTCTGCGTGCCGTCGGGATTTGCCCAGGTGTGGATCACGCCGCGCGTTTGAAATCTCTTGATCATTGCGGGATCTTTGAAGTAGTCCGCGTTCTCGAACTCCTCCTCAGCGTTGAGGTGATAGAGCGAACCCATGAACTCGTCGAAGCCATGCGCGGTGGGCAGGTGCTCATCGAGGTCGCCGAGGTGGTTCTTGCCAAACTGCGCGGTCATGTAGCCCTGCGCCTTGAGCAATTGGGCCAGCGTGACGTCGCGTGCTTGAAGCCCTTCTTTGGCTCCAGGCAGACCGACCTTGAGGTTGCCGGTGCGGAAACCGCTCTGCCCCGTGATAAACGCGGAGCGTCCGGCGGTGCAACTCTGCTGGCCGTACCAGTCGGTGAACAGCGCGCCTTCCTTTGCGATGCGGTCAATATTGGGCGTCTTGTAGCCCATCATTCCCTGGTTGTAGGCGCTGACATTCCAATAGCCAATATCATCGCCCCAGATAATCAAAACGTTCGGCTTCTTGTTCTGCGCCACAGCGAAATTTGCGAGGAGAACAAAAACGCTGGTCAGCAAAAAAAGCCGAATAAATTTCTTGGATTGTTTCATCCCATTCCTCCATTTCCTGAACAAGAATTTCTAAATCGTTTTAACAGAGCAAAGGGGGTGCCACTATGACGTTCTGTGGCTAAGCTCTTGTTATGGAATGGTTTAGTTAGGGGCTTGGGAAAGTTTCGACTGGCTTCAAGGACCGGATTCTGTCTTCAGGACCGAATACGGCCCCGGTTTGATTCTTAGATTTTACGCAGTCAATGCTGACAAACTATAGTAACAATTTTTGTGTAAGAGGGAGATGAGGGGATTTGAAGAGATAAGGAGATAGAACAAAGGTAAATCTGGATTTCAATAATGATGCCTTATCTCCATATCCTTTATCTCCATATCCTGTTTATCTCCTTATTTCCCTCCTTAACACCAATGCTCAAAAGGTATTAATGATTGAAGAGTTCGAGACCTCGGCTAGATTTCAGATCTGAGATTTCAGATCGAAATTTTTGATCGTAGATTGAATGTGCTCTGTCTACTCGATGACCTTTTTTCTTTTGCCGGTTTGGATGCCGAGACGGTTCATTTTGTTATACAGGGTGGAAGGCTTTAATCCAAGGATTTTTGCTGCACCATGAGGGCCTTTAACCCGTCCGTCCGCCATCTCTAGAACCTCTTTGATGTGCTGGGCCTCCGCCTCGTCGAGTGTGAGTGTCTTTGAGGTGGTGCTGGTTGTTTCCTGTGGGAATGGAACTCTCAAAACATTTCCCGTCGTGATAATTACAGCATGTTCGATCATGTTTCGGAGTTCGCGAATATTGCCGGGCCAGTGATATCGAACGAGTAATTCCATCGTTTGCTTTGGAATGCGATCGATATTCTTTCCCATCGCATGCTTGAATTCGCTTAAGAAAGTCATCACAAGAAGAGGAATGTCTTTCCGACGATTCCGAAGCGGCGGAACTTTGATCGGGAAAACATTCAGCCTGTAATAAAGGTCTTCACGGAATTTTCCTTGCTGAACTGCTTCTGCCAAATTGCGGTTCGTTGCTGCTATTACGCGAACATTGACTTTGATTGTGTTCGGACTCCCCAATCTTTCCAGTTCTCCTTCCTGCAATACACGCAGAAGTTTTGCCTGCAACTCCATTGTCAATTCGCCGATTTCGTCCAGTAAAATTGTGGATCCATCCGCAACTTCAAATCGCCCGATCTGTTTGGTGAGCGCTCCCGTATAGGCCCCTTTCTCGCGTCCGAACAATTCGCTTTCAATCAATGTTGGAGGCAGGGAGGCGCAATTGACTTTCACCATTGTGCGGCTCTTACGCGGGCTCAGATTGTGAATGGCACGCGCGATCAATTCTTTTCCGGTTCCTGTTTCACCTGTGATCAGAACCGATGCGCCGGTTCCCGCGACTTGTTCGACTTGCTCGAGAACCTTGAGGATCGCTTCGCTCTCTCCAATAACGTCGTCGTACTGGTAATTGACATTGATTTCCGAACGCAAATAGTCCGCTTCCACCTGAAGGCGCTCTTTCAGTGACTGAATGTCTTCATAAGACTTCATTAATTGTTCCTGCGCATTTTTCCGAACCAAGGTATTCGTAAATATTTTTCCCAGAAGCTCAACCCGGGAAATAACTTCTTCTGACCATGCTCGTTCCGTCCGGATCGAATTTGCGACAAGAACATATTCCAGGGACTGGTTTACGAAGAGAGGAATGACAAGGTTGGATTGAATTCCGATCCGACTCGCACTTCTCCGGTCGACTACCGCTTCCGGAGGAAGCTTATTGATATCGACCTGGACTGTTTCTCCTGCAAGTAATTTTTTTGAATGCCAGGGGAAATGTTCCACATAATTGATTGTGGTCGGTGCCGGCGCGATTCCCACCCCATTGCAAGAATGTGTTACAACCGCGATCTTTTTATCCTGGGATACTTTCAGCAAGGCGCAACGGTCGATGAAAAAGAAATGAAGCAGCTGTTTCAGGCTGTCTTCAATTTCCGTGTCAACCTGATCGGATGGAACGTTGACGAATTTTGCCGAGAGGTCTGAAATCAATTTCTCAAATTCAAATTGTTCTTTTAACTTCTTCTCGGTTCGCTTCCGGTAAACGGCATGGGCGAATACCTCACCGACTCGACGCAATTGCTCGACCAGCCAGTCCGGCCAATTGCGATACTCTCCGAAGCTACCGAAGCCCACACCACATAAAGGCATACTTCCTACAGACACTGGAATCCCCACATGCGACTTCATCCCTGATTTTTCGAATGAGGCCTTCTCTTTACTTGCTTCGGCCGGCAGATCCGGCACTCTGTCTATCCGAATAATCTCGCCACGAATGATCTTTTGGAAATACCATGGAAGTTCGTTTGCCAGCAATGTCTTCGGAAAAGGTTGGATTCCCCGAGAAGCGTAGGAGTGGGTAACATTGAAGTCCAGACGATCTTCTGAAAATTCACCGAAAGTGGATCTATCAATTCCAAGAAAATCGACAATGCATTTTAAGGCTCGCTCAATCTGGTTGTCGACTTCTTCAGCGGGCAGGTTTACCAAAAGAGCGGAAACGTCCGTAATCAGTTCTTGAAGCTGGAGTTTTTCCTCTAATTCGGCAAGCTTCTGCCGTTTGTCAACTGTAGAATCCATGAGCTTGGGTGATTCAGAGTATATGACGATCTGCCGATTCTCGTAAATGGTGGTCGTTCATTGCGGTTTACACCAGCAATCTCATGAAATCCGCGTGGTTGATTGCTATCGTTTCCGTAATTCCTCAACCAGCTCTATTCCTTTCACTTCCGTCAATTCCTGATAGGTCAGTTGTGGCGATTCTTCAGTCAGTTCCATCACAGTCAGGACTCTTCTGTACAGATCGGATTGAATGTGACGGTACATCGCTTCCTTTGTTCGCCATTTTTCTACATACAAAATCCAATCCTCTTCACCGTACGATTCATAAACCTTGCACTCCATGCAATCGTGTTTCAGTTTTAACGGTTCCTGCAGTGATCTGAGAATTTCGAGGGCTTCTTTACGCTTGCCCGGTAGGGCTTTGA
The DNA here is from genome assembly GCA_963771165.1 of uncultured bacterium. Taxonomy (GTDB): domain Bacteria; phylum Acidobacteriota; class HRBIN11; order JAKEFK01; family JAKEFK01; genus JAKEFK01. Next base: position 209,820 of record CAVYSN010000010.1, on the reverse strand, counting down.
CTCTTAGCATGGCTTCAATCATGAACTGTTAAAAAAGCAAAAGAGATGCCAACCCGTTTTCTTTGCGATATAGATCAACTAAGTAATTGAAAAAGAACCAATTATCAGTACTATCCCCGCATTTCGACTATTGATACTTCTGTACATGCGGGACCCAATATGGGCCATCAGTCCGGATACGGACTTGCATCGATGCAATCGATCATTTTCAGGAGCCGGAAGTAACGCGAGGTTTAGGTTGCGTGAATAACTCGAAGACTTTTCCAATCGCAACGCCTGTGAGCGTAAGGGCGATGGACTTGAGCGTCAGAGATTCCGAAGCTTCACCCGTAATAGCAAAAAATAAAGTTCCTGCGAACCCCAGAGTCATTCCTGGAATCAAGGTGCGGCTTTTCAAACGACGAAAGCACCAGGATAGAATCCCGCATGTGGCAATCACGCTGCCAATCGACACTCCATAGAAAGTGATCGCAACCACGCTTCGAAACCGGAGCGCTAGAAGAAAATTGAATAGAAAAAGAAGAATCAGAGCGACACGGAAAAATAGTACGAGTTTCTCCTTCGGGATGATGGGTCTCAATCGCAAATAGAAATCCTGAAGGACAATCGAGACGTTCGCGAAGAGATAACTATCTGCTGATGAGAGAATCGCCGCCAGGAACGTCACAACGGCGATTCCAACGAAGCCGGGCGGCAGCAGTGTTCGGAAGCCCTGTACGAGAGCAAGATCGGGGTCGATATTGCGCACTTTCGCGGCGATCACCAATCCGATCAACAACAATAAAACGCCGATGAAAAGATACGAAATTGCAGAGAGAATCAGGCTGCGTCTAACTGTTTTCACGTCCTTTGCCGCATAAACTCGCTGCCAGAGCTCCATGGAAGCAAAAGGCATCAGGATACCAATCAGAAAGAAACTGAGAATCGATTTCGGCGAGGGGCTCAAGTGGGCTGTGGCGGATTGACGAAGCGCATCCAAATTTTCATGAACCAAAGTGTATGCAAGCAAACCCATCAAAATGATGATTGCTAGGAATTGAACGATATCTGTTTTAACAACTGCCATGAAACCACCAAGGAGCATGTACGATAGGATTGTGGCTCCAATTACAATCAGGGCATTCATATAGGAAATACCAAACACATCGTTCAAGATCTTGGCGCCGCCGATCAGCTGCAAGAGAAGAGCCAGAGTCATGTAGACAAGAATCATGACTGCGGAAAACAGACCGGCCACCTTGCCGAATCTATAAAAGAAATAATCCGGCAGCGTGTAGAAACGTTTTTCGGAAGATAGTTTTCGCAAATGTACTGCAAAAAAGATGAAAACGATGTAGCCTGACGAAGCGCCCGCAAAAAACCAGAATGCTGACACACCGTACAAATAAACCAGTGCTGTAAAAGTCACCAGTAATCCTGCACCCGTTTTCGCTGCGATAATGGTAGCCATATCCGTAAAGGCATTTAACTTGCGATCGGCGATCAGAAATTCTTCGAGAGACCGCTTTCTGGAGGAAACGATTCCTATTGTGAGGATGAGTAGAAAATAGACGCCCATCACAATCAGATCGAGGGTGGTGAGCTGAGTAGTCATTGATTCTGCGGCCAGTATACACGATGTATTTAGTGAGTCTTGTTACATTTGTAACGCGCCTACGACGGGCTCTTGAGCTCAAATCACCCACAGACAAGGGCGCTTGATTTCGCCCGTCAATACGCGAGATCGAATTCCAATGCTATTTTCCTCAATGCTTTATCCAGGGTCCACAATCGAGTCCCGGATAATAGCGCTGAGCTCAGTAGATGGAAATCGATCCAACCCAGACCGCGTCCATATAGTCTGTTCCGTTCAATCAGCTGCAGGACCTCCTCATCCTCTGAAAGAAACGCTTGTTGCAAGGAAGCCAGGAGGGCCAGGATCTCATGACGATTCTTCAGGTGACCGCACGCGAGTTCACCAATGATGAACGGATGACAGTAAACCTGACTGTTCAGAAGCAGGGCATGCAGATCCGCCCTTCCAGTACGAAAGTGCTCTACCCAAAGCGAAGTGTCAACGAGCACCATGACCGATCCGGGGCCGCCTTCTGGGTATCCGCGCCAAGCCAGGCTCGGTTCCCCCAAGCGTAGCCAGGCGTTTCGCGCTTTCCTGAGCAATCAATGCTCGGAGCCCACGATGCACCAAAGCCGTTTTTTCAGAGATACCGGTCAGTCTTTCAGCCTTTTTCAGTAATGCATCCTCTATGTTCAAGGTTGTTCTCATATGCATAAGTATGCATCATACCTATACATATATCAACATAGAACCTGAACGCTTTCGCCGCCCAGGATCTTTTTGAATACCAGGAACACGTTGATCCGATGCCGCGCTCCAGCTGACTTTGTTACCATCTTTGCAAGATTTGCCGAGTACACTTAGAATTGTCGAACCAGAGTTGGGATGAAACTTGCATTGGCCTTTTGGATTCTTTTGGCGCTTGCCTTTCTGGTTTCTGCGAAGACCCACGGCCGGCAGCACCGGCTCGAAAGGGAGTTGGAAGGGCACTGGTCCGTATCGTTTACAACTGAAAATCATCCATGGGTGGAATCGTTCTGGTTTCGACAGCGAGTGATTTACTGGAGTCTCGCTGTGCTTACCTCAGTTTCTCATGAGTACAAGGAAACGGGGAAATGTGTATCTAAGGATCCCGTTTCGATTGTTTTCTCCATGATCATGGCGTTTATTGTGACAGGACTGTTGAGTGTGCAAGATTAGCGATAAAAATCAGCGGAAACGCAAATGTTCCAAGCAAGGAATGGCTCAGCAATGCTGTGTGGGGGAGCGCAGGCTTCTGGTTGCTTACAATAGTAAGCGTATTTCTGCTGATTCTGGTCGCGCGAAAATGGAAACGAAGTGGCGCGGACGTGGCGTCCGCGGCTACACACGATCCTACTTTGATGCGCGTGTCTGCAATCATACAGCCCTGACCGGGAGGCAGGGCGAAGATCGGATTCAAATCCAGTTCTGTAATTTCGGGTACATCTTCAACAAGGCGCGAAATTCGTAATAATAAATTCTCAATGGCTTCCAGATCCGCCGCTGGATGTCCGCGATATCCTTCCAGCAGCTTGAACCCTCGAATCTGACGAACCATTTGAGCCGCGTCTCGATCCGTTAAGGGATTCACACGAAAACAAACATCGCCAAGAATTTCTACATGGATACCACCGAGTCCAAACGCGATCAGCGGACCAAAGGAAGGATCCTCTGTTGCGCCCACCATCAGCTCAATACCGTTCGAAATCATTGGTTGAACAATGACGCCTTCCATGGCCTTCACTTTGCCTGAACGTTCCAGGCCTTTGCGGATTTCATGAAACGCATTTTTGACTTCATCAGCGGTTTTCAAATTCAATCGAACGCCGCCGATTTCAGTTTTATGAACAAGTTCTATGGAAGCAAGTTTTACTGCAACAGGATAACCAACTTTTTCCGCAACAGCAGCGGCTTGATCCGCGCTTTTGGCAACGTCTCCTTCCGGTAAGGGCAAGCGCATTGCTTTCAAGACATCTCTGCATTCTTGAGCCGTAAGCCATCCCGGTCCTCTATTCTGAAGGGCCGTCATACAGATATTTCTGGCTGCTTTGGGATCAATGTCTTCAAAATCAGGAATGATTCCGGGCGATTCTTTTCTCCATTCTGCGTAACCGGCCGCTTTGCCGAGTACCATCGCGGGAGCTTCCGGAAATCGATAAGCGGGAATCTTTTCCTTCTCAACTGTGAGAGTGCTGCCTTCCTTATCGGACATCAAGCAGGCAAGGATCGGTTTGTTTAAACCATTCCTTTTTCTGGCAGCCGCGATGCCTTCCGCAATTGCAGTTCTCACCGGTCCAAGGTGAACATTCATTACCGGGATGTAAATTACAATCAGCGCATCAACTTCGTCCGCATTCAAGACGCATTCAATCGTTTTGCGATAGTGATCCGGTGGAGCCGAAGCAATCATATCTACAGGATTGCTGACGCTTGCGGCCGGAGGCAAGAATTTTCTTAAGCTTGCTTGAACGCGCTTCGATAATTCCGGAACCGACAGGCCATTTGCTTCGCAAGCGTCTGTGCAAAGAATCCCTGGACCACCCGCATTCGTAATGACGCCAACACGTCTTCCTTTTGGAAGCGGTTGATTCCCGAGCATTGCCGCCAGATCAAACATTTCTTCCAGACTTTCTGCGCGAATCACACCTGTCTGGTTGAAGAGCGCTTCCACTGCAATGTCGCTGGCTGCCATCGCAGCCGTGTGTGAGCCTGCAGCTCGTTTGCCTGCAAGCGTTCGACCACTCTTCACAGCAACGATTGGTTTGCTGCGGCTGACTCTTCGCGCCAGGCGAGCAAATCGGCGCGGGTTCCCGAATGATTCCAGATACAACAAAATCACATCTGTTTTCGGATCTTCTTCCCAGTACTGCAGCAAATCATTTCCGGAAACATCCGCTTTATTTCCAACACTAATGAACGTAGAAAGGCCAAGATCCCGCTGGCGCGCGAAATCCAGAATAGCGATCCCCAGTGCACCGCTTTGAGAAGACATGGCGACCCGTCCGGGTGGAGGAAAAACCGGAGAGAAGGATGCGTTCATTTGTACGTTGGGATCGGTATTCAAAACACCCATGCAATTCGGACCGACCATTCGCATGCCGTAACCGCGTACTTTATCCAGCAGTTGTTTCTGTAACTCACCGCTGCTGCCGCCCAGTTCGGCATAACCGGCTGTGATGACAATCAACGCGCGAACTCCATTTGCAGCGCAGTCATCGACTAACACTCATGACAGCGGGAATCGGAACCGTGATCACCGCAAGATCGACCGGTTCCGGCAGACTTTTTACGCTTGGATAAGCGTGGATCGAACCGATCACGCGACGCTTTCGGATTCACCGGGTATACGGGACCCTGATACCGGTTCCTGATCAATTCTTCCAGAATCCTGTAACCGATGCTGGACGGATCGCGTGATGCGCCAACCACTGCAATCGATTTCGGCTGAAAAACCGGAAGCAAGGAAGCGGTTGTAAAAACTCGATCCACTGTTTCCGATCGCTCCACGCTGGATTGCGTGGGTTCTACTGAAAAATGAAGCTGCATATAGCTGTCTTCACGTTTTTCATGAACCGGAAATCCGGATCTGCGAAATACTTCCAGCATCGGCTGATTCGAAACATGAGTCGTTGCAGTGAATTGCAGAAACCCGTTCCGGACTGCCAGGAGGGCGAGCCTCTCCAATAAGAAGCGTACCGATTCCCTTCCCTTGAAATAGATCATCCACCGCGAGACCCACTTCGGCCGTTTTGTCTGTCCTGTCCCCAGTAAGTTGCGACCGCGATGATCTGTGGTTCTCCTCCAACGACTCTTGTAACCACAAGAGTCGTTTGAGCGGCTGGATCGGCAGGATTACACATGGAATGGATGAGTTTGGGATCCGGCTTTGCAACTGAAAAGAATCGAAGCCAGCGCGATTCCGGAGACAGCCGTTCAAAGAATTTTTGGGTGGCCTCGAGATCTTCCGGTCGAATGAAGCGAATCGATGCCGTTGAGCCATCCCGCAAGATCAATCGTCCTTGTTCGGCCGAGTCCTGGTAAAGAGGAGGTAAATAATGCGCGTGTGTTCTGTTCATTTGTATCGATGCTGCATATTTATTTTAGTGATTCCAGCCATTTTGCAATCGCTTCGAGATCTGCCGGTCGTTCCCCGGTACGATTTCGCATGTTTCACACCATCGAGCGCTTCTGTTTTTTTGACATACTTTGTGATCCACTCGGCATCGTGCTTTTTGCCGATCGCGGAAAGATCAGGAGGAACGTTTTTGTCTTTTGATTTCTGAAATCCACCTGTGGTCTTTCTCGATTTTTTCAGATTCTATAGAATGACATAGATTGCATTTGTTGTTTAAAAACGCCGTTTTACCGGCCGTATTCTTTGCATCCTCTGCAAAGGACCAGGGATCACCGCACAAAAACATAGAATCATCAAACTGATTGACGAAATTTTGTCGTTTCATAGTTCACACTCCAGGTAGGCCTAAAGCAAATACGAGTACCATCTGCTTACCGTCGGTGCATCGAGGGGCTCATGACAATGTGTCAGATATCTAAAACCCATTTGTCGAGAAGATTGTTGAGGCTTTGTGGCATCCCCCTCTGGGAGGTACCTCTGAATTACCAGCCCGGCCCACGGGATCGTGGGTGTTATGAATCTCGGAACTTCTCTCCTGAACATCCATGACAGCCAGTGCAGTCATATTTACAATGTCGTTTACATCGGAACTGTTTTGCAGAAGATAAACAGGTTTACTCATGCCTTTTAGAATCGGGCCGATTGCAACGGCTCCTCCCAATTTTGCGAGCAGTTTGTACGCCAGGTTTGCGGAGGTCAAATCCGGGAAAACGAGGACGTTTGCTGCGCCTCCCAGTTGATGAAAGGGATACAGCTTGTCCAGAAGCTCTGGTACGACAGCAATGTCTCCCTGCAATTCTCCTTCGATTGGAATCCATGGCGCTTTCAGACGAACAATCTCCATCGCTCTTCGGACTTTTTCTGTAAAAGGATGTTTGGTGCTTCCAAAGCTGCTGAAGGAAAGCATCGCCACTCTCGGTTCGATATCGAATGAGGCTGCCGTTTCGGCAGCAAGAATTGCGATTTCAGCCAGTTCCACATCGGACGGATCAATGTTGATAACCGGATCAGCAATGAAGTAAGTCTGATTTTTAAAAATCATCATGTACACACCGGTTATTGTTCTGATTCCATTCAGTGGACGGATAATCTGGAGAGCCGGTCGAATCGTATCGGGAAAGTGCTGCGTCAGTCCTGAAACAAGGCCGTCGGCCTCTCCATTTCGCAGCATCATCATTCCGTAAGTATTGTGAGTTTTCATCACCCGTTCCGCATCGAATCGGGTGATCCCTTTTCTGCTGCGTAACTGGTAGTAATCTTCTGTGTATTGCGGAAGACAGGAAGATTTTGAAGGGTTGATGATTTCTACTGAATCGAGATCCAGACATAAGGAACGAATTTTTTCTGTGATCAGGGATTTGCTGCCCAGCAGAATGGGTTGAGCAATTTTTTCATCACGGATGATCTGTGCCGCACGCAAAATCTTTTCTTCTTCTCCTTCCGGAAAGACGATTCGTTTTGGTGCCTGCTGAGCTTTGTGGATAAAAACGCGCATGACCTGTCTGGATCTGCCCAGACGCGCTTCCAGCGAATCTCTGTAGGCATCGAAATCGGAGATCGACACGCGCGCTACTCCGGAACGGATTGCTGCATCGGCGATTGCGGGAGCTACCCACAAAAGGACTCTCGGGATCAAAGGGTTTTGGGATGATGTATTGTGGACCAAACTGGATGTGTTTTTGTCCATAAGCGGTCAGCACAGAATCCGGAACATCTTCCTTTGCCAGATCTGCCAAAGCGTGAACGGCCGCGATCTTCATCGCTTCGTTGATACAGGTTGCCCTGACATCCAGCGCCCCGCGGAAAATGAAAGGGAAGCCCAGAACATTATTTACCTGATTGGGAAAGTCTGAACGGCCGGTGGCCATGATGATATCGTTTCGTACGCTGCATGCCTCATCATAGGAAATCTCCGGATCCGGATTTGCCATCGCGAAAACAATCGGTTTTTGCGCCATCGATCGGATCATATCCTGAGTCACGAGTCCGGCCGCAGAAACTCCAACAAATACATCTGCATCCACCATCGCATCCTGCAATGTTCGTAAGCTCGTATCCCTCGCGAATTTTGCTTTGTATGGATTCATTCCCTCTTTCCGCTCTGTGTAGACAATTCCTTTTGTATCCACGAGCAAAACATTTTCTAATTTCACACCAAGGGACAGATACAGATTAGCGCAAGCGATGGCTGCAGCTCCTGCGCCACAAAAGACGACTCTCACCGTATCGATCGATTTGCCGGCAATTTCAAGCGCGTTTAATAATGCGGCTCCGGAAATGATCGCGGTCCCGTGCTGATCATCATGAAAAACCGGAATCTTCATCTGTTTCTTCAGCTGCTCTTCAATGTAGAAACACTCGGGCGCTTTGATATCTTCCAGGTTAATTCCGCCGAAAGTCGGTTCGAGCGCCTTCACGATGCGGATCACTTCATCCGGATCGTGTGTGTCCAGTTCGATATCAAAGACATCAATGTCCGCAAACCGCTTGAACAGAACCGCCTTGCCTTCCATGACCGGTTTGCCTGCAAGTGGTCCAATATCTCCTAACCCCAACACTGCCGTGCCATTTGAAATAACGGCCACAAGATTGCCCTTTGCCGTATATCGATAAGCGTTATCCGGATTTTCGTGAATTTCTCTGCAGGGTTCCGCTACACCGGGCGTGTAAGCCAGCGACAAATCTCTTTGCGTTGCACATGCTTTCGTGATCGAAATCTCAATTTTTCCTTTTCTAGCTTGCTCGTGATAATCCAATGCGTCTTGTCTGCGAATCATAAATCCCCTCCGGAAATCGAGAGAGCAAGTACCATACCAGCGCTCGTCGCGTTCAGATTGGTACAACTCTTGCAATCGAGACGGTGAAGGAGAACAACAATGCAACAAACGACGATCCAGACAAAACCACGCAGTTTTACTTATTCCACCGATGTTGTGAAGATCGGACAGCGGGCAGGAATCCTGAGCTCTGTAGGGAAAGAAGAATTCCGCGTGGCAAGTCCTCCGGAATTCAAAGGTGAGGCCGGTGTATGGACTCCTGAGGACCTCTTTGTAGCGGCTTTGGATTCCTGCACAATGATGACGTTTCTGGCCCTTGCGGGCCGTAACTCTTTGACAGTGCTTGAATACAGTTCACATGCAACCGGAGTGCTCGAATCGGTGGAAGGGAAAGTTTCGGTTCAGCAAGGTTACTCTGAAACCCCGCATTGCGGTGGAATCGATTCACGACATGGAAAAAGCAAAGGAACTTCTGAATGAGGCACACAAGAGTTGTTTCATCGCAAATTCCGTTCTGTCCGAAGTGATCCTGGATCCTTCGATTGAAGCATTGTAGGTGGTGACTGATTCCTCGTCAGAATGTCATGCGGATGACACAATGACTAGACTGCAAACTCTTTAACGCAAGGGCGCCATGTTGAAAATAAAAAGTTTGTTTGCGGCCGACGCGGATTTTATGACCGTGGAGATGTTGTGAACACGGGAATCTTGGTTCTGGCAAGTACGGTCGTTGTCACACTTCCCAGAATCGCTCTTGCCAGACCTTTCCTTCCATGAGAGCTCATAACGATGCAAGAGCAATGCTTTTCTGCTGCGTATTGCAGAATCTCCAGTGCCGCATCACCGTAGAGAACGTCCATTTGCAGGGCATCCGGAGCAACCCTTCTTTCAGCAAGTCTCTTCAATCTTGCTGAGGCTTGTGCTTTCAATTCTTCGGTACCGCTAGTCGTCAGGATCATCGGCGGGTAGAAGTCTGTGAGTTCAATCGAAGAAGGAAGATGAATCGCATGAATTAAAAAGATTTTGGACTGGAATTCGGTGGCAACGCGGATTGCAAAATCCAAAGCCTCCAGACTCGGCAAGGAGAAATCTATTGGAACAAGAATTCTTTCTACTCCTCTGGAGAAAGATGTCTGATCGTCTGGTGGAACAATGAGAACGGGAATGGGAGAATTTCTGCTTAATTCCTGCGCGACACTTCCCAACAACGCGCGGCCGAGTAAGCCTCGACCATGGCTTCCACAGACGACCAATTGAGATTTCTCTTGTGATGCATGTTTCAGAATTTCGCCTGGAACAGACGCTCCCCAGATCAGCTTTTTTTTTGCTCCCGTATAAGCTTCGCCAGGAAGTGCGAGGTCCAGATTTGTTTCGAGTTCTGCTTCCCATTTCAATTCATCACCACGGCCCAGTATGGCCGTTCGCAAAGATTCATGTAAATCAGAGACCACATGAATCAGTTCGACTTCAGCTCCGGTTCGTCTGGCAAGTTGGATTCCTTTAACGATTGCCGATCTAGAGGCTTCGGAAAAATCGGTGGCAATCAAGATTCGCTTAAACATATTCACCTCCGCTGATCCGGAATCGCGTCACAAACGCTTATCACGGGAATGGACGCATGTCTCACTACCGATGCAGTTGTGCTGCCGATCAGAACTCGATTGAGGCCTTTTCGTCCATGGGCTCCCATGACGATGAAGTCGATTTTGTGTTCTTCCGCGTAGTTTAAAATCTCTTCGTTCGGATCGCCGAACAGAGTTGCCAGTCTCGATTCACCTGAGTAACCTTCTTGCTCGAGTAGCTTCTTGATTGTCGGTGCAACATCAAGGGATTCTCCAATCCTGGGGATCAGATACCCGGCGGTTTTTTGCATTTCCCAAAGCGCTTTTAAATCTATAATGTGCAACACATGCAAAGTGGAACCCCAGGATTGAGCCATTTGAATTCCCAGACGAATGGCTTTCAAACCGGCGTTTGAAAAATCTGTCGGTACGAGAATATTTTGAAACGCAAAGGCCTGGTGTTTCTCTTTTTCAGGAACGATCATGAGCGGCACTTTCGACAGCCGCATGAGCTTTTGAGCCGTGCTTCCCAGCAAAGAATCTACGAAGCCGGAGTGTCCATGGGAGCCGACGACGATTAATTCGCAAGTGTGCCATTCGGTGTATTTCAAAATTTCCAAATGGGCATGAGCGTTGGCGAGTACATCCAGGTGGAGCTTTTCGTGCGCTTCGTCTTCGACAAATTCTTCCAGCTCTTTCTTTGTAGCCGATAACCAGTTCACTCCGGGGACAATGCCTTTTGCAGCCTGTTCCATCTCCGCCAGAAAAGTAAGTACATGAATCACAAAGACTTCAGAAAGACATTTCTCAGCCACCTTTCTCCCGCACATTAGCGCAGTCCTGGAGGCTTGCGAGAAATCAACGGGTATCAAAATTCGTTGAAACATAGGTGTCTCAGGCTCATCCTTCTACGACAAGTTCCGTTTCCTCCTGGCGAATGGACCGGTCCCACAAATAGCTATCCAACATCTCGGCTTCATCGATGCCCAGCACTTCACGCAGCGAGATCATACCAAGGAAACGACCATTTTCGACGACCGGCAGATGTCTGCAATGCATGATTCTCATCTTCATCAAGCATTTTTCCCAAGTGTCAACGGGTGAGACGGTCGTTACCAGTCGGGACATGATCTGGCTTACGAAAACATCCCGTGGATCCAGGCCGGGGCCAAGAACATGGTTGAGCATGTCACGTTCCGACACAATACCCAGAAGGATATTGTTGCGCATCACCGCGGCCGCTCCGATATTCTTCGAACGCATGAATTGGGCAGCCGAAAGCACGCTCTGATCCGGAACGACAGTAAAAACTTCCCTGTGCGCCCTTTCTTTTATTATCTCACCTACGTTCTTCATAATTGCCTCCTGAATCGTTATGTGCAGAAATGATGCCGCGTTTAACCGAGAGTCCGTTCTTGAGAATCCCTGTCAGTATGTCGTAAAAATGACAGCCTGACTGTTCCCAATATTGGCATACGAACAGTTCAGAAGAGGCATGGAAAATGCACCGGAAGGTGAGAGCAGGAGGTGCTTATGATCGCCGCCGAATGGAATCGTGAAACTACGGATGTTGTGGAGGATCTGATTCACAAAATCCCTGAGCATGTTCCGAAAAAAGTTGAATTCAAAGATTTTGAAAAATTGCCGGAACCGGTGGCGAAATACTTGCGACACGTACTGAAGGAAGGTCAACCAACGATTGATGCGGCTCGAATTACTCAATCCGGTTTGTTCCGTGCCGGTTGTTGGACTTCATTTCGAGCGGAACAGTATTTTTCAACCGATCCACCAGCCTTTGTTTGGTCCGCTTCCGTGCGAATGGCTCACATGTTTCCTGTGAAAGTCCGAGACTCTTATGTGGAAGGAAAGGGATCGATGCTTGGAAAGATCTTTGGAATCGTTCCTTTCATCCAGCAAGAGAATGCCAGAGAAATCAATATCGCAGCGTTACAGCGGTATCTTGCTGAGTGCGCCTGGTTTCCAACAGCATTGTTACCCAGCGATCGATTGACCTGGAGCGAACTCGGTGCGAACAGGGCAATCGCAACGCTCACGGATCGCGGAATGGAAGCCTCACTCGAATTTCAATTCAACGAAATCGGCGAAATCGACAGTGTCTTCACACCCGCGCGGTATCGTTACGCAGATGGTATGTTTCATCTAACCCCCTGGGCCGGATATTTCAAACATTATCAGCAACTGCATGGTATGCGCATTCCAATGGAAGCAGCAGTGGAATGGATTTTACCGAAAGGTCGCTATCCCTATTTCAAAGGGAGCGTTGGGGAAATAGAATTCAACGGTGATGTGCTTCATCGATTTGCGCCAACCTGCGCATGCGAAACCGGCTGAAAATACGCTCCAAAGGCATCAACGCAAAGTTCGCTAAGCCCTACTCAAAATCTTAGCGTCATTGCACCTTTGCGTTAAAGAGCTCAGATACTGATGAATCGATGCTGCTGCTTTGCGTCCGGCGCCCATCGCCAGAATGACTGTTGCTCCTCCCGTCACAATGTCCCCGCCGGCAAAGACTCCTTTTCGGGACGTAGCCATCGTTTCCTGATCGACAAGTATGTTTCCGCGTTTACTGCATTCGAGATCCGGAGTTGTTTTCCCCAGAATCGGGTTCGAACCATTTCCGATCGCGATAATGGCGTAAGAAATATCCAACGTGAATTCAGACCTGGGAATCATTTGAGGTGATCTCCTTCCGGAATGGTCAACTTCACCGAGCTGCATTCTTGCCATTCGTACTTGCTTCAGCCGGCCATTTTCGTCTCCAACGAATTCCAGGGGTGAAGTCAGATTGAGGAATTCGATGCCTTCTTCTTTTGCGTGCAAGAGTTCTTCTTGACGTGCCGGCATTTCTATTTCCGATCTGCGATACGAAATCCATGCGTTCCGCGCACCCTGTCGTTTTGCAGTACGCACCGCATCCATCGCAGTATTGCCGCCGCCGAACACAATCACATCTTGATCATGAAAATTGAAAACAGGCGTATCGGATTCCGGAAAACGGTAAGCACGCATCAAATTCACTCGCGTCAAAAATTCATTCGCCGAATAGACACCCACCAGATTTTCACCCGCAATATTCAGAAAGTAAGGCAATCCGGCTCCGACGGCGATAAACAACGCGTCATATCCCTGCTGAAAAAGTTCATCGACTGTGTCCGTCAAGCCTACTACCGTATTCGTAAGAAATTCCACACCCATCGTTCGAAGTGCGTCGATCTCCGCCTTGACGACTTCCTTGGGCAGCCTGAACTCGGGGATTCCGTACAGCAAAACGCCACCCGGTTCATGAAGAGCTTCCATCACAGTGACTTGATGTCCTTTCATTCGGAGATCTGCGGCACAGCTCAAACCTGCGGGACCGCTCCCAACGATCGCTACGTGTTTACCCGTGTTTGCCGCCGGTGTGACTGTTCGAATCCCGGCCGTCCGGCGTTCGTAATCGGCAACAAACCTCTCCAATCGTCCGATAGCAACCGGGCCTGTCTTCTTACTGGTAACGCATTTCGCTTCGCATTGTTCCTCCTGCGGGCAAACTCTTCCACAGATGGCAGGCAGCACATTGTCCTCTTTGATTTTGGAGGCCGCACCGAGAAAATCACCTTCTGTGATCAAACGTATAAAATCGTTGATTTTGATTCCGACCGGACAGCCTTCCACGCATGCAGGTTTCGGACACTGCAAACATCGAAGAGCTTCCTGCATCGCCAGTTCTTCTGTAAAACCGAGATTCACTTCATCGAAACTGCAGCCGCGCGAATCAGGATCCAGATGCGGCATTTCTTGCCGCGGAATTTTCATTCGCTCCTTGGGAGACAGTGTGTTCATTTCGAAGCTTCCGTCAATTCTCTTTCTGTTTTGTAGGGGTGCGATTCATCGCGCCCGTGTGCTTCACAAAGAAAACGTTCCAGCGATTGCTTTTCTTCTGTTTTATACGATCGATTTCGCTTTTCAAGGATGTCGAAATCAACCATGTGCGCGTCAAATTCAGGTCCGTCTACGCACACAAAAACCGTTTGACCTCCGACTGTCGCACGGCATCCGCCGCACATGCCGGTGCCATCGATCATGATTGGATTCAGGCTGACTGTCGTTGCAATCTGAGCGGCGCGCGTGCATTCTGCGACCGCCTTCATCATTGGGATCGGACCGATTGCAAATGCATGATCGATCTTTCGACCGGAGCGCAGCAAGTCCTCAAGCACGGTTGTAACGAGTCCATGGATTCCGTAGCTTCCATCATCTGTAGCGACATAAACTTCGTCGGCTATGCTGCGCATTTCTTGTTCGAGGATGACAAGATTTCCAGATCTTCCGCCAAGGATGACAATCGTATGATTGCCTGCCGCCTTCGATGCCGCTGCAGTGGGATAAGCGATTGCGGCTCCCACACCACCTCCGATCACGACGACGGTTCCCCATTGTTTGATGACCGATGGTTGGCCCAGAGGGCCTACAACATCAACAATGAAGTCTTCCGGCTGAAGTGAGTTGATTTCCTTTGTGCTCTTGCCGACACCCTGAACGATAAGTGTGATCGTTCCATCCTTAGGATTGGAATCGACAATCGTGAGTGGTACCCGTTCGGAGCCATCCTTTAAATGAACGATCACGAATTGGCCGGGTTTTCGTTTTGCGGCAATTTTGGGCGCGAATAGAATGATCTTCCGGATATCAGGTGCAAGCCACTCGGCAGAGAAAATCTTATGCAAAGGAATTCCACCCCCTCCGGAAGCAAACATCAGCAGAGAAAGGCCGGCCGTTGCCGGCCGGCCCCATTGAATTATTGAATTTGTACTTTGACTGTCTGTTTCTTCAGCTCTTCCTTCATCGGCATCAAAATTTTCAGCACACCCTCTTTGTAATGTGCTTCCGTTTTTTCGCTCTTGACTTCATAGGGGAGCTGAATAAGTTTTTCAAAAGTCCCTCTTTGAATTTCTTTCCGATAATAATTTTTTTCTTTTGTCTCCTTTTCTTCGAGTTTTGTCCCGAAGATCTTCAGATTTCCGTTTTGGAATGTGATCTCGATCTTGCCTGGATCGACATTTGGAAGATTCATTTCAGCAACCAAAAATCCTTTCTCCTCATAGAGATCGACAGCAAGATCCCAGCCCATTTTAAAGGTCGGGAAGACCGGCATAAGCGGAAAATCTTCAAACATTTTTTCAAATTTTGGGAATGGTTCCCATTTTGTTAATGCCATAACACACCTCCTTAATGAATTGTTCGTTCGATGATTTGAAACTGACGGCAACCCATAAGGCAACCAGCACCTGTGCGGCTGTCGGCTTCGGCGGTTGAATCAACCACCCTTATCGCAACCTCAAGGGTTACCGTCATCCATAAATGGAGCATAAAATGTGCCATACAAATCCCGAGCAACAGTTCATTCGCGCCGGATGACGAACTGTCAACATCTGGACAAAATGATCATTCTTCAGCCGGCAGGACTGCAATCGGTCGGTTAGCTTCCTACGGGCCACCGACGTGTAAACGGCACAATCGATTCCGCGCTCCTGAAAAGCTCCGAAGGTATGACTCTTGCTCGTTCCATTTTCGGCAATGAACGCGAGGGGGAAATGGAAGCGATTTTAGAAAAGACAGAAGTGACTCTTAGCGAAATTGAAAAAGCCCGCCACCGCCTGGAGGGCATTGCTTTTGACACATGGATATTCCGATCACGCCGTTTTGATAAAGAAGCCGGCTGCTATGGTTTCTTTAAAGTAGAAAGCATGCAGAGAAGCGGTTCCATCAAATTCCGCGGAGTGTTCAACAAGATGAAGTATTTATCGGAAAGGGCAACCATACGCCGAGTGATTACGAATGCTCCTTCGGACCTGAGCCTGGCTATCGCTTTAACCGCCAATTTAATGTCGATACCGTCCATTCTGGTCCTGTCTGAAGATACTTCACCGGATGTTCTTTCGGCGGCCCGAACCTATGGCGCGCAGGTCCTTTTGTACGGCGAGAGAAGTAATCCGGCCGCAATTCTGCGAGGAATCGATATTACGAAAGAGGATTTGCTCATGACAGCGGCCGAAGATCTCTGGGTCGGGGCCGGGGAAGCGACTTCGATTGCTGAGATGTTGGAGGAGATTCCGGACCTCGACTGTATCGTACTCCCGATATCAGAGCATCAGATGCTTGTTTGTGCTTCGGCACTCGCACAAGGGGCGAACCACCCAATCGCTGTTTACTCAGTCACCGACACCAATGCGGTTTCGCTCGACTGCATGCCGGAAGGAGTGGAAGGCCTCCGGGTGAGTTCTGAGCAATTGGTGAACGCGCAAATGTTTCTTCTCCAGCGGATGAAGATTCTCGTAGGTTTACAGGCTAGCGCGGGCGCAGCTGCGGTCCTGCAAAATCCGCGTTTATTCTCCGGGAAAAAGGTTGGAATTCTGCTGGGGAGTGGAAATGTTGATCTCCGGGATTTTGGCAACAGTTTGCGCCTATCAGCTAACGTTGTCCATGAAAGAGCGAATGATTATGTCATCGAATGTTTCAGCTGCAACGAAAAATATAATGCAGCCGATGCAGTTTTATGCAACTGTCTGTCGAGCGACAGGTCATTCGTATGTCCACGTTGCTTTAGTTGTTTTTGTGCCGCATCTCAACAATATAAAGAACGTTTCTGGGAGTTTGCACCTCAGGATTTGTGGAATCGAATGCTTGAGGAGCGTGAACAGCTTTCAAGAATGCGAGCGAACCCTACATCAGATGAGGTGAAACGGCCCCTCGTGTTGATTGTGGAGCCTGATAAACAGATTCAGGGAATGGCAAAACGGATCATTGAAAACCTTGGATACGGCGTAGTGGTTGCAAGCGACGGCCAGACCGGACTCGCGTTCACGAGGGATTACGGGCCGGACCTCGTTTTGACTGCAGCTCTAATGCCTAAGATGGACGGAAGAGAAATGTGTCGATTCATAAAAGAGTCTTCCGTGGGCGATAAGACCAGGGTCGCTGTGATGACTTCAATCTATACGCAGAAGAAGTATCGTTCAGAAGCCTTCAAGCGTTTTCATGTCGATGAATATTTAAACTTGCCGGTGAGAATGCGTGATTTGCAGGCGCTCCTTCAAAAATATCTTCCGGTATCAGACGGCGACGCGCCGATTGTCTGATCGCAGCAGGATGATACGATATCGTTGTATTAAAAGGAAAATGCGGCGCCCCTACAATAGCCGGAGCACAGAATCTGTAGATTCAGATTTCTTCTTCTCCGTCATCGCTCCTAACTCATCTCTCATCTCAATCATCGTGACGAATTGCTGCTCCAGAATGGGTTCCATTTCGGGCAGCAGATGATTTTCAAACACATCCTGGTAAACGGTCAGGGCATGTTCCTCACCTCGTTTGCACTCCAGAAGCACCACTGCATCATGATGTGGATTGACCTGATGTCGAAGACTCATCCATGCACGATGAAGTTTTCCCATCATGCTCCCATCGGCAGCAGGGCGGAGACCGAGTTTTAATGCAGCATCCTGAAGATCGTACGCAAAAGCGTTTCTTTGGAGCGCTTCTTTCTTGAGGAGTTCTACAGATGATTTATTATCTACTTCAGAAGCGGCCTGCCAAAAGCCTCGCCGGCCATCTTTGCAAACCTGAATCAACTCGTTCAATTTTTCAACCTTCTTTCCATTCTTATACATATAGAACCTCCAATTGTTGAAAGGGAGCAAGATCTCTAATGCCACCCGTTCAGAAGGAAATAAGACACTTTCTCTTTATGCGACCTTCTTGTGTTTCCTTTGAGCGATGTGTTTTGACCGAATGATTTTGCAATGGAAATCGGCCAGTGCGAGCGCTACAATCGCGGACTGAAATTTCTCAACCTTCGTTTCCTTTTTTGCCTCATCGTAAAGCGCTGCAATGAGATCCCCTAGCGGAACAGTGATCCTGCTGGTTTCTTTCATATATGTCTCCTGCTCTTCACGTTGCAAGGTAGATGCCACCGGGTCGACTAAGGTGTGTCGTGCCTGAATCCTGTTGTCGTTTCGTCGACTTCCGACAAAATGTCGAATTCCGCCTATGAGGAACCAGTCTCGATGAAAGGAAGGCATGGTTTTTGCGCATAATCGTTATGAGGTTTGTTATGGCAAGATCAGTATTTTCAGACTCCAACATTGAATCTTTTTACCATCTCAGGGATGGACTGCGACCAGGTCAACTCTGCAATGGAATGGCTTGTTTTGTCGCCCGTGATTTGAATCCCGAACGCTGGTCAGCCGCTTGTGCTCAAAAGCCACGTTTGTACTGTCTCGGAAAATGCTATGCGGCTCCATCCTGTGTTGATGATGAGAGTCGTCCTTCCGTTGTGAGCCATGCAAAGGAAACGATTGTGTTGAGCCGGATTCTTAAGGGGGGTGTGAAAAGCATGCAGAAGTATGTTTCGTCTGGTGGTTATCAAACGTTGCAACTGGCACAAACCCGTCCGCCCGAGGAGATCATTCGTGAGATTGAGCAGTCCGGCTTGCGTGGTCGCGGCGGCGCCGGCTTCCCCACAGGAAAGAAGTGGCGTGCAGTTTATTCCCAGGAAGCAACTGAAAAATTCGTGATTGCGAACGGAGATGAAGGGGATCCCGGCTCTTTCATTGACCGGATCATAATGGAAGAGGATCCGCATTCTTTAATCGAAGCCCTCGCAATCGCCGCATACGCCGTTGTCGCCAGTAAGGGGTTCATCTATATCAGGAATGAGTATCCGAAAGCAGTGCAGATTGTAGAGCAAGCGGTTGACGAAGCGCGTGCGGCCGGCATACTGGATTCGCTGGAGTTGGAGGTTGTAAAAGGCAAAGGGAGTTATGTGTGCGGTGAAGAAACGGCTCTAATTAATTCAATCGAACGTAATAGAGGAGAAGCAAAAGTTCGCCCGCCATATCCCCATCAATCGGGTTTGCATCAGAAGCCAACACTGGTCAACAACATTGAGACACTCGCGAATATTCCCTGGATCCTTCAAAATGGCGGTTCGGCTTATCGCGAGCTCGGTTTCTCAAAAAGCCGTGGCACGAAAGTCATTTCATTGAATTCACTTTTTACGAATCCAGGATTATATGAAGTTGATTTTGGAATTCCTGTTCGTGCAATTGTCGAACAATTTGGAGGCGGCTTGCGTTCAGGCAAATTGAAAGGGGTTTTGATCGGAGGACCATTGGCCGGCATCATTCCGCCTGATTTGCTGGATACTTCGTTTGGCTTTGAAGAGCTCGAATCGATCGGAGCTGCCGTAGGACACGGAGGAGTTATCGCATTCGATGAGTCGATTTCCATCGTTGAGCTTCTGCATCACGTTTTTGCGTTCGGAAGTTTTGAATCGTGCGGAAAATGTATCCCTTGTCGGGCCGGGACAGGCCGTATCCATGAAATTCTCGATGAGGTTTTATCCTTCGGGGCCGCAACGAAACGGAAGAAGCAAGAGTTATCTGAAATTATTTCGCTGATGCGCAATCTGAGTCTTTGTGGATTCGGATCGGGCCTGGCAGACTTTGCCGGCAGCGTCCTGCGTTATTACGGGAAGGAGCTGGAAGAATGCTTTCTGTAAAGATCAACGGTTCGTACTATCCATTTTCAGAAGGCATGACGATTCTTCAATGTCTGAAGGATGCGGGAATTTACGTGCCGACTCTTTGTCATGACGAACGCCTCAAACCGTTGGGTGGTTGCCGGTTGTGTGCCGTCCAAGTCGATGGAAAGGAAAAGCCGGTAATGGCCTGCACAACCGAACTGTCGGAAGGGATGGTGATACAGACACAGACTCCTGAACTGGTAGAGCATCGAAGGCATCTTTTGAGACTTCTGGCACAACGTTATCCGGAGGAGTCGTATCATCGTTATCCGGATCATCCGTTTCATGAATTGCTTCATCAGTACGATGTAACAGGGGATCTTACTACTTTAAAGGACTCAAACCTCATCGATGATTGCCATCCATACATTCATGTGGATATGTCCCGTTGCATTGATTGCTATCGATGCGTGCGGATTTGTGATGAACTTCAAGGTCAGTTTGTATGGAACGTTTGGAATCGCGGAGATACAACGCAGGTTCGCGCAGGTTCCGGAGAATCGCTTTTGGGGAGCGCTTGCGTAAGCTGCGGCGCTTGCGTGGATACCTGTCCAACTGGAGCACTGGACGATCAAAGCTTGCGAGCCGGCGTTATGCCTGAACGATGGACACGCACGACTTGTTCCTATTGCGGAACGGGTTGCGAGATGGACGTTGGGACTTATGGAAGTGAGATCGTCACCATCCGGCCTGTCCTGGAGGGACCTGTCGGCCAGGGTCATCTTTGTGTGAAGGGACGCTATTCATTCGAATTCGTAAAGGCTGCAGATCGAATTACAAAGCCGATGATACGCATGTCGGATGGATGGAAAGACGTTTCCTGGGCGGAAGCGATCCACTTTGCATCCACCAGGTTGAAAGAGACGATGGAGCGATTCGGTCCTGACAGCATTGGAGTTCTTGGATCGGCGCGCGCGACGAATGAGGACAATTACCTGACACAAAAATTTGCGCGTGTGGTTCTATCTACGAATAATGTAGATTGCTGTGCCCGGGTGTGTCATGCACCGACCGCCGCCGGTATGAAGCAAATTCTGGGGACCGGTGCAGCCACAAACTCGTTTGACGACATTGAGAAAGCGCACGCCATTCTGCTTTGCGGAGCCAACGCAACAGAGAATCATCCTGTTGTCGGCGCACGAATCAAGCAGGCGGCCCGAAACGGAACCCGGCTGATTGTAATCGATCCGCGAACAATTGAGCTGTCGCAATTCGCAGATGTGCATTTGCAAATTCGCCCTGGTACAAATATTCCATTGTTGAATTCGCTGGCACACGTTATCCTGAGCGAAAATTTGACTGACGAACAATTTCTGACAGACCGTGTTACGGGATTCCAGGAATTCCGTCAGGCAGTTGCCGAATGGAGCCCTGAAAGAGCAGCCAAAATCTGTGGATGTGATGCAGATCTAATTCGGAAAGCAGCGCGCATCTATGCTCAGCAAAAGCCTGCCTTAATCATTCATGGCCTCGGTGTGACGGAACACATTCAGGGTACCGATGGTGTGATGTGTCTTGTGAATCTCGCACTCCTTACGGGAAATATCGGGATAGCGGGTGGCGGGATCAATCCATTGCGCGGACAGAATAATGTACAAGGCTCTGCACATATGGGATGCGACCCCAATCACCTGACTGGTTACGTGCCGCTGGAGAAGGGGCGAGAAAACTTCGAGAGTATCTGGCGATCCCCGGTACCGTTGCGCAATGGTTTGAATTTGATGCAGATGATGGACTCAGCAGTCGCAGGGGATCTCAAAGGACTCTGGGCGATCGGTTATGACATCCACCTGACAAATCCATTCGCCCATTTCACAAGGAAGGCGCTTGCGAATCTGGACTTTGTCATCGTTCAGGATCTATTCCTGAATGAAACAGCCCGCGATTTCGGATCTATTTTCTTTCCTGTTTGCTCTTCTTTTGAAAAGGATGGCACGTTTATGAATGCGGAACGCCGCATTCAGCCGGTCAGAAAAGTGATGGACCCGGTTGGAGATTCCAAACCAGATTGGAAAGTGATCTGTGAAGTTGCCGAAGCTATGGGCAAAAGGGAATTTTTTTCATATGAATCAGCCAAAGAAATCTGGGATGAGATTCGAGTAGTTTGGAAAGCCGGTTCCGGTGTCACATACGACAGATTGAATGCAGGTGGATTGCAGTGGCCCTGTCCATCCGAAGAACACCCGGGGACGGCTGTTCTTCATCAGGAGGAGTTCTCCGGCAGAAAAACCGCAAAATTGGAGTGCATTGATTATCATCCGGCCGACGAAAGCGTGGATGGAACCTATCCCTATCTTCTAATAACCGGTCGCACGCTGTATCACTTTAATGCAGGAACGATGACCAACCGCACCAGGAATACAGAGCTGCAAGCAACAGATTTCCTGGATATCCACCCTCAAGATGCGGAACGATTGAATATTGTCGATCGCGAGGAAGTGAGACTTTGCAGTCGCTATGGGGAAGCCATTCTCCCAGCCCGTATGAACGACAGCGTACATCCCGGCCAACTGTTTGCGACTTTTCACAATCCTCAGATTTTCCTGAATCGGGTGACTGGTCCGCACCGAGACTGCTTTACTCAAACACCGGAATACAAAATCACTGCGGTGAGAATCGAAAAATTGTAACGACAGAGCATTTCCTCGAAGGAAGCAGTTCATAGAAGATAAAATACGAATTCAAGCGTCCTGTTTTCGGAATTACACTGAAATGTTCTTCCACTACGGTTGCGATTGTTTTGTCTGTCTCAAAAACTCGATCAGTATTGGCTCCAATGCAGGTTCCATTCCCAGTGTTTTGCCTTCCTGCAGTCCTTGTTGAATACTTGCATCTTCAAACAGAACCCGGTAAACAAACCATGTTCCTCCCGCTCGATTACCGGACCGGCAGTGGATGAACACCGGATAGTTCTGTTTATCCATAACCAGACCACGAAAATCTTCCATCTTTTGTGTTGTAAAGGTTGCTGGAGTCAACGGTATGTTGATGTACTTCATTCCGAAAACTGCTGCTTCCTGTGATTCGTCCCTGGCTCCATCCTCTTCATGAGGGCGCAAGTTGATTACAGTTCTAATCCCGAACGATGCAAGCCGGCGCATTCCTGCCGTTGTCGGCTGCCCCCCGGTGTAAATGTCCTTACGTGCCTCCATTATGTTCGGGACATCCGATCCGAATTCTTCCACCCGAACCGGTACAACGTTTTGTCCCAATGATGGGCAATCCGATAGAAGAATGGCAAGCAGCGTGATAAAGACCAGAGCGAACAGAATGTGAAAAAAATAATTTGTTAAATGAATAGCAAATCGCATAAACACCTCACTCGACTTCAGACAGGAACGGAAATTGTCAAAATCGGGATTTCGCTTTTTGCAATCACAGCCGAAGTCGTGCTGCCAAGCAAAACTCTTTCCAATCCCTTTCTCCCATGAGTTCCCATAACGATGAAATCGATGTTTTCTTTCTTTGCATACAGGAGAATTTCATCCGCCGGGTCGCCTACCCTGATCGCCGTTGCGCTATTGCCGATCAGATCCTTTTTCAGAAGCATCTCTTTCAATGTTTTATCCATACGTTGTTCGTCCGGCTGAGGCTCGATCACCTGAAAAAATGGATAACCTGGAGATACAGTAGAAAGAAGGGTGATCGCGGGCCAATCCACAACATGCATCAAATGAAGGTCGGCTTTCAGAAAGTTCGAAAAACGAACCCCCAGATCCAGAGCTTTCAGGCTTGTATCGGAAAAATCAGTAGGGACCATGATCCTCTCATAACCTTGATACTTTTTGGGTGAATGCTCGGCGTCCTTGACAACCATCACCGGGATTTCCGAATTTCGTGTCACACGTTGTGCAACACTTCCCAGCAGAGTTCTTCCCAAAACTCCATGTCCATGACTTCCGATGACGATCAGGTCACAGTTTTCAGTACGGGCGGCTTTCAGGATTTCTTCCGCAGCTGACCGGCCAACCAGGATTTCTTTACTGCTATTCGGATATAGAGATGTCGGAAAGAAATCTTCGAATTGTTGTTCCACTATGTTTTGCCATTCCGTCCCCGCCATCGCCAGCGGCTGGGGCGAATCAAAATGGATTTCGAACGGTGTGACGGAGTGAACAGCCAGAACTTTTGCAAGACATTTCTTCGCCAGTCCAAGACCCGAATACAGCGCAGCATTCGAAGATTTTGAGAAATCAGTTGCGATCATGATTTTCTTAAACATAAGCCACCTCGGCATCATTCATATGTGCAAGGATTATTCCGTTTGAAACGATGCCGGGAAAACGGCTCTTTCTGGTCATTACGAGGGGATTCAGTGTGCTGAACAATCAAACGAAAGGATGTCAATTCTTTGACAATAAGTCAGAATCCGCCCGGACACGACCCACGATCATCTCTCTTATGCGCCGGAACGCCGGCGCAATCGATTTCGGATCCACTTTTCGATTTCAACGATGGTGAAAATCGTGAAACTGCACGAGAAAGCAATGCCAAGCTCGGCCATGGTCAAAGGTTGAGTTGCAAATGCTGTTTGCAGAAAAGGTAAGTAAACCACGCCAAGTTGAAGCAGCACAGTCAGGATCACGGCTCCCAAAAGCATCTTGTTGCTCCGGATTCCAATTCGAAAGAGTGAATCGCACTCGGATCGAATGGCGAGGACGTTGCCCATTTGTATGATCGTTAAAGTCGTGAAAATCAATGTTTGCCAGGCTGGATTTTTCTGGTGCCATTGCCAGTAACCCACAGCCGTTACAATCACTCCCATTAACAAACCGCTCCAGAGTATGCTCCAACCCAATCCCCGGCTGAAAATACTTTCTCTGGCGCTGTAAGGGGCCCGTTTCATCGCATTTCGTTCTGCCGGTTCAAAGCTCAAAGCGAGGGCCGGGAGGCCATCCGTCACGAGGTTGACCCAGAGAATTTGCAAAGGGAGCAAAGGCAGCGGCATCCCGATTAAGGAACCGAGCACCATCACAAGTATTTCTGCGGAATTGGTTGACAGAATATACCGCAGAAACTTTCTAATATTGTCGTAGATGCGGCGTCCTTCTGAGACGGCTTGAACGAGAGTGGCAAAATTATCGTCCAGTAAAACCATATCTGCCGCTTCCTTCGAAACATCCGTCCCGGTGATACCCATCGCGACTCCGATATCCGCTTTTTTCAAAGCAGGCGCGTCGTTGACTCCATCCCCTGTGACGGCCACAACCTCTCCATGATTTTGCAGCGCATCCACAATGAGCCATTTATGTTCAGGTGAGATTCTTGCGTATACAGAAACTTTTTTGACGCTATCTTTCAATTCGGCGGCAGAAAAATTTGAGAGTTGCGAACCAGTGACTGTAGGATTGGAAGGAATTCCTAGCTCATTTGCTACATACTTTGCTGTGAGCGGATGATCCCCCGTAATCATGATGGGTCGGATTCCCGCATCTTTACAAAGCATCACCGCTTCCTTTGCCTCCGGCCTCGAAGGATCGATCAGACCTGCCAGACCGATGAAGATTAAGTCGTTCTCGATCGTTTCGTCATGCCCTTCAGGGGTTTGAAGAAACTTCGCAGCAAGGCCGAGAACTCGCATTCCCTGATTGGCCAGTTCGTCATTGGCAGACTCAATTCGTCTTTTCCAGTCTCCCGTGAGTTCTTTCACAGAACCGTCGATCCAGACTTTGCCGGAAACTCCAAGCAAACTATCGACAGCGCCTTTTGTGAATGCAATGTAGGGCGAGTCAGCGTAGTGTGCAATCGAAAACAAATCAGCAAACAATCCGCTGTTTGCATAATTGATCTTGTGAATTGTAGTCATCCGTTTACGTTCGGACGTAAACGGAACTTCACCCACTCTTGGCATTTCCTTTTCAAGGAGTTCCTTTTCCAATCCTGAGCGCGAACCGGTTAGCAAAAAAGCGATCTCCGTTGGGTCGCCGAAGCTTTTCACGTTTGAACCATCACCACTTTGAGGCTCGATGACCGCATCATTGCACAGACTGGCGCCTGCGATCAGCAGTGCAATCGATGGCTTTTCTCTAACAAGATCTTCAGCGATTTTATCTTTGCCGGATAACTCCACACGATCGGTCAAAATGTCCAAAACAGCGACTCGCATTTTATTTTCGGTGAGCGTTCCGGTTTTATCTGAGCAGATGACTGTGACAACTCCCAGTGTTTCTACTGCTGGAAGTTTTCGAATCAGAGCTTTTCGCTTTAACATCCGTTGCGCGCCGATTGCCAGCGCGATTGTGACGACCGCGGGGAGTCCTTCCGGTACTGCTGCAATTGCGAGACTCACAGACGTAAAGAACATCAGGTGAAGGGGGATTCCCTTAAATAGACCAACGAGAAAAATAATTCCTATAAGCACGAAAGCCGCAATTCCCAGATCGCGTCCCAATTGCCGCATCTTTCGCTGTAGGGGAGTGCTCTCGTCACCAAGCTGCTGTAAAAATTGTGAGATCTTCCCAAGCTCGGTTGAAGAGCCGGTGGATGTGACGATCATTGCGCCCCTTCCGTACACAACGCTTGTCCCCATGAAAAGCATGTTTGTTCTGTCGCCGATTGCGGCTTCTGCCGCGATGATCGTAGCGGACTTTTTGTCCACAGTCTCCGATTCGCCTGTCAGTGAAGCTTCCTGAACTCGCAAATTTTGACTTGAGAGAACGCGTCCGTCGGCTGGAATCAAAAAACCATTTTCCAAATGAACGATGTCACCGGGGACCAATTCACGCGCAGGGACTTCCGTCCAGAAACCCCCTCGCCGAACTCTGGCTAGGGGGGCCGCCAGTTGCTTCAGGGAGGCAAATCCCTTTTCAGCGCGGTACTCCTGGTGAAATGCAATCATCCCATTTACAACTACGATCGCAAAAATCACAACCATGTCCTTTTTATCACCGAGCAGGCCGGACAGAATACCGGCGAGTAACAAGATAAGAATCAGGGGTGAAGTGAATTGACGCAGGAACAGTTTTAAGACGCTTACTCTTTCGCCTGCAACCAGGTCGTTCGGTCCATAACGAACCAATCGTGATTTTGCTTCTTGTGGAGCCAGACCTTCGTCAGGATTGGTTGCGAGTATCTCTGCGGTTTGTTCAATGCTCAATTGATGCCAGTCCGTACGCTGTTGCGAGGCAAGGTTGGCCGGGGAAACACTCATGAGGAATTCCATTTGTTTTTACAAAATGCCGATGATATCCGCCTGGCAAAGGTGCAATTCATATACCAATCAGTTGAACGAAAGATGAATTTCAAAAAGTACCGTTGATTAAGGAAAAGAAAGAAGATTCGGCAGATTAATTATTTTCGGCCGACATGTGCACGTAAAAAGTCGTCCCTTTTCTTTCTTCCGTCTCTACAAATATCTCTCCCTGGTGGCGCTTTATGATGTCGCGGACGATCGCAAGTCCAAGCCCTGTTCCTCCAAGCTGGCTCTTTGTAGAGAAAAATGGTTCAACATTCAATTTAAAGTATGGATGATTCCCTTCTCGTTGATTGAGAAAATGCCATCGACTGCCGTTTCGACAATCGAACGCATGCGCGCCTCTTTCTCTTGCAGATGAGCTTCCAATTGCTTGCGCGCGCTGATGTCCCGGATGATTCCTGTAAACATTCGTTGACCACCATGGCGGAATTCGCTGACGGCGCGATCGATCGGGAAAGTCGTGCCGTCCTTCCGCTGAGCCACCACTTCACGACCAATGCCGATGACATTGGCTTTGGTAATAACGATGTATTTCAGTTTACCACTCGACATTTTGGCAACAAAACGTTTAGCATGCGTCTCGACAAATCATGGCATGGAGCTTGCCTTTTCAGACTGATTGAAGGAGAACCAAGAGATGAGAAGCCCGGGACCCATGAAAGTCATTCCTGTTCACCCGTTTTTTGTGATCGGGCTTCTATTATTTATTGTCGGAAGCGCCTGGTTGTTGTACGGTGTTCCATTCGAAGATCCCTTTCAGGACTGGGTGCTTCGATCTGCGGTCTTTATCAGCGGCCTATTCCTTGTCATTTTATATCGCAAAAAATCAAACACCAGGTGATTTTCCCGAAGAAATGGCAGCCAAATCAGACAGATTGTAAGCGGAAGAATTGACTCCCCCTCAATCCATTTGCGGCATGAATCTTGCGCATGTTCATTCAAGGTGATGAACCATGGCCATAATGAGTATTGCGGTTTGCGATGAGTGCGGAAAGGAGTCTAGTCACCTGGTCGAAATCAATCATGCCGTTTATTGCAGCCGCGACTGTTATCTGGCAGTCTGCAAACGCTCATTTGATTCCCATTGGATGCAAATGCTGAAATCCGGCACTCAACCCGCTACAATTTTCCGGAATCCTAAACCTCGAGTGCACAAAGTTGCTTAAGCATGGAAAAGAATTGTATTGATGCGACCTCACGACGAGTACTCGTGGTGCTCTTTTTTAGTTATATTACGAATTTCTGCAAAGGAAGGGGAATTCGAACTGTAACTGTTGTGCCCTTATCAGGAAATCCTTGAATCTCTACATCTCCATGTAACAGAAAGGCACGCTCCTTTATTCCGCGCAACCCGTATGAGTCAATCTTTTGAATATCATTTTTATTGATTCCTCTGCCGTTATCTTCTATCTGCATCAGGAAGAATTCCTTTTCTTCCGTGATTGTGGCTACTACGCTGGATGCCATGGCATGCCTGGCTACATTCGAGAGGAGTTCCTGAAAAATACGGAAAAGAGCAGTCGCGCCGTTCGGATCGGTCATCCTGATTGTCTCTAAATCGGATCGAAACTCCACCGGAATTCCTGTCCGAACCTGAAATTCATGAGCTTGCCATTCGATAGCCCCTCTCAGTCCAAGGCGATTCAGAGTTTCCGTGCGCAATCCTGCGATAACTCGATGAAGCGTTTCCAAAGCGTTATCGATCTGGGTTTCAATCTGCTGAATTTCATGGGAAAGCTCGGCAGTCGACATTTGAGTTGGTTCAATCAGCTTCTGCTTGAGCAGAGAAACATCCATTCGAAGAGCGACCAGCGCTTGCCCTATATCATCATGAATTTCTCTCGCAATACTACTCCGTTCCTGTTCACGCCCGGAGATATGATCTGCAGAAATCGCTAATAATTGTTCATAAATACCGTCGATAAAAGGATCCATGCTGGATTCGTCTCGGGAATGAAATTCGCCTACCTGATTCATTGTTTTTACTCCTCTTCTATTTACGGACACCAGCAAGTGCTCTGCGTAACCACGCGAGCCTCTCTGGACGACCAATACGCGCCGGAAAGTTACCGTCATCCGCGTCGCGAGTCGACTCATATCCCGTCACCTGGTCGATCCACACCTTGAAATAGATTGGAGCCAGTGACCTGGCTAGAACACCGTGAGTTAAGGCGACGCGGGCAGTTGAGGCCGGCTCCCACCACATCGCGCGCGACTCGAGTAATTGGTGAGCAAAAAGTGTCTCGTTCGTGCGCTTCGGAGCATCGAGAACTACCGCGCCAGGCTCGGCATGCCGGAGTTCGCGGAAACGTCTGACATCTTCTGTGGAAACAGCAGGCAACTCTTCATAGCGTCCAAAGATAATGACACTCACCCACTGGGTTTCGCTCGCAGTGTCGTCAAACTCGACACATACAAGTGGGTTGGCGCGCATCCATTCAACCTTCTGACCGATCGTCGTGAACCCATACAGACAAGCCTTTTCGCCGAACGACTGATGGTAGGCGAGATACACGGGAACAACGTACGGCTGATTTGCCGATGCGCAAGCGAGCCTGGCGAGTTGCACGCCGGTCAGCAGATTGACGCATTCTTCCTTGCCCATTTCACGGATCATCATTCTATTTCTGATCTCCGTTGCCTGATTCATTTTCTGTCCCAAAATCGCTCTACATAACTCAAGCCTTTTTCGCAATCATCATGCCAACCTCAGATCCCCCGAAGAGACAAGCGACACAGTTACAAGATGTCACAGCAGTGCCAAATTGACTTCTTCACTTCAGTGAGAATTCCGATAAAACCACTTTTTTAAACTTTCCGTTGCGACTACATAGAGAACCGTGAATATACACAACGCCAGAAGCACAGCAAGAGGCAACGGCACAAACCCAATAAACCGCGCAACAGGAAGAATTGGAATCAGAACGTGAAAACGATAAGAAGGATTGTGCTGTATAAGAGGAATTTTCCCGGCCGGCTTCTGTAAAATGGACGCCGCGTTCGCACCACAAGCGCAATCACAAGTTCCGTCAGAAGTGATTCCATAAACCAGCCGGTTCGAAACTCAGCGGGAGTTGCTTGAACCATTTTCAGCAGGAAACCGAACGTAAGAAAATCAAACAAGGAGCTCATCAGCCCGAAGGCGATCATGAATCGACCGATAAAACCGATGTTCCATCGCCGTGGACGATCGACAAGCTCCGGATCGACTGCTGTCATCTGCAATCCCGATTGCCGGAATGTCGGACAGAAAATTATTCAGAAGAATCTGCCCGGCAAGGAGTGGAAGAAAGGGTAAAAAGAGAGATCCAACAGCCATGCTGAGCATGTTCCCCAGGTTGGCACTTGTTGTCGTAAGAATGTACTTCAATGTATTGGCAAAAGTTTTCCGGCCTTCTTCGATTCCGCCGCGAATCACATCCAGATCCCGCTGAAGAAGCACGAAGTCAGCGGCATCACGCGCCACATCGACAGCTTCCTCAACGGAAAGGCTTGTGTCGGCAGCATGCATCGCCGGTGCATCATTGACTCCATCACCAAGGAAACCGACGACATGCCCCATTTTCTTTAGCGAGAGAATAATTCGTTCTTTTTGATTCGGATCCACTTCCACAAACAGGTCTGTGCGTTCGGCCTTTTGCCAGAGCGCTTCATCGTGCAATCGATCCAAATCGGCGCCTGTGATTGTCTGTTCGGTGCGCAAGCCGACAGAAGAAGCAATATACTGGGCAACCAGTTTGTTGTCGCCCGTGATTAATTTGATCGAAACGCCCAGTTGGGAAAGGTCGGCAATCGCTCTGGCAATCCCTTCTTTCGGACGATCCAGAAACGTAACAAAGCCCTCGAACTTCAGATCGTGTTCGTCTTTCGGGTCCATAAGGGGCGAGAGTTGTAATTTCGCGAGTCGCAACAG
Organism: uncultured bacterium; assembly: GCA_963771165.1. Classification (GTDB taxonomy): domain Bacteria; phylum Acidobacteriota; class HRBIN11; order JAKEFK01; family JAKEFK01; genus JAKEFK01. The sequence goes on along the minus strand of CAVYSN010000010.1, from coordinate 179,076 downwards.
CAATCACACGAATCCCTTTACGGCTCCACTCCGTGTATTGATTTTCGAGCGCGTCTCGCTTGGTTCCATCCAATGCGTAGCCATTCGCCGAGTATGAACAAGCTTCCAGGACATGGTGGAATGCCCCTTTTGTAATGATCCTGCGTGTTTTGTGAGGACCGAAGAATCACGCTTACGCGCTTGCGAGTAAAGTCGAAAGGAATTTCCGCCAGCTTTTGAATGCCTGTCAAATCCGGTTCACATTTTCTTAGAATCGCTTCATCCAAGGCGTTGCTCAATCCTGACTGCATGGATGCATTTTGAGCCGCCAGGTTTCAGAGTGGCTGCTGACGGATTCCCGGATTCGTTGTATGAACCTTCCACGCTGATGACGCCTTCCGTCAGGGTTCCTGTTTTATCCGTACAAAGAATATTCATGCTGCCCAGGTTTTCGATTGCGTTCAATCTTCGGACAAGCACGCCCCTGTTGGCCATCATTTGCGCGCCTCTTGCAAGACTCACGTTTAGAATCGCCGGAAGAAGTTCGGGGCTCAGTCCTACCGCCAGAGCAATCGCGAATAAAAGTGTTTCGATGGGCGGCCGGTGGCGAAGCATATGGGCCGCAAACACCAGCAGCACCATGATCAACATTGCTGTGGTCAGCAAGTACCCAAACCGACGAATACCGCGATCGAATTCGGTTTCCGGAGGACGCAATGTAAGCCGGTGGGCGATGGAGCCGAACTCCGTCGCTCGACCTGTTCGAACGACAATGCATCGCGCAGTACCGCTTCGAACATTTGTACCGAGGAAAACACAGTTTGTGCGGCGAGCAATCGGTGTTTCAGGAGCAACTGTCCCGGGACGCTTCTCAACCGGAAAGCTTTCACCTGTCAACACTGCTTCGCTGATGAAAAAATCAGTTGAATCAACGACCACAGCATCTGCAGGAACAATGCTCCCGGCGCTCAACAGAATGATGTCACCAGGCACAACTTCTTCGAGAAAAACCGTTTGCGAATGGTTATCTCGCATCACCTTTGTTCTGGTGTGGATTCGTTTTTTCAGAGCTTCAGCCGCAGCCTGTGCGGTGTACTCCCTTGCGGAACCGATCCCTACGGTCGCGAGAACGATGGACAGCACTACAATTGCATCGATCCATTCTTTTGTCACGGCAGACAGCACCGCTGCAAATACAAGCAATAAAAGAAGAGGATTGCGGAGCTGAGTCCAGATGATACTCAACCGGGAAATGGTACGTTGTGCCCGTATCTCATTCCGTCCGAAAGTGCGGAGACGTTCCTCCGCTTCACGCTGGATAAACCTTGATCGTTCGTACCAAGTCGACTGAAGTAGCGCTTTGACCGGAAATGACCAATACGTCCGCTGGTTTTCTTTCCGAATCTTTCAGGCTCATCTGTTACACTCTAGCAAGATTCATGGCAGATAACCGACAATCCCGAAAACCGACCGAATCGTGCCATTCGGTCATGAAGATGACAAAACGTCTACGATTCGAAAAGTGCGAAAAACCTATCCGATCAAGCCTCCGGGAAACTCTCCATTCCATCTTCCGACGCAATTCCATGGTTGAACGAATCCGAAGTGCTCGTCTTCTTTAGATGGCATGCGCTTTGCTCCAGTTACGGACGGCGGTAAACACTGATTCGTTGCGAGAAGATGAGAGAGCCGCTGAATGGTGAAACCGGATTGGCATTCGCCATGCAACGCGAGTCCGCAATGGACAAACATGCGGACGAAATGGCAATACGGCAAACCGAGGTTATCTTGCTAGCAGTGAGTTGATAACCATAGGCGATACTTTATCTCTTCGCAACACCCGCTCTGGCGAGAAATGGTGTTTGCCGCCATTCCTTTTCTTTCTAGAAAACGGAGGTGAATCATGCAAGTCTCACAAATCATGAAGACGCACCGTAGAAACCTGTGCTCCGGTCGATGATCTCTCGATGGCTGCAAAAAAAATGTGGGATTCCGATATTGGTTTTCTGCCGGTCACCGGTTCGAATGGACAAGTGATTGGAATCATCACAGATCGGGATATCTGCATGTCCGCTTACACACAGGGCCGCGCAATTTCTGAAATTCCTGTTTCGGTTGCCATGTCGAAGGAGGTTTTTTCCTGCGCCCCAAACGACACAGTAGCCGCTGCGGAAGAAGAGATGCGGCTTCATCAGGTCCGCAGGTTGCCGGTCCTTGCTTCCGATGGCAAGCTCGTGGGAGTTTTATCGATTAACGATCTGACCAGAGAAGCAGAGCGGGAACTGTACGGCACGAATCAGGAGATCACGACGAAAGAGCTGACAGACACATTGGCTATGATCTGCGAACCACGCATCAGCCATCCTGTTGCGCGTTTGAACGTTTGAGCTAGCTCGCGATCGAGACGACTGCACCACATTGCTTGCGGAGCGGTTAAACAAAGTGGCGCGGCACGTCTCCATCCGCCCGTACAATTGATGCGCACAACTTGTTATTTGGAAGCCATCAACGCACGCGTGAACAGGCCAAGGCTAACGAGCCTCAACACAGTGCCGATCATTCCTTTTCGACCTGCGCCATAAAAAGCCATCGCACTGGCTGTTGCGCCTAACATGCGTGCCGAAGGGGCCCAGCCGTTGTGAGTCGCTTCCTCCACCCGGTGAAGCGCTTGCTTCTGCGACATTTTCTGCGCCGTGAGCAAATTCTTTTGAATATTTATCCCAGTAAGGCTTCAACTCGTGCGAATAGTCATTCCACTTATGGGCCGCCTGGTTTAGAACGCGATCGGCTTTTCTTCTTCAGTAACTTTCCGCCGTTTTGGGCCCCGTTTTTCATCCAGTAAATATGCTGCGGACAGGCCTGCGGCAAGAGTGCCTGCAACTAATAATCCAAGTTTCATAACAACTCCTCCAATACTTCAAACTATGTTCAATGCAAGAGATATTCCACTCCTTGACCGGACAAGCATTACGTCGAAGCGCATCTGACAAATTGACATTCAGCTTTTGGTTTTCTGCTCGCTTACCGTTGGTCATTTTCTTGCTTCTAAGTGAAGAGGGAAGAATATGCGCAAAATTATGGATCCTGGCTATCGCGTTTGCTTTGGCCTCTGAGACCGGCGCTGTTGAATTTTCAACGAAAGGATTGTTTCACCCGCTCATCGTCAGGGCTTTTTATCAGTCAAGGAATTTTCAGAACGTCTGGACCAATCCTGAATTGGTTCAGCAATTGAAAATTGCAATCGGAGAATCATCCCTTCACGGATTACGACCTGAAGACTATCACTTTCATGAGTTTGCCCGGCTGGTCAGATCCGGTTCTGACCGACGCTTTTTTTGCTTACGCACACGACCTTCGGTTCGGCCGCGCTTCCCACCGGCTCAAAGGGCGTGACTGGAAAATTACGCACAACGATCTGGAACTGATCCCGGTGCTGGAAAATGCGCTCTCTACAGGGCAAGTGCGAAAAGAACTGGCCGATCTGGCTCCTTCGAGCGACACCTATCGATTACTGCGCACCGCACTCGCTGAATATCGTCAACTTGCAGCTTCGGGAAGATGGCCAACCTTCCGGGAGCCTATCGATCTGGAAAAAACAGAAAATCTGGAGCAACTGGATCTTCTTCGCCGCCGATTGGAAATCACAGGCGACCTGAAGCCGGATATGGAACTGATTGAAGGAGTGATCCGGTTCCAGCAACGACACGGACTAAGAATCGATGGAATTGTAGGAAAGCAAACAATCGCCGCGTTGAGCGTGGCGGCGGAAGAGAGGGCCTTACAAATCGAATTGACTCTTGAACGATTGCGTTGGATGCCGCGGGAATTTCCTGACCGTTTTGTGGTTGTCAATGTTCCCGGACTGGATCTGAGAGTGTTCGAACAGGGGAAAACGATCCAAACCATGCTTGTGATCGTTGGAAAAACGACGTGGTGCACCCCGACATTCTTAAGCAGCGAAATCAATCAAATCATTTTAAATCCGTACTGGTATGTTCCTTCGAAAATTGCCACCAGGGAGATTTACCCTTTGTTGGAAAAAGATCCGGATTACCTGGCAAGGAACAATATCCAGACCATTCCTCGAGTCCAGGGAGGAATCCAATTACGGCAAAGTCCGGGGCCACGTAATTCCTTGGGACAAATTAAGTTTTTATTTCCGAACTGCTGCGATTGTTATTTGCACGACACACCGGAAAAACAGTTGTTTGAAAAAGTGCTCAGGTTTTTCAGTCATGGCTGCATCCGCATTGAAAATGCGGTGGATCTCGCGAACTGGATTCTAGCAGAGGAAGGCTGGTCTGCTGAGCAACTAACAAGTGAGATAGAGAGCAACAAAACCCAAACGATCGATCTAAAAAAGCCAGTTCCCATTTTCATTGTTTACTTTACTGCATGGGTTGAATCAGATGGTTCTGTGCAATTTCGGAATGATGTCTATGGAAATGATAAAAGCCTGGAACTAGCGTTGAATCAAGGCAGACTTCTGCCTTAAGGAGCTCCGTATGGATCAATCAAGCAAAGCGGGAATCGAAGAGTACCTGACATCCATTCTTCACAAACGAGTGCAGGTATTGTCGATTGAACCTCTGGGAAACGGGAAGGTAAAGGAACTCAAGAGTTTTGGTTACGGTAAGCCTTATCTGATCCGATGCACAGCCGGGGAAGCCACAATGGATCTTGTTTTGGAAAGCATGAAGGAAAACTCTTTCGGGCATGATCATTTTTCCGACCGGGCACAGAATTTGTTGTGGTACCACTCCGCAGCGAATCATCTTCCAAGGCATGCGCAATCTCTGGACGTTGGCGCATTTACAAAAGATCAAAAGATGGTTTCAGTGGGCAATGCCGAAGAATTCTTTGTTCTAAATGAATTTGTTCCCGGGTATGAATACGCTTTAGATTTGCAGCGTATTCAATCGACCGGAACTGTCGATCCTTTAGATGAACAGAAGGTCGCAGCCCTGGCCGGATATCTGGCTGAAATTCACTCCACGAAAAGCAATCGTTCCAATCTTTATATTCGCCGCGTCAGAGACCTGCTCGGACATGGCGAATGCATTATGGGATTGATCGATAATTATCCGCCCGGCGACCCGGTCGCCACGGAAGAGGTATTGCAGACAAGTGGAAATGGCTTGCGTGGAGTGGCGGTGGAAACTCAAACACATGACCCACAGGCTCAGCCAGGTGCATGGCGACTTTCATCCCTGGAATATTCTTTTCCGAAAAGGCATTGATTTTACAGTTATTGATCGCTCGAGAGGAGAATGGGGCGAACCTGCTGATGATGTAACTTCAATGACAATCAATTATGTTTTTCATTCCTTACAGAAGTACGGTGTTTTGTATTCCACTTTCGAAAAAATGTTCCTGAAATTCTGGGAAACATATTTAACCGCCAGCCAGGATGACGAAATTCTCAAAACGGTCCAGCCTTTTTATGCGTGGCGTTCGCTGGTCTTATTAAATCCGGTCTGGTACCCCCGTATTGCCATTCCAATCCGGGAACAGCTCTTGCGGTTTATAGAAAATGTACTTGCAATAGAAACGTTCAACCCGGAACGAATCAACGAACTCCTGTAAGTCGGCCGACGATATGTCCGTTTTAGTGACAACTAGACACGAAAGTCACAGGTCGTCGGAAGGGGGAGAATGGCATCAGGGTTGCGTCGTGAACCAATCAGGAAATGGTGTATGAAGTCGCTACTTGCTGTTGACAATGCTCGAATCGCTCGTGGGGTCTGGAACCTCGCTGACCCTAAAATATGGACTGCTTCGCTCGTTCCGTTTCTGCTCGGCACCGCGATTGCATATTCTCACGGTTATCCGGTCCTCTGGGATCTGCTCATCGCAGCCGTCCTTGCATTGGTGCTGATTGAAGTGGGCAAGAACGGGATCAACGAATACTTCGATTACAAGTCTGGCGCAGATCTGTACGTGACTCCTGAAAATCGCACACCTTTCAGTGGCGGGAAAAAGGTCATTATCGATGGTTTTCTTACATTACGCGAGGTGGGAGTGCTTTCAATTATTTGTTTCGTTGCTGCTGTGATCGTGGCTATTCCGATCGTCAGAGAGAATCCTGGAATCTTGATGTTTGGAATACCTGGAGCGTTCCTGGCAATCGCGTATTCGATTCCTCCATTTCATTTAAGTTACAGAGGGTTGGGAGAGTTAGCGGTCGGTTTTACCTTCGGTCCTCTGATTGTGAACGGAGCATACTTTCTTCAAACAAACACATTTGACGTTGAGCCGATGATGCTCTCAATCCCACTTGGTTTGCTCATAGCAAATGTTTTGTGGATTAACGAGGTGCCGGATGTTGAAGCCGATCGGCGGGCGCAGAAATGGAATCTGGTGGCAAGACTGGGACGCGAACGCGCGTTGCCGGGATTTATTCTGCTTTTTGGTCTCGCGTTTCTTTGGATTGCTGTCACCTCTTTTGTTTTGCACCGCTATGCTTACTTGTGGGCTCTTTTTTGCGCGTTACTGGTTCCCGGGACAGCCCGCTGCGCAAAAAAAAACATCTTGAATTCGCAAGAATTGATGCCGGCAAACGGTCGAACCATTCTAATCTATGTTCTGACAGGATTGATGCTAACCGCTTCAGCAATCCTGTTTCACTGATTCCGGGTCATTTCCGGATAGAATGATACTGATGATAAAAACGACGGTTACGCAAATCAAAGAAAAAATCGAGAAGTCGGATTCCATACAGGAGGAAAACAAAAAGGAGCTGATCGATTTGCTCGTATCATTGCAAGCGGAGATAGACCGGCTTTCCAGCGTAGACTCCGATCATGCTGAGAGTATCGCCGGTTTTGCCCAGACTTCGGCGCACGAAGCGTTGAGAAAGGAAAAGAAACCGGATCTTTACAAGCTCTCACTGGAGGGACTTCAGGCAAGCGTTCATGGCTTTGAAAACTCTCATCCAAAACTTGTGGAGATTGTTAACTCGATCTGTGTCTCTCTGTCTAATCTAGGCATTTAATCCTCCGCACAATGAATGAAAGTGGAGCAACTATGAAAGCTGTTGGGTTCTATAAGTACTTGCCGGTTGAGGAGCCAGAAAGCCTGATCGATCTCGAGCTACCAAAGCCGAAAGCAACGGGCCATGACCTTTTGGTGAAGGTAAAAGCCGTATCTGTAAATCCTGTTGACATCAAACAGCGTGCGGCCAGGAATCAGGCGGAGAAGGAACCTCGAATCCTCGGTTGGGACGCAGCAGGGATCGTAGAAGAAATAGGAAGCGAAGTATCACTTTTCGGCATTGGTGATGAAGTCTTCTATGCGGGAAGCATAACGCGGCCTGGATGTGATAGCGAGTATCATCTGGTCGATGAACGAATCGTTGGCCGAAAACCTGCAACACTATCTTTTGGTCAAGCGGCAGCGCTGCCTCTGACTTCGATCACCGCGTGGGAATCGCTGTTTGATCGCCTCGTAATCCAGGCGGAAGTAACCGAAAAAAACCGGAACAGCTGGTTGCTCATCATTGGAGGCGCAGGTGGTGTCGGCTCCATTGCAATACAACTTGCCAGAAAAGTGGCCGCATTAAACGTGATTGCAACCGCATCCAGAACGGAAACCGTTGAATGGTGCAAACAAATGGGCGCGGATATCGTGATCAACCATCATCATTCTCTGAAAGAAGAATTCGATCGCGTTTCAATCGACGCAGTAGACTACATTCTTTGTTGTAACAGTCTTGAGCTCTATGTGACACAAATGGCAGACATCATCAAGCCCCAGGGGAAAATTTGCTCGATCATTCGCGCAAAAGAGGATCAACCGCTGCAGATCAATCCCCTGATGTACAAAAGCGTGGGGTTTCTGTGGGAACTGATGTTTACCCGTGCGATGTTTCAAACACCGGATATGATAGCGCAGCATGAACTGTTGAATCGTGTGTCGCAGCTTGTTGATCACGGTGAGATTCAAACCACCTTTCGAGAAGATTTCGGAACACTCACGGCTGCAAATCTTCGAAAAGCGCATGCACGAATCGAATCGGGTGAAATGATCGGAAAACTAACCCTCACGATATAAAAATGAATCTTCAAGACCAACATATGTCGTTAGAATTTCTTGCCTATCTCGATCAGTGGTACAAAGATCTTCCTTCTGTCTCCTGGAAATCACTCCTGATCGATGATGCCGCCAGGCATACTGCCATCATCTCTGTTGATGTGGTGAACGGATTTGCGAAACAGGGAAATCTTTCCTCACCGCGAATCGCAGCCATCGTTCCGCGTGTTGTCGAATTGTTTCGAGCGGCGCAGGAACAGGGCGTAGAACAATTTTTATTGTTGCAGGATACCCACCCGGCCGATAGTAAGGAATTCATGATTTATCCGCCCTCATTGCATCGAAGGCACGGAGGAATCACAGACTGTGCCTGAACTGCTGGCTTTGCCGGCGCTGATCGTTTTCACATCTTGCAAAAGAAGACAATCAATCCGGGAATCGAAAATAATTTTCGAGAATGGTTATCGAATCATTCAGACCTGCAACAGTTCATCGTCGTGGGTGATTGCACCGACATTTGCGTTTATCTTACAGCAATCTTTCTAAAATCCTGGCAGGTTAAGGAACACAAACATATAAATGTCGTGGTTCCGGCAAACTGCGTCGATACATATGATATTCCCGTCGTTAAAGGAGTATCTCCCCACCCCGGGGAATTCCTGCATGTTCTCTTTCTTTATCATATGCAGTTAAACGGCGTTCGAATCGTCAAAGACATCCACGGCATTGATGGGTCGGGTCTGAGAGCCGCCCGCATCTTTACGCTATACCGTAAATAATGTGGTTTCACCCGCCTTACATGTTCGCCAGCTCAAGTCTGGCATCAAACTTGCGGCGTTGTAGATGGAGGATGCTTTTATGAATGCGTTTCGAACGATACTATGTCCATTGGATTTCTCCGACTATTCGATTGCGGCGCTTCGTTATGCAATCGCATTTGCACAGGAACATCACGCCAGACTTCTCATCCAGCACACGGTTCCGGACATTCTTCGAACCTTGCCGTACATGAACGGCAGCTATTTTCCTACAACGGAAGCAGTGCACTGATCACGCGCGCGGGTGAAGAATTGGATCGTGTTCTTGAGACTCATCGAATTGGCGCCCCGGTTGATGTTCAGAAGATCGTGGACGTTGGAGAACCAGTTGACAACATACTGCAGACAGTTCGGAAAGAATCGATTGATCTGATCATCATGGGCGCGTTCGGGAGAACAGGACCTGATCCTTTTCTTGTTGGAAGCGTAACAAATCGCGTTCTGCATCGCTCACCTGTTCCAATTCTTATCGTATGCCGCCCAGTGCATGATTTCGTTCGGTTGTCAGACGTTCATCCCGTCCAGATCAAAAACATTCTTTGTGCAATTGATTTCGAACGGGGCAGCGATGCGATTCAAGAAGCAGTGTGGACCTGGCCCGGAAGTACGACGCAGAGATAACGTTTTTTCACGTACAAGACCGAAAGGAAGAGAAGGATTGGTTGGAGGAACAACGGATTTCGCTCGATAGTTATCTTCAAGAGAAAGGGGGAGCCGGTACCGCATTGCGTTTTCGGTTCCTTGTTGAAGCAGGAAATGCCGCCCAGGAAATCGTAAAGGCTGTCCAACGGCATCACATCGATTTGGTGATCATCGGTCACCACACGAAAAGACCTGTGGAAGAAACTGTGCTGGGAAGTGTCGCAATCCGAATTGTCGCAGAAGCTCGTTGTCCGGTCCTGGTGATCCGCAGCTGACTCCATGTCCGGCTGCTGACAATTCGTCATCCATTCCTTTTCGAGCCTTGAAAGAATGTCATCTTTAGATTTCGGGGCATGCTTCTTGCTCAAAATCCAACTGGAGGAGAAAGAATGATGCCCTTTGAGGAGGTGGTTGAAAAACCGAAGACATGGAATGTAATTCCCAACCTGCTGGACTATTCCCGCACAACAAAGGAATTCAGATGGGATGTCGTGCGCGCCGAGCTATCCGGATTGCCCGGCGGTACAGGTCTGAACATCGCGCATGAAGCTGTAGACCGTCACCTTGAAGGGGCGAAGAGGAATCAGATTGCGGTTCGGTGGATCGCCAAAAATGGCCGGATATCCGATTTTTCTTTTTTTCAGCTGAGTCGTCTCTCGAATCAATTCGCAAATGTTTTACGGAAATTAGATGTCGATAAAGGGGACAGGGTTTTCACACTCGCAGGTCGGATCCCTGAACTGTACATCGCGGCACTTGGCACTCTGAAAAATCGGAGCATCTTTACGCCTCTGTTTTCAGCGTTTGGTCCGGAACCGATCCGTGCACGATTGACGATCGCGGAAGCAAAAGTGCTTGTAACAACGGAAAGCCTGTACATCAAGAAAATTCAAAAGATTCGCGAATCGCTTCCGTTTCTCAAGCATGTGATCGTAATCAGTGGAGAGGAAAAACCTTCAGCTCTTCCAGATACCTTGGACTACTCCCACTGGATGGAACAGGCAAGTCCTGAGTATCAGATTGGTCCAACGGATCCTGAGGATGTGGCGCTTCTGCATTTCACAAGCGGCACAACCGGCACACCGAAAGGCGCAATGCATGTTCATCAGGCCGTTATCGCTCATCACATTACGGGAAAACTCGCTTTGGATTTTCATCCCCAGGATATTTTCTGGTGTACCGCTGATCCCGGGTGGGTTACCGGTACGTCTTATGGAATCATTGCTCCGCTCACAAATGGAATCACAAGCATTATTGATGAAGCAGATTTCGATGCGGAAAGATGGTACGGCATTCTGCAAAAGGAAAAAGTATCGGTATGGTACACCGCTCCCACTGCTGTTCGAATGATGATGAAAGCGGGTCTGGAATTGGTGCGCAAGTACGAATATCCCGATCTTCGTTTCATTGCGAGCGTCGGTGAACCCTTGAATCCTGAAGCAGTGATGTGGGGAAAAGAAGCTTTTGGAATGCCGATCCACGATAACTGGTGGCAAACAGAAACAGGCGGAATCATGATTGCAAATTTTCCTTGCATGGATATACGCCCGGGCTCCATGGGAAAACCGTTGCCGGGAATTGAAGCATCGATCGTACGGAAGGAAGGGGATACGATTATTGAAATTACAGAGCCCGGAGTGCAGGGCGAACTGGCTTTGCGACCGGGTTGGCCTTCCATGTTCCGTGGATACTGGAACGAGCAGGAGCGCTATAAAAAATGCTTTGCAGGCGGATGGTACTTAACGGGTGATCTTGCTCGCAAAGATTCAGATGGCTATTTCTGGTTTGTCGGCCGAAAGGACGACGTGATTAAAACATCGGGTCACCTGATAGGTCCGTTTGAAGTGGAATCTGTTTTGCTGGAACACAAAGCTGTGGCAGAAGCAGGCGTTATCGGTAAACCGGATCCGGTTGCGATGGAAGTCGTGAAAGCTTTTGTGTCTCTGAAACCGGGTTTTGAACCAACAGAGGATTTACAGTTGGAGCTTCTTGGTTTTGCGCGTTCGAGACTTGGGGCGGTTGTGGCGCCGAAAGAAATCGAATTCGTTGCTTCGGTTCCGAAGACACGGAGCGGAAAAATCATGCGGCGCCTGTTGAAAGCGCGGGAGCTTGGTCTGCCTGAAGGGGACACTTCCACGCTGGAGGAAAGCTAATGCAAGAGTACGAAAGTATTAGAACCTGCGATCTCGAGATCGCATGGACTGGAGCTTCTACGCCAGATGGTTCTGATTCGCCGCTTCGAAGAAAAATCCGCAGAGCTGTACAGCACTGGAAAGATCCGGGGATTTTTGCATTTGTACATCGGCGAAGAAGCGATCGCTGTTGGAGCCATGCGGGCATTGAAACCCGAAGACAATGTTGTTGCAGGTTACCGGGAACACGGACAAGCGATTGCAAGAGGGATGACTCCCGGCTCGATCATGGCTGAGATGTATGGAAAAGCAAACGGATGCAGCCGTGGACGCGGAGGATCCATGCATCTTTTTGATGCGTCGCTCCGATTCTACGGCGGCTATGCGATTGTGGGAGGCGGGATGCCGATCGCAGTCGGTCTGGCGCTTGCAGATCAGATGCAGAAACGGCCGGCAATTACAGCATGTTTTTTTGGGGACGGTGCTGTAGCGGAAGGGGAGTTTCACGAATCGCTGAATCTTGCGGCGCTCTGGAAACTCCCCGTTCTGTTTTTGTGTGAAAACAATCTTTACGCGATGGGGACTGCGCTGACACGGCATCAATCGCAGACGGATATCGCTTTTAAAGCTGCGGCATACAACATTCCATCGGCCTCCGTGGATGGAATGAACGTTCTTGCTGTGGAAGATGCAGCCAAACAGGCTGCGGATATCGTAAGAGAGAAAGGGGGACCGTTTCTTCTTGAATTTCGGACCTACAGATTTCGGGCCCATTCCATGTACGATCCGGACTTGTATCGCACGAAAGAAGAGATTGAAGAATGGAAAAAACGGGACCCGATCTCCACATTCCAGGATCTATTGCGCGGTCAATCGCTACTGCACGATAACGATATGGCCGAAATGGAATCATCGATTGAAGAGGAGATATCGCAGGCCATCGCGTTTGCCGAAGCAGGTGAGTTGGAACCGGTGAACGCACTTTTACGCGATGTGTACACACAGAGGTCCACATGATCAAAACCACTTATCGTGAAGCGGTGAAAGCCGGCTTGCGCGAAGCTTTATTGAGCGATCCACGTGTGTTTTTGATGGGGGAAGATGTCGGCAAATACGGTGGCGCGTTTGCGTGCAGCAAAGGTTTGCTGGAGGAATTCGGCCCGGAACGGATCCGCGATACACCTCTTTCTGAATCCACTTTTGTGGGCGCCGGGATTGGCGCAGCACTCGGTGGAATGCGTCCGATAGTGGAAGTCATGACTGTGAATTTCAGCTTGCTTGCGCTGGATCAAATTGTAAACAATGCAGCAACAATCCATCACATGTCCGGCGGACAGTTCAGCATTCCCCTGATCGTGCGGATGGCTACAGGTGGAGGACGCCAGCTCGCGGCGCAGCATTCGCACAGTCTGGAAGGCTGGTATGCTCACATTCCGGGAATCAAAGTGCTTGTCCCCGCTACGTTAAATGATGCAAGAGGCATGTTGGTGGCAGCTCTCGGTGAACCGGACCCGGTATTCATCTTTGAGTATTCCTTTCTTTATCCCATGCAAGGAGAACTGGATGATGGTGTCGGCCCTGTGGATATCACACATGCTGCAGTACGTCGCGAAGGAAAGGATGTTACGCTGATTACGTTCGGTACATCTCTGTACAAGTGCCTGGAGGCGGCGGAGACATCCTGGCTGCGAATGGAGTAGAAGCAGAAGTGATCGACCTCCGGGTGCTGCGTCCACTGGATCGCAATACGATTGTAAAATCGATCGAGAAATCGCATCACGTTGTGATTGTAGATGAAGCATGGCGCACGGGAAGTTTTGCCGCAGAGGTGAGCGCACAAATCATGGAGAACGCTTTTTACAGTCTGGATGCTCCTGTCCAAAGGGTTTGCAGCGCGGAGGTTCCGATGCCATATGCCAAACATCTGGAAGAAGCGGCGATGCCCCAGGCCTCCACAATCGTGAACGCGGTGAAAGAGCTGCTTCATGTCTGAATTTAAAATGCCTCTTCTTGGCGCCGACATGGCGGCTGGAATTTTGAAAAAGTGGCTAAAGAAGCCAGGGGACACTTTGCAGAAAGGGGACCTCATAGCAGATGTTTTGACCGACAAAGGGATCATTGAAGTCGAAGTCTTTACTTCCGGTGTGCTGGAAAAAATTTTAGTTCAGGAGAATCAGGAAGTACCGGTCGGAACGGTGCTGGCAATCATCAGGGAGCCTGGCGAAGCTGCGGTCGAGCCAACCGAACCGATTTCAGCGCAGGTTCCAGCGCCGGTTGTTCCGTCAAAACGAGTCGCTATTTCTCCTTCCGCCAGACAAGCTCGCATTGGAATTGGGCGTTGATATTACGAAGATTCAAGGAACCGGTTCCGGCGGTGCGATTACAAGATCCGATGTGGAGAAGGGGGCAACAACGAAAGAGAAGCCGCAGGAAGGTGCCGCGATGCGTCAGGCGATTGCTGCCGCTATGACACGCTCGAAGCGTGAGATTCCACACTACTACTTGAGCACAACAATCGACATGGATTCGGCGATGAAGTGGCTTGTGGAAGAAAACTTGAAGCGGCCGGTTGCTGATCGCCTCTTGTATGGTGTGCTTTTGATCAAAGCGGTTGCTCTTGCGTTGCGCAAAGTTCCGGAACTGAACGCAATCTGGAAAGGGGATCATCACGAAGTCAGCAATGATATTCACATCGGTGTGGCCATTTCTTTGCGAACCGGCGGCTTGATTGCGCCGGCACTTCATCATACAGACCGACAGAGTCTGAGCGAGCTGATGAAAAATTTCAGCGATCTGGTGCAGCGTGCGCGCACGGGCGGATTGAGAAGCTCGGAGCTTTCGGATCCAACCATCACAATTACAAGCCTGGGGGAGCAGGGAGTGGAGACCGTGTTTCCCATCATCTATCCGCCGCAAACGGCGATGGTCGGTTTCGGTCGAATAGCAGAACGGCCGTGGGTCGTGCAAGGCCAGATCGTTTCCCGACCTTGCTTACGGCAACACTTTCGGCAGACCATCGTGTCACCGATGGACACCGCGGCGCCCGTTTTCTATTGGCGCTTGACCAACTGCTCCAAGAGCCGGAGAAACTATGACAGAAGAGGAAGCGAAACAGATTGTGCTTTCTACGTTACGGAGAATCGCTCCTGAAGCGGATCCTGCCGAAATACGTCCGGATGTGAACTTCCGCGATCAGCTCGATATCGATTCCATGGATTTTCTAAATTTCGTGATCGGATTGCATAAATCTACGGGTGTCGAAATTCCTGAAGCGGACTACCCAAAACTCTTTACGCTGAATGGGCTGTGTGGAATACTTGCTCAGTCGATGACAGATTGTCCCGCAACCCGGAAGATTTGTCTTCGAGACCTGACGCTGGTCCTGTAACTCATCCATAGCGAATCTGGCACGCTTATTGCGATATGGAATCCAGAAGGAGTTGTCTATGTCATACAAACAGGTGCTGTTTCGTTCGGAAGCGCGGGAGAAGATTATGCACGGTGCCGAATCGCTCGTCGATGCGGTGCGTGTGACATTGGGACCGAAGTCCAAGTGTGTGTTGATTGGTAAGAAATGGGGCAGGCCCATTGTCTGCAACGATGGAGTGACGATTGCAAAGCAGATCGAGCTCAAGGACCCGGTGGAAAATCTGGGAGCGCAGATGCTGCGAGAAGCAGCAGAACGCACGGGTGACATTGTTGGAGATGGCACAACCACGTCCACCATTCTTGCCTATGCAATTTATAGCGAAGGGCTTCGAAACGTTGCAGCCGGAGCAAGCGCCATCGATTTAAAGCGCGGGCTGGATGCAGGACTTCGCGCGGCTGTCGATGCATTGCGTTCCATGTCGAAACCGGTGGAAAGCCGCAAGGAGCGTGCTCAGGTCGCGACGATCTCCGCTCACAACGATTCTTCGATCGGAGAGATGGTGGCCGAAGCAATGGAACGCGTCGGTCCTGAAGGAGCAACATCTGTTGAAGAAGCGAAAGGCACGGAGACCACGCTCGATGTGCTGGAAGGGATGCAGTTCGACCATGGCTATCTATCGCCGTATTTCGTTACAGATCCACAAAAAATGGAGGTCGTGCTTGAAGATCCTCTCATCCTTCTATATGAAAAGAAGATCAGTACTGTAAAAGATCTTTTGCCGCTGCTCGAAAAAATTGTCGAGACGCATCAACCTCTGGTCATTATTGCTGAAGACGTTGAAGCAGACGGGCTTGCAACTCTGGTTGTGAACAAGTTACGTGGAATTTTACCCGGAGTCGCCATCAAAGCTCCCGGATTCGGAGATCGTAGGAAAGCAATAATGCAAGATATGGCGATCCTTACAGGTGGGAAATTCATCGCTGAAGAACTGGGTCAGAAGTTGGAGAATCTCACGCTGGACGACCTGGGCAAGGCGAAACGGATTGTGGTGAACAAGGACACAACGACCATTGTCGGTGGTGGTGGAGCAAAATCGGCAATTGAAGGTCGCGCTGCAGAGATTCGAAAACTCATCGATCAGACGACTTCCGATTATGACAAGGAAAAGTTGCAGGAACGTCTGGCAAAACTAACAGGAGGCGTGGCGGTGATTCGTGTCGGCGCCCCATCTGAAAGCGAGATGAAAAGCCGGAAGGAAGCATTTGATGACGCTATCAGTGCAACAAAAGCCGCGATGGCCGAAGGAATCGTTTCCGGTGGTGGTTTGGCGTTAATCCGTTGCACAGAAGCAGTGAACCGCGAAGTGGAGAAATGGAGTGGTGACCAGAAGACCGGAATTCTCATATTGAAAAAAGCGCTTGAAGCGCCGGCTCGCCAGATTGCAGAGAACTCTGCGATGGACGGCGGTGTTGTCGTTGATCGGATGCGCGGAGGCACAGGAAATTTGGGATTGGATGCGTCAACAGGACAGTACGTGGACTTGATCCAGGCGGGTATCGTCGATCCCACGAAAGTTCTGCGCGTTGCATTGGAGAATGCGGTTTCTGTGGCAGGGGTACTGCTCTTAACGGAAGCTACAATGACAGAGATCGAAGAACACAAATCGGAACAGTCCGTACCCGCTGAAATGATGTAGTGCCGGATCTTCATTTGCTAAAAGAAAAGAATCTTGAAAGTTTGAGCATGGACTTGTGGATGTTACTAATATAAGAGACGTATATCGATCGAATAGCTGCTGGAGGTCAACATCTCTAAGAAGTATCGACTTATTACAGCGTTTCTCGCTTTAAACCTGATCTTCCTATTAGGCGCGGCGGAGAACCCAACGCGCAAATCCAGATTGGAGTAGCAAGATGGAAGAGCTGCGCTCCGTTCTTTCGGAGCTTCTTCCTGACCTTTTCAGTGATGAAAGATTCAACTCACCAGGAAACATGAAGCGCATTGAAAGCAATGTAAAGAAACTGGCTGAGCTCGCTCACGACATGCCCATTGGAACGTTCCCGGCGGCAGATCAGGATCTTAGCATCTCCTTAATTTCCGGACTCTTGAAAGATGAAGCCATGCTTGCTCTCACTCATCTTCGCTCAGGCCACAAGGCTTATGCCCGAAGGGTCTTAAAGACGATTCCGAATTACTGCATTGCCTGCCACACTCGATCCGCCGGGTTGGATCTTTCTTCGTTTCAAGAAGAAGTACCCAAAACTCTAACTCCTCTGGAAAAGGCTGAATTCTTTGATGCCACTCGTCAATTTGATCGCGCGTTTGGTGAATTCGAGAAAATCCTTGCGGATCCTTCAACAGCTCAGGGCCGTCAACTCGAATGGAAACGCGCCGCGGGCTATGGTATTGCCACGGCAGTGCGCGTGAAACGTGATCCCGCGCGTGCCATGGCCTTAGTCGATCTTATACTTTCCTCACCTGGTGCGCCGATATATCTTAGGCAAGAGGCACTGCAGTGGAAAAGATCGCTGCAGGAATGGACAAATGAGCAACCACAAAAGCCTTCGACAGCGGACGCTCTTTTAACAGAAGCCAAGAGACTTGTTGCTAAAGCAAGGGACCTTCAAGAATACCCTGCCGACCGGAGCGCTGACATTCTATATTTAAGGGCTTCCGCCACTTTGCATGATTTTTTGAGTCAATTTCCCAGCGACCAGAACGTGGGGGAAGCTCTCCTGATGCTGGGAGATTGTTACGAGACGCTTCAGGATCTGCAACTTTGGTCTTTGCATGACCTTTACTATGAGGCCTGCGTGCGCAAATTTCCTCATACTTCCGTTGCTCGTGCCTGTTACGTCAGATATGAACAATCGATGTTCTTCGGATACACGGGAAGTGGAGGAACGTTTCTTCCAGCAGAGGTTCAAAAGCACCTCAATGAATTAAAGAAGCTTGCCGAGAAAAGGCCGTAGCTCGCAGGCGAGGCGCTCGCGCCACTTTGATAAGAATATTGAGTTACTAAAACGGAAGCATTCGAGTTGTTCTGAGGGCAAGGATACCCGCGCTCCCTTTAAAAGTGCTATTTCAAGGCCTGGAGAAACTGCTGCAGCGGAAGCGCGTTTATGATATCACTTTTTTTTGCCCATCCGCGCCGCGCCTGTGCGATTCCGAATTGCAGAAAATGGAATTGATTTGAGGAATGAGCATCCGAATCTATGCTCATCTTGACACCTATCTCGGAACACTTACGAATGTATTCATCCTTCAAATCCAGACGGTCCGGAATGGAGTCGATTTCAAGAACTGTGTGTGTTTGCTTTGCCCCTTTCAAGATTTTGTCCATGTCCAGTGCAATCGCTTCGCGTCTTTGCAATACTCGACCCGTTGGATGAAAAAGGATATCCACATTTGGATTCTTCATCGCACGCAGAACCCTTTTCGTTTGTTCCTGTTTACCCAGCTCGAAATGGCTGTGAATCGCCGCTCCGACCACATCCAGTTTTGCGAGCCATTCATCATTTATATCCAAAGAACCGTCTCGCAAAATGTTCACTTCAGCTCCTTTTAGAATCCGGAAGGCGATCCGCTTCTTTTTTAGATTGTTATTGATTCTATCGATCTCTTTCATCTGCCGGGATAACTTTCGTTCATCGCATCCCCCGGTCATCGCGAGACTCTTTGTGTGGTCGGTGATCACGATGTACTGCAATCCTTTCTCGATTGCGGCTTTCGCCATATCCTCAATGCTGTCTTCTCCATCGGTCCAGTTGGTTTGGGTCTGCAGATCTCCCTTCAAATCGTCATAATCGATGAACTTCGCCGCAGATCCTTTTTCCTGGAAATACTCGATCTCCCCTGAGTCTTCGCGTAGTTCAGGCGGGATGAAAGAAAATCCCAGAGCTTTGTACACTTCTTCTTCGGTCTTTCCAGCGATAATCTTGTTTCCCTTGAACAATCCGTATTCGTTCAGCTTGAATCCTTTTTTTATTGCGATTTCGCGCAGCGCGATGTTGTGATCTTTGGACCCCGTGAAATAGAGAAGCGCTGCACCGAAGCTCTCTTTAGGGACTACGCGGATGTCGGCATCCAAATCGTTCTTTAAACGAACATTGGTTTTCGTTAGCCCCGTGCCGTATACATGTTCGATCATCGGCAACTCTACGAAACGATGCATCACTTTTTGCGGATTTGCTGAAACGACGAGGATGTCGATATCGCCGATTGTTTCTTTCATCCTTCGGACCGAACCTGCGACGACTGCCACTTCAACTTCGGGCCAGGACCGAATCAACTTTTCCAAGTTTTCAATTTCCGGAAGGACATAACCGAGGATCTGTCTTCCTCTGGATTGCTTCAGGAATTGAATCCCCTTTAGAATCTTTTCTTCGGACTTTCTTCCGAAATGAGGAAGTTTGCTGATCTTTCCTTCGTTGCATGCTTTCTCAAGTCCGGTCAGATCTTTGATACGCAGTTTTTGCCACAATACTTTGATCGTGCGCGGGCCAACTCCTTCAATGGACAGCAGTTCCGAAAGTTTGACCGGCACTCCTTTTTTGAGTTTTTCGTATTCGTGAAAATGGCCGGTTCTTAAGAGTTCTTCAATGTGTTGGGCGATGCCGATTCCAATCGATGGTATCCCGGTCAGACCTTTTAAACCCTGTTGTGCGTAGATGTCTTTGACGCTTTCGGTTAAGGCTTCGATTTGAAGGGCGGCCTTTTCATAAGCCCGGGGTTTGAATTGTACTCCCTTCATTTCCCATAGGGCAGACATTTCAAATAGAATCCCCGCAACTTCCTTGTTTGTGATGTATCTATCTAATCTGTGTGCCATGATATTTAGGGTGGGGCGTTTTCATTCGCGCCCACCCCCTTCCGTTCGCTCAAATCGTCTGGATCAGAACCTCTTCGGTTCGTCGGCCGCCAACAGCGGCTAACGTTCCTGCAACCTCGCGAGAGCTAATGTCGGGATGTTTGGTTCCGGCTTCCCGTTCTGCTTCGCACGCAATATCATTCAGCGAAACAATCCCTGCCAGTTTTCCATTTGAATCCACAACGGGGAGGCGACGAACTTTATTCGCTCGCATCAAATCTTCCACCTGTTTGATACTGTCAAGGGGACTGCACGAGAAGACCTCTCGGGACATTACAGTCGAAACGATCATTTCCGTGAAGCGCTCGCCCCTGGAGATACCCTGCCATACAGATGTCACGATCGGTAATCATACCCAGCACGTGCGTCTCCCGGTCCACCACAGGGAGACAACCGACATCCCGTTTCCACATCTCTCCCGCAGCTAACGTCGAGGCTATCATCATGCCGACATGTCTTCACATCCACTGTCATGATTCTTGAAACATTCATAAGCTCCTCCATTTTTTAGTCAGTGAGTAGAACAAATTCCTTTATGATACATGGTGCAAG
Source organism: uncultured bacterium (assembly GCA_963771165.1). Lineage (GTDB taxonomy): Bacteria > Acidobacteriota > HRBIN11 > JAKEFK01 > JAKEFK01 > JAKEFK01. Next base: position 158,682 of record CAVYSN010000010.1, on the reverse strand, counting down.
TCCAGTGCCATGAAGAGAATTTCTTAAAACGGAATTCACGTCGTAGAACTGAATGCGATATTCAGAATGATTCTTGCCAAAACTTCCGAACAGTGCCAATTCGTCACAATGCTATGAGGGCGGACTCTATATCCATTCTGGAATCCTTTTTGCAGCGTCTTTATTAGAAGGAGTGGTTATGTATTTCAATGATCGGGCAGATGCGGGCAGGAAACTTGGTCATGCGCTTCTAAAATTCAAAGAACAGGATGCGGTTGTTTATGCATTACCGCGTGGAGGAATCGCAATCGGTGTTGAGGTCGCGGTTGCGTTAAAATTTCCGCTGGATCTGATTATCGCGCGTAAAATTGGCCATCCGCAATGTCCGGAATACGCGATTGCCGCTGTTACGGACAAGGGCCAAATGATTTCAAATCCGGATGAAGTACGCACCGTGAATCAAAGGTGGTTCAAGTCCCGAATCGAGGAAGAAAGAAAAGAAGCAGAACGCCGTCGTGAAGTATACATGGAAGGTCGTAAGTCGGTTGATCCAGCAGGTAAGACAGCCATTCTGGTGGATGACGGAATCGCAACGGGGCTGACAGTTGAGGCAGCGGTTCTTGATCTAAGGAAACGGGGACCTGCTCGCCTGGTGCTGGCCGTTCCGGTTGCGCCGGCTGAAACCATACGGAGACTTTCCCATCTGGTCGATGAATGTGTAGTCCTGGATGCGCCGGAATTGTTCCTGGGCGCCATTGGCTCCTATTACGCTTATTTTCCTCAGCTTACTGATGAAGATGCAAATCAATTACTGGATCTAGTGAATCCTCGTAATCTTAGCCACGCAATGCAACCTTCCTGAGATCCATGTGGATATTCTTATTGCAAAGCGTGAGAATGCATTATCAAAGAAGGGGAATTGAAATCATTTTTATCCGATAGCTCAAAGGTCGCGCAAAACTTACCACATTCTCGATTTAGAGTAGCTAGCAACCATTCTGCATCTAATCTGGATGCCCGTACAACCTTGAAGGCCTCCATTTTTGTCGGAACCATTTCGAGACAAATCAGGCGGCCGCTCGATGAGTCGAATGAGGCAAAATACATTAGATTGAGATCACCGCGAAATTCTTCGAAACCGCCAATTCCTTCATAGTCGTTGACGAAATCACCACAACCATATAGGACGAGTCTGCCCTTATAGACTTCAATTGCTTTCACATGATGAGAAGAGTGGCCATGAATCACGTCTGCGCCTGCTTCATCGATCAACCTGTGCGCGAATTCAATCTCTGCTGCAGAAATTCTGTAACCCCAATTACCTCCCCAATGAATAGAAATGATAATGAAATCATCCGGCCTTGCGGTTGTTTCAATGTGAGCTTTCACGCGATCAAAGGTTTTCTGAGATAAATCTTCCAGCATGTTCACACCGGGCTCGGTTTCGGTCGCTGCCCACTTGGCTGGGATTCCACTCGATTCTGCCCCGTAAGAAAAAACAAGAATTCTGGTTCGTCCCCGGTCACAGATGAATGGAGCGCTCGCTTCAGCAAGATTACGACCGGCGCCTGCGCTCTTCAGGCCGCATTGTTTCAGGCTCACCAATGTTTCCTCCAGCCCGGAATATTCCCAATCCAGGATGTGGTTATTCGCCAGGCAACAGCAATCTATCCTGGCTTCGTTCAGAACCGGAATGTTTCCCGGATGCATTTTGTAATGAATGCCTTTCCCTTTCCAGTAGTTCGTGCTTCTTGTGATGCTGGTTTCCAGATTTGTCACTCGCAAATCCGGTAAACGTTTTGCCCATTCTTCCATGGCCGTCCCCCAGATGTAAGAGAAATTGACAGGATAGGAAAATGTTCGGCGATGTCGCGCAAGTTCGACATATTCCCAAGCGCTTTTTACATAAGCTTCATGGAGCTCAGGGTCGGAAGGATGGGGAAGCACCTGATCGATACCTCTACCGGTCATGACATCTCCCGGAAAGAAAGATCGTTAACGGTTTTGAATCATTTCTTTCTCCGTTATTTCGCGCCATTTTCATGACCCGGACTCGCGTTTAAAAATCCGATTCAAAGCGGAACCACAACGAAAACGCGAAACGTTCCGGAATTGTCCGCGAGCGTTGTATCGTTAATTCCCAGATAGAGAATTCCAGAGGCTTTCGTTTGAAATGGATCTACATTCAACCCAATTTTGAAAGGTGGTTCGTTCCCGATTTTTCCAATCAATCCGCACGCTGTGAATGAAGGCACCGGTCTGCCGAGCTCAGGCTCGAATGGAACGACGCCCTCCGCATTTGCATGAGTCGGACGCCGATCACAATTGATGTGGCTGCCTGGTTCTATGAGGAACATTACACGAGAACCGGACTGTATCTCGATCCCTGTGGACGTCCATGGTTCCACGGCGGAAACCGGCACCAGCTTCTTTTGCATCGCTGCATTGCTGATAATAACAGTCCACGCGCCCGAAATTTGAGAAAATGGATCCGCATTGATTCCAAGAAAAATTCTTCCAGCCTGATCGGCTGGAAACGATTTTTCTGTTAGACCGATCAGAAAGGGTTTTCCGCCTTTACCAACTTTACTAATCAAACTGCAAAGTGGAGCATCCGGTAATAGCATCGCCAGACTTGAAGCCGGAAAATCCACACCCGCTGCTGAGGAAGAGCGGTCACCGCATTGGATTTGAGCTTCCGGCGACACCGCGAACCACAGACTTTGGCCCGCACGGATATCTATTCCGGTATCGATCCAGTTTTCACCGGCAGCCACCTTTACTACAACTGCATTGGATGCAAAACCGGTTTGCAGCCTGATGGCGAAAAATAGCAAGACAGAAAAAAAGATCACAAATTGCTTCCTTCCTGTTGATTGCGCCATGTTCCGCATCCCTGACGAAAAGTATATTCACTGCACAGTTTGTTCGGTCCACAATTTCGCAAAACTTTTTGGTAGTGCATGCTGTAACTTTCGTACTTCTCCCACGCTCAGGTTTCGTTGCAGGACTGAAAAGACAGCGCGGACAATCTCTTCCGTGTTGACCTTTTCAGGAACAGCAAAGTAGCTTCCGACAACTCCAAGAAACTGCGCCCTGTTGTACTTTACAGGTTTGCCGTCCGGCTTCCAGCCTTCATAGTACAAGCCGCGTACCAGCATCGGGAGCTGCGCGCCCAGGTGGACAGAATCATCCAGTCCCAGCCGATCGCGTAGACTCTGAAGCACAGCCCGCAGTGCAAGATAAGCGCGATGCCGATCATTTGTGTGCAGTTCACTCATGATTTCCCTGATCCAGGAATAGGTCTGCTGCAGTGTACTCCCAAACAAATCTTCCTTTCTGGAGGCAACACTTTTTTGGCCTGTTTCTTCCTTGTAAAACGGTTTTAAATTTCTTGTTGTTTGCATTTCGCCCTCCTGATCGAACTGCCAATAGGCAGCCGTTGGGATCCATTCAGAACTAAAGATGCAACAAATATGCCCTGAATAGACGAGTGCGTGACGTAACAACCTTTTCGCATCGCGTGAGCTTTTGCGAAAACAAGGTTTTGCACGGAGAGACGTTTTGACTACCGACTGACAGGATGTCCCTTTTCAAGCGACCACCGGATTGCTGTCATAAACCTGCTTTTAAATGTTGTTGTTTACGAATCGACCAGACAGCAACTGCTTCTTCTCCCTTTTCACCGACAGTCTCAGCGAATGCAACTTTGTTTCCCGCCTTTAGCGACTTGATACTAGTTTGTACGTTCTCCAGTCGAAAAGGAATCACCCGCCCTTGTTCCGATTTCAAATACCCGATCCCTTTTTTTGAGAGAACCCGAATCACTCGTCCATGAGAAGGCCCGATCCGTGTTTTGGTATCGCCTCTTTGCTTTCTGGCGTAATCCTGGAGACGCCGTCTTGCTGTATCAAATACTTCATTGATTGTACTGATCACTGAGCGATGCATTGGATGAGCCTCGTCCTGTTTCCTGTGTGAACTCACGTGAATCTTTTTTTGGGTTCGGTAGAGAGAAGGCTCCTGTGTCACCGCTATTTCTCCGTGCGGAACGGTCAACTCAATACGAATCCTGTATGGACTCGCAGCACCATGGTGTCGATGAGGAATATCAATCACCACTCGACACCTGTGGATTTGATCATAGTAAGATTCGAGTTTCGTGATCTCCTTCTTGATTCTTTCTTCCACTTCAGGATCCGGCGGTACATTATGAAAAACAATCTTAGGGGGTAGTAACATAAACACCTCCTGATGGGGAAGGTGCAAGTCGTATGCCAGCAGAAGGCAAGGAAATCGTAACAAAAATGACGTATGATTTTCGTATCAGGAGTGAGGCATACCAAAATCAATTCGAATCGGAACTCTCGCCGGGATCCGGATTGAGATTCACCCGACGTGGTTTATCGTCTTCTTTTTAATCACGATTTCTCTCGTTTCACAATTTGCTGAACAGTTTCGACACCAAAACGCTGCGGCTCATTGGATGCTCGGACTTTTGGGAAGTTTCCTGTTTTTCGGTTCTGTACTTTTCCATGAAATGTCCCACAGTCTCATGGCTCAAAAACTGGGTAGGCCGGTAGAAGCAATTACTTTGTTTGTGTTCGGCGGTGTTTCGTGGATTAAAGAAGAAGCCGCTACCCCTAAATCCGAATTTCTGGTAACAATTGTCGGCCCGTTCTCATCCTTCTTTCTGGCTGGTCTGTTTTACCTGATCAAGCAATTTTCAGCACCATTACCGGAATTGAGCTTTCTGTTTCAGTTCCTGTGGACTGTCAATGTTGCGCTTGGAATCTTTAACCTCATTCCTGCTTTCCCTTTGGATGGCGGAAGGGTGCTTCGTTCGATCCTTTGGACGTTATACAAAGATATGCGGAAAGCCACGAGGCGAGCCGCAGCAGTCGGTAGCCTTTTTGGCTATTTGCTGATTGTCTTTGGAATCATGACAGGAATCGGCGGAGGCAATCTGTTGAATGGATTATGGTTGGCGTTCATTGGATGGTTCCTTGCAAATGCGGCTGAATCCAGTGTACGACAGATGGAGTTTCAGAACGTGTTCGCCGGAATGAAAGCCAGGGACATCATTGCATCTGATTGCCCTGCGGTCCCCGAATCTCTCAGTTTATCCGATTTGGTGAATGACTATATTCTTCCCACCGGCAACCGGTGCTTCATGGTAACCGATGACGGTCAGCTATCAGGAATTATTTCGCTTCATGAACTCAAAGCAATTCCCAGGCAAGCATGGACTCAAACATCCGTTCACACCGCCATGAAACGGACCGAAGACCTAAAGAAAATCAATCCTGAAGCAAGCATACAGGAAGTTCTGAAAATCATGGATGATGAAAAAATAAATCAGATTCCTGTAGTTGAAGGTAATCGACTGATTGGAATCATCACTCGTGAGAGATTGCTGAACATGCTCCGCACAAGAATCATGATTGAGGAAACGAAGGGGTGAGGGGGAGGAGGCTAGTTATGTCAACGCGGGCTTGTGGACACAGTAATGACCGGACACTCAGCGGCATGCAGTACACCTGCTGTGACGCTTCCCATCAGGACCCGCTCCAAACTCTTCCTTCCGTGTGTTCCCATGAGGACCAGGTCGATGCCATTGTTCTGTGCGTAATGAAGGATCTCTTTCGGAGGATCCCCGGAAAGAGTGCAGAGCTTCGTGCTTGCTTTTATTCCCGCCCGTTCCACCAATCCTTTTAAAACAGAATCCACGTTCAGTTGTGAGGCTTCTTTGAGATCCAGTTTGTCCCGCCAGTATTTCGCATGGATTTCTTCCAATGCAGGCAAATCGAGAACATGGATGAAATGAAGTTGAGAACCAAGTGCATCAGCCAGGCGTCCACCTAATTCCAACGCTCGGCCCGCTACATCTGAAAAGTCCGTAGGTATCAGGATTTTATCTGCCTGCCAACGATCAGCATGAGAAGCGGAAAAATTTTTAACAACCATGACGGGGCATTGCGCCTTTCGAATCACCTTCAGTGTCTCGCTGCCAAGAAGTAAATGCGAGAGTGAGCTTCGACCGTGGGCCCCGATTGCTATCAGGTCGAAGCTTTGATCGTTTGCGATTTTTAGAATTTCGTGAGCGGCAGATATTCCATTCACGATTTCTGTTCGAGATGATTTATAGAAGGACTGCGGAAGCCATGTTTCCAGTTCAACATGTAACTCATTCTGATCTGGTGAAATTTGCGGCCCCAAGTACAATCGAGTATCGACATGTAACAAAAAAAGCTGGGATTGAAACGTACGTCCCATGGCTACAGCCGCCCAAAATGCCGCCCTGGAAGTCTCCGAAAAATCAGTCGCTATAAGAATCTTTTCAAACATCTTTCGCCCCATCCATGACAAGGATGCATCAAGCATGCCAGTTCTCTGATCCTGTCGAAAAACTCAAACAGTTGACTTTGTAAACGCCCCGCGAGACTACGTTGATAACGGCTTGCTGAAGTTGTTCAAAGCATTTGCGATAGCTTTCCGTATCGAATCAGACTGACAGTTTGGCCATCCTTGGACGCAATGGCAGCAAGTGATTCTCAACTGCTGACGGACCGTCTTGGCATTTTTCTTGCGCCACTATCCCGGCAGGAGGTAATTATGAACTTGATGAAACGAAAGGCATTTGAGGATTTTCCATTCTTTGCCTTGACCCCCTGGATTAAAACGGATTTTGCCGTAGATGTGTACGAGGAAAAAGGAAATGTTATTGCCGAAATGAACTTACCGGGAATGAAACAGGAAGACATTGAAGTAACTTTCCAAAACGGTGATTTGAAAATCACTGCGAAGAGGGTCGAAGAAAAAGAAACCAAAGAGAGGGACTTTTTCTACAAGGAGATAAAGCGTGGGGCGTATGAACGTCTGATCGCTCTTCCATCCAAAGTGAAAAGAGATAAAACGGAAGCGCATTATGTAAATGGTGTCCTGAAAGTCGTAATGCCAGTGATGGAACTTCCAAAGAAAGAACCAGTCAAAGTCAAGATTGACTAGGTCTCCAATCGCTTTCTCTGCAAGAGTCAGCCCACACGGACTGACTCTTGCTGTGTTTCTGGATCGTATATTCGGAGTTTGTCATGGAAGTTTTCAAAAAGAATGACGCAGAACCTGTTTCGATACGAACCGGGACTGCTGTGATTCACGGCGATCTTCTGATTCCTGAAAACGCGAAGGGGCTTGTTTTGTTTGCTCATGGAAGCGGAAGCAGCCGCTTTAGCACTCGAAACAGGCATGTGGCTTCCGTTCTTCAGGGGTACGGGCTTGCGACACTCTTGTTTGATCTACTAAGCGAAGAAGAGGAAGCATTAGATGAACAGACGCGTGAACTTCGATTTGATATTGATCTATTAACCCGGCGATTGGTTGTTGCAACGGACTGGGTTCTGAATCACGATCTTGTTGGAAAACTAAAAATTGGTTACTTTGGATCCAGTACAGGAGCCGCTGCGGCAATCCAGGCTGCTTCATTGCGGCCGGAATCCATTCATGCAGTCGTCTCCCGCGGAGGTCGTCCGGACCTTGCGGGCTCTGCTCTTGAACTTTTGAAAACTCCAATTTTGTTGATTGTTGGCGGATGGGACGAGCAAGTGATCGAATTGAACATGGCAGCCTTCAGAAAGATTCAATGCGAAAAAAAACTTGAGATCGTCCCCGCCGCAACTCATTTGTTCGAAGAACCGGGCAAGCTTGATCTGGTGGCTCAACTCTCTTCTTCATGGTTCGCTCTCTATCTGACATAGCCTGCGAGTCGAGAATCACCATGCCCCGTTATGGCGATTTGTGAATGAACGGCAGACAAAGTGTTTTGACAAAAAGGAACTGTCCTGACCAAATGTCATTCGTTCTTCCGGCCGGGTTATCCGATCATTCTTTTCGCAAGACGACAAAGAGCGTTATCCATCGAGCGCCCTCATTGGCATTTATCTTGCACAATAAAAAAGCGGCGGTAACAAAGAAGTGTTGAATGAACACAGGAAGGCCGCTCAAACGGTAAAACTGCTATGCAGAGGATCCGTTACAGCAAAAGCCAGAAATGGTAATGCATAGTTCGGAGAATCTACTGGCGGTTAAACCCTCAATGATGTTTCTACGAAAGTGGTGGCATCATTGACGCGGCCAGACTGCTAAATTTAACAACCACAAGCTGGAAACTTCTTTGTGCCGCTTTTTTTATCATTTGACGTTGTGTTACGCTCACGAAATGAGCTCTGGCCCTTTGAAATCATCCGCAATCCTGGTTCCCTATTTCCTGTTGCTGGTGGTTCTGTCCTGCGTAAGGAGTCCTACGCCGCCAACCGAAACGGAGAACAGACGCTTGCCGCAACGGGACCCGATCCCAATTCAATTGACCGGGGACTGGAGCGATTCGGAACGCGAGTACTCCAGCGCTGCTGTGTATAAGGATCAGATCGTTTTGGTTCCGCAATATCCGGACCGGATCGGCAATCGGATCGCGATGTTTCCAATTAAACATCTTCTTGTTTCAAACATGCAGGATAAGAAATACACTCCGCGAGCAATTCATTTGGATGATGATGGGTTGTCCCGTTCCATAGAAGGATTTGAGGGGTTTGAGGCGATCACGTTCCGGGGCAAAGATGTATTTGTCACGATTGAGTCTCATCATTCAACCGGAATGATGGGATATCTGGTTCGCGGCCGGATGATTTCTTCGAATTCGATACCTTCCATCAAGTTGGATGCTGCCAGCCGGATCGAACTCCCCCCCAGAGCGGCCCTTTCCAATATGACCGACGAAGCAATCGTGATGCTTCCCAATGGTCATCTGCTGACGTTTTACGAGGCGAACGGCGTGAACGTGGCCCGGAATCCTGTTGCATACAGGTTCGATATCCGCGGCAATGGAATAAAAAGACTCGCCAATGTGCCGATTCCCAACATTGAATATCGCATTACGGATTGTTCTCCTGCGGATAGGAACGGACGATTCTGGTGCATCAATTACATGTTTCCGGGTGACGAAACAAAACTGAAGCCTGGCCAGGACGCATTTGCTCAACGCTGGGGTGTCGACCCTTCTCAATCGGATGCATGGAAAGCGAATAACAAAGTGGTGGAACGTCTCGTGGAATTGCGGTTCGATGGAGCGGTGGTTCGTCCTTGTGAGAATCCGCCGATCTATTTAAAGCTTCCTGATGATGGACTCCCCCGCAACTGGGAAGGCCTTGCCTTTGTGCGCGGCCGGGGATTTTTTATCGTAACCGACAAGTTTCCTAAAACTATATTCGCCTTTGTCCCGCAGTAGACAAAGAAGTTCCGCAGGTTCTGTTTCGCGCGTTACAATCCCTTTCCTGGGCTAAATTTTCGACAATGGCCTCATGGAGGCGGTTCGAAAACTTGTCAGCAAGACGCCACATTGTCAACACTCCAGACCGCCAATTCCAGATTCTCGACATACATGACTCCGACGTATTGGCAAGCATCTTGCGCCTATAGTCATTCTGGTGGCTCCTTATCGCGCGCCAGTAGGAGGTCACGATGTTTCGTAAACAAATCATTCCATACGCAATCTTTTTTACGGGAGCACTGGTTCTCCTCTTGTTTTCCGGAATATCAAGGGCAAGAGAAACTTCCGGTCTCACGTCTAAGCAGCTTTTGGGAAAAAAATTATTCTTCGCAAAGATTTCCGACCCACCCACGCAGTCCTGTTCAGCTTGCCACGCGAACAGAGTCGGCGGAACAGGACCGGTTCTAGGTATCAATAAGCATGGATCGGTATATAGAGGTGCCGTGCCGGAACGTTTTGGTAATCGCAAGCCGCCGAGTTCGTCCTACGCGACCTTGAGCCCAAGGTTTTTCTACGAAACGCCGGACGGACTTTTTGAAGGTGGAAATTTTTGGGACGGCCGCGCTACCGGATGGGAACTCGGTAACCCTGCGGCAGATCAGGCACAGGGACCATTTTTGAATCCTGTAGAACAAAATAAACCGAGTGAACAATCGGTTTGTGAACAGGTTGCTTCCAGCGATTTTGCGGCACTGTTTGAAGAGGTTTGGGGTAAAGGTTCGCTGAACTGCAATCGTTCGAAAGTATCTTTGACATACGACAGGATTGCATTATCCATAGCGGAGTTCGAAGATTCCCCGAATGTGAATCAATTCAGCTCGAAGTATGACGCCTGGAAGCAGGGAAACGCAAAACTGACGGCAAAGGAATCCCATGGTTTAAGCCTGTTTCAAGGGAAAGCCCAATGCGCGTTGTGCCACGTAATCGGCGCTGATGAACCGAAGGGGAAGGATCTATTCACGGATTTCACTTTCGATAATCTCGGAGTTCCACGGAATCCTGAGAATCCATTCTACAAGATGGACAAGGTTTTGCTGGGAAACGGCAGACCGATCAATCCGGAAGGAAGGGCATGGGTTGACCCGGGCCTTGGCGGGTTCTTGCGTACTCTGGCGGATCCCGACAATCAAGGATGGCGTTCACTGCCTTACGTGACAAATGTGAAGAACTTCAGCAACAAGAAACTACTCAGATTTGCGACGGAAAACGATGGAAAGCACAGGGTTCCCACTTTGAGAAATTTGGATAAGCGACCCGATCCCGATTTTGTAAAAGCCTACAGTCACAACGGCTACTTCAAGAGTCTATGGAGCATTGTTCATTTCTATAACACCAGGGACGTGAAGCCGGTTTGTGCAGATCCCTTTACAACGGAAAAGGATGCTCTGGCACAGGACTGCTGGCCGGAACCGGAAATTCCACAAAATGTAAACCATAGCGAACTGGGAAATCTTGGTTTGACGCGGCAGGAAGAAGTGGATCTTGCTCATTTCCTGGAAACCCTTTCTGATGGTTGGAGTCCAAATTAGTAGATTTTGGAGAGTCTGATTTAAGAGTGAGAAACGGAAACATTATTGCGAACTTGAATCAGTGAGAGGCCTCTGGTACGTACAGTCCTGTTCTCCGGCTGATTTCAACAGTGGCCCAGATAGAAATAAATGCCGGAACTGCGCCAGCCAGAAGCTCATACAACAGCGCTGCCGGAGCATAAAGTGCGGGAATCAGGAACAACAGTTTTACAGAAATATAAACGACAGTCGCCAAAGCCATCCGAGCGATACCGGCGCTCAGGTTCTGCAATTCGATCGGGAAACCACGGGCAAGCAATAGAAATGCAGCCGTATTTACACCGAACAGTTTGGCGGCATCGCGTACGGGTATCAGGGGAACTAGGAGGAGGAAGAGAGGTACGGCAAAAAGATAGGAACAAAGCAGAAAGGAGGAGATATTCTCAAAAGGAGAAAATTCATTCCGGTTTTCAACAAACTTTTGGAAAGCGGGAAGTAAAAGAAATTTTCCGATCAGAAGAATCACAACTGCCAGGATGAATCCCCCAACGACATCACCCAGGAAATGCCTACCCAAATACATCCGGGACAGCGGCATGAGAAGAATGAATACGGCGCCGGCAATTCTTTGAAACTTCCCGGGGAACAACAAAATCATTGCCCCCCAGAAAACTGTTGTTGAACAAACGTGTCCCGATGGAAATCCGGAATTCATGCGCAACGGGAATAATTCCAGCAACCATTGCGGATACTGATTTTCCAGAAGTGATACAGCAGCATGGACATCCGTTGGCCGCGGTAGTCTGAAAAGTGATTTAAATAAGTCGACCAGAAGCGACGACCACAAAAGTAGCTGCAACATCACCAGGCCCTTCTTCAACCCAAAATGGAAAAGAACAAATCCTGCGGCTGCCGTCAGGAATACACTCGATCCTAATGCGCTGATCGCCAGCATAAACGTGGTCAGCCACCACGTTTGGAAGGATTGCAGAAAAAGATTTAGTTCCGGATCGAACAGAAGATTCACGCTATTCTTAGCCCAGTTTATATCCGAATTTTCTTAACAATTCTTTGCGCTCTTTCCGCTCCACGTCCCCCTCGATTCCTTTTGGTGAAGAACCGTCGATCACACCCAGCAGGCCTCTACCCTGATCCGTTTCTGCAACAATCACCTGCACAGGATTCGCTGTAGCGCAATGAACGGTGCAAACTTCCTGGCAGCTTTTGATCGCGTTCAAAAAATTGATCGGAAATCCATCCTTCAGAAGGATAACGAAAGCGTGTCCGCAACCGACGCTTTCGATATTCCGAATCGCAACCTCTTTTAAAGCAGTGTCATTTCCTTCCGATCGGATCAGGCATGGACCTGACGCTTCCGAAAATGCAATTCCAAATTTCACGTTCGGAGAAGTCGAAATCATGACTTCGTATAGATCTTCCACGGTTTTTATAAAATGCGTGTGGCCAACAATAATGTTGCAATCTTTTGGGATTTCCAAAGGCACGACTTTCAACTCCATAAGGCGGCGCCTCCTATTGCTTTGTTTTTATCAAGCTTACAAAAAAGATGAAGGCTGCTACGGAAATAATCATGGGACCGGGAGGCAGATGGTAGGATCTGGAAATCCAGATCCCAAGCCCGACCGAAAGAACACTTGCAATCGTGGAAACGATTAAAAAATCGGACAATGCGTGAGTGAGGTGCCGGCCTGTTGCTGCCGGAATGATTAGAAGAGCTCCGACCAGAAGAGCGCCCAGAAACCTCAATCCAAGAAGAATCGTCAAGCTGAAAACAAGCAGAAAATAAAGGTTCAACCGATCGATATTGACGTTCGAAACAGCCGCAAGATCCTGCGAAAACAAGCTCAGAATTAATTTGTTTCTTGAGTTCAGGATGAAGCCGATCACAAGCAATGCTGCCATCATGCCGGTGAGAAATTCCAGAACAGACATTTTTCCGAATCCACCGAAGAGGGCCTCAATCAGATCTTCGCTGGGTGTAATCAGGGCGCCAATGGCAAGAGATGTCGCGAAAATAACTCCGATCATTGCATCTGTTGATAACCCTGTCGTTCTTTGAAGTTTCCAGATCACAATGGTTCCCACAAGCAACGTTGCTCCGCCGCCGAGCAGCGGATTGATCTTCAATAAAATCGCCAGACCCAGTCCGGGCAGTGCAATATGAGACATCACATCCCCGGCTAGAACTGTTTTTTTCAACAATCCAAAACTGCCTACAAGCCCGGCTGCTGCGGCCGTCAGGACTGCCAGACTAAAGGCGTACACTTCAGGAGTGGTCATGTTCAAAATGTTTGAGAGGAGAACCATACACGCTCTCAAGAACTTCCGGCGTAAGGACTTGAGGCGGCCCAAAACAGAATTTTTCCCTGTTCAGACAAAGGACCTTCGTAGCATACCTGTATAGAATGTGCAGATCGTGAGAAACCAGAATCACAGTGAGGTTCTGTTTTTCGCGTAACTCTTCTATCAAATCGTAGATGTGTTCTTCTGCGAGCTGATCCAGACTGGCAGTCGGTTCATCAAAAAGAAGTACGTTCGGCCTTCCAAGAAGAGAAAAACAAATCAATGCTTTTTGAAATTGCCCGCCTGACAAATGACCAACTGCAGTCTTTAAGATGTCTGTGGAAACGCTGAGGACTTCGGCAACCGATTGTATTTCCGTTCGTGGAATTCCCTGTACGTCTGCTTTGGCATCCAACAGGTTTTCAAGAGTCAATGGCAGATGGAGATCAACTTCCACTTTTTGTGGAACGTACCCCAATTTTGTTCCGGACGCCCACTCGATCTTCCCCTCGTACTTAAACAACCCCAGCAGTGTTTTCAGAAATACAGTTTTGCCCGAACCATTGGGTCCAATGATTGCGAGGTTGTCTCCTTCTTCCACCTCCAGATTCAGATTCTTTACGATGCTCTTGCCATCGAGTTCGACGTTGAGGTTCTTCACCCTTAGAATGTTTTTTGCCACGCTTTCATTCTACTCAATTGTCTTCAGAAGGACACATCGCGAAAAAATGATCAAGAGATTGCTTAGCGCTTTTGTAACGCCGGCTTCCAACCGGCTCGTCCCACGATTCTTCACATCAAGAAACAACCAGCTCTTTTGCCGGCCGCTTCTCAGCCTCCAACTTTTTTTCCAATTTCGCGATTTGAAGCGCTGTTTTGATTGCCGTATCAGGATTGAGCGAAATCGAATCGATTCCCTGGAGCACCAGCCATTCAGCAAATTCGGGATAATCGGATGGCGCCTGGCCGCAAATTCCAATTGGTTTACCTGCTTTCTTCGCCGCGTGAATCGCGGAGGATATTAGCGAAAGAACTGCCTCATTCCTTTCATCGAATAGATACGCTACAGTGCCTGAATCGCGGTCCAATCCAAGCGTCAGCTGTGTCAGATCATTCGATCCAATGGAGAAGCCATCGAAGATGCTCAGAAACTTTTCGGCCAGCAATACATTGGAGGGGAGTTCGCACATCACGTAAACCTCCAAACCATCCTTGCCTTGCCGTAAGCCGTTCTCTTCCAGGGTTTTTAATACCCGTTTGCCTTCCTCGACCGTTCGGCAGAAAGGAATCATGACCTTCACATTTGTGAGTCCCATATCTTTTCTAACGCGAAGGATAGAAGCACATTCGAGCGCAAAGCCTTCCGCATAACGTCTGTCATAGTAGCGAGATGCGCCACGGAAGCCGAGCATCGGGTTCTCCTCTTTCGGCTCGAACTCCTTACCGGCGATCAACTGAGCATATTCGTTTGTCTTAAAATCGCTCATTCGGACAATTACGGGATTCGGATAAAATGCGGCAGCAATTTTGCCGATCCCTTCACTGAACCGCCGGATAAAAAATTCTTTTGGATCCTCGCCCCCGATTCGCTGAGAGATATCCTTGATCGCTTGCGGATCCTTTATATACGGATAATGAGCCAGCGCCATCGGATGAATGCCAATATGATTGTTGATGATGAACTCACTTCGCGCCAGGCCGACTCCGGAATTGGGGATAAGAGAAAAGCCAAACGCCTGTGAAGGATCACCCACAGTCAACAGAATTTTTGTGCGGGTTGCAGGAACCATGGAGGCATCGATCGTTTCTATCTCAAACGGAACAGATCCCTCATAAACATGGCCTTCGGCCCCTTCCGAACAGCAGACCGTTACTTGCTGTCCATCCTGAAGGACTTTGGTTCCATTCCCGGTCCCAACGATACAGGGAAGCCCAAACTCACGTGAAACGATAGCAGCGTGCGCGGTGCGTCCTCCTTGATCCGTAACGATTGCCGCCACTTTTCTCATCACAGGCTCCCAATCCGGATTTGTGCTCGGCGCAACCAGAACATCACCTGGCTGCACATTGGACAGTTCATCCAGTTGTTTTGCAATGCACACCGGGCCGATTCCAATTTTTTCACCAACCGCCTGGCCGGATACAAGAGAGGAGACCGGCTTGCCTTTTCAAACGAAACACTTCCGCTGCAGCTGTTCTTTTTCTAGCAGAGTGAACCGTCTCAGGTCTTGCCTGCAGAATGAATAGTTCGCCGGTAATCCCGTCCTTTGCCCATTCAATATCCATCGGTTGAGGCCGTCCGCGCGAGACTCGAATAGTGTTCCTCAATCAAGGACGCCCACCGAGCCAGTTGAACCACTTCCTGATCGGACAGTGAGAATCGGCTCCGTTCTTCTTGCGGCGTTGGTTCGCTGCGTGTCGTCCGGCTGCCATCACCGTAGACAAGGCGTACTTCTTTGCTGCCCAGACGTCTTCCGATAATCGGCTGAAAGCCCTTTTTGAGTGTCGGCTTAAAAACGGTCCATTCGTCCGGTGTTGCAACTCCTTGAACCACGAACTCGCCCAGTCCATAAGCGCTGGTTACAATGCCACATCGCGAAATCCGGTTTCAGTATCCAGCGTGAAAATGACACCGGAGCTGGCCTTATCGGATCGAACCATCGGCATGACACCAACCGACAGAGCCACTTTCAGCTGGTCATAACCCATGCGCGCGCGGTAACTAATGGCGCGATCGGTAAAGAGAGAAGAATAACAAGAATGAACGGCTCGCAATAATGCCTCCGGCCCTTTTACATTCAAGAAAGTTTCGGCTGCTCCGGCGAAAGAGGCTTCCGGTAGATCTTCAGCAGTAGCAGAGGACCGCACTGCAAGTTCAGGTTCGCGTGACAAACGTTTACAAAGTCGTTCATAAGCAGCAAGAATGGCATCCTGCAGATCCTGCGGGATCGGAGTCTGGAGGACTGCAGCGCGTGCCTGATGGCCCCTTTGCGCCAGTTGATTGACATTCTCAGGATCGAAATCGGAAAAAATTTGCCGTAACCGTTCCTTCAGGTTGAATTCGCCAAGCAGCTTTTCATACGCTTCAGAAGTTGTAGCAAAGCCGTCCAGAACCGGAATTCCTCTCGGTTTTAACGCATGCCACATTTCACCAAGCGATGCATTCTTACCTCCCACAACGGCAAGTCTTTCATCGTGATCTGTTCAAAATCAAGCGTGAGCATTTCCCGTTCAACCATTTCAAATCCTCAAAAACTTTTCAGCATTTTCGATTGCAATTTTTCTTTCCTGCTCTTTGAGATGAGTATCCAGAACAGCGAGTACAGACTCCTCGTTTCTCATATGATTCACCAGCAAAGCATGGAATGTCTCTTCTTCTTCGCCTGTGTACGTTCCTTCTTCCTGCTTTCCGCAAAATCGTTGCGACCATTTCGCAAATTGCTTGATGCTCTTTTTTCAACAAATCCGATTCATCGGGAAATTTCGTTACTGTTTGAAGAAGAGGAAAGATTGCTGCTTCATCCCGGGTCACATGATCTTGAAACTGATTCGTTAATTCCTGAAAAGCGTTGTGCTCCTCAACCGAGCCGATTTTTTTGCGCTCGCGATACCGGCTGAATAGCGCGAGTAGGTTTTGATGCTCCTGGCTTATGTATTCGGAAATGATTTGGCTCATAGATCCTCCTAATCCCGCACAACAAGTACTGCACAGTTGGAGCGCGGGATGACTCGTAACGTGACGCTTCCGAGCGGTTCGATCGCCGTTGCAATCCTGCTGTGATGTCCCATCACGACCATGTCGATGTCAAGTTGTTGAATGGCTTTCAGAATCTCATCCACAGCGATACCTGTGGTTTGCATAAACTCGACTCTGCAGGACTGTTCCTTCTGCGGGAAAATGATTTCTCGCAGATTACTGAGTGCTTCGTTCGTCTTGAGTAGGTTCACCAACAGTCAGGAAGAAAATCGTGGATCGGTTGGAGCGGGCAAGGGACATAGCCCGGCTCAACATTGGCAATCGTACGTTGGTCGGGATCCACAGCGCAAAGTATTTTGCCGATCAAAAGGGGTTGATCCGGATCGCCGGAAAGCACAGTCTTTGTTGCCTTGCATACCGCCAGCACAGGAACTGTCGATTTGTGGACAACTTTATTGGTTACGGAACCCATCAGAATTGCTTCGTATCCGCTCAGCCCGTGCGTGCCCATGACGATCAAATCTGCGTCTACTTCCTTTGCGGTGTTCAGGATTCCTGACGAAGCATCGCCGGTTTCGATTTTCGAACTGACGTCGATGTTGTATAACTTGCATAACGAGAGCACGTTTTCCATTTGATCCGTTACGCGGCTGTTCCAATCCTGCCAACCGACCGGAATGCCTTCCGGGAAGCCTGATAGTGCCATTGCAGAAGGCACACAGTGATAAACAATCAGCCGTGCGTGATTCTGCTGTGCGAAAGCCGCTGCATAACGAATGGCGCGCTGTGAAAATTCAGAAAAATCAACGGGACAGAGAATGGTTTTGAAGGCTTGCATATCTTTTCTCCAAATGGAGAGTTCAGCAAGATGAGTGCCACACGTGGTGGGGAATTTCGCACGGTAGTTTGCTGCGACACAATGTCCTCGCATGACAATCTGTCCTCTGCGCAGTTGTTTTTGGCTGCCATTTTGTGCCGCCCGCGTCTCGCGGTCTCGTTGAGTTCGAATTTGACCGCCGGAGGCGGACGCAAGGTTTGCACAATTTTTGCTCTACTATGCGAATTTTGTTAGGAGTATCAATCACAATGAGCGAGCATCAGGATGACCTTTCCGGACTAAACCGAAACTCAACGTTGAATGAGAAACTGGAGATCGTTCATCGTTCGATCAAAAAGAGATTTCCAGAGGTCAGCAGAATTGCTGTAGCTTTGTACGAAGAGAAATCGAATCTGTTGAGAACGTACCTGGCCAGCAGTGGTGTTGACGAGCCACTCGTGCGCTACGAATCACCGCTAGGTGACGCGCCAACCGTTGCGTGATCTGATGCGTAACGAAAAACCACGCGTTGTTCATGACCTTTCCATATTCAGTAATTCTGTTCATGAACATACCAAAAAGATTTTGGAACAGGGCTATCAATCCAGCTACACCATTCCGATGGTCTTCAACGACGTCTTCCACGGCTTTCTATTTTTTGATTCTTATCAAAAGGAATATTTCGTGGACGAGGTGACTGTAGAACTGGACGTATTCGGTCATTTGATCTCGAGCCTGGTCGCCGATGAGATTCGGACCATTCGAGATTCTGGCCGCCGTACTCACCACTGCGAACCAGATGGTGCATCAGCGAGACCCGGAAACCGCCGCGCATTTGAATCGCATGGCTCAGTTCTCGCGCGTAATTGCTCAAGAACTGGCGGCTATCGGTAAATACAATTTTACGGATGAATATATAGAACTGATCTTTTTGTTTTCAGCTTTGCATGATATTGGGAAAATCGGCGTACCCGATGATGTGTTGTTGAAGCCGGCCAAGTTGAATTCAACGGAATTTGACATCATGAAAACTCACACTACAAAAGGAGCAGGTTTAATCAACAAAATGATCGAGAATTTCGGGCTCGAATCCGTGGATCATGTGCAGATGCTATGGAATATTGCACAATTCCATCACGAAAAACTGAACGGCAGCGGATATCCATACGGGCTCAAGGGGGATGAAATTCCGGTGGAAGCCAGGATCGTTGCCGTAGCTGATGTGTTCGATGCACTTACCACTCGCCGCCCTTACAAGGGGGCAAAAACAAACGAAGAGGCATTTGAAATTTTAAGAAGCATGGTCAGCACAGAACTGGATAAAGATTGTGTTGATGCGCTGATTCGAAATGAGGCCAAGCTAAAACAAATTCAGATGCAGTTCGTGGAATTCGGACACCCGGATTTTCTCCCTTCTTCCTGATCGCTCTGAAATTTAAACTCCCCCCTTTATAAAGGGGAGGAGTCACTATTCATTCATCTGTTACAGTCCACTAGTACCGTGGACGCTGGTTTATCCAGCCTGTTTCAATACCGATAAATCGCAAGCATGGAAGGATAGTCCGTTGACGGCGGCTTCAGCTCGTAGGCCTGCGCCCCGGTCCTCAACGACTCTATGAGAGCAAGATTCACAATCTCTGTATCGGCCGGTTGTGCTGTCTCGTGAGACTCCACCCGCCCGGTATCTTCGATGTATTGTCCCCACCAGGGTTGATCACCGTTCACCACAATGTACTGAACCCTTCCCTGGCGGGCCGCACTTAGAATTTCTTCTACATTATTCGTAACAAGATCCGTCCCGGCGAGATCGACGTGGGTCTTCAACAATTTCTTTGTTTCTTTCGCAAAATGCGAAGCAACAATGCTCCATGCCCGGTTGCGCAGTTCAATGTTTGAAAGCAGTTCAGGGTTACCCGGAATGAAGTCTTCCATGAGATGAGGGTAAGTGTTCATTTTGCCGTACATGTAAAACAAGGCATCCACCGTTGCAAGAACGAGCGGCGCCGTTTCATTTTTCAGCAGAGGATGAAGTCCGCGGTCCACCTGCCTGCAATACTCCTGCAAGTCCCGCTTTTCGTCGTCAATTCCAACGCCATGGCCATAAAAGATGGTTGCTGCACGTGAGCCTGGTATCCGTGGGGTTTGCGTATGAGGCTGTAACTGCCTTTCCGGGGGAACATTAAAACGTATCGCTTCTGCAAGGTTCTGGGGGAGCGTCTTTACAGATAACTCTTCGACATCGAACATTGAGCCCTTGAGAAAGCGCTGTCCATTTTCGCTGATCGCCAGTACATAGAATTCATGATTGTTCGTTAGAAGCGGAAGAAGCGGTCTGATGAGGAATCTCCGATCGACCATCACTTGTTCCTGACAGTCGAATGGTAGTCTGTGATACACAAAAAATTCCGCATTCAAGAATAACGCAAGCCCTTCGGTCGGATGCTGCCAGAACATTTCATCGCGAAAAAGAGACTTCAGAGGTGACAGGAACTCATCTGCCTGCACACTCTTCCATCCCTTCCCGGTAAGGAAGAGTTTAGTCTTTTGGATCAGTTGCTTAAAGCGGATCCGGTTTTGTTGTACCTTCGCTCCTGCGCGGTAAGTCGGGAAAAAAATTGAAACGCTAAATTCTTCATTTGTTTCGATGAGCGACCTCAGTTCATCCATTCCGAATATATTCATGGCTTCTCTCCTACTTTCAATAAATGAATGATCAAAAGCTATGCCACGGCCGGATTTACTCTCAGCGTGGTGGAGCCATCCACGATGTCTCGTCAAACTGTCGGTCCGAATGCCAGGATGGCATCTTTTTTGTGGCGAATGTGCAATGGTATTGAATTTGCACAGCTGAATCAGAGAGAAGTTCCATGTTGAACATTGATTGGGATGAGTTCACAGAAACGCAGAAGCGTCTGGTATTCCAACGGCCAGATCTCTATCAGGATCATCCTGCACATGTCGAATGCATCGAAACGCATTTATCATGGGTGTTTTTGACGAACCGGTTTGCCTACAAGATTCGAAAGCCGATCCGCTATGGAAAGCTGAACTACACGACGGTTCACTCTCGTCTGCACGATCAGATGAAAGAGCTCATTCAAAACCGCAGGCTTGCTGAGGGTCTGTATTATGGACTGGTGCCCCTGACATACTCGTTGGAGGAAGGATTCAAGGCGGAAGGTTCAGGGAAAGTTGTTGAGTGGATGATCAAAATGCGAAGACTTCCTGCCGAGCAAATGCTGGAGTTCAAAATCAAGAATAATACTTTGAAAGATGCGGACATTCGAACTATCGTGGACCGTCTCGCTTTCTTCTACCTGTACCAGGAGGGAGTTCTAACAGATGGGGAGTTATATCTTGTCCGATTGGAGAATGAGGCCGGTTTCAACCACTCGCTTCTATCGAATCCTTCCTATGGCTTGTCTTTCGATATGTTGTCCCGATTGTACCGGACTCAACTTCGTTTCTTGTCGATATTTGGAGAAACATTAGCAGAGCGAGCTAGAAAAGGTCATGTCATTGATGGCCACGGCGATTTGCGCCCCGAGCATATTTGTATAGAACCGGAGAGGCCCCCCACCATTTTTGATTGCCTTCACTTCGATCCTGAGCTCAGGAAAATTGATTGTGTTGATGAACTTTCATTTCTTTCATTAGAGTGTGAACGGATAGGCGCTCCGCAGGTCGATGGCCTGATATTTAACAGATATTGTGAAGTCACAAAAGACCGTCCGATGGAGCCACTCCGGTCATTCTATAAAATCTACCGTTCCTGCATGTGGGCGCGTCTGGCCATCGAGCGAACGCGCGAACTGGAAAAGAATATGTGGCAGAAATGGATCCATCGTGCAAAGCAATATCTGGGTCTGGCTGTTCAATATTCTGAAAGGATTCAGCCTTTTATCGAATCGAAAGCAGATCTACAACCGATTCATTAGTGTGGATGCGTTGAATCGCCCGGCCAAATAATTCTGAAACAGCCAGGATTTCCAATTTCTCCGATACAAGTTGTGAATTCAGACGAAATGGAGGGATCGTGTCTGTGATCAGAATCCGATCCAATTCATGACCGCTCAGATGTTGATTTGCTTCGCTGACGAAGACTCCGTGCGTTACGGCCGCATACACTTGATTGGCGCCGAGATCTTTGCACTGTTTCGCTGCATGCGAGATGGTTCTTCCCGTACTGATCAGATCATCCACAATGATCACCGTCGCATCTTTTACCTCTCCAATGATCCTTCCGGTACGCAAGACTCCCTTCGCGCGTCCCTTTTCAAAAAAAGCCAACTCTATTTCATTCTTCAAAGCACTCTCCAGAGCCCGACGCATGCTTTCCGCTCTCTTCACACCACCTGCATCAGGCGAAACTACGACGATCTTTGCTTTTGTTTGGAGCCTTGGTAGCAGCCACTGGATGAAAAGGGGTAAAGCTTCAAGGTGATCGGCCCGGCAGCGAAAAGCGTTTTGAAAAGCTGCTAAGTTGTGAACATCGACAGTCAGAACGCCATCGATACCGATGCTTTCCAATAGCTGTGCGACATATCTTGAAGTAACGGGATCGCGTGGTTGGGACCTTCGATCCTTCCGCGCGTAAGCCAGGTACGGTATGACCGCCGTCAGACGCCCGGCGGATGCATCCCTTAGAGCGCCGAGAAAAAAAAGCAGCCGGCACAGCTTGTCGTTGACGCTTTGATCTCCGTCTGAATACAAGGATTGTATGACAAAGACGTCGCGTCCGCGCACGCTGATCAGTGGACGGATTTTATGTTCCCCATCTTCAAATTCTCGCTCTTCATGACTGCCCAGCGGCACGTGAAGATAGCCGGCAACCTTGTTCGCAAACTCCTGGCTCGCATTCGGCGCAAACAATGCAATTTGATCCACTTTTTTCAAGTCCGCAAAAAATGTGCCGCAGCCTTCCACCGTCGTTGGGTTTGAAGGCCCGTCGCTGCAACACTTGAAACAATCAGCCATCCGGTTACCGCCAGTGACAGAATGGCTACACCCGGGATGCGGTATTCCATGGTTCTGACAGGCACATTTTTTGCGGACTCCGTTCTGTATGAATACAAATCACGAATTGTGCTACAACTGATGGAGAAAATTCCGATTCACCTTACAGCGTAACCAAAATGAGTAAAGGATTTGCTATTTGGCTAACCGGTTTACCCGGATCCGGAAAAACCACGATCGCGAGGCTTCTTCAGGAGAAGCTGAAGAAAAGTGGAGTCATAACTGCACACCTGGAATCGGATCACCTGCGCAAAATTTTAACTCCCAAACCGGATTACTCCCGAAGCGAGAGAGACTGGTTTTATTCCGTTCTTTTATTTACAGGAAGACTCCTATCGGATCATGGTGTAAATGTTTTGCTGGATGCTACCGCAAATCTGCGGAAGTATCGCGACGAGATGCGCGCTGTCGTTCCACGGTTTATGGAGGTGTATATACGCTGTCCGCTGGACATCTGTGCCGCGCGGGATCCAAAAGGTATTTATGCTGCAGCTCGAACGGGAAAAGCTACCACGGTACCGGGAATGCAAGAGCCTTATGAAGAGCCGGAGCATCCGGATCTAATACTGGATTGCGATCG
This sequence comes from uncultured bacterium, assembly GCA_963771165.1. Lineage (GTDB taxonomy): Bacteria > Acidobacteriota > HRBIN11 > JAKEFK01 > JAKEFK01 > JAKEFK01. The sequence continues at coordinate 135,459 of CAVYSN010000010.1, read as the reverse complement.
CGTTTCGGCCGAGCAAGCCGCGCAAGAGATCACAAACCTCCTTCGGAAGATCGGCTGGATACCCTGACCCACTCTCCTCTCTGGCACGTGAATTGCTGTTGTGCCCGGAGAGGTGAGTTATGTTCAAGAGTATTCTTTGTCCGGTCGATTTCAGCTCAAGCAGCAGATCACAGTTGGAGTTCGCGAAAACTTTTGCGAATGCACAGCAGGCAAAACTGAGCGCACTGCATGTTCTCCAAATTCCTCCGCTTGATCAGGGGATCTCTTCCTATGTGGAGATCGAGAAGCTGCTCGAAGAAGAAGCGCGGACGGAGATGGCGCAACTTTGTGGAGATTCGGTGACTCCAATCCTAAGCGATGGATATCCGGTCGCGTTGGAAATCATCAAAACAGCAGAATCGCGAGGATGCGATCTAATCCTGATGCCGACACACGGCTATACAGGTTGGAAGAAAGTCTTCATCGGTTCTATCTACCAGGGTGTTCTGGCCCGAACTTCTGTTTCTGTTCTTGCGCTGCCGCCGCGATTCGTTGAAAGAAGCGGCGGTACTTTTACCAAACCGGTTCACATCTTGTGCGCCATCGATCTGCAAAAAGGTTCTGGAGCATTGATACGCACAACGGAAACACTTTCAAATGAATTTGCCGCGAGTTTTACAGTAGCTCACAATGTGGATCTCGACAGTTATTTGGAAAAAATGGTACCTCAGGATGTGTTCCATGATGTGAAAGCGAACATTCATTCCAAAATACTTCGCGAATATGTGGATGCTCAGTCTGCCGAAGAAGTCGTTGTAACCCGAGGCCGTCTTTCCGAAAATTTGAAGGCCACGTGCGATAAGAACCGAACAGGATTGGTTGTCCTTGGTTTATCCCGCTCCTCGCCGCTCCGTTTGCGCACGACATTGTACAGGGCTGTCGTGCATTTGGATTTACCTGTGCTTTGCGTACCCGTGGAATAAGCGGCGGATTCTGAACTTCAGCACGCGGGCGCGATGAATCGCCCCTAAAAACTGTGTAAGCGATACAGAGGGCAGGTCGCATAAGTTGCCGGTCCCATTTTGAGCAGTAAAAAACGGACATTTTGGCAAATTCAAAAGACATCGTGGCCGATAATTCTCCCTCGATACTCGTACCCGTACGGCATAGACTTTGCACCCTCATTTTCTAAAAGGCGAAAGCATGAGCTTAATGATCGTACAGAAAGAGTGCCCATCCTGTCATCAGACGATTTCAGACGGGGGATTGGAATGCCGCAAGTGCGCCAGGCAATTGTCCTGTTCTGCTTTTCCACTACCTACGATACCAGGATACAAGATCATCCGTTGTCTGGGAGAAGGCGGTATGGGAACTGTTTATCTGGCGGAAGAACTGGATCTTGAGCGCAAAGTGGCGATCAAAATGATTTCCCCAAAGCTTTCTGAAGCCAAATTGGCGATGGGACGTTTTGAACGTGAAGCCCGTGTGATGGCCACAGTAGAGCATCCTCACATCGTTCGAGTCTATGCAATGGGTCATTCGGAGGATAGAACCTTTCTGGTTCTCGAATACATTGAAGGGGAAAGTTTATCGGACTACATTGAGCGAGCAGGACGTGTACCCGTTTCTGATGTCTCACGTATTCTTCGTCAAATCATAGAAGGTCTGGCCGCCAGTTGGGAAAAAAAGATTGTTCATCGTGATATCAAGCCGTCTAACATTCTCCTGGATAAGAATATCGATGCTCACGTAACGGACTTTGGTCTGGCCAAACCGATTGAGATGCCGGGCGCTGACACCATATCTGCCGATGGAGTGCTCGTCGGCACGCCTTACTACATCTCGCCCGAACAAGCACTCGGAAAACCGGTGGACTGCCGTGCGGATATCTATTCACTCGGGATCGTATTGTATGAAATGCTGACCGGTGAAAAGCCGTTTGATGGTCAAACGCCATTCGACATTGTAAACCAACATCTAACCTGCCCGCTTCCATCGATTCGAGAGAAACGCCCGGATGTCCCGCTGCGATTTGTCGAATTGATTGAATGGATGACTCAAAAGAAAGTCAATTTGCGGCCGCAATCATACTCGGATTTGCTGAATGCTATCGACACACTTTCCCAAACCAGAACTCCCGGCGTGTCTGGAGATCGAGACAATTTCGCAATCGGGCAGGCCGTTGCATCGAATCATAACTGGATTGACCGTTTTGTTGCTGCTGTTTGCTGTGGCGTTCGCTCTCTGGATTCTTTTTCCGCAAAGAACGGAAAAGTTTCGCCCGACTCAAGCAAAACCAGCGCCGATTCCAATCATTGCTGTTACTCCTTTCTACGGTCCGGATGCGGATAGTGCGAAGGAAGGGATTCTGATGGCTGCGCTCATTGAAAAGGCGATCCGCGAGCGATTGGGTAAAGAAATCCAGATCATAGGCGTGGACCAAACGAAAGAGACTGTGCGATCCCATCAAGCAGCGCGTAGTCTGGGCTACAAACTTGGAACAAGCGTTGTGATCTGGGGTGAGGCCTTTGCGTTAAGAAGTGAAACCGAAATAGAACCTCACTTTACTATGGTTCCAAACAAAACACCTGGTGGAGTACGATCGCTTCCCGCATCGTGGGATGGTGACCCTTTTGCATCATTAACAGACCGCAATCCGACGGCTCTTGTTTGGAAGTCAGAAACTCCGAATCAAATTGAGCTCAGGAAGATTTCCGCAGCAAGCATTGGTGATGTGGTGTCACTACTGATCGGAGTTCATGCGCTTTATGGGGAAAAAGATCCTGCCAAAGCGCTTTCGCTATTTGAACAAAGCCCCGTGAGTCTGGAAAATCTGTACTATCGCGCTTGCGCTTTTCTCCAGCTTGAAAAACAGGAAGAAGCAATGCAGATGCTTCGTGATTGTTTAGCCCTGGATCCCACCTATGCACCGGCTCATGCGCTGTTGGGAGATCTGAATCTAGCATCGGGAAGAGTCAAGGAAGCAGTTCGCTCTTACGCTGAAGCAGAAAAAAGCTCTCATTCATACACCAGTTCCCGGGCCTTTTTAAAAGATGGAATGCTCTACGAAAAGGAAACTTTCCGGAGCCTTAGATACACTGCAGGGAAAGAATTTGAAACTTCCTGGATGATTGCCATGGACCCCGTATCAGAGAAAGTGCTGAGACGGTATCATTTGCCGGGCATTCCTGAAGCGTTTACTGCGAATGGAGATGTCATCGAAATTCTTTATGATTCGGGCTTTGGAAGTCAAAGTCGAGTGCTTCTAAAGAATGGGGAGATGAACCTTCCGGTATGGGGGGAAGAAGACCTTTTGCTCCGGATCCAATCCATGCAAAGTGGATGGGTTCTACCATCCAACTTTCTTACTCAATTAAAAGACATCGGCGCTCTCGGACAGGCGAAATTCGAACCGGGTGAGGTTTTGTACGATGATGTTCCGCAAACTCTGCCGGAATTGGAATCGGCCCTGAGAGCCGCCCGGGATCGGGATCCCACCCAGCCATGGCATCTTTTCTTCCTGGGTCAGAGCTTGTGGTGGCAAGATCGGAAACTGGAGGCAGAACAGATCTGGACTGAAATGAAAGCCTCGAGCTTTCCGTATGTTTGTTACTACGAATTTTCCTGGATGGCCAGCTTCTTTGAAGCTTTTGGTCAGCCACGATGGGCAGATTTTGCATACCAGCAGGCGCTCCAGCAGAGGATGCAGTTGCCGGTTCCCGTGGACTATTCCACTTTTGCGGAGCGTATGGTCAACGCAAACTTCATTCGCACGGCTACTTTTGCTTCCAGGAATACAGGTGATCTGGAACGGGCACACCTGTGGTTAACCCGTGCAAGAGAATTAACTGGAACGCTACCTGACGGTGATGTTTTCGTGGCCACATTATGGCGAGACCACTTTCGTCACCAGGGAGATCTTACAAAGACCAATTCCGAGACGGAATTTCTTCGAAAGGCACAAAACTATCCGCTCAGTCTGCTCCATGCCACAACGTTTTTTGATTACAGTTTCTATATCTGGATGGGCGCATCCGCAGCTTTCATTCTTGTGGTTATGCTTCTGTTCTTTAAGGCCAGTCAACTGTATCTCGATTTCCGAATCAAGCCGGGCCGAACAGAAAAACGAAACCTTATCGAGCAACGTTTGATGCTTGCACTTTTGTTTGTTCTTGGAGTGATTGCGATCAGACAAATCCTACCCATTGTAACCGTCGAGATGTCGATCGCCGGAATTTGTGTCGTCACCTTTCTGGCAGCCATTTTACATTCTCGAAAGATCGGGCCAAAACGCTTTATCGGCTCCTTCTCCAGCGGAGAACGTAAAGTCTACCTGGTTGCTTTGATGCTGGTAGTGATCTCACTTGCGTTTACTGTTCATTACAACGGTATTGTGCAAAGCCTACTGAGCCGGCCGATTCTTCCATCTGACATTCGTGAAAATCCGGCGCTTTTAGAATTCCTGGAAAGTAAACTCAAGGATTCGGACACGGTGAATCTTCGGTTCGTTGCGGGGGTTTTCAACCATAAGGCGGGCCAGCTTGAACGGGCGAGGGAACTATATCAGTCGATCAGCACACATCCAGGCGCCCGGCAAAATTTAGCGGCGCTCCAAAATCCAGATTATTTTCCCATCCTGGATCTGTCAGAGCAAGAACTCCGTGACGCATTTGTGAACACGTCACGGGAAAACTTTTCTTGAAAATCTCTGGTATCCGGGAAAAGGTGTGAACATTTTCTACTCGGATCGCGAAATCGGCCCGGAAGAAGATGAGCAGGGTTACGTCAGTTCCGCCTTGTTTCAAATCGTTATCCTTTTCAGCGCCGGACTCTTGCTTTGCTTCCGACTTGTGCCCCCGCTGGATACGGGTGAAGTTTCCTTTTCAGATAACCGTGCAAAACTTTTCATGGGTAAAACGATTTCAATCGTTCTACCGGGAGCCTACGACATTCAACATGAAAAACCTTTACGGGGTTACATCACTCTCATCCTGTTTCTCGTAGCGCTTTGTGCACTGACAGTTCTCTGGATGATTCCTCCTCACTTTCCCGTGCCGGGTGTTGCCACTTTGTTGCAAGCACCGAGCTATCTGCATATGCAGCCGTTGCCGGGTCCCATTCTACATGCAGATGCGCCAACCATCATTCGTAATCATTTCTGGTCTATTTTCTTTGCTTATCCGTACGCGAAAGTGTTCTGGGCATTCATTCTTCTTGCCGCCATGATCTCCATGACTCTTCACTTCGCCAGGTTTCGTACCATCTGGAGATCCACATGAAAACGATAGTTGTTCTCATTCTTTTTCTTTTCATTCCATGTCTCTCTTATACGACCCCAGTTCTGCTTTCTCCAGAATTGGAGCAGATGAGGAAACAGGCATCCGATTCACTTCTGGCTCTGGACTACGAAGGAGCAAAAGTCCAATTCGAACAGATGATAAAAACAGAACCCCGGCATCCTGCTGGTTATATTTACTGCGCGAACGCGATCTGGGAAAACCAACTGGGCACTTTGAGACGTTTACAAACGCGGCTCTATAGCAAAACAGATGCGTTTTTTCGTGAATCAAATGAAGAAGTGGATCCCCTTGTGGAAAAAGAGTTCCAAAGACTGATTAAGACCGGTACGCTTCTGGCGGAAGAAAGACTTGAAATGAATGAGCACGATATTACAGCGATGTATTACCTTGGTATGGCGAAGAACACGCTGGCAGGATACGAGGCTACAGTCAAAAGAAGTTTTTCCTCCGCTTTGAAGAACGGTACAAAAGGTGTGAGCTGGCACCGTAAAGTCTTACGAATGGATCCAACTTTCGTGGATGCCAAACTATCCATAGGATTGTATAAGTACATCATCGGCAGCCTTCCATTTTATGTAAAGATCCTGGTTTTTTTCGGCGGCGCAAGCGGATCGAAAAAAGAAGGGATCAAATTATTGGAGGAAGTCTACCAAAAAGGTAATTATTCACAATTTGAAGCAGGTGCCGTGTTGATGGTGTTGTATGAACGTCAGAAACGCTTTAAAGATGCGTTGAGAATTGCCGAGAATCTCTTGACTAAATATCCCGCCAATTTCTTGATTCGACTGGAGAAGGCGAACATGCTCGTAAATGTGAAGCGACCACAGGAAGGTATGAAGATACTCGAATCTTTATTGTCTGATCCTGTAGCCTATAAAAACATGCCTGATCTCCTTCATTTTCGCTATGCTGAAACGCTTGCAGAAGCGGGTAAATGGTCTGAGGCGCACGAACATTATACAAAGGCGGCTGAGTTACCACAGGCTCCGGACAACCTGATTACAATGGCGCGTCTTGGTGCCGGAAAGACTTTAGATGCAATGCACAAGCGCCAGGAAGCAAAAGCCGAATACGGCGTTGTCTTGAGACGGAAGGAATCACTGGATTCTCATGACCAGGCCAGGGCATATTTGAAGAAACCATTTGTGCCTTGATCAATGCCATTTCCCAGGAGGTGATGTTTATGAGACCGCGATGGCAACCGCAATTCGCCGCATTCTTTCTGGCTCTGCTTTGCTTTGCGGTAGCGGGATTTAGTGATCCGTTTCTTCTAAAAAACATCAATACCAGTACCGAAAGCTCCTATCCTGACCTTTTTACCGAAGTGAATGATGTGGTTTTTTTCAGAGCAAAAGATCTTGATCATGGAGCCGAATTATGGAAGACAGACGGTACTCAAACCGGAACCGGACTTGTTAAAGATATCAGTAAGGGACCAAAATCCTCGAATCCTCATGAATTGATAAACTTTGAAGATACTCTTTTCTTCACAGCCTGCCCTCCCGCAACGGGATGTGAACTCTGGAAGACCGATGGAACGGAAGCAGGTACCGTACTTGTAAAGGATATCAATCGTGGATTGACTGGTTCCAGGCCTGCTGATCTCCTGGTTCTTGGGCAGACCCTATATTTTGCTGCAAACGACGGCATCCACGGAAGGGAACTTTGGAAATCCGATGGCACAGCATCAGGAACCAGAATGGTAAAAGACATTTATCCGATTGGAAGCTCACGGCCGAATGAACTGGTCGATGTGAATGGCGCGTTGATGTTTTATGCGGCGGACGATGATCATGGAGTTGAACTCTGGAAGAGCGACGGCACATCCACTGGAACGCTTTTGGTCAAGGACATTGTCCATGGTACGAAGGGTTCTTATCCACATCAGTTGACGGATGTAAACGGGGTGCTGTTCTTTGTGTGTGTGGAACCGGAATTTGGAATGGAGTTGTGGAAAAGCGACGGGACTCTTTCCGGAACTGTGCTTGTAAAAGACATTCGCAGCGGAATGGAGAATTCGGATCCGGATCAACTTTATAACTTCAACGGAATTCTGTTATTTGAAGCCAGCGACACAGAGAATAATTATGAGCTCTGGAAAAGTGATGGAACGGAAACTGGAACCGTTCTGGTAAAGGATATTCATCCGTACGATAGCTCTAACCCGGGCGAGTTCACACAATTTGAGAAGATATGTTTGTTTTCAGCTTTGGATCCGGTGACTGACGACTATGAAATCTGGGTGACTGACGGCACTACATCAGGAACTCGGATGATTCATATGACCGGGCACAGCCTTGATCCAAGACATTTTACAGTCATGAATGGATTCGTCTATTTTAGTGGTTTTGATGTCGATCATGGATATGAGTTGTGGATCACGGATGGAACACTGTCCGGGACACGGCTCGTAAGCGATGTTGTTCCAGGATCAGATGATTCCAGGCCATCGGAGCTTACCGCTATCCATGGAGTTCTTTATTTTGCTGCTTCCGATACTGTTCACGGCCGAGAACTCTGGAGTTTCCGTTTACAATAATCAAGGTAGTGGCAGAGTTGCCGCGGTTCGTGTCATGTGCAATCTTAAAACATTCATCACTCGTGTGCGAAAAACAGTTTCTGTGTTTGCAAATGCTCTGCAGAGCAATTCCTCCCAACACTTGTTCATCAGAAAAGTAAAGTCACCAATTCGAGAGTTCTCTTTTCCGGATTACGCTGGAATTGCTCTGCCACTACACGATTGGAATTATCCCGTCAGTTTCCGCTGGTGGCAGCCGCCAACAGGCGCCACAGATATTGTCTTTGCAGCGGCGAGCTGTGTGTAATAGCTGTAGACGAATTTCTTGAATTCAGGATGAAGGAAATCCGCCCCGAATTTATATTTCTTCATTTCCTGAAAGGCCTTTTCGGCGGACCAGCCCTCTTCGGTCATGCGGTAAGCGGCTGTCATCACGCCGGTACGATGCTTACCGCCAACGCAATGAACATAAATGGGCTGGTTGTTTGGATCTTTAACAATACTTAGAAATTCAGCAATCTCGGAGGATGTTGGTGGTTTGTGAGTGGTCATCGGAATCTGAACATATTTCATGCCGGAATTCTCAACCAGCGCCTTTTCGTTTATGTCTGCGTCATCACTGGTCAAATTGATAACGGTTTTTATGCCGAGCGTGGCCAGATCTGCATAATCGTGTTCTTCCGGCTGAGCTCCACGGTAATAGCTGGCGGCGATCTGACCGAAATTATCGATCCGGATGTTCTTCAGTTGATCGTTGTTACTCGTTTGCGCTGCAGCGCTGAGAACTCCGAAAAGAAGCAGAAAAACTGTGATCCCGTAAGCACGAGAAAAAGTATTGTTTAATTGTCTCACTTGGCACCCTCCAGAGTAGTAATAGTTCTTTAGACTACGCAAATCGCATTATAGTTGTGGATCCAGTAAAATTTCGCCGCTATCAAAGGGCTCACCGGATGAGGGAACAGCCCAGAATCTGAGTTTATCCGGGGAAGCTTCCCAAAAAAGAAAGTGGTTTAATTCTTGAGTTTCGACAGTGTTTCCATCTTTAATCGGTGTTTTAAGAGTCCTGCCGCCACCACCCGAAACAAAATGCATGACACCTTTCTGTGGCTTCATACGGGCGTAAAAATGATTATGACCGGCGAATGTTACCTTGACTCCTGCTGCGATGAGAACGTTTTCGATTTGATTGCGTACATCCACTTCGTCTTCATGTTTTCCAGGCGGAGTATAAATAGGATGATGGAAAAAAGGAATTTGCCAGATCGCTTTTCCATCCGTTAAAGTCCTTCCAAGCCATGCAACTTGATCCTTATCTTCATCGATCGTTACGGAATTCAATCCTACGAACTGTACTAGAGGGCGATCATCGATTTGAATGTCAGGTGTGAAAGAATAATAACCTTTTGATCCGAGAATATTGAATCTGCTGCGATCGGCTATTTCGTCGATGCCATTTTTAGTTTCCATGTCGTGGTTGCCCAGCACTGCATAAAACTTGACACCGAGCTTCGTCAAAGGCGAGTAGTATTCATCAAAACGCTCTTCGAAAAGATGTCTGCTCCCGCCTCTTGTTCTGCTGTCTTTCCCATAAATGTTATCCCCCAACATCAGTACAGTGTTAAAGGGTTTTTCCGAATGCCATTGGATCAATCGATTAGCAACGTCCCGTTGCTCGGAGCATCCGCAGCCGGAGTCTCCGATCACAGCGAAACTGACAATCTTCGGTCTGTCCTGCGCTGTTAAAGGGAGAACGCTCAGCAGAAGAAGAATAAGAATCACAAAACTGCTGATTCCTTTTTTCCGTATCATATTAGTGGAGACTTAATAAGTATAATGAGCTAAAGATTTTTTTCCAGAGTAAAATTCAATGGTATTTTGACGAAATACGCTTCTATTTCACATCATTCAATCGCGGCTTCGACTGGAAACGAATGCTCCAACGCCAAATTGTCACAATTCAAAATATTCATCAAAAAAACAGATATTTTTTATGAAACTCGTGCCCTTCATTCCAACATGATTAGGGAAGCAGCGGACCTTCACTTTTATGATTCGATGTTTTTCGTACGACAATGCTTCCACGAAATGACAATCTGTCCGCACGCCCGTCCCTGTACCCGTGGTGCGGTTCTGGTACATCCTTTGCACTTTGAATTTGCATGATCAAGCGACTTATATACCGCTGGATATTTGGCTTGCTTTTCATGAACCTCATGCCCTGTTTGAACGTTGTTGGAGATCAGCTGAGTTTTTCAGAAATGATTGGCACCGCAAGCCATTCCATCGTAAACCTCACATCCTTTCGACCGCGCGAGGAGGATGATTCGATGTCGAGACTTTTCGATCAGATTTTTGGAGATTCTGCGGGCGAGCCGAACATCGGCTCAGGCGTCATTGTCAGCAGTGATGGCTATATCCTGACCAACTGGCACCTCACGGAAGGAGCGGTTCGGATCAAAGTGACACATGAGGATAAGGAATGGGAGGCCGTATTGATTGGGGAGGACCCTCAAACGGATCTGGCTTTGATCAAAGTGGATGGAAGGAATCTGCCGTTCATAACGTTTGGCAATTCCTTCGAAACGCAGGTGGGCGATTTTGTTTTCTCCATCGGCAATCCTTTTGGTCTTGGGCAAACCGTGAGCATGGGTATTGTAAGCGCATTGCAAGGTGGCGAAGGAGAATTCGCCGATTACATGCAAACGGACGCCGGAATTCATCCTGGAAGCTCCGGTGGCGCCTTGATCAATAAGAAAGGGGAATTGATTGGTATTAATAGTGCTTTTCTTTGGAGCGAAAACACCGGGAATCAGGGGATTGGATTCGCTCTTCCGAGTAATACAGTCAGTAAGGTTTTTGAAGAGCTACGAAAGCATGGATTTGTCATGCGGGCATCGCTCGGAGTAGAGCTTCAGGATGTAACTCCTTTGATTGGCAAAGCTTTCTTTTTAAACCCTCCATGCGGTGCCCTTGTCGCTGATCTTACGCCGGCTGGTCCCGGGGATCGCGCAGGCATTCAGCGCGGGGACATCATCGTTGAATTCAATCGCAGTACGGTTCGGAATGCGCATGGTTTGAATTTACAAATTGCACAACTGGGGCCCAGAACAATCGTTGAAATGAAGATCTTCCGAGAGGCGAAATGGCTGGTCATCTCTGCCACTCTTGATCGGTCGCCTGGCATTCACATCAATGATTCTAAACCGGTTCAGCCAAATTTGCCGCTGGATGGAGTGGAAGTGGAAGAGATCACTCCGGACATCCGGGCAGCCCTATTCCTTCCGAAGTCGGTGATCGGAGTCATTGTAACTTTTATCAACAAGGATAGCCCCGCTTTTGCAGCCGGTTTGATGACTGCCGATGTCATTCAGGAATTGAACCATACAAAAATTTCCAACCTGCAACAATTTGAACAAGCCATCCGGCCTGAAAAGCGTGACGAAAAAGTGATGCTGCTGCTTGTACGTCGAGATGGACACACCAAATACGTTGCACTGGATTATTAAAGGATATACAGAAGCCGGAAAAGCAGTTGTGGACGGGACATTTCTTCATATTTTGACAAAATGACGCTGGCTTTGTGAATCTTCACGCCACCCTATAGCTGGCATCCGCATTGCACATATTCAAGACAGGAGTTTTATTATGCAAAAGACATGTCCGGACTACATGGTGCTGGATATCCGAAAGTTTCCCCTTGTCGAGCGAAACTTCCATGTAATCGATGCCTTCGAGTCCATCAGACCACATTGTTCGTTTCTGGTGGTCACCGATCAGGATCCGGTAGCGCTTCGAAAAGAATTTGAGGGAGAACTGAAAGGCCGTTTCCTTTGGGAAATCACCCAGGATGGACCTTCGGAATGGAGGGTCTTGATTACAGCTTTAAAGCCGGAAGAGCGGTCATGGGAAACCAACAGAGACCTGTAGTTGCTTACTTCTCCATGGAGATTGGTCTGGAGTCATCTTTGCCGACTTATAGTGGTGGCCTGGGTGTGCTCGCCGGAGATACCATTCGATCGGCAGCGGACGCCGGAATCTCCGTGGTGGCAGTGACACTGCTGCATCGCAACGGCTATTTTTTTCAAAAGCTTGATCCATCGGGGAGACAACTGGAATCGCCTGTGGATTGGCAGATCGATGATTATTTGGAGGAAATGACTCCACGAGTTTCCACGATATTAGAAGAACGGAAGGTACAGATCCGCTGCTGGCGCTTTGACGTGAATGGGATCGGCGGGAAGTCGGTTCCTGTCTATTTTCTGGATACGGATTTGCCGGAAAATTCCGATTTCGACAGACGTTTGACCGATTCTCTTTACGGAGGAGATGAGTATTACCGTCTTTGCCAGGAGGTCATCCTTGGAATTGGCGGCGTAAAAATGCTTCGCGCTCTGGGTTATGGAAAAATTCAGAAATTTCACATGAATGAAGGACATTCCAGTCTTTTGGGCCTGGAACTACTTGAAGAAGAGGCACGGAATGCCGGAAGAGAAACGATTACAGAGGAGGATCTGGAAGCCGTTCGGAATCAATGTGTTTTCACAACTCACACTCCCGTACAGGCGGCGCACGATCGTTACCCGTTGGACCTTGGCGCAGCGCGTTCTTGGGAAGCATCCGGCGTTTGCGATGAAGGATGCATATTGTTGCGATGACCGTCTTAATATGACATATCTTGGATTGAACCTCAGTGCCTATATCAACGGTGTCGCCAAAAAGCACAAAGAAATATCTCAAATGATGTACGGTCGTTATCAAATTGAAAGCATAACGAACGGTGTTCACGCCGCAACCTGGACCTCGCCTCCATTTCAGGAGATATATGACCGGCATATTTCCGGATGGCGACAGGACAATTTCAGTTTGCGTTATGCGTTGAGCATTCCGAAGCCTGAAATTTGGAAAGCACACATCGAGGCAAAGCAAAACTTATTGCGCGACGTAAACCAGCGGACCAATGCTGGAATGGATCTTCATGTCCTGACAATCGGCTTTGCGCGGCGCGCCACCGCTTATAAACGACCGGACCTGATCTTTTCTGATCTGGACCGATTAAGGAAGATTGCCGCCGGTGCCGGCGCCTTTCAAGTTGATCTTTGCGGGCAAAGCGCACCCAAAGGATGACGAAGGAAAGGGCCTGATCCAGACAATTTTTGATGCAGCCCGGAAACTGAAGGATGAAATCAAAGTAATTTATCTTGAAAATTACGACATGGACCTCGCCAAAAAAATCACATCGGGAGTCGATCTCTGGTTGAATACACCAGAGTGTCCTTTGGAAGCCTCGGGAACCAGTGGAATGAAATCAGCGCTCAATGGAGTTCCGAGTTTGAGCGTTCTGGATGGTTGGTGGATAGAAGGACATATTGAAGGAGTCACAGGGTGGGCAATTGGTTCGAATAGTCGTAACGGCCGGATTGTACCCCGCTCTTTAGATGCAGACTCACTGTATCAGAAACTGGAAGAAACGATACTGCCGATGTTCTATAATGACCGCGATCAGTATATCAATGTGATGCTTCATGCAATTGCATTAAACGGCTCCTTCTTTAATACGCAGCGAATGCTCCAACAGTACATTGCAAATGCATATTTTCTTTAGATTCTTTCATCTGGATGATCAGCCTTACGGCAGGATTGTTATGGATGAAAAAATGCGATGCCATCTTGTTACTGTGAATGCTGTCTACGGATTATCTTACAGGGTCGCTTTAAAGATTCTGAAGTCTTCTTACAACCCTGATGTCATTGTCGCAATCTCCAGAGGTGGATTCGTGCCAGCCCGGTTTCTCTGTGACTTCCTGAATGTTAAGGATATGCTGAGTGTCAGAGTTCAACACTACGAAGCGGGCGCAACAAAACTGAAACAAGCATCCGTCAAATATCCGCTCCCTGCCGGGATCGATTTGCGCGCATCAAAAGTGCTGATTGTTGATGATGTGAATGATACCGGAGATTCCCTGGAAGTCGCAGTGGAACACGTTTCTCGATTTCAGCCGGCGATTTGAAAACGGCTGTGCTTCATCAAAAAGAAACCACGAAGTGGAATGCAGATTACTTTGCGTTGGCAGTGAAGAAATGGTTGTGGATCGTTTATCCATGGGCCGCGACAGAGGATTTGACCAGCTTTGTTGCGAGGATGCAACCAAGGCCTGCTACGGCTCAGAAGGTGGTCGAGAGACTGAAACAGGACTATGGCATTCGCATCAGTCTCAGCTGGCTACAGAAAATCATGAAGCTTCAAGAGTTTAGCGAGAAAAATGTTTTGAGCAAGCTACGTCATCCCTTCCGCAATTTGGAATTATTTGGTTAATGAATCACCATACTGATGAATCGCGCCCCTACAAAACCGTATAAACGATGTAAGGGCGCCATTTATGGCGCCAGCGCTCCATTGGGATTGAACTTTTTCACACAACGACATCGTGCTTCACCGCATTCTTGCCGGATTTTTTCACGGCATGCATCACCGTCTCTACAGTTTTGATTTGCACACGATTCGAAGGAGATCCGGTTTCGCATAGTGACAATTTGTCCGGCAACCTTCGTCATTTCGTCGAGTGAACAGACGGCCTGTATCTTGCATTGTTAAACGATTTGATTCATACGAAACTTGTTTAGTGTCCGATTTCACAGAAGATAGCAAAGGAGTAAAGAATAAAAATTACTCTTCGCCTTTGCGGCTTCTTAAAGATCCAGTCGGGCGCGATGGCGATTCCTATTTGCAGAAATCGTATGGAAGCGGTATTCCATGTTCACAATATTTCAAAGATTTATCGGATGGGCGACGTAGAAATTCCAGCCCTTCGGGGTGTTGATTTCGATCTTTATCCTGGTGAATTTGTCGTGCTTTTGGGCCCGTCGGGCAGCGGCAAATCCACTTTACTCAACATCCTGGGCGGTCTCGACACGCCCACCACCGGAGAAGTGCTATATCACGATCACAACTCTGACCTCTGCGGGTGAAAAGGCTCTAACCAGATATCGCCGCGAACATGTCGGTTTTGTTTTTCAGTTTTATAATCTCATTCCAAGTTTAACGGCGTTAGAAAACGTATCGCTTGTTACGGAAATTGCCGAGAACTCCGATGAAGCCGGAAGAGGCTTTAAACATCGTCGGTCTATCAGACCGAATGAATCATTTTCCAGCACAGCTTTCCGGAGGGGAACAGCAGCGGGTCGCGATTGCACGTGCTGTCGCGAAACGGCCCGATGTGCTGCTTTGCGATGAACCAACCGGGGCGCTTGACTACGCTACAGGGAAAATAGTGCTGGAAGTTCTTGAACGCGTCAACCACGAATTAAGAACAATCACTGTCGTGATAACGCATAACGTAGCAATTGCAGGGATGGCCGACCGAATCATTAGAATCAGCAGCGGTGTAATTGCAGAAGTCAGTAAAAACGAAATAAAACTGAGGCCCGATCAGATTGTGTGGTGAAATCATGAATTCGCTGGATCGCAAACTATTTCGTGACTTCAAACATTACCGTGCTCAGGTAATCGCAATCACGCTTGTAGTCGCTTGCGGCATCGCTACGTTTGTCGCGATGCGCAGCAATTACAACTCTCTCAAAAGATCGCAGCAAACTTATTACAGTGCATACAGGTTTGCCGACATTTTTGCGAACGTGAAGAGAGCTCCCGAATCGATCCTTCCAAAAATCGCTGCTGTTCCCGGTGTTGCCGTCGTCAACAGTCGTATCGTAATGGAGGTCTTGTTAAACATTCCAGAACTACCGGAGCCGGCCACAGGAAGAGTTGTATCCATTCCAGATCGCAGAGAACCCATCTTGAATGACATATACATAAGGCAAGGGCGTTATCCTGAGATCTCCGGTCGATTGGAAATGCTCGCTAGCGAAGTCCTTTGCAAACGCCAATCATCTCGAAACGGGAGATAAAGTTTCGGCGATCCTGAACGGGCGGCTCAGAGAAGTGCAGATTGTCGGAATTGCAATTTCTCCAGAATACATTTACGAAATCCGTGGAGCTGAAGTATTGCCGGACAGCAAACATTTCGGAGTCTTCTGGGCAAATCGAAAAGCACTGGAAGCCGCATTTGACATGCATGATTCGTTTAATGATCTGGCTCTTACGCTGGCGCCTTCCGGCAGCCAGCCTTTCGTCATTGCTTCGGTCGATCAAATCCTTGAAAGGTATGGAGGTCTGGGTGCTTACGGACGTGAAGAGCACATCTCACACAATTTCATCAAAGGGGAAATCGATGAAACCAGTGTTACCAGCACTTACACACCCGCTATCTTTCTAGCTGTATCGGCGTTCTTGATTTATATCGTTTTGTCGAGGCTCGTTACTATTCAAAGAAACCAGATCGGACTTCTGAAAGCTTTTGGTTTTTCAAACGGGGCGGTGGGATTTCATTATTTGAAGTTCTCCTTCTTGTGTGTTTTTGGAGGAGCAGTCCTGGGTACTTTATTGGGTCTCTGGTTCGGTTCCGCCCTGGCGACTGTCTATGTACGCTTTTTCCATTTCCCAATCTATCACTACACTGCGGGCCCAGGTCTGGTGATTTCGGGCTTTGTAATTACTTTATTTTCAGCAATGCTCGGTTCGATCGGAGCGGTGCGCCGCGCCATTGCTTTGCCCCCTGCGGAAGCAATGCGTCCGGAACTGCCTGCCAGCTTTCGTGCCGGATGGCTGGAACGGCTCCGTTTACAGAAGTGGATATCCATTTCATCGCGCATGATTCTGCGCAGCATCGCGAGAAAACCGTTGAAGGCTGCTCTTTCTATTCTGGGTATGGCATGGGCAGTCGCTGTTATGATACTGGGTTTGTACGCATTTGACGCAATCGAGTATGTGATGGAGGTACAATTCCTTGTGATCAATCGGCACGATGCCGCTGTGTTGCTTCAAGATCCAACGAATTGGAAAGCCGTTTATGAGTTACAGCATAAGCCGGGTGTTCTCAAAGTAGAACCGTTTAGATCTGTAGCAGTGCGCTTGCGCCATGAACACCGATCGAAGCGGGTTGAAATTACGGGGTTGATCGCAAAACGCGGAGCTCCGTAGAATGTTGGATCAAACGCTAAAAAAAATTGAATTTCCGCATTCGGGGATCGTATTAACGCATGCTCTTGCGAAAACTTTGCGAGTTCAACCTGGAGATAGGATCACAATAGAAGTTCTGGAAGGCTCAAAACAGATCCGCGAAATTGTGATTGCCAACATCGCTGAGGAACCGGTGGGTCTGTCAGCTTACATGGAAATTCACGCTTTGAATGAACTTCTCCAGGAAGGAGCCATTCTTTCCGGCGGGTATCTCACAGTTGATTCGAATCGCACTTCAGCGCTGTACTCTGAATTAAAGAGGACTCCTGCCGTATCCGGTGTTTCCATACAGGAAAGCATGCTGAAAAGCTTTCAGGATACGATTGCGGAGAGCTTCACCATTTCATTGAATCTATTGATCGGGTTCGCGTGCGTGATCGCTTTCAGCATCGTTTATAACGGTTCTCGGATTTCATTATCTGAGCGGGCGCATGAGCTTGCATCTCTACGTGTGCTTGGTTTCCGCCAGGGCGAGATATCCTGGATGTTACTGGCTGAGCAGGCTCTACTGATGTTGATGGCTACTCCTGTTGGTTTTGTCATTGGTTATTGGATCTGTTCGCTGGTTAGTGAGCGTGCTACATCCGATCTTTATCGACTCCCTATGATCATTACAGCACAAGCATATTTCTTTGCATTTGCTGTCACGTTTTCTTCCTTTCTTGTATCTGCAATGCTGGTAATGAAGAGGATTAGAAAACTGGATCTTGTCGAAGTGCTGAAGACCGGGGATTAAAAAATGGCTGTCAAACCAAGAAAGATCATTTATATTCTTTTGGCTTCTCTGGTTGTTGGGTTTCTAGTCTACTACTCTATTCGAAGACCCCCGCTTCCCGTGGAAGTTGGCCTTGTCACAAAGGGTCCATTGAGTGTAACCATCGATGAGCAGGGCGAAACGCGGACGCATGACCGCTTCAATGTTTCTGCGCCTGTTGCGGGGCGGCTTCTTAGAATTGAAGCTCACGATGGGGATTCGGTAGAGGAGGGGGATGCAGTCGCCTTCATTCAGCCGTTGCCTTTAAGCCAGCGAGAGCGGCTTGAGCTGGTTTCGCGTGTGCAGGCTGCTGAAGCTTATAAGAGAGAAGCGGAGGAGCACGCCGCTCAACTTCAGGCCGCCTATCAACAGTCCAGTCGCGAAAAACGACGGGTCGAAAATTTGGCAAAGGACGGTTTGATTCCACCGCAGCAACTGGAACAGGCGCGGAACTCTGAAATGATTTCTCAAAAAGGAGTTGAAGCCGCGCGCTTTAAGTCTCGTGCCGCTGCTTCTGAATTAGCCATGACACGCGCCGGATTGATTGCTCTCGAGCCGGGAGAGAACAATCTTGTAAAACTTCTGTCTCCCGTATCAGGAAGAATCCTTCGAATTGTTGAGAAAAATGAACGGGTGATAGAACCCGGGACGGCGTTGTTAATCATTGGTGATCCCGGCCGGCTGGAAGTTGTAGTCGATGTGCTTTCTACTGACGCGGTGAAGATACGTCCAGGCGCTTCAGTAACGATTGCAGACTGGGGCGGCGAAAAGGAATTGAAAGGGCGTGTGAGAACCACTGAACCATTCGCATTTACTAAGGTTTCCGCGCTAGGAATTGAAGAGCAGCGCGTAAACGTGGTCGTAGATCTGCTGGATAAACCGTCATCTTTAGGGGATGGTTACCGCGTGGAATGTCTCATAGAAATCTGGTCGAGCCCTTCTGTTGTAAAAATCCCAGCCAGTTCACTTTTTCGCAACGGTGACGGCTGGAGCGTATTCGCTGTCGAATCCAACGAGGCGAAAATTCGCAACGTGAATGTAGGAAATAAGAATTCAAACGAAGCGGAAGTTCTTAATGGCATTTCTCCCGGCGCTCTCGTTATCTTGCATCCATCCAATGACCTGGAAGATGGGGCACCGGTTTCGGTGTTGCGTTGAATCGGATCCGAATCGTGTGCCTCAACCTTATAAAGGCGGAGGGTAGGAAGGGTTGTTACACCAGAACTGAATCGCGAAGATCGTTGACCTCAATGAACCGACTCAACGGACTGCATTCGGCTTCGCGGCCTCGCACGATTCTTTCTCCTTTCAGCGGTCCTGCTAATGCAGTCACTACTGTGCTTTGTCTTTCTCCATCGCCGGTATCAAAGTAAATCACGACCCAATCGCGCGTTTTATTGAATTGGTGGGCTCTGGCTGTGTTCGAAAAAAGGGCTGTGTAATGCCGCTTTCCACGCGATGTGTGCAGTATCGGAAGCCATGCTTCCTGTTTTGGATTGAAGCGCTTCGGGGCAATTCTTGGTAAGAGGCCTTTCGATGCTTTGCTCCGATATTCTTCATCGACATCGAGGATTTCGCTCACAGCAGGTTCCTTGACTGCGAGCCTCTGCGGAAATTCGCGTATCCGTCCGAGCCGTGCCGCGAGAGAATCTCGAATACCCGCAAGACGCTTCTCTCCAAATCCTTCCACCATCGCCAATCTTCCATCATGGGCAGCCGCTTCCAATTCCTCTAACGTATCAATGTGCAGATCATCATGAATTCGCTCTGCAAACTGCCTACCAATGCCGGGTACAGTTGCAAGCAATTGCACCGGATCACTTTCACCTCTCAATCTGTCCAACATCGGCAATCGCCCGGTCGTCGCCATTTGGAAAATCGAACGCGCCAGACTCTTGCCAATCCCGGGAAGCCGATCCAGCCCTTCTAATCCCTCTCTTTTTACGAGGTCGTATACCGGTTCGCGTAAGGTTCGAATGGTCCTTGCGGCTCGTTTGTAAGACTGAATCCTGAACACATTTGCGTTTTGTTCCTCAAGAATTCGAGCAACTTCCTGCAATCGTTGAGCAATCTGTTCATTCATACAAGCGTTACTACTGCATAATTCGTGCCGAATTTTAGAAAAATCCGCTGAGCTGTAACAGTTGTTTGGCTCGTACTTCTCCCACCTTATAAAAGGGGGAGTGAATAAGGGTGAGGAATCGCTAGCCAAAACGCTGTTAGAGTTGACTGGATGGAGTCCGGGGAATTTCAGTCTGTGTTCCGCTTTTCGACAGATTGCAGGTAAGCGACTAAATCGATCAATTGCCGAACGGTCATGGAGCGTGTCAGATCCGGCATAGGAGATTTTTGTTTTTCTTTACCCCAATATTCATAAACCACTATATGAGACGGAGAGATGATCGATGTCGTTTGATATCCAGCAGTCGTGATTCCAGCCGCTGTGCTGAGATCAGGTCCATTTCCTTTTGGTTCAACCGGAGTCAGTGATGGATCCCTTGATACGTTGTGACAGGAGTGGCAGGAAAGTTCTACAAACGCCTTCCTGCCGGCAGCAACGTCTCCTTCCGGCATGACCATCATGACCAATCTGCTCTTTTCTTCCGCGCTAAAGGCGAAAACAGACAAGAAAAGAACGATGAAGAACGAAAGAGAGTAAGACTTCATGATGTAATCTCCTTTTTTGCCCATCATATCACTGGCTTGTTGCAGGGGCGGGTCTCAGACCCGCCACGACAGAGTTCTCATGTTCGTCAGACGGATTGTCCACTTCACCGCCAACCTGTCGATCCTGACTTCGAGACATCGACGAGGCTTCCGTTGGCACATGTTTTGCGAAAGCGCGGTTTAGAGTTTAGAGAAACTAGAATGATTGAAACAACAAGCATCATGACGTTTTTTGAAGGGGATCATCTCCGGTTGGATCAGCTTTTCGCCAATTATATGAAATACAAAATCGAATCCCCTCTGGAAGCGAAACAATATTTTGAGCAATTCAAGCACGGCCTGCAGCGACACATTCTGTGGGAAGAAGAAATTTTGTTCCCCATCTTCCAAACAAAAACGGACATGGATAGCCCGATCCAAATATTGAAAATGGAACATCGACAAATTGCATCGTTACTGAAAGCTTTGCACGAGAAGCTGCAGAAATCTGATCGCAGCAATGAGATCGAGGAGTACAGGTTACTCAGTTTGCTTGGGGAGCATAACTTGAAGGAAGAAATGATTGTTTTTCCAGCGATCGAGTCGGAGGTTACGGAACTGGAGTCAAACAAGTCTTTGAAGCAATGAATCGTATTCCCCGCGCCAGTTAAGTCGTCTGTGGCCCGCCTCCAAGCTCAAGCCCTGCCCGCGAGACGCAGGCGTTACAAAACGTTTCAGGACTTAGGGAGAAGAACGTGAAAAATAGAACCCTGATTCAATTCGGTTTCGACGAAGATATCGCCATCGTGATTCTTCAGAATCTGTTTTACAACCGAAAGACCCAATCCAGTACCGCCAACTTCTTTTTTGCTTGTGTAAAATGGCTCAAAAATCAAAGATAGCTCTTCTTCTGAAATGCCGGTGCCTGTATCCTCTACAAGAATTTCCCAGAATGACACCTCATCGCGCAACATTTCGTCATGATGAATTGTAATGGCGCCGCCGTTTGGAATCGCTTGAATCGCATTCAACATTAGATTCAGGAAATACCTGCTGCATTTGGTCCTCATCCGCATCAACGAAGAGCTCTTCCGGCAGCTCGATGTGAATATGAATACTATTTTTCTCGAGTTGCGGTTTAAGAAATTCAGCCAGGCTCGCGATGAGTTTCTTCAAGTCTACTTTGATCGTCCTTCCTGTTCTCCTACGAGTAATATCCAAGCGGGATCGTATAATCTTTGTGATCCTTTCAATTTGATCATTAATGATCTCAAAATCTTTTTTTATGGATTCGTTTGCCGTTTGTTTTGCGCTCAGAAGCTCCACACGTCCGGAGATGATGTTCAAAGGAGTTCCGACTTCATGAGCAATTTCCGAAGCGAGCATGCCAAGCAACATCAGTTTTTCGCCTTGTCGGAGCTTTTCTTCAAAATACTTTAATTGCTGCTCATGTTTTTCCAACTCAGCTTCCATCAAGGTTCGCATAAAGAACTCACCGATCTGACTTCCAATTGTGTGAAGAGTGCTTGAGGAGTCCATCGTCTTCATGAAACATTTCCTTGCTGAAAACATTGATGACGCCGAGAACCTCTTGCTTGAAGGTGATTGGAAAAGCGACATAACCTCTGATCTCAGCGAGGTCCGACGGAGCCATCCTCTTCAGGTCAGGATCTTCTGTTCCTGTTTCTACGGATCAAAGGCTTTTGCATTTCCCACACGAGGCCCGGCAATCCTTCTCCTAATGCAAAGTCAGGGGAACTGTTTTGCATTCGTTGCAATCCGCAAAGTCGTCCGACCACGACGCTTCGCATCGCAAAGATTCCTGGGAGTCATCGACAACGTACAATTCACTGAAACAACCTTCCCAGGGAACCGATAATGCCCGCAATATCTTTGCATATCCTTCCATCCTGCCCTGTGCCGGCTCTGTGAATGCCCGTGCAACCGCCTGTTCTACTGCAAGTCGCTGTTCTGCACTTTTGCGATTCGTGATGTCATGCCGAATGGCTACATACTGGTAAGGTTTATTCCTGTTGTCGAGGAAAGGAACGATGGTCGTATCGACCCAATACAGGCTTCCATCTTTGGCACGATTTCGGAGTTCTCCCTTCCAGACCTGTCCTTGCTCAATGGTGCGCCACAGGTTGCGGATGACTTCTTTGTGATGGTAACCGGAATTAATGATTCTATGATCTTTACCCAGCAATTCTTCGACACTGTATTTTGAAATTTCACAAAATTTTTTGTTGGCGTAAGTGATCAGGCCATGCTGATCCGTGATGGCAACGATCGAAGCTTCATCCAGCGCAAATTTAATATCCTGAAGCTCCCTGAGGGATTGCAGCAGATGCTTTTCTGTTTCTTTGCCGGTTTTTATGCTCGATCTCAGCATTCATGTTTGGAGTTTACTATAGTTCTCCGCGATTCCTTTGCCAACGGTCATCCCGACTTTTTGCCAGCTGTCGTTCCGGACTCAGTCAATTTGACGTAGAGTGACATTTTGGCGCTCTATTGAATATCTTAAGTCGTCGAGTCGCAAGGGTACGGCTTTTGCACTCTGGTAGTCTCGAGAGTGCAATATGAGAAATGCGATTTTTTTTACAGTTTTATTGACAGCGTTTTCTTTCGCTTTCGCGGTGCGCGTGAGCGAGATTCCTCAACTCTGGAGTCCTCAGGAAGAGGTATTCACTTCAGGTCAGCCGAACGAGGAAGGCTTTGAACAGCTCGCTGAAATGGGGATCAAGACCGTAATTAACGTTTTGCCGGAAAGGAATTGTGACCCCCGGGAAGCAGAAATCGTCCTTTCCAAAAACATGGCCTACAGAACCGTTTCTTTCCATCTTTCCAATTTCAGGAAGGAAACAATTGAGCAGTTTTCGGCCATTCTGAAAAAGGCCGAAAAGCCGGTTTTGATTCATTGCGGAACCGGGAATCATGTCGGTGGGTTATGGTTTGCCTACCGCGTTTTGATTCAGAAAGCGCCTCTGGACGAGGCTGTCAAGGAAGGAAGAATCATTGGGATGAGAAAGGATCTGGAAGATTCTCTTTTCGATTGGGTTCTTCAGAATCGTGACGAGTTTTAATTCAACTCAAGAAGGTGAGTTATGAGAAACATTTTTGTCACCGCTATTATTTTCATCAGTTCTATCTTTCTTTTTGGCGCAGGCGATGATTCGATTCCGAATCTATACCAGCCCAGGTATTTAGTTTTTACAGCCGGTCAGCCGACATTATTCGGGATGAGAGAACTCTCCGAAATGGGTGTGAAGACTGTGGTCAATGTTCTTCCTGAAAAAGAATGTATTCCCGGCGAGGCGGCAATGGTAAATGCAAACCAGATGGAATATTACGCCCTTCCATTTGATCCTTCGGGCCTAAATGTTCGGACGATTTACGAATTTGCGGATCTCCTGAGCGTCGTTGATAAGCCGATCTTAATCCATTGCTCCACAGGCAATCACGTCGGTGGATTGTGGTTTGCTTATCGCGTTCTTGTTGAAGAAGCATCTCTTGCACAAGGACTGCGAGAAGGAAGAAAAATCGGGATGAAGCCTGCGATGGAAGATGCCGTATTCGAATTTATTATTACAGCCCGGACCACCCAAACAGCTCCATAGCGGATACGGAGTATACAGTTTTAAATGGTTTTCACAGGGGCGCGATGAATCGCGCCCCCTGCATTTTTCAATATTCAATAGTTTTATTGTTCCCCTGGAACCGGTTCCGCTTCTTTCTGATGATCTCGCCTGTAGAGCGTTCGTGAGCTGACACCGAGGATTTGAGCTGCGCGCTCTTTGTTGCCGCCGACAGATTCGAGAACTTTATCAATATAGATTCTTTCCATTTCCTTTAACGGCAAGAACGCTCCGCCAAAATCAACTTTCCCTTTTCGTGTGCTGCGATTGATCGGTACGATATCGGCTGTGCTGATCGTTTCTCCTCTGCACAGTACAACTGCACGTTC
The DNA here is from genome assembly GCA_963771165.1 of uncultured bacterium. Lineage (GTDB taxonomy): Bacteria > Acidobacteriota > HRBIN11 > JAKEFK01 > JAKEFK01 > JAKEFK01. The sequence continues at coordinate 111,222 of CAVYSN010000010.1, read as the reverse complement.
TACAGCATTCTCCAATTCACGAACATTTCCGCGCCAGGGCGCATTCATCAAATAGGACAATGCGGCGGGGTCAAATCCAGTGATCTTCTTGTTGTTCAATCGAACGTAATGTTTCAAGAAATGTTGAGAGAGTAACGGAATGTCTTCTCGACGCTCTCGCAGAGGAGGCAGTACAATCCGGATTACATTCAAGCGGTAGAAAAGATCTTCCCTGAAAGTTCCTTCGTCGATCGCTTTTTCCAGATCCTTGTTGGTTGCAGCAAAAATACGAACATCTACTTTTCTGTTTTGGGTGTGGCCGAGTGGACGTATCTCTCCATCCTGCAAAGTCCTTAAAATTTTCGCCTGAAGTCCTAAAGGCATGCTGGAAATCTCATCCAGGAAGAGTGTGCCGCCATCGGCCACTTCAAAGAGACCCTTCTTGGTACCTTTCGCGTCCGTAAACGCTCCTTTCACATAACCGAATAATTCGCTTTCCAAAAGAGTTTCGGGGAGAGCCGAACAGTTGATGGCAACAAACGGATGAGACGAACGCGGACTGTTGAAATGCAAGCGCGCGCGCAACCAGTTCTTTTCCAGTCCCGCTTTCCCCTTCAATCAACAAGTTGGAGTGACTCGCCGCAACCTGTTTGATCAAGTCGTAAAGCTGCTGCATGGCTTTGCTCTTTCCAAGAATGTTGTGAAAAGAATACTTTTCCTGCAGCTCCTCTTTCAGCATTTCGTTTTCTTCCACCAGCCATTTTTGTTCAACCGCTTTGTCCACGATCGCTTTCAAGGTTTGCATTTTCAGAGGTTTTGGAATGAAATTCGTCGCACCTTCCTTAATCGCTTCAACTGCTGTTTCAATGGATCCGAATGCTGTGATCAGGATCACAGGTAGATTTGGGCTGCCTATGCGAATTTGTCGAAGTAAAGAGAGTCCGTCCATTTCTTGCATTCTGAGATCGGTTATGACCACATCAAATTCCTCATCGGATAATTGTTCCAGGGCATCTTTCCCATTTGCCGCTTCAGTAACCTTGTATCCTTCGGAATGAAAAAAATCGACGATCAATTGACGCATTTCCCGGTCGTCATCAACAAACAAAATCCGCTTCTTCTTCATGCTAGACTCCTTTTGATCCACCGGCTGCAACATAGGTGCCACGGCTTTATGCTGGCGAAGGGATCCTCAGGTCAGTGGATGTTATCTGACAAATTGTCATTATAGCAGGACGATTTGTCAGTATCGGAGTGCAACTGCACTGTGAAGATGAGAAAGAAAAAGGTAAAAGCGACTTCCGCAAACCCCGCTTTTCGCAGATTCAAGCTGGATCCCCTGAACCCGGATTCCCCAAATCGTGCGGATGATTACAGGCAAAAACCCAAACAGGACTAAAACGGGAACCACATGCAAAGAGAGAAAAACAATCAGTAAGCTGATCAAAATGACGTGATACGCAATACATTTTCGAATCAGGTCTACGAGAATTCGCTTTCCTTGAAAAACGTGCAACCAGCATTTTTACGTAAAAAATGCTGCTAATAAAGTAGAGAGAACTGATTGCCCAGAGTAGCAGCGCTGTTTGGTCCATACGACCTTGAAGTACGTAATAGAGTGCGGGAGCGCTGCCTGTTAAATTCAGAATACCCAGCAGCTCAACCCATATACTTTTGTTCAGTTTTTTTCGCAATGAACAATGTATGAAGGATCAAAGATCCAAGGCCTGCAGATTCCAATCGGCACGAGAAGCCAGAGCCGGTGAACGAAGATCAGCCACGCTGAAGCAAATAATGAAAGGCGTCAGGTAGATAGCCAACCATTGAACGGCGGACCTGCGCCGGCAATCTGCGTTTTTCGAGTGCGATTGGAGTCTGGCCAGAACGTCGAGAGGTTCGTGCGCAAAGAAGATCCCGGTCACAGCGAGCAACAGGCAAACGGACTTCAGATTGAAACTCTCCAACAACAATGGATGTGATGATAAAGGGAGTGTAAACCATTGCCCACGCGCCATGCTCGCGAGGCAAGGATATTGCGGCTCAGGTGCATGTTACTTGACCAGCAGAACCGGAAGAGGGGAAAGCACCGCGATTTTGTAGCTAAGTGTCCACCAATTTTCAGCAGGATCCAATTTATGAGAGCTGAGCACAATCAAATCCATCTCCTCGTCTATTGCCGTCCGGATAATCTCTTCTGCGCGTTTTCCTTTCACGAATTTCTCAACAACGGGAATGCCATGTTCCGCAAATGTCCGCGCGTATTGCTTCATTTTGTTTTCCGCATTTTTTTCCAATCTGTGATAGAAATCCTTCATTTCCTCTTCGGGAATGTTTTCCACTTTTTCAATCACATGGATTAAGGTGACGGTTCCATGACTCCACTTTGCGAGCTGGTACGTCCGGTCCAGTGCGGCCAGATTCTTATCCGTAAAATCGACGGGAACTAAGATTTTCTTGAACATCATTTGCACCTCAGTAAAGAAACTTATCGTCTTCAATGACATGATCACTCAGAAGTCGCATGTAATTCGCCCTTTCAAATGCAGGCGGTGCTCCGCTGGCAATTCGACTCATGCTTCCTTGCATTTGACGAATCGATTCATATTCATGTTCCTCCATCCACCGGGTCAAATCCTTATGCAGTGTTGTCAAATGGTTGATTCCATGGCGAAGCAAACAGGAAGCCATCAAAACAACTCGAGCGCCCGACATCATGGACTTCAGTACATCGGTTGCCGTATGCACTCCACCCGTGATCGCAAGATCCGCGCGAATATTTCCATAAAGAATTGCCGACCAATGCAAACGCAATAAGAGCTCCTGCGATGAGCTCAACTCCAGATCGGAAACAACATCAAGATTCTCGATATCGAAATCCGGTTGATAAAAGCGATTAAAAAGAACGAGTCCTTTCGCGCCTGCCAGATCCAGATTCATGGCGAAATTGGATAGGGCAGTAAAATACGGATGCAGTTTTACTGCTACCGGTATTGTAATGTTTTTGCTGATTGTCTTAACCATCTCGCGATATCGTCTGTTCCAGATGCAAGCCCGAAAGGGAAGAATCCACCGGAATGTCATAAATATTCAGCTCGAGACCGTCGGCTCCGGCATGTTCAATCTTCTTTGCAAAATGAATCCAGCCTGAAGCGGTAATTCCATTCAAGCTTGCAATGATCGGAATCTCAACGGCTTCCTTCGCCTTTCGAATATGTTCGAGATATCCGTCCGGACCGCTGTTGTAACTGCCCATATCGGGAAAGTAATCCAGGGCTTCCGAATAACTTTCTGCTCCACGGGTTGTGTAGCGCTCCAGATACTCGGCTTCCAGATTGAGTTGCTCTTCAAATAGCGAATGAAGCACGACGGCACCGCTCCGGCGTCTTCCATCTTTCGAAGGTTTGAAATTTTTTCGCACAACGGATTTGCAGAGACGACGAGTGGACTTTTTAACTTCATTCCCAGGTAGGATGTTGTTAAATCGATCATACCGGCTCCTTTTGTTGTGGTTTGCCATTTGCGGCGAGGTGTTCATAGATCTTCCATCTTTCGAGAACATCTTGCTGCGCCAATTTGAGAAGTCCTGCTGCAGCTTCGGGATTGCTGTGTTTCAGCATGGAATATCTGGTCTCGTTGTAGATGTATTTTTCAAGAGGCAAAGATGGAGGCTTGGAATCCAGTTGCATTGGATTTTTTCCCTCTTCAATCAGAGACGGATTGTAACGGAAGAGCGGCCAGTAACCCGTCAGGACGGCAGCTTTTTGCTGGTCCATTCCGCGGGCCATATCGTATCCATGAGCGATGCAATGGCTGTACGCAATAATTAAGGAAGGCCCGTCAAAAGCTTCCGCTTCCAGCAAAGTTTTTACAGTATGTGTATCGTTTCCGCCCATCGCAATGCGTGCAACGTATACATTTCCGTAATTGATCGCCATCATGGCAAGATCTTTTTTCGGATTTTTCTTGCCGGAAGATGCGAATTTGGCGACGGCACCGCGCGGCGTGGCTTTTGAGCTCTGCCCGCCTGTGTTGGAATACACTTCCGTGTCCAGCACAAGCAGGTTTACATTTTCACCGGAAGCAATGACATGATCGAGACCGCCGTATCCGATATCGTATGCCCAGCCATCTCCGCCGATGATCCAGACGCTCTTCTTCACAAGCGTGTCTGCTATCGCGATAAGATCCTCTGCCTCATTCGAGCTCAACGTTTGCAATTTTGCTTTCAGTACCTTTACACGATCCCTTTGCAAACGGATATCGGATTCAGCCGTTTGATCCGAATTCAAGATCTTCTGCTGCTAACTCTTCACCGATGGATCCCGCAAGCTTTTGAACAAGCTCCGCTGGCGTATTCCGCCTGTTTGTTGAGTGCCAACCTCATTCCCAGACCGAATTCAGCATTGTCCTCAAAGAGGGAATTGGACCAGGCCGGCCCCAGTCCTTCGTTCGTTTTTGTCCATGGAGTCGTGGGAAGATTGCCGCCGTAGATCGAAGAACATCCGGTGGCATTGGCGACCAGAGTTCGGTCACCAAACAACTGGCTGACAAGTTTGACGTAAGGCGTTTCACCACAACCGGCGCATGCACCGGAAAATTCAAATAATGGCTCAAAAAGCTGTACATCCTTAACCTGACCCCGGTTTAAAGCCTGGCGATTCATCTCGGGCAATTGCAGAAAATAATCCCAGTTGACCCGTTCACGATCGCGAATCGGCGCCTGCGCTTCCATATTGATTGCTTTGTGTTTCACTTCCGTTTTGCTCTTTGCAGGACAAATTTCTACGCAAAGAGTGCACCCCGTGCAGTCTTCGGCTGCCACCTGGAGTGTGTATTTCCAATCGCCGAATTCCCGCCATCGCGCCGGAGCTGACTTGAACTCCGGCGGAGCAATTGGAAAGTGCGGCGGGCGTACAACCTTTGCCCGGATGGTTGCATGCGGACAAACCAGCACGCACTTTCCACACTGGATGCAAATATCCTCATCCCAGACGGGAATTTGCTGAGTGATATTCCGCTTTTCCCATTGCGCAGTTCCGGTGGGATAAGTCCCATCCACCGGAAATGCGCTTACAGGAAGTTGGTCCCCTCTTGAAGCTATGATTTCAGCAGTAACGTTGCGAACAAATTCCGGAGCTCCATCTGCAACCGGCGCACGCAATTCAATCCTGGAAGTGACGCTTTCCGGTACCTTGACTTCGTGCAAATTTGCTAGCGCGCTGTCGACTGCAAGAAAGTTTTTTTCAATCAGACTTGTGCCGCGACTTCCATAGGTTTTTTCGATCGATCGTTTGATCGATGCGATCGCTTCATCTTTGGGTAACAGGCCGTTAATCGCAAAGAAACAGGTTTGCAAGATCGTATTCATCCTGCCTCCCATTCCACATCTCGCGCGCCACCCGGTACGCATCAATCACGAAGAAGCGCAGTTTCTTTGCAAGGATCTGTTCCTGTGCAATTCTCGGTAGCTGATCCCACACTTCATCAGGACCATACGGACTGTTCAACAGGAATGTAGCGCCTTGCTCCGCCTGCTCCAACACATTGAGCCGTTCCATAAAGAAAAACTGGTGGCATGCCACAAAATTTGCTTTTTGCAGCAGGTAAGAAGAGTGGATTGGCTTCGGCCCGAAACGGAGATGAGAGATCGTGATCGAACCGGATTTCTTGGAATCGTAAACAAAATAACCTTGAACATGATTGTCTGTTTCTTCTCCGATGATTTTGATGGAATTCTTGTTGGCTCCCACCGTTCCATCCGCTCCCAAACCGTAGAAGATGGCGCGGATCGTTTGCGGATCCTCGGTGGAAAAATCAGGATCGTAATCCAGGCTGGTATGCGTTACATCATCGTGAATTCCGATCGTGAAGTGATTTTTCGGCACCGGCTTTTTTAATTCTTCGAAAATGCCGAGGATCATACCGGTTGTGAATTCCTTTGAAGAAAGCCCATAGCGCCCCCCGATGATCCGTGGAAATGTCTGAAAAGGCGCTGCTCCCGATGCAACTGCTTCACTGATGGAGGCCACCACATCCAGATACAGCGGTTCGCCGGAGCTGCCCGGTTCTTTGGTGCGGTCCATCACCGCTATAGCGCGCACAGTGGAAGGCAATGCGTTTACGAATCCCGCTGAGTCAAATGGCCTGTAGAGCCGCACCTTGAGTAAGCCGATCTTTTCTCCATGACGCATCCGGCTTTCCACGAGCTCCTGAGCCGCTTCTGCTCCCGATCCCATCAGTACAATCACCCGGTCGGCGTCTTCGGCGCCGAAATAATCAAACAAGCGATACGAACGCCCTGTTCGCTCTCCGAACTGATCCATGATGTTTTGGACAATTGTTGGACAGGCAAGGTAAAACGGATTTACAGTTTCGCGCGCCTGAAAATATACATCCGGGTTTTGCGCTGTTCCGCGAATGAATGGATGATCCGGAGAAAGCGCCCGTCGCGCGATGTGCCTGGATCAGTTCCGGCTGTATCAAGGAAGCGAATATCATCCAGAGTCAATCTTTTCGATTTTTTGAATCTCATGTGAGGTTCTGAATCCATCAAAGAAATGCAGAAATGGAATACGCGATTCCAGAGTGGCCGCCTGTGCTATCAAAGCAAAATCCATTGCTTCCTGAACTGAATTCGATGCAAGCATGGCAAAACCTGTAGCGCGCGCGGCCATCACATCGCTGTGATCACCAAAAATGGAGAGCGCTTGAGTTGCAAGCGAACGGGCGGCTACATGAAAGACTGTCGGGGTGAGTTCACCCGCAATCTTGTACATGTTGGGAATCATTAACAGAAGCCCTTGTGAAGCAGTAAATGTGGTCGCCAACGCGCCTGCTTGAAGCGCGCCGTGGATCGCCCCTGCTGCTCCACCTTCACTTTGCATCTCAATCACTCTGGGAATCGTTCCCCAGGCGTTCGGCTTCTGTTCCGATGCCCATTGATCCGCCCATTCGCCCATGGCTGAAGAAGGTGTGATCGGATAAATCGCTATGACTTCGTTCGTGTGATATGCGACATGAGCTGCCGCTTCGTTTGCATCTATGGTCACTTTGTTTCTGTTCATGTTGAATCTGAAAGAGCAAAGGCCTTGCCACGATCAAACTGAGATACGAAACCAATCCACGCGACGAAAAATAAGACAAGTTGTCAGACAATTGACAGCCTGCCCATTTCCGACATTGTTTCATGCGGTACGATGTGTCAGGAAGGAAACTCAGCTGCCAAGCACTTGCTGCGTGCCAATCCAGCCCCCTCTCAATCTCCCCTTTTTAACGGGGAGAAAATGTGTGACAGCTGCCGCGGTTCCCCTCCCTTATTAAGGTCGGGGTCCACGGGGAGGTTGGAAGTCGAAATATGGCACCGATATTGCTTTTTCCAAACACAACGGAGTTCAACATGGCCAGATACCAGATAAGAATTCATGAAGATCAGGTTCTGGAAGACATCATCCAGATCCTGGCAACGAAAACCTGGGGAATTCTCAAGGCGTGGGAAGTCTTTCGAAAGGAACCGGAATCAAAAGATTTTGATGACTTTCGAACATCCATCTATCTTGATATGGTTCCTTTTATAAAGTCGTACAGACTGTGCGGCTATTCCCATATTTGTCTCGATGAAGCCGAAGGCACTCCATGGGCTCCGCCGGCTCAATCGCTTACAGCTTCCCCCAGGGATCTTGTTTACCAACTTTTTCCAGGAGTGGGACTTGAACAATTCCTGGATGGCCTTTCACAGGCCGCAATGGAATCCATTCAAGATCTTCTTAAGCCGGAGTTAAAAGAGGAAGTCCGATCTCTGATCAAAACCGCCTTTCGAACGATTCTGGGCGAGTACCTTTTCTTTAATCCGGCGTGCGGCAAAACCGAGCTTTGTGTTTACTCATCCAGTTCACCCCAAAAAGTCTTTGGAAGAGAAAGAAATTAGTGAGGGAATTATGAATCGCTACCAATTGAGAATGAATAAGGACGAGCCATTGGAAGACTTCTTTCAGGCGATGGTAAGGAACGCCTGGGAAGTTGCAAAAGAATATTTTGATCCAAAAAAGATGCAGCTGGAAGACTTCAGCGATTTCGAAGCCGAAACAAGAAATGGGCTTCGGCCATTCCTCTGCACATATGATTTGTGCGGGCTATCGCCTGAATGCGCAGAGGAAGTAGAAGGTGCTCCCTGGTTGGATTATGAAGACCGAATCTATCATCTGTTTTTGCCGAACACCTTCGCGGAATTCATTGGACAGCTTTCTTTCTTTTCCTTCCACTCGGTAAAACACCTTGCGAAACCTGGTATGGAAGAACTTGTTCGCGAAATGATTGCAGGCGTATTTCGCCGCCATCTTTCACAACATCTTTACTTCAACCCGATCTGTGGGCACGGTGAAATCTGCAATGATTCACGTCCGATCAACCCATGGAAAAATTAGAACGAGGTCACATATGGACATCATACGCCACCCGGGATATCAAACCGCTGAACGCCCATTCATGATCATCTGGGAAACAACGCAAGCTTGCGATCTTTCCTGCCGCCACTGCCGGGCAGAAGCGCAGCCGGTGCATGATCCTCTTGCCTTAAATACGGTTGAGGCTAAAAGACTGATTGATCAGGTTGAGAGTTTTGGAAAGCCGCGGCCTTTATTGATTTTTACAGGCGGGGATCCATTCAAACGGACCGATCTCATGGAACTTGTCAAATATGCATCCGATCTTGGTTTACCCGTGGGCGTTTCACCTTCCGGCACTCCATTGTTGACAGCGGAGAATCTCGGCAGAATCAAAGATGCGGGCGCCAAAGCGATTTCCCTCAGCATCGATGGATCGGATGCAAGGCGCCATGACGACTTCCGCCGCGTGCCCGGTTCTTTCCAATGGACGACGGCAGGTTGGAAAATTGCACGTGATTTGGGTTTGAAAGTTCAGATCAATACGACTGTCAGCCGATACAACCTTCATGATCTTCCGAATATTTTCAAGCTGATTGCGGAACAAGGCGCTCTAACCTGGAGCCTCTTTTTCCTGGTTCCGATGGGACGCGCTCAGCAAGAAGATGAAATCACTCCTGGCGAGTACGAAGCTGTAATGCATTTCTTATATGACGTGGGTAAATATGTAAGCGCGAAGCCTACGGAAGGTCATCACTTCAAACGAATTGTCTTGCAGCGAACCATCCTGGAGGAAAAAGGTCTGGATGCGAACGAATATCTTGATTTTCATCCTGCATACCTCGTACTTAAACGTGATTTGGATGAAATCGTAAACAAAATGGGACTGATACCAAAACAAACCGGAATGAAAAGGACTCCGATGCACATTAATGCAGGAAACGGTTTCGTTTTTGTATCGGTAAGAGGTGAGGTTTTCCCCAGCGGCTTTTTGCCTATCAGTGGGGGGAATGTGCGAAAGGATTCGCTTGTTGACATTTATAGAAACTCGGAATTATTCCGTGAGCTTCGCGATACAAATAACCTTGAAGGTCGTTGCGGCCATTGCGAATTCGTCAGCGTCTGCGGCGGTTCACGGTCGCGCGCTTTCGCGGTCTACGGCGATCCGCTTGCGGAAGAACCGTTCTGTACTTACGTGCCTGGAACATTTGAATTCCAGAAGGAAGTAAAAGATTTAGTCTTCGTGTAACCTATTGACGGACATTCAAGAAGGAAGGGGTTTTTCAGTTGCTGGGTTGTCTGAATAAAACCTTTCCAATCTCCCCTTTTGATCCATAGTTGAACGCTGCAAAACCTTCGAAGATAATAAGGGCCCAGTCGATTGTGGCATAGCCCGTTGAGGGTAAAAAGCTCTAGAAACAATCAATGAATGAGAAATAAAGGAGGAGAACAATCTGTGAAACGGATTACAAGTGTTTTGTTGTGCATTTTCTGTATAACTTTCCTGGCGATCCCAACCGGACGAGCGATGCAGCATGAGGACGTCAAGCAAAATCTGTTGAAAAATATCCAGAGCCTCTGGCAGGCATGGCAAAATTACAACCCGGAGCCCTTCAAACAATGGATGTCCCAGGATTTGATCACGATTTCGGCGCAGGGTTCGGGGAACCTAACTGAATTCCTACAACAGCTTTCAAGCAAGCAATGCCAGGTAAAAAGCTTTTCAATCGACGAAGCCGGCGCGCGTTTTACAAAGATCGATGACAACACCTATGTGATCACTTACAAAGCGGAACAAGATGCGATGTGCTCTGGAACGAAGGTCCCTTCCCCGGTAATGGTCAGCGAAGTCTGGTCAAAGAAAGACGGGAAGTGGAAAGAGTACCTCTACCAGGAAACAGCTCTCGTGTCGAACTAACTGGATGATTCAAACGGGGCGCCATGCGCCCCCGCCTTCCATCCAAAGTTGTTTCTCACCTTCGCATTTTTAGCCCCACGAGGGGTTGACAATAAACAGACCGGTCGGTATGTTATAGGAATGAAAAACAATTCCTGTGCTGGGCGTTTGATGATGTTTTTGTTTCTGATGATCTCCGGGAATGCATTCCCGCGGACGGGTTCGGGCAACGGGACAGAATCGATGGTGCATATCGAACATCTTAAGGATTTTGAAGTGATCGAATTTCGCCGCTACACAATCAAAGATGGAGAGCGAATGCATTTTGCCCGGTATTTCGAAAGCTATTTCCCCGAGGCTTTTGAGCAACTGGGAGCCATCGCGTTCGGACAATTCTTCGAACGCAAGAATCAATCGGGTTTTACCTGGATCAGGGGCTTTAAGAATATAGATGCGCGCGCAACGATCAATGCATCGTTCTATTACGGGCCGCTTTGGAAGGAACACAAGTCAAAGATGAACGATCGGATAATGGATGTCGATAATGTGTTGCTTCTTCGTCCTATCAGTCCTGAGCGTGGCATCAGCGTGCTTCCGGCGGTCGATCCGGTCATCGAACCGTCCGGCGCGCAGGGTGCGGTTGTAGCTCAGATATTTGCGGTTCAACCGGATCGCATCGATGCCTTTGCCCAACAGGCGGAACCAATCTTCGCACGCTATCAGATGGCGGGCGCGCGCGAAGCAGGAGTTCTTGTCACACTGGATGCTCCGAACAATTTTCCTCAGCTTCCGGTCCGAACGGACGGTCCCTATTTGGTATGGCTTGGCCTCGTTGAAGATAACCGGAAATTAGACACACAGTTGAATCCATTAGTAGAACAATTCGCATCGACGTTTTCCGCGACAGGCTTGCTCAGAAGCGCGCCCGAATGGGTTATCCTTGATCCAACTCCTCGATCCCGTTTACGCTGGATGTCCGAAGATAGCCGATGAAAAAAATGGAAAAGGAGACTGCGCGAGGCCGGAAAACACGTCTCAGGATTATTAACGAAGCAGCTTCGCTATTTCATCACAAAGGCTATGCCTCAACAGGACTGGAGGAGCTCCTGGAACATGCTGAGGTCACGAAAGGATCTTTTTACCATCATTTTCTATCGAAGAAGGAAGTAGCACTTGCGGTTATCACTGAGATTGTTGCCAATCAAATGCGTCGTCGCATGATTGATCCCGTGATCCATTCCAGCCGTCCATTAATTGCGATTCGCAATGTGCTCTCGCGGTTGCGTAAAGAAGTTTCAACCCCCGATCTGCTTACGGGATGCCCTATCAATAACCTGGCCAATGAGCTGGCTTTGCACGATGAAGAATTCCAGACCGCCCTGGCGAAAATATTTAGTGACTGGCAGACCGCCTGGACAGAGGCGCTTCGCAGTGAATTGAAATTCAAAGATCCAAGGGAGTTCAGTCTTTACTTGATTTCTGCGATCGAAGGAGCGCAGGCAATGGCGAAAGCTCAGCAATCGCGTAAGCCAATCGATGTAACTTTCAAGCACCTGGAAGCGATTTTGGCAACTGAAGGTAAATAAAGCAAAGCTGCGAAAATCCTCATCCGGCTTTCCTTCGATCGATCTGAATCAGGGCGACGCCGGCCAGGATGATCACCATCGACGCGATCATGCGCAGCGTGACCAGCTCGCGAAGAAGAAGTGCTCCTGTGAGGACAGCGATCACCGGATTGACATACGCATACGAAGACACTTTGCCGGCGCTCAATTTCGTCTGCGCGTAGTTGTAGGCGGTGTAGGCGACCACCGAGCCGAGAACCGCCACCGGACTTCTTTCGCTCGATAAACGATACCCATTCCTAACCGATCGCCGTCGTCAATTCCAAATTTAACGAATTGAGGTGGCCAGATCTCCCCCGATGGACAATGGATCTCATACTCCAGCGATGAATCGGGAAGATCCGAGGTCTACGTACAGTCCTTTCCAGCGCCGGGTAGTAAGTACCAGGTCTCCAGCGGAGGAGAGACTCCCCTGGAGTGGGATTATTTCTCAGCCGTTTGACTTCCCATTTTGCTTCCCATGCGGTAGCCGCGCTCTTTTTCTGTCTCGAAACCGACCTGTTCCGCCTTTCGATGCTTACCCGAAACCGCTCTCCCAGTCCTGGTGCACGTGAAGCTGATGGCCTGGACATGTAACGATTTTCACATGTTCCACACCATCGGTGAAAAAGGAATTTCTTATAGATAAGAAGTGAAGTTTCCGTCCGCCCCCGGTTGGGCTGCAATTTTGTATTTATTCAATCAACGTTAAGTTGCAAAATCAGCTTGGTCTCCAGCAGATGCTCTTTCAGCATCCGTGGCTTATCCTGAGACTGGAGTTTCCTCGTCTCTTTTTGACACTGACTTTCCCTCCGGAGTCTTCGTGAAGAAGGCATTTTTAGAAAACGAAGCCTTTTTCGACAAATCTTAAGTGAGATTTTGAACTGACCGGAATGTTTGGGCAATGCAGGAGTTCAAACTGTCCAAATTTGGTCAATTGGTACCCATCCGCTTTCCAAAATGGGAAAATCGATGGGTTCTGCCACAGCGTTTCCGGCGGCCGGAAGTTTAAGCGGAGGGAGTAGGATTCGAACCCACGGGGAGCTTGCACCCCCAGCGGTTTTCAAGACCGCCGCCTTAAACCACTCGGCCATCCCTCCGATGCTGTGGAATCAATAATTTAGCTTTTTCCCTGCCTTGTGTAAAGCAACGATTGTGCCCTGTAACTATGCCCAACTATGCCCAGAAGTTTGCGCTTTCGCTACCTCGGCGGCGTAAAAATCCGCCGCGTTTTTTTTTCAGCTCAATTTCCCAATCATCAATTCATTTTATCTGGAAAGGGAGACCGAACAATATTCTCTTTAATCCTAAAAGGAGAAGTATTCTCTACTCAGTAATTGTTTGACGGTTTTTGCTGAAAATTCCGCGAATGGTCCTTCGGCGTCCAGTTGGGATTTGTGAAAATAAAGCGCCTTCAGTTTCTTTTTTTGATCGACTTTGATTTCGATATCGTGAGGTTGACGCTTCAGCCTTTTCACATATTTCCCATGCTTCCGCCTTTTTTTCAATAGTTCAATCGATTTGTCAAGCTCCGGCGGCGCGGAGAATGTGAGAAACGGAATCTTCAATTTTTTCGCCACTTCTTTCGCGACTTTGCCGACAGAAATATGGTCCATATGTCCGGAAATCCCATCTTTTCCAAAACTAATAATGAGTGCGGGGCGATGCTTTGCGGCAAATGGCAGGAGCTTTTTGTAGAAAGCGTCCTGGTTGGATTTCCTTCCCAATTGGGCGTCCGGCAAACCCGGCATCAATAGTCCCGATACTTTCAAGTATTTTGAGGCCGCCTGCAGTTCCTTTTTTCTGAGTATTTTCAGTTGATGCGGTGTCACTTTCCATTTGAGGTGAGATTTCCCTTTTTCACCAAAAGTGGCGCAGGCAACGAAGGATGTTCCACCGGCCTCGTGATTTCTTAGGATTGTTCCGGCTGCCGTATAACTCTCATCATCCGGATGAGCGGTTACAAATAATATCTTTTTCCCCAAGATTGTATTCATGAATGCGTCTATTTTAAGTTAACTAAAAATAGTTCCCACCGATTGTGACATAATAATTCGGAATGCCAATCACCGCCGGAATTTGCCTCGCTCCATACCGGATCACCGGTTCTCTGGGTAAAGGAGGATCTTCCCTGGCGCAGGGCATAATTTAGCGTTTTGTGGATTAGGTCTCCAAGATTGTGACAACATATGGGGAGTGCAAAATAAACATTTCCGAAGGAGGATTCCATGAGAAAAAGCTACTCGTTTTTTGGAGTTGTCTTGTTTGTGATGATCTTTGTGGGCGTGTTTGCTATCCGTTCAGCGAACGCCCAGGATCCGTTGAAGATGGGGACAATCCTGCAGCGTACAGAGTTGGTTGGCGCCAAGGGAATGGAAGCGATTCTCGTGCTCCGCGAAGTTCCGCCAGGAAAAGAGAGCGGAAAACATACGCAGAATGGTAACGAGATCGTTTATGTCCTTGAAGGCTCCGTCACATTGGAAGTACAAGGAAAGCCTCCTGTGACACTCAAAGCAGGAGAAGCGTTTAAGACTGTTGCCGGGGAAGTCCATAACGTGAAGAATGCCAGCGCCACAGCGCCCGCCAAGGCGCTTGCCTTCTACATTGCCAAGAAGGGTTCCAAGCTGGAAGATCTTTCCGTTCCCGCAAAGTAGATTGCGCTGATTCTCAATATTCCGTATCTGCTGCTGGCAAGTCAAGTATCACTGGCCATTCCGCTTCAGGTATTGATGTACCTGAAGTGTGCCTGCGAGAGCAGAGAATCTGAGAATTCGAGTTAACGTTTTCGACGGCTGTTCTGCAGCGCGCTAACTCAGCTTTTTCAACAGGCCGATTTGACCTGCATGATACACATGATGGCGGACAATCCCATGCAGCATAAAGGAAACCGTATAATCTTTTCCCGCAACAATCCTTTGCAGGTCAGATTCCTGTAGCCCGGAAACAGTTTTTATCAAACGGTCATGCGCATCCTGCAAAAATTGCTGCGCTTTTTTCCAGGAAGCCTCATCGGCTCCTGCAATCGAAGGAAAATCTCCATCCTCCGGCTCGACTTTTACCTGTCCTTCGAGCCTGTCGCTGAAAACCATTTCCCAGGCGGCAATATGGAGAACGAGTTCCCAGATCGAATGGGATCCAGAAGCCGGTCGTTTTACGGCCTCATCCGGTGCCACCCCATTTAATAGCTTTTGTGCGCCGGGGTTGGTGCAATGTTTGACCCGGGAAAGGATATGTGGATCATCTCTCCCGCGCCTCCATCCGTGTGCCGCGATTCCCAATTCATAAGGGGGAGAAATGATCCTGGCAACTCAAAAAAATCAGGCGCGAAGGTAAGGCCGCCCTGCGCGCCTGAGGAGCCATTCATAAGTGCAAAAGTGGAAAGTCTTGTTTACAGCCGGCCATGGAGACGTGTCCCGCGACCCGTTAACCAGCTACGGACAGCAGAATCGCTATCACCATCGCAATTTTAATCATCGCTCTAATCATTTTCATTTCCTCCTTTTCGTACGAGCAACGCAAGCCGTATGCCATGCGGTCCAGCGGGCATTTGAGAGAAGAAATCCACTCGGAAAGTTGAATATTTCAACTTTCCTTAAGAAACTGGGGGTGAGATTTGCGTGATTTTGTGATTAGAATCAAGCATGGTGTATTCAATTGAAGAAAGCGGAGCATTTGTTCATACCTTTGAGATCGAACCCAACGGATCAGGAGTTTTGAGTGGCCTGAGCTTTGCTGTGAAAGATTTGATCGATCTTGCAGGGCAGAAAACCGGATGTGGTAATCCCCGATGGCAGGAAACTCATCCGCCTGCGGCGGCGCATGCGATTTGCGTAGAACAGCTATTGAGTGCCGGTGCGCGATGTATAGGAAAAACGATTACAGATGAGCTTGCGTACAGCTTGATTGGAGAGAACCATTTTTATGGAACCCCTTTAAATCCAAAGGCACCGGATCGAGTACCGGGTGGTTCTTCCTGTGGTTCGGCTTCTGCTGTCGCATGTGGAATAGCAGATTTTGCGCTGGGCACCGATACGGGCGGATCGGTGCGGGTTCCGGCACACAACTGCGGGATCTGGGGAATTCGGCCGACCCATGGCGTGGTGTCGGTTGCCGGTGTAAGTCCACTCTCCCCTTCATTTGATACGGTCGGTGTTCTTGCTAGCAGTGCGGATGTGCTTGCGAAAGCGGCCTCCGTTCTCCTCTCTGCAGACATTCCGCAGAATGCCGTGCCGGATACGATTCATTTGATCCAGGAAGGCTTTGAAGCAGCAGATCCGGAAGTTTCCGGCGCCATTGAAAAATGCACAGAAAACCTTAAACGCATTTTTGGAAATTGTATTCGGAAGACCTCCATGCGTGAGATTGATGGCGCTCGTGATTTTCAGGATTTGAGCAATTGGTACGAGATCTACCGCGTTCTGCAAAGGGCAGAAGCGTTGAATTCACTCGGCGGATGGGTAGAATCTGCTAAACCTGAAATGGGAACGATGATTCGCGAAAGTCTTGATCTAGCAAGCTCACTCGATCGACGGTTGGTGCCGCCCATCAAAGATCGACGCGAAGATCTCTTTCGTAGAATGAGAACTTTTCTCGGGAAACGGGACTTATTGTGCGTTCCGACCGCCTCTTCCGTGGCGCCATTGATAGGAACCATTCATCGCCGTGACGAAGCCGCGCATGGATACTATCAGCGAACTCTTTCGCTGACATCGATTGCAGGAGTTGCAAGATTGCCGCAAATCTCCATGCCCCTCGCAGAAGTGAATGGAGTCCCCGCAGGTTTTTCTTTGCTGGCACACCCTTACGAAGACGCATTTCTACTGGCGCTCGTAAAGACGATCTCCGAAGCCTTTTAACACGGAGATCACGGAGGGCACAGAGAACACAGAGAATTTTTTTAATAGCGCCGTGATCTTCGTGTCTCCGTGGTAAGACTTAAGGTTGTTTGTCGCGACGAATCACTTTGTGCTTCACCGGAGAATCATCCACTTTATAGTCTCGCGGCACTTCAAATAAAGATCGGTCCTGTTCACCGCGTCCGATGCCGGTTAACTGATAAACCGTTTCACCAAATCGTGGATCGTTGTGCTTTGTCATTATATTGACCTGCAGTTCAGGCGAGTACCATCTTTCCGAGACGATCTGTATCGGAAATTCATTTCCCATATCGCCGGCAGGAATTTCGATGGTTGTGCGTGTTCCTTCTACGAGTATTCCTTCCATTGTTTGGTTTCCGAGTGATTCCTTTTTTCCGTCCTGATCAGTGATTCGATATTGAATGACTTGGCCGCCGAACGTTCCGGGCGCCCCGCCATGGGGAGCAGGCGCGATGAAGTGGTCAAACTTTTCACCTGCTTTTGGCGCATGTTCCGTTTCATCGGGCCCTATTTTTATTTTACGAACAGTGCGATTTTCAGGTTCAAGAACGTAATGCATTTTCGCAACGGGGTCCTGAATAAAAACCACTCGTGTTAGACCCTCCTTGGCTTCCCAGTTTCCAATGGCATTGAGCTCCTGTTCCCGGCGGGTTCGACCTTCCGAATCGCGGAACACCTTGGCCGAAGATTTGTGAACGATCCGGTTTCCATCAGCCAGCGTTTGTGTGCGCTCTGTCAAAGCTTCGGCGCTGTAAGGGGCTCCTTTGACCACTTTACCCCCTTGTTCCATTTCAGCGGAGATGAACATAAATTTGTGCGGCAATCCATCCTGTGGACCGCCACCATCCCCCGCGGGCGCACCGGCAATCACTATATCTTGATCGATCACCACTTCGGGTGGCTCCGATTGTGCGCTGGTCAACGATGCAGTGCAGATCAAACATAGAAGTGCGAAATATTTTAACCTTTTCATTTTTCCTCCTAATTTTTCTGAACGACACGAATTGCGTATGGTAAGCCGCTTTCGCCCACGAGAACGTCGGCGGTTACCTCGTCGGATCGAATCGTGTTCAGGCTGATTCCAAAATCATTCAACGCGGAGCGGGGCAATGTTACGCGCACCCGTTGGACCGACTCTTCCGGAGTCAGTCCATACGTCAGTGGCATATAGCCATTCAGAGATTCCTTTTGGATGTTGTTTGTTTGGGGGTGATCATTTTTCCGGAGCTCCGGTTTAAGAATCCAAATAGAGCCAAAAATCAGTGAGAACAGAAATAGAGCGGCTGCTTTCATCCAGAATCTCGTGAGTGATGTCGAATTTACCTTCTGCTTTCGCAAGGCCTGTAGCAGTTCGTTCTGCAATGCAGCGGGGGGTTGAATTAGAGCATCCGCCTTTTTCAGTTGCTCCAATGCTTGTTGAAATGAATGTTCCGGAATGCTGAATTTATAATGCCGGGATTTCATAGGGAGCTTCTCCTTTATTGTTTTTGTGGTCTGCTTCCTCCCACGATCGCATCTTCTGCATTAATAGCTCACGGCCCCGATGCAATCGTGATCGAACCGTACCTACAGCAGAGCGCGTAACATTTGCAACTTGTGCATAGCTCATTTCGTGCAAATCGCAGAGGACGATCACTTCCCGATACTGGGAGGGTAGGGAAAGAATGCACCGGCGAAGATGTGATGAAGATTCAATATTCGCCATTTGAAAAAATGGATCCACAATCGATTGATGCATTCGCTGGTTCTCAAAGATTTGAAGAATTCCAAAGAGCCTTTGGTTCTTTCGTACGGCTTTAAAAGCCAGGTTTCGCGCCACTCCATATATAAAGGATGAAAAACCACCTTTAGCGGGATCAAAATGAAGCTTTTTGCGGATGATCAATAAATAGACGTCCTGCATGATGTCTTCTGCCATCGTGACGGATCCGGTCATTTGCCAGGCAAAACGATAGATCGCCCCATGCCACCGGTTGTAAAGCTCCAGGAAAGCTTCCTCGTCTCCTTCCTGGATCATTTTCAGCAACTGCTGTGGTTCGGTTTCGGTCATTGTGCTCTTATATGATTCACCGATACGTGGGAAAAAGTTCCGGATTTTAAGACGGGACTCATGTATCGATTCAAAGGGTGAGACTCCGGAAGCCTAAAAAGGACAGTAACCGCCAAGGGACCAAGTAATTCAAGGCTATGAATTGCGGAACTTGGCGACCTCAGCTCTCCTGGTTGCCTCTGGGGGTTTCTGCTTTCTCAATAGGAACCTATTTCCGAAAACAGAGCATGGTTATTTGCGATCGCCATTTCGCGCCTTGCAATCGGTCCTTTCGTACACGCTCGATCCCTTTTTGAAATGCGGAAGTCGAAATCGAGCGCAACTCTGACAAGGATTTTTGCTCTAGCAGCGCCATCATCCGATCATCGAGTTCCAATTGTCCTGAGATCGCATTTTCACCAGTGTGGATGAGACCCGCATCGACAGCGCATTCTTTCAGAAAAGAGATTTTCGGATATCGTTTCAAGTTGAATTCAAATGTGTCCGGGAAGTAATTTGTTTGACTTCGGGCACGGATGTCATTTTCCGAATCGGTGAAAATGACCGTTGTTCCTTGGTGTTTCAGGACCCGATGGATCTCTCTTAAGACCTGAGAGTAATTTGTGAGGTGATGCATTACATTTACTGTATACAGGTGATGAAACGCTTCATTCCTGTAAGGTAAGCCTCTCTCGATATTTGCGATTACCCACTCTGCTGTCGGACATCTTTTGAACGCAATCGAAATCATTCCGGAAGAGAGATCAACTCCGTGAAAGCGGCAGTGGGGATGTCTTTCAATTACAGATTGAACGTAATCGCCGGTTCCACAGCCTAGATCCAGAACTCTGCCATGCGAAGAAATTTGAGCGGAGATTGCATCAGAGATCCAGGGAAGAGCCCAACGCGTTTTTGCGTAGGTTTCGCAAACCAGGTTGTAATCCAACGGATCGCCCATTACGCGTCATTGTATCGGAAGTTGGCGGCACAAATCGCAAGTCAATTCTGTGGTCCTGTTGACTACACGCGAACGGCCTTTTTGAAAAGTGTCCTCTTTCCTGTCCTCATATCAGTACTTTTTCAGAAGTCGTGTTGTCTGTAAGTTATTGATTTAGTATGGTCTTGCGTATTGGCACACATGTTGCTTTAGAATTGGCTTCAATGAAGTTCCTAGGAGGTAACGGACATGAAGACAATTAAGCATTGCTATTTTAGTGATGGTCGTGTTCGCATTCAGTCCAGCGAAATCCGCGGAAGCAGCTGATTTCAGTTTTTCGGTAGGATTTCATGACGAATTATCGCCGTATGGAACGTGGATAAACGTTTCCAGTTACGGTAACGTCTGGCGACCTTACGGGTATTCCAGTTTCCGTCCTTATACGAATGGTTACTGGGGATACACGAATTACGGTCCCACCTGGTACGGTTACGAGCCGTACGCTTCTTACGTTTATCATTACGGAAATTGGGTCTACTCGCCGCAGTACGGATGGATATGGATTCCTGGTTACGATTGGCACGCGGGTCGTGTGGATTGGTCTTACGGTGGTGGATACATTGCGTGGAGACCTTCATTCCCGAGTGGATATAGTTACGGCGGCTATGGCGCAGGCTATGGCGGCGGATTTGGTAACGACTACAACTTCTGGGTCGTTATCGATGCAGATCGTTTCGGTTATCGAAACTATCAGCCGTATGCGTACAGATCCTCTTACGTGAGAGATCTGTTCGATCGGAGAGTATTCCGGCAACGGTACGATACATTCCAGCGCGCAGAATTGGAACGAATCGTTCGCAGACCGGTTCGTCAGCTGGATGTTCGGGAACGTACGGTTCGAATCGGGGACCGTCAGGCCAGACTTCTGGCAACTCCGGATGAAGAAGTAAGAATCCGCAAGCAAGTAACTCAAATTCGCGGGCGAAATGACAATCGCAGGGTTGTCGAGCGCGACACTGTGATGAAGCAGAAGTTTGAGGATATTCGTACAAAGTCGAATTCTAAGAATGTTGGCCGATCTGGTAATGATCGCCGTGAAACAGAACTTAGGAGCACCGTAATTCGTAAGAATGAAGTGCGCAAACCGTACGTAAGCACGAAACAGAAGGTAGAAAAGAGTAACAGACCTACCGGAAAGAAGGTGATTTCTACCCGTGAAGTGCAGAAAAAATCGAATACCAAAGCGATCAAGTCGAATCAGAGAAAGTCGAACGACAAAGTCATCAAGTCTAACTTGAGCTCTCGCAGGCCAGGCTCGGACAGTGTTCGAAGCGCTTCTTCTTACAGTAGGAAACCGTCGACCCTTTCGCGGACTTCCTATTCGAGCCGAAAACCGGCAAAAGTGGAACACACTTCCCGCACGGTTCGTAAGTCAGAAGTCAAATCGAACGTCAGATCCGGAAGCGGTAAAGCGCAAGTATCGAAAGGAAAAACAACTACCAGAAAGGAATCGGTACGGAAACAGAAACCGCGAAGAAAGGACTAAGAATGTGCGGGTTTTAGACCCCGAGCATTTCTGAAAAGGTAGCGCATTCAGCGCTACCTTTTTTTGTGCCTCACCACCGGAGCAGACCGGCCCGTACCTACACCGTGGTTTTTCTTGTTTAAATGATTAAAATTGTTAGAAATGAATAAGATCGTCGCTACGATCCTCTTGATTTCTTGTTTGTTTGCCGCTTCTTGTGGTAAAGCGGGTGACAGCAAGGATCGAGATCAGGCAGCTGAAGCAAAGAGGGTGAAGGTCGTTCGTGCAATGGCAGCGAATGTGCCCCGTTCTGTTTCCGTAAGTGGAACTCTTGCAGCTGAGGAAGAGATCGTTCTGAGCATGAAAGTGGCAGGCCGCGTTCAGGCAGTTTATGTGGACCTGGGCAGCCCTGTGAAAAGAGGTCAGGCACTAGTCAGGTTGGAACCTGCTGATTTTCAATTGCGTGTTCAACAGGCAGAAGCGACCTATCAGCAAGCGCGGGTCCGATTAGGACTGGAAGCGAATGGTGATGGTGACGGCAACAGCTTAAACCTTGAAGAAACAGGAGTTGTGCGGCAAGCCAGGGCCCTTTTAGAAGAGGCGAAATTGACACGTGAGCGGATGGAGAGCTTGAACAAGGAAGGACTGATTCCCAAATCGCAGCTGGACGATGCTCAGGCTCAGTATCAGGTGGCCGACGCGCGTTACCAGGATTCGCTTGAGGAAGTGCGGTCCCGTCAGGCATTATTGATACAACGCCGCGCGGAGCTGGACATCGCGCGCAAGCAATTATCCGATTCGACTCTCTCTTCACCCGGCGAAGGGATCATTCAAGAAAAACGCGTTACATCCGGACAATTCGTAGCGGCCGGCGATGATGTGCTTACAATGGTCCGCATCCATCCCTTGAGATTAAAGCTTGCAGTGCCGGAAAGGAATGCAGCCGATGTCCGCCCCGGACAAAAGGTGGATGTACGACTCGAAGGCGATTCGCGTGTGTACAGCGGCCGGCTCGCCCGCGTGAGTCCGTCCATCTCTGCGGATAATCGCACTCTTATGGTAGAAGCCGAAATCGGCAATGAACTCGCGTTATTGCGGCCCGGGTCTTTTGCGCGCGCGGAGATCATTACTGAAACGAATGACCCTGTCGTTCTGATCCCGGAGTCATCCGTGGTGACATTCGCAGGATTGACGAAAGTCATCAGTGTGGAAAACAACGAAACGAAAGAAAAGAGAATTAAAGTCGGGCGCACTTCAAAAGGTTCCATTGAAGTGGTCGACGGGGTTCAAGATGGCGAAACGATCGTGCTGGAACCGGGCACCCTCACAGGTGGACAAAAGATCGTTCCCGTTTGGTAAGACAGAATGCAAAAGCTAGCCGAAATCTGTATCCGCCGTCCGGTCTTTGCTTCGATGATCGTCCTATCACTCGTTGTTGTGGGGATCTCAAGTTATTTTCGCCTGGGTGTAGACCGTTTTCCTTCGGTCGATCTGCCTTCTGTTTTTGTTCGAACGGTTCTTCCCGGCGCTTCCCCGGAAGAAGTGGAAACCACCATTTCGCACCGAATCGAGGAAGCTGTTAATACTGTAGAAGGTATTTATGAGCTGAGGTCCGTTTCCGGAGCCGGCTCTTCTATCGTGATTGCCACTTTCAACCTGGACCGTGATATTGATTCCGCAGCGCAGGATGTACGGGATCGAGTGACAGCTGCCATTCGAGATCTTCCGGCGGAAGCTGAGCCGCCGCTCGTTAGCAAAGCAGATAATGAATCGACACCCGTTTTGACAATTGCTTTATTCGGAGAGCGAGCTTTGCGGGAATTGACTGAAATTGCCGATAAGGTGGTGAAAGTGCAGTTGGAACGATCTTCCGGAGTCGGAGAAGTTCAAATCGTAGGCGGGCTCGAACGTAGCATCAACATATGGGTCGATGCCGACAGATTATCTGCTTACCAGATTCCGATTACGCGCGTAAGGGAAGCTGTTCAAAGACAGAATGCTGAATCGCCGGGGGGGAATGTCACAGGCAGTGTTCGCGAAGAAACCCTTCGAACGATGGGCAGAATTGAAAACCCGCACGACTTTAACGATCTGCTGATTACGCGCATCAATCAGGCTCCGGTTCGGGTCAGGGACATTGGTCTTGCAGAGGACGGCACAAAGGAGCAACGATCGATTTCCCGTTTAAACGGGGTGCCTTGCGTAACGCTGGAAGTTCGGCGTCAATCAGGTGCCAATACGATTGCAGTCATCGAAGCCGTTAAGGAAAATTTATCGCGAGTCACTCAGCAAATTCCGCCGGATGTGAAAATGGAAATCATCCGGGATCAGTCACGATATATTTACGCGGCACTCCACGAGATCAATCTTCATTTGATCATTGGGAGCATCCTCGCAAGCCTCGTTGTGTTTTTGTTTATGCGGAGTTGGCGTTCGACCATCATTGCAGCGGTTGCCATTCCAACATCCCTGATCGCCTCGTTTGGGATCATGTGGGCTTTGGACTTCACGCTCAACAGTGTCACGATGCTTGCGCTTGTGTTGATGGTGGGAATCGTAATCGATGATGCGATTGTTGTTCTGGAAAACATCTTTCGCTTTGTGGAAGAAAAGAAAATGGGTGCCTATGAAGCAGCAAGAGAAGCTACTGCCGAAATCGGCATGGCTGTCATGGCAACAACGTTCAGTCTGGTAGTGATCTTTGTCCCGGTTTCATTCATGTCGAGTATTTCCGGACGTTTCCTTTATCAGTTCGGAATTACGGCGGCTGTAGCGGTCCTTGTCAGCTTGCTCGTTTCCTTCACATTGACTCCGATGATGAGCGCGCGGTTGCTGCGCGTCAATGATATCCGGGGATCGGATGAGGCGCGCTCGCGCACCGGTTTTTATTCTCGCATCGATCACTTCTACACTTATTTGCTCACCCATGCTTTACGTCACAGGCTCGCGGTAGCGATCATAGCAATTCTTGTAATCCTCTCTTCGATTCCTCTCTACCGCATGGTCGGTCAGGAGTATATACCAACGGACGTTGACGAAGCAGAATTCGACGTTAACGTCACGGCGCCTCAGGGAGCCAGTCTGGCCTCCATGGATGACGTGATGCGCCGGGTAGAATCCGACTTGCAATCCATTCCTGGTGTGCGGTTGATTCTCGTTTCAGCCGGCGGTGGTTTTTTAGGAAACGTGAATCAGGGAGGCGCCTATGTGCGCATTGCTCCACATGAAGAGCGTATTTTTTCTATTACTCGTTTTTTGAAAGGAATATTTACTCTCTCCCCGCTGAAGCCATTTCAAAATAACTATTCGCAGCGGGACGTCATGCAGCAAGTGCGATCGAAGCTCCGAAGATACGGTGATTTGAGACCGTCGGTTCGCAATGCTCCTTCTTTTAATATTGGCGGCGGAAACTGGGACATCGATTTTGTGTTGCGTGGTCCCGACTTGAATGCGCTTGCGGGTTATGCAGAACAGCTTCGTCTGGAGTCGCAGAAGACTCGGTGGAATTGTGGATGCAGATACAACATTGAAACTGGACAAACCGGAATTGCGTGTGCACATCGATCGTGAGAGAGCCGCGGATCTCGGCGTAGAGATATCTGATATTGCGTCGGCATTGCGGTTGATGGTGGGTGGAGACGAGGAAGTTTCCCGTTTCCATGACGCGAGTGTCAATGATGATTATGACGTTCAGCTACGACTGAGCGAAGAATTTCGCACGGATCCTGATGCGGTATCGAGACTTTATGTTCCGCGTGATGGGGGCGGTCTTGTGCGATTGGATAACGTGGTCCGGATCGAAGCTGCACAAACGGCATCGCGAATTGATCGCCTGGATCGGGCAAGGCAAGTCAGTTTGAGAGCTTCTGTTGGACCGGGATACGCGCTTGCAGACAGACTCGAGGCTTTGCGGAATGCTGCAGCGAATATGAATCTTCCTGCTGGTTACACCACTGCGGTTTCTGGTAGAGGGCGGGAACTGGAACGAACTTTCAAGGAGTTCTTGCTGGCGTTCTTGTTATCCGTGATTTTGATGTACATGATTTTGGCTTCACAATTTGAGAGCACGATCCATCCATTGACGATTCTATTGTCGCTCCCTCTTTCCGTCCCATTCGCTCTGTTTTCACTCTGGGCAACAGGGAACACGCTAAATCTTTATTCCGCACTTGGATTTCTTGTTCTATTTGGAATTGTAAAAAAGAATTCGATTCTTCAGATCGATCACACAAATCAGCTTCGAGACCGAGGATTGGAAAGGGAAGACGCAATTCTGAAGGCAAACCGCGATCGGCTTCGTCCAATTCTTATGACAACTCTGGCTCTGGTGGCCGGTATGATACCGCTTGCCGTCGGGACGGGACCGGGAGCTGAAGAGCGTCGGGCGGTTGCTGTTGTCGTCATTGGAGGGCAGACCCTTTGCCTACTGTTGACATTAATCGTTACACCGGTCGCTTACTCATTATTTGATGACTTATCACTGAAAGGGTTCAAAGCCTGGCTGAAGTCCCTCAGAGAACGGCCTAAATTCTCGGCTGAATATGAGACTCTGGGCCTTTCCCGCTAAACCGGATAAGATTTTAAAGCAGTAACCGCCAGCTACTAAGGAACGCCAAGGTCGCCAATAGGAAAAAATTTTCTTCTTCGGTGAGCTCCGAGATCTAGGCGTCTTGGCGGTTTCAGGAAGAGAAGATGCCAAGTAGTCTATTCACCACGTTTTTGCGCACCTCACTTTTCTTCAACAGAAGAGTCTGGAAATCTATGTGATCCATATAAACACCGCCGCAAACCAGACATACATCAACTTTCACATTTTCATGATCCTGTTCCTGAAGATTCGATCCGCACTTGGGACATTTCATCCAATGAAGGTTCTTGCGGAATTTGGCTTCCCCCTGTTCCAGAACCCAGGCGAGTTCCTTGTCTTTCAATTCTCTCTCTTGTTTCAAACTGTTCAAAAGCCGTTCTTCATCCTTCAATTCTACAGCGGAATGAATGCCCAGAATTCGAAAAACAATTGCGCGTCTTTCCTGCTGACTTCTTAAGACAAGCTGTTCCAGCTCGGCATTGTCAAAATGAATCCCATCACACAACGGACAAACATCTACATGGATACCGAGAAAATTCTCTTCATGCAGTTCCGCTCCGCACTTCGGACACTTCATCCAGTGCAATTCCTTCTGCTTTTGGGCTTCCTCCTTTTTCATTAATTCGGCCAGTTCCTTCTGCTTTCGCTCCCTATCGATTCTTATGTTCATTAATAAATCCTTTTCATGGCGAGCAAACCATTCGTCTTCAGCTTTCTTTCCGTCGTGAGCCATATATAACTCCTTTAGATTTGATTCTAATATTAACCGAGCATACTCGAACTCTTCAATAGTTAATTACTTTGAGCATCTGTATATAAGAAGGGAGATGTGGAGATAACACCAGGATATGGGGATAAGGATGAGTGATTGAACTTCACTCGATTGTATTTCTATTATCTCCCCTGTCTCGCTCAATCTCCTGATCTCCCTTCTTACACAGGCAAATTGGATTGGACAAGAATGGGAAACCATTTAATATGAAAGGCATGAAAAAACAGTTTTTCTTCCTATTTGTTTTTGCCATGTTTGCCGTTTTTGTCTTTGCCGAAAGCCTCACGACAATCGAAAAGCAGATTGCTGAAACGGCAAAAAGCAGCGCGGAGGAGGCGACCGCGTTTCTGGAAAAAGTGGTCAATATCAACAGCGGTACGATGAATCACGAAGGCGTCACGGAAGTCGGTCGAATATTCGCGAAGGAATTTGAAGACGCTTGGTTTTGAAGTGCGATGGATCCCGTTAAAACAGGTGAACCGGGCGGGTCATTTGTTTGCCGAACGAAAGGGAAACAAAGGTAAGCGTTTGTTGCTGATCGGGCATCTCGATACGGTATTCGAAAAGGATTCTCCCTTCGAGCCTTTTACAAGAAAGGGAAAGCGGGCAACAGGACAGGGAGTCAACGATATGAAGGGCGGCAATGTGATCGCGCTTTATGCTTTGAAAGCCCTTCATAAAGCGGGTGCATTGGAAGACACAAGCATCATTGTTGCTTTCACCGGTGATGAGGAGATGCCGGGTGACCCTCTTGAAATTAGCCGTAAAGATCTTCTGGAAGCCGGAAAGCGGAGCGATATTGCTCTTGGGTTTGAATCTGCTGAAGGACTGAACACAGGGACAATTGCGCGCCGTGGTATCGGAGGATGGACTTTGAAAGTGAAAGGAATTCAAAATCACTCGTCCCAAATCTTTAAAAAAGAATACGGTTACGGAGCTATTTATGAGGCCTCGCGGATCATCAACGCATTTCGCACAGAACTGGAGGGTGAGCAGTATTTAACTTTCAATCCTGGAATCATCATTGGCGGAACAGAGGTCACCTATGATCCCGAGCTTAGCAAAGGAACGGCATTTGGAAAAACGAATGTGATAGCGAACACTGTGACAGTGGAAGGAGATTTACGATTCATTTCGGATGAGCAACTGGAAAGTGCCAGAGAACGAATGCGAAAAATAGTCGCGCAAAACTTAACGGGTACTTCGGCTGAAATTTCCTTTCTCGGAAGGCTATCCGGGCATGGAGCCCACGGATGGAAACAAAAAGCTCCTTGGAGTTCTGGATCAAGTCAGCCGGGATCTGGGATATTCTGCCATTGTGCCGTTCGATCCTGGTAAGCGAGGCGCAGCAGATATTTCTTTTGTTGCCAGGTACGTTGACGGACTGGATGGTTTGGGCACGATGGGAGATGGAGGTCACAGCCCGAAGGAGGATGTCGATCTGGAATCGATTCCATTACTCATCCAACGTGCAGCCATCCTGATTTACCGGTTAACACAAACAGAGTCACGGACTTCCGGTCTTCAGGAATAGTCTATGCGAATGAATTGCTTTTCTCCAACGTTTGATGGATTCACCGTGTCCTTTTTGTTAACGTTTTCGCTAATGCCCTCTGTCGAAGCGAGGATTGGAAAAATTTTCGAGCGAATGTAAAGAGAATGGAAGAGCGGATACTAAAACTTTCGGAATTTGGAAAAAATCCGGAAGGGGGAGTCAGCCGCGTTGCTTTCAGTGAAGCGGATGTTCAAGGCCGTCAGTACATGAAAACTTTGATGGAACAAGCCGGATTGAAAGTGCGCGTTGATACTGCTGGAAACATCATCGGCCGGCGGGAGGGCCGCGATCCTGAACTTCCTGTGATCTTGTTCGGGTCACATATTGATTCGGTTCCGAAGGGGGGCAATTACGATGGTGACGTTGGGGTGATCGGCGCTTTGGAGTGCATCGAAGTATTCAATGAAAAACAGCATTCAACGCTTCATCCGCTGGAAGTGATTATATTTTCCGATGAAGAGGGTGGCCTTGTTGGCAGCCGTTCGATCATTGGCGATCTTTCCAAAGAGGCACTCCAGGTCAGGAGCCATACCGGAAAAACGATCGGTGAGGGAATCCGTGCGATCGGAGGAGACCCGGATCAGACTTGCCGAGGCGCGCCGTACCTCGTCTGAAATTCTAGCTTTTGTCGAGTTGCACATTGAACAGGGCGGAATTCTGGACTCTGAGAAAATCAACATCGGAGTGGTGGAAGGAATCGTTGGAATCAACTGGTGGGACATCACAATCCTTGGGTTTCGCCAATCACGCCGGGACGACTCCGATGGATCAGCGAAAAGACGCTCTACTGGCCGCTGCGAAAATAGTTGACTCTGTCAACAAAATCGCGAGAAGTATTCCCGGCAGGCACGTTGCAACTGTCGGACGAATTCATGCGGAGCCCGGAGCTCCTAACGTGATACCCGGAAAGGTTGTCATGAGTCTGGAAATCCGCGACCTTTCCAAAGCGAAAATCGATCAGGTTTTTGATGAAGTGCAGAAAGCAGCGCAGAAGATTGCAGTCGGAATCCGGAACAACTTTGTCGATCGAAGCACTCGATGTTACCGCGGTTCCGGCTCCCACGGATCTGCGGTTGCGTAAAATCATTGATGAATCGGCTCGAGATCTCGGTTTCACTACAAAAACTCTACCGAGCGGAGCCGGACATGACGCGCAGGACATGGCTCGACTGGTTCCATCAGGAATGATTTTTGTTCCAAGCGTCGGAGGAATCAGTCATTCTCCCAAAGAATTTACACATCCTCAGGATATGGCGAATGGTGCGACTGTTCTTTTGCATACGATACTGCGATTGGATGCATGGGATGCTGAGGACGCCATAAATCGTCGCCCTACAGCAAAGCGGCTTCGATGCGGCTTCTGATCCCGGACAACCGCGTGGCCGGCTCATTGGAAAAAACAAAGCGAATGAACTGATCCGAGTGCTTGCTACCCCAGCCTGTCATCGGTGTTGCAGCAATTTTGCCTTTTTCGAAGAGTCTCATAGAAGCTTCTTCGCTCTTCATTCCAAACGGAGCGACATCCAGGAGCATCGACCATCCGCCTTGAGGTTTGATGACTGGTAAACCGTCCAGTTCCTGCAAGCAGGATATCTCGGCGCTTTTGCCATTCTTTGGTTGCGTTGAGAATGTCTTCGTCCGGCAATCGCAATGCTGCGGCTGCTGCTGCCTGTGCAATACCTGCTGGACTCACCACATTTGAAATATTGACCAGACCGATGTCATTCACGATTTCGGGCGGGGCAACAATCCAACCGGTCCGCCAGCCGATCATGCGGTACTCTTTCGATACGCTCCCTACGGTGATCGTTCGTTCTGCCATGCCCGGAAAGGACGCAGGATGAATATGTTCCACTCCATCGTACAAAATCCGTTCCATTGCGCTGTCGTAAATCATCCACGCACGGGAGTCCGCACAAAGCGCGCAGATGTATTCCCAATCCTCCCTCGCCAGAACTGCGCCTGCAGGCATGGATGGGCTCATCATCAAGAAAGCTTTTGTTTTGGAAGTAACAGCCCGTTTGAACTCCACTCGATCCAGTATCCATCTGCCATTCACGTTGTGATAAGGCACAAAAACAGGGGATCCTCCGCTCAAACGAACACGATTGATCAATCCTATGTAGATTGGATCAGGCAGAATCACTTCATCTGTCGCTTCCAAAAGAGCCAGCAATGTATTGAGAATTCCATTCAGTCCACCCGGCGCAAATGATCGTGGATCGCTCCCAGTTGTAATCCGTTCCGGCCAGCCGGTTCACAAGGTCTGTCGCGGCCTGTCGCAATTCATTGCTTCCCAGGAATGGAAGGTAGCTGTTTGAGTGATCCTGTTCCGTTGAGTTTTGTGTGATTGTTAAAATGCCGTTTGGCGGTGCTACATCTGTATCGAGATTCTCCAGACGCAAGATGTCAGGATCCGATGCACGATCGGCCAGGGAGCCCATCCGGTCCACCCCGATTCCCCTGATTCCTGAGAGTCTCGAAACAGTCATGGTTACGCTCCGGGCTCCCTATCAGGATGATTTGCGCGTCTGGAAAACTTCATGGCGCGCTCTGCCCTGGTCTTTCGCCAGATACATTGCGAGGTCTGCATCGTTCAAAAGTGATTCTCCTTCGCAATGATCCGCTGAGCTCACAGCCACACCGATGCTCGCGCTTGTTTGAATATAGAAGCCTTCAAGACAAAAAGGATCCCGCAATTCCGTACAAATTCGTTCGGCGATCCGCACCGGCTCTTCGGATGATTTCAGGTCTTCTAATAAGATAGTAAACTCATCCCCTCCGATTCTGGCAATTGTATCGCTCGGCCGCACGCAGGACTTTAGTTTTCGGGAAACAGCCACAAGAAGCTGATCTCCAACACGGTGCCCGTACGTATCGTTGATATTTTTAAAATAATCAAGGTCGACATAAAGAACGGCAATCAATAGCTCGCGCTGGCGTTGGAGCCGATGGAGCGCCTGCTCCATGCGCTCCATAAACAAAACGCGATTGGGTAAAGCCGTCAGCGGATCGCAAAAGGCTCTCTGCTTCCAATCCGCCTCCAATCAACTTTCGCTCCTGGATATCTCTCTGAATTCCAGCCACCCGTATCGCATTTCCATCGGAATCCCGAATCGCCGCTCCGCGGCTTAATACCCATCTGTAGTCTCCATCTTTTTGAAGGATCCGGTATTCGCATTCAAAATGGTCCGTTTGCCCATCCAGATGAGACGTGAGCTCCGCATTTACTTTCGGCAGATCATCCGGATGAACTCGATTCAACCACTCTTCCGGCTGATTGG
This sequence comes from uncultured bacterium, assembly GCA_963771165.1. Lineage (GTDB taxonomy): Bacteria > Acidobacteriota > HRBIN11 > JAKEFK01 > JAKEFK01 > JAKEFK01. The sequence goes on along the minus strand of CAVYSN010000010.1, from coordinate 79,797 downwards.
ATATCTCCGGATCTTTATATCCCAGCATTGATTTCCAGGGAATCGATAAGAAGATTTCGTTGGACTTCAAGTTCCAATCCCAAAGCCCCTCCTTTCCACCGCGCACCGCCAATTCATATCGCTCCTCACTTTTTCGCAGCTCCTCCTCTATCTCGCGTCTTTCCACAATTTCGATTTGTAACATTCGATTGGTTTGAGCAAGCTCTTCCGTGCGTTTACGGACGAGTTCTTCCAACTGCCCTTCATGTAGCCGTAGTTCTTGTTCGACCAGCTTTCTGTCTGTGATATCGCGTATCATCGCGCTGTAGAATGTTCCTTTTTCTGTGGATCCACACTCCCAGTGATAATTCCATCGAAAATTCTTCGCCATTTTTCTTTTTGCCATGAACCTCCATGATCTTGCCCGTAGCATTTGGGCCGGCGGCGTTACTGAGTTTCTGAATCGCTTCACGATAGGTCTCATGATAGCGACGCGCCATTAAGTTGCTCAACGGTTGATCCAAGACCTCATGCGCGGAATAGTCGAAGATTCGCTGGGCGCTTCTGTTCCAGAATATGATGTTCCCATCGCCATCCGTCAGAACGATCGCATCTGTTGCCGATTCAGCAACGGATCGGAATTTCAGCTCTGAATCTCGAAGTTTCATCTCTGCCTTTCTTGCTGTCCGTTATATCTTCGCAAACCGTCACAATGCCGATCGGATCACCGGTCTGATTGCGGATTATGTCGGAAATCAGTCGAACGGGAAAGGACGTTCCGTCCTTTCGAAGGTTCTGGCTTTCGCGTCTCCAGCTGGTCATCTCACGAATCAGATCCGGGCGGATTCACTTCCCATATATCCGGTGCAGCAAAAATACGGACGTTTTTCCCGGCGAGTTCTTCGGGATCATATCCATGCATTCGAGCTTCGGCCGAATTCACGTATATGATTTTGCCTTCGATGTCCGTTATCGTGACGCCCACACGCGTTGTCTGCAGCGCTTTCTCCAGTTTTCGAAGCGCTTCTACAACATGGATTCGGCTCCATGCACCAAACAGTACAAACACAAACGATATCAAAAGTAAGAGCGGAACCAGGTAGATCCAATGAAGGCCGATCCGCGCAAGATAAAATGCTGTGATAGGAATGATTAAGACAAGCGAATAAAGTACTAGTAATTTTGTAAGGGGAACGGTTTCGAACCGTTTCATCTTATTTCACTGTCAGCATCCGGGAATGGTCCAAGAAGAACCATCCCCTTCCCTATAGGCTAGGGCCTCCTTGTAGTCTTGTCAAATTTCAAAGGAGCGTTGGCGTCACGCCTGCATTATGGACCGCGGGCATCTTGCCTGCAGAGCCCGCTATTCCATCAAAATATCCAGATTCATGATGTCGTCCGTAACCAGGTCGCAGCTTCCAAGCACCTTGAGCGGTCCGCTCGCCGCACCATTGGCAGAAAGCGCCTGGTACACCAGAATGTCGTTGCCTGCACACCCAAATTGGTCTCCGCCCATTGTAAAGAGCACAAATCGGCCCAGCGGGTCGATCGCGACCGTCTGGCTATCTTCAGAACGATCTGGCGGTGTGTTGACTATTTTCTTTGATCCAATCTTTTTTCCTGTCGCATTGATTGTCTGTAAAAAAATCCTGTCATCGGGCGTTGTACCCGCATCAACAGTGTAAACGACGAAGCGGTCTCCATTCGCAAGCGGGTTTGTTACATCTACGGATTCAATATCCTTAAACTTTGCGAGCAGTTTTGGAGATCCAACCGGTGATCCTTTCTCATCCAGAGCTTGAACGAAAAGTTGTTCAATCGAGCCTGTATCGGAGTACCGATTCGTAATAAGACTCAGACCATCAGAAGAGATGCTTGCTTCATCACTGTCGTTTGGAGCGCCAGGAGCCAGAGAACTTCCCGTCGATTTTGGAATTCCTTTGCTGCTGATTCCATATGAACTCAACGTGCCATTCGGATAATTTTCTGCAATCAAGAAATTGTTGGACGATTTCTGTGTTGCATGCAGGAATTCATTTTCAAAGGAATAGAGTCCCGTTGTTGTCACTCCGGATGCTTTCAACGTGCTTTTATCGATGATCGCCCGTGCCAAATAAGAGGAGCTCTTCCAGTGCAAAAGCACCAATTTAGAAGAGCCTAACTTCACAAGTGCAGACGCTCCCGCACCGAAGGTTTCCACATCAAGCACAGCTTTCGGGGCTTTGAGGATGTTCCCGCTTCCATCAATTTGCATGATGAATATGGAATCGCAGCTGCAGTCGCCGCTGAACGTGACCCAGTAGGTGTCATTGCTTTGAACGATTCCCGCCGCGCCGCTCACGGTCTCGCCGGCATTAGCAGTCATCGATGCCATGACCACCCAGAAAAATGTAATCACCAGTACGTTCATTTTTTGTTTCATGGTTCTATCTCCTTGAATCTTTCTTGAATAAGCGTAGCCCTGGCCACCCTGAGTGGTCATGGGCATGAAGATGGAGATGGGACTAGGAAAGAAGCTGAGTCAGGAATCTAACTTTGGTTAGAGGAAAACCGCCAAGGCCTACAGGTCCAACCGTTCTTCGATCTGGCGTAGATGATTCAAGTCGTGACCTGCATACAATCGGATCACATCGTTGACGGTCTCCTTTCCACGTTCGGAGTGTATTCCGTAATTCTCGTACTCTGTTGCTGGAATCGAACGGATATAGGCGAGATTGGCGTTACGCACGGGTTCAAAAAGCTTCAATGCAAGGGAGGGATCACTCGTAAGATAATCGCAGTGATGGACCCAGACATTCTGATCAAACCCTTGAATGTTCGTACCACTCGATCGCGCTATCATCCGGATGCGAAAGGCAAAAACGAGCTCCCCTTCTGCGAGATGAGAAAGAACCTGCGCCGCGCTCCATTCGCCTGAGGCCGGAGGGATGATCCACTTTTGAACATTGTGCTGTTCCATCCAGTCACGAAGGAGAGCCGGTGTGTGTGCGAGTACCTCGAACGGCTGGTTAGAACCCAATGTGCGAAAAATTCTTTCACGATACTGAACAGGTGTTTCATTCATAGCATTTATAATACATTGCAGATTGTAGTTAGTTCAGATTGTAGATTGCAGAATTCGGCCGGACTGTACTGGTTCATGACTTTGCAATTTCCAATCTGCAATATGCAATAAAAGGGTCTCGTCCCTTCGAAGAGGCCGTTCATCCCAAATCTGTACTCGGATAGCGAAAATTGGTTATGATCGCCGTATGCGTTTGAATCCACGGACAACCCGTTGGCTATTGGCTTTCCTATTCTGGACCGCCATTGGATTGTTCTTCAGTACACATATTTATTTGTTGATTAATGTCATGGAAGGGAAGAACTTTCCCTTTCAGCAAAGCGGTTCGTTCAACATTGCCCGATTGGTATTTATGGGCATTCCTGGCGATTCCAATCCTGAAGCTCGGCAAGCGCTATCCGTTAGAATCAAAAACCTGGCGGGAATCGATCTGGATCCATATTCCGGCAAGCGTTGCTTTTGCAACTTTTCACATCGCTCTTGCGGTTACTTCACTTCTTCTGTTCGAAGCGCTTGATGGATATCAGCATTCCTGGTTTGAAAAGTTTGAACTGAACTTCATCTGGTATTTTCATTATGACGTTCTAACCTACTGGGCAATTCTGGGATTTGCTCATGCGCTTCAGTATTACCGTTCGTTTCAAGAAAAGAGAGTGGCGGCTGTGAAACTGCAGGCCCAGCTTTCCCAGGCGCAGCTTCAGGCGTTAAAAATGCAGCTCCATCCTCATTTTCTATTCAACACATTGAACTCCATGTCATCCTTGCTTCAGAGATCCGGATCGAGTCATGCGGACATACAGACTGCTAAAAAGATGATTGTTCGCCTTGCTGATTTCCTGCGGCTGACATTGCAGAATTCAGGCGCCCAGGACGTCGATTTGCAGCAAGAACTGGAATTTCTGCGTTGCTATCTGGAAATTGAAAAGGTTCGTTTTCAAGATCGTTTAACGGTTCAATTGAACATTGATCCTGAAACTTTGCATATGCGAATTCCAAATCTGATTTTGCAGCCAATCGTCGAAAACGCGATTCGTCACGGTATCGGGCCCCGGTCCAGTCCGGGCGTTGTTGAGATCAGCACAACCAGGAAGAATGGGATGCTTCAGGTGCGGATTCGTGATAATGGGGCCGGTCTTCCGGAAAGTTTTCAGGCGGGAGTCGGTCTATCCAATACCCAGGCCCGCTTGCAACAATCCTTTGGCGAATCCTATCGTTTCAGTTTGGAGAATGGATCCACAGGTGGTGTGGAAGTGATCATGGAAATCCCGGCCAGTGGTGCTCCGGCGGCTCACTATGAATAAGATCCGATGCGTTATCGTCGATGACGAACCGCTTGCCAGAGAAGGTCTCCGAAGTATTGCGGAAAAAGACCGCGGACTTGAACTGATCGGAGATTGCTCGAACGGAATTCAAGCAATCGAATTCATTTCGCAACACAATCCGGATCTGGTGTTTCTGGATATACAAATGCCGGAGATGGACGGTTTTGCGGTTTTGAATGAGCTCAAGCGCGAAAAACTTCCATACATCATTTTTGTGACCGCTTATGACAAATATGCGGTTCAAGCATTTGATGTCCATGCACTGGATTATTTATTGAAACCGGTCGATGAAGAACGTTTTGAGCGTGCGGTAGAGCGAGCCCGAAGCATGATGCGATCCGATTCGGAATGGACGGCTCACATCACCGCTTTTTTACAGGAAATGGATTCGCAAAAAAAACGGTATCTGGACAGGATTGTGATCAAAGAGGACGGACGCATCTTCCTGATCCATGCAGATGCAGTGGAATGGATCGAAGCAAAAGGAAACTATGCTTTGATCCATGCGGGAAAGAAATCGCATTTGATTCGTGAAGCCATGAGCTCACTGGAAAGTCAGCTAAACCCCCAACAGTTTTTCCGCATTCATCGGTCCACAATCGTCAATATTGACCGTGTTCGGGAGCTCCAGTCCCTCTTTCACGGCGACTGCCGCGTCATTCTCCAGGATGGAACCAGGCTTTTGATGAGCCGGCGCTTCCGCGATAAACTTAGAAATCACCTTTCCCAGTAAGTTAACTCATTTAACTTTTGTATATATTGTTAAAAATTGGTCTGTTAGTCGGGCGCGAGCGTTCCTTTCCCGATGCGTTGATTGCAGAAATCAATCAACGAAGCTCAGGTGTGATTGCAGAATATGTGTCGGTCGGCGAGGTCAGGAGCGATGATCCTGTGCCATATGCTGTGATTCTGGACCGGATTTCACACGAAGTGGTTTTTTATCAGGCTTTCTTAAAAAAAGCTGCTTTATCCGGAACCAGCGTGATCAATAATCCTTTCTGGCGTCTTGCGGATGACAAATTCTTTGGAACGGCGCTGATTCAGCAAATGGGAATCGCCGTCCCGCGGACCCTGATTCTTCCTTCACGTTCTTATCCGGAATCCATCGTATCGGAGAGTTTGAGGAACTTAAAACATCCGATTGATTGGAATGCGGTTGTTGAATACACGGGTTTGCCTGCAATCTTAAAACCGCATTGGGGCGGCGGCTGGAAGGATGTCCATCGGGTGGAATCTTTGGATGAATTGCTGAAAGTGTACAACGAAACCGGTCAGCTGTGCATGATGTTGCAGGAGTTCATTGAGTGGGAGCAATATGTGCGATGCATTTGTGTCGGCAAAACGAACATTCTGATAACGAACTGGGATCCCACGAAGCCGCATTTTGATCGTTATCGGAACGTAGATCAGCAGATCACGCCGGATCTTCGAAGCAGAATTGAATCAGATGCAATCCGCATCAACGAAGCTCTGGGATATGACATGAACACAGTCGAATTTGCTGTTCGAGACCAGGTTCCCATTGCGATTGATTTTATGAATTCGGCTCCTGATTTTGACATTTCTTCTTTGACAGATCTGTATTTTCCATGGGTTGTTCGTGCTATGGCGGATCTTCTGATCGAACGCGCGCAGCAATCTTCCTTCAAAACGCCCGGTACGCGATGGGATCAGTTTATCCATCCATGATCTCCGAGGCGATCCGGTACTATCAGCGATCTGCTGGCTGAAAAACATCTGGACAGTACTGTCGAGATTCTGGATTCGGCAAAAGAGATTTTGTCTGTCGCAGGCCGCCCTGTTTGTACAGTTCTCCGCCCATACTTTCTTGATTCCGCAACATATTCACAAGTCCGGCAAGCATCCATGCTTGTGATGAAGGGGATCGTTGTCTTATGCGGACATCTGATGAAGGATGCAGATCTTAGAAAGCAAATGGATCTTTCATCAGCCGAAGAAGCAATCATCCAGGTGAATACCGGATACGGGTTGCCGGATGTCAGTGCGCGTTTGGATGGATTTCTTTCTGGCGACACTTTTCAATTCGTGGAATATAACTCCGATAGTCCCGGAGGTATCGGTTATGGTGAAGTGCTCGGTGAACTGTTCGCTTCCATGCCGGTTCTACAGGAATTTTCCGGGCGTTATCCGTTTCGCACAATACCCGTGAGATCCTTCGTCTTCAAGTCGCTCTTACGAGCGTACCACCAGTGGGGAGGTCGAGGACTTCCTGCAATCGGCATCATCGATTGGAAGGAAACCCCAACTTATCCTGAGTTTCTGTTGTTTCAGGAATATTTCGAGAAGCACGGGTGTCGTGTGAAGATTGGTGATCCGCGGGAGCTGGAATACAAGGATGGCCGTCTTCGTTCTGGGAGATTTTGTTGTTGAGCTTGTTTACAAGCGTGTTGTCGTCGGTGAAATGCTGGACCGGCTGGGACCGGAGAATGTCATGGTTCAAGCAGCGAAGGATCGAGCTGTTTGTGTTGCGAACGGTTTTGGAGTCCAACTGGCTTTCCGCAAAAACCTTTTTGCTCTTCTGACCGATCCTATTCATTCTAATCTGTTCGATGATGATGTGCGCCGGGGCATTGAAAAGTATGTACCCTGGACCCGACGTGTGAAGGAAGTCAAAACAGATCGAGCTGGAAATACCGTGGATTTGATTCCTTATATTCTACGCGCCAAAGACTCTCTCGTTTTGAAACCAGGCGGGGAATACGGCGGAAAGGGAGTGGTGCTTGGTTGGGAAGCCAGTCACGAGGAATGGGAATCCGCTTTGAAATACGCAATCGCAAATTCATACATCGTTCAAGAGCGCGTGGCCGTGGGAAGCGAATTATATCCATCGATGATGGAGAGTAAGCTCATTTTCAGCGAACGTTATTTTGATCTCGATCCCTATGTCTGGAATGGATGTCGAAATCGAAGGTTGCGGCGTTCGATTGTCGCGCGGACCATTGCTGAATGTTTCAGCCGGCGGCGGCTCCGGCACTCCAATGTTTATCCTCCGTTAGAAGGATCTAAATCTCCTCCATTATTCTTCGCATTCCGGGCGAAAAAACAGCAACAAAAGCCTGAACCATCTCGTCTAACTTGGTATGGCTATTGGTGTGCAACATTGGAGTCATGAGCAATGAGTTTTGAGAAATGCTAAAGAATTGTTTTTCGCCTTTCAGAGATGTTCTCATCACTCATTGCTCGTTACTCATGTCTCATTAAACACAGTTCGTCCCATCATCGATTGTGTTCGCCCGCAATCAGAGCGTAACGTGATAATGGGCGATATGAAAACAGATTCGGAGGCCTTTATCAGCACCGCGAAAAAGCAGGTGAATTTGGGACTGGCTTCAATAAAAGTTTCGTCTGGCCAGCATATTGGCCATTTCTACCGGACAAAAGAAGAAGCCATCCGGCTATACCGATCCTTCATCAAAGAAGGTTTGCGTAGCGGCGATACCTGCGTCTGCCGTCCACTGTTCGATTTTGCAGAACAGGAAATTGTTGCTGCTTTACAGACGTTTCAGATTGATGCAGGAGAAGCACTTCACAAAGGCCAGCTTATTTTCGACTACAACCATGCACAATCCGACAGACTTCCAAAGAAGGATGGAATCCCTTGCGAGACAGCTTCCCGCAAACGGGATTTTACGATGGGTGGGAGATGTAACGCGCGGGAGCAATGACTCCGAGTCCGCCGGCCCCATTCCAGCTTTCGTGCGTCGAAGAATTGCCGGCTGTTTTTTTATGTCAGTACGATCTGACCAGACTTTCCGGAAGCTGTTTAATCGATGCGCAAGTACGACATCCCTTGTGGATTATCCATGATGTGGTTCATAACAATCCTCTTTACAAGCATCTTCAAACGAACCCGGAAACTTTGGATCCGAGATATGGTGTTTTGGCTGAGCTCGATCAAATAGCTTCTACCCGGGGTCGTTCCGAATTTTTCATGTCACTGACGCAGGTCGTGCGTAAAGTGATTCCTTTTGATCGTGCCGAGTTGGCCTTTTTCGACAATCGCAATCATGTTTTCCGCATCCTTGAACTTCGAAATCCTTCTGATCAGAGTGACGCTCCTGAAGGTAGAACGGAAATTCCTGCCGAGGAGAGTGTTTCTGTTGCAAGTAATCGAAACCAAAGAGCCGGTTTTGTATGATGACCTGACGGAATTCGCGGGCTCCAGAGATCGCATTCGTTCAAGAATTACGATCTGCAATCATTGTTCCGTTGGTTAGGAATGGAAATGTTTTGGGCACATTGAATCTGGGCAGCAAATTTTTACGTCACTATTCCAGAGAGGATCATGGAACTTCTTGCTGAGATAGCACGGCAAATCGCATTGCCATCTCGAAAACATACTTGCTCATGAGGAGATTGCGCGACTCAGAGCCAGATTGGATTACGAACATCTTTATTTGAAAGAAGAAATCCATGTACAACGCCATTTCAAAAACATCGTAGGCCAGTCTCTTGGCATTCGGCGCGTGTTGAAAGCTGTTGAAACCGTTGCGCCGACAGATGCCGGAGTTCTGCTGAACGGAGAAACCGGAACCGGCAAGGAACTGATTGTCCGCTCGATCCATGAATTAAGTCTGCGGAAGGATAGACCACTTATTAAAATTAACTGTGCTGCTTTGCCCCCGGGTCTGATGGAAAGCGAATTGTTCGGCCATGAAAAAGGCTCGTTTACAGGAGCTTACACAAAGAAGCTGGGAAGATTTGAAATGGCCAATGGTGGAACAATTTTCCTGGACGAAATCGGCGACCTGCAACTCGACCTGCAGGCGAAACTTCTAAGGGTCCTGCAGGAAGGAGAATTTGAGCGTGTCGGCGGACATCAAACCATCCGGGTTGATGTTCGCATGATCGCTGCTACGAATCGCGATCTGGAAGATTGCATTCAGGAAGGAAAATTTCGCGCGGACCTCTTTTACAGACTGAATGTTTTTCCGATTCGAATACCACCGTTACGTGAACGCAAAGAAGACATCCCGCTCCTTGTAAAATATTTTGTGATGAAATACGGAGCCAGGTTTCGCAAAAATATTGAACGGATTCCCCAGATCACGGTGGATGCTCTGCTTGCGTATTCCTGGCCGGGCAATATTCGCGAGCTGGAAAATCTTATTGAACGCGCGGTGATCCTGTGTCAGAGCACTCAACTCGAACCTGGAAAATGGTTGCCCCAACCTCGTGGTATACGGCCGGAGTCGCGAATTCCAACACTCGAAGAACTGGAAAAAGAACATATTCTAGAAGTGCTTGAGATGTCCTGCTGGCGCGTGAGTGGCGAAAGGGGGGCCGCTAAATTGCTGGGATTGAAACCGACCACACTGGAAGCGCGCATGAGAAAGCTTGGTATCCGGCGCCAGAATGAAAGCGAAAAGTGTTAAGGGTGTTCAAAGTTCTTCGTATGGCAGCTTTGATATCAGGCAAAAGCTGTTTGCGGCAACACAGTTGAGGGTTTGACTAAACTCTAGATTGCCAAAAGATCGTCGGAACCGGCCCGTAAGAAGGGGTTACAACTACGATGGCATGTTGGTTTCTCAAATATCGAAGTTCAGGAACCTACAATTCCATTTGTGCAGTCCGAAAAACAACTTGACACCAGGATCGGTGCCGGTTTGGTCTACGAAAAATGATGAAGCGGTTGGGTATTCCTTTCAAAAAGGATCAGTAACAGAAACATCCCGTATAGCGAATTGACCTCACCCACGATCGCAATCTCATCTCCAAACGCGCAATTGAGTTTTTCATCACCATGTCGACATTGCGTTCCTTTCGAATGCAACGCTGAAAATCCTGATTGAGTACACCATGCCCCTGTTCCTCATTACCTACTTAGACGAATTCCATATAAAAAAGTTGCATCTCCGTCCTTTTGGGAATTCCACAAAATGTTGGAAATCCCGAAACCGAACAGCGCCGGTGTAAGAAAGACTTTCCATGAATTAAGTCATCTTATTCGAACACTTAGCGTGAGCGAGCATGCATGATTCGCGATGGCACATGGATTGCCGGGTCGTTCGCCTCAAGGAGTTGCGAATCATGATATCCAGGATACTGCGATCCGGTGTTTTCTTCCTCTGTTGTTTATTGATGACCACGAATTCTAATTCTTTAGTGATGATGGATGTTGCCACAAATCCTGAGCATAAGAAGGAATTGCTTCAGGATCTTCAAAGGGCAACAGGCCTCTGGTTGGATGTCAGGAAGGATTTCATCAGGGAACTGCCTTTCATGATGCCATGGATCCCCTTTGCATTTTTTAGCAGTCCAGATTTTTCACCCACCGCCCGGTACCTGCTCCTCGGGGCCTTACAAAGTGAAACGGTCTATCGCGTTCGCACTGGCGCTGATACGAGATTAGGAAGCTCAGGATCCCGGATTGATCTGAACTTTGAACAATTGAAGAGCGTGACGTATCGCGATGTTCCAAGGCAGGCATTCGGTGCAGGAATCATTTTTCTGCATGAGCTTGCGCATAGTCACGCGGGTTTAATCGATCCGAATCTAAGTCAGGGCAAGGAGAATCCCGATATTAAAGGACCCACGGTTGAGTTCATCAATCGAATTCAACGCGAATTAGGTTTACCTCCACGACTGCACTATTTTCCAAAAAAGATTGCCGGAAAAAGGGACCTCTTTTGTATTTACTTCGGCAATGTTGAAAGAGTGGAACTGGATGCGAAGATTTTCTAATCTGGTAGAATCACTGGTTCTATTTATACTTGTGGGGCGGGCCTCTATGCCCGCCGGATATTTTTCAAAGTGCGTTCAGGGACGCCCGCCTCACGAAAGCTTTAGAAATGGATCAAGTTTCTACATTACTGGAGAAATTAAATCCCGCTCAAAAAGAAGCGGTGATAACTGTCGAAGGACCTGTCCTCGTTGTGGCGGGGGCCGGTTCAGGGAAGACACGTGTCATCACTTACCGCATTCCTTATCTGTTGCTCACTGGCGCGTCCGCCTCAGAAAATATTCTGGCTTTGACATTCACAAACAAAGCAGCCGGAGAAATGAAAGGCCGGTCTGCGCTTCTGGCAGGTGACAAATTCAAAGTCCCTTTGATTTCTACATTTCATTCATTCTGCGCTCTTCTCCTCCGGCGTCATATTTCTTTACTTGGGTATTCGCGCGATTTTCAGATCTTTGATGAAGAGGATCAGCTGGCGCTTCTCAAGGAATCGATCAGCGAACTGGGAAAAGAAAACCGCTACGCTCCCCGGGAGGTGCAGTATTTTTTGAAGTGGCAAAAAGCTCGCGCAGAAGGCGCAGAAATATTTGATCCGAACCTACAGGCGATTCTCAATCTTTATTCCAGAAAACTGGTCGCAAATCAGGCTGTCGATTTTGATGACCTGTTGCTTTTGCCGCTGCGCCTGTTTCGGGAGCATCCGGAGCTACGGCAAAGATACAGTGAACTGTATCGGTACGTGATGGTCGACGAATATCAGGACACCAACGAAATCCAGTATGAGCTATTGAAAGTTCTTACGGGAGATCGCCGGAATATCCTGGTAGTGGGAGATGAAGATCAATCGATTTACAAATTTCGAGGGGCGCGTTCGGAAAACATCCAGCATTTCCTGAAGGATTTTCATGATGTGAAGATCGTCAAGCTGGAACAGAATTACCGGTCCACAAAAACAATCATCAAGGCTGCGCAGGAAGTCATTTCGCACAATTCACGAAGAATCAAAAAGGAACTCTGGACCGATAATCAGTCGGGAGAGCCGATCGAAATTTACCACGCGCTGGATGAGTATGATGAAGCGACATATGTCACTTTGAAAACAATGGCATTGTTGAAGGAATTTGCTCCATCGGAAATTGCGGTTTTATACCGGGCCAATGCCCAATCCAGGGTCTTTGAGGAATCGTTCGGTAAAGCTCAAATTCCCCACCGCATCGTTGGATCTGTGGGATTTTATGACAGACGTGAAATCAAGGATGTCATAGCATTTCTGAGATTGGTCATCAACAAAAACGATACATACAGCTTTTTAAGAGTGATCAACGTTCCACCGCGGGGGGCCGGCAAAAAACTGGTCGAAAGGATTCAACAGGTTTCAGAAACACAGAACATCTCTATTTTTGATGCAACATGGAACATAGGAAGTAAAACGCTTTTCTCTTTTCTTGAATTGTATAAATCTTACGAAGCGCCGGCTTCAACATTCTTAGAAAATCTTCTAAAAGAGACCGGGTACCTGGAGTACCTGCGCAAAGACGACTCACAAACTGCTGATGACAGAATTGAAAACATCAACGAATTCCTCGGTTATCTACGCGAGCAGGAATCGTTGCCGGGATTCGATCTTGCTACTTTTTTGAGTGAGTTGCCATTGCAGAGCCGGAGGGAAAGTTCATCTGAAGCAGTGACGTTTTTGACGGTTCACAGTGCAAAAGGTTTGGAATTCCGTGTGTTGTTCGTTGTTGGGATGGAGGAGGGAGTTTTTCCTCACATCCGATCGATGGAAAGCGCCGAAGATCTGGAAGAGGAGCGGCGGTTATTTTATGTTGCGATGACCCGTGCGAAGGAGAAACTGCATTTGACCTGGTCGCAGCGCCGTTCACTCTTCGGGAGCAACGCAGTGTCCCGCCCTTCCCGTTTTATGGATGAGATTCCATCCTGGTTTAAAGTTCTCCGCCAATCTGAACGTTTCGTAAGGCCGGCCGAGATTGCAAAACAATCTGAGAAGGACCCGGTTGCGGAATTCCGTGTAGGATCGATTGTAAACCATGAAAAATTTGGGCGGGGCAGCGTGCTCGAAGTTCAAGGGGTTCCAGGCGACTGGAAAATAAAAATCCGCTTTAACGACGGCGTGCGGGTCATCATGACCCGCTACGCAAAAATCACAGCTCTTTAACGCAAAGGCCGCAAAGACGCTAAAAAAAAATTCTTAGTCCTTCTTTGCATCTTGGCGTCTTTGCGTTAATTCCTTGCGCAGCATGGGGCGTGTTTCGGAGCGTCGGGCCACCTCTTTGAAGCCGGCTTTGCGGAACACGGAATTGAGTCCTGTAAAGGCAAACAAATCCGGCATCTTATCGGACTTTGGTTCCACGGGGTATGCTTCCAGAATCCGTGCCCCTTTCGTACGTGCGTACCGAATCGCTGCCTGAATCAATTTACCTGTCATGCCCGTGCGGCGATACGGTCGCGCTGTAAAAAAGCAAACGATAGACCAAACCTTTTGATCATCAATGCGTTTGAATAATCGTGAATTCTCAAGAACCGGAAAATCATCTCTTGGTCCGACACAAACCCACCCCGCGGGCTTGCCTTCGATGTAAGCAAGAATGCCGGGTGCGGGTCCTTTCGTGGCAAGCCTCTTCAGCGCCTTACGGTTCCCTTCTCCTTTTTGTTTCTCCCATACAGACCTGCGAATTCTCCACCACATACACCAGCAACCGGCACAAGCTCCATTCTTACCGAAGAGCGTTTCCAGATCGGACCAGCGATCGGCGGTCACAGGATGGAATTCGGTTTTCATGATAGGTTTGTTATTTTAATGGAGGTTGGAGATGAAAACCAGATGTGAATGGTCGAATAGCCATCCTATCTATATCGAATACCATGACACAGAGTGGGGTGTGCCGCTTCATGATGACCGGCGTTTGTTTGAGTTCCTCATCCTCGACGCTGCTCAAGCAGGTTTGAGCTGGCTGTTAATTCTGAAAAAACGGGAAAATTATCGGAAAGCCTTCAGCAATTTCGATGCAACGAAAATAGCGCGTTTCGATGAAAAAAAGATCGAAGCTTTGCTGAACAACCCCGGCATTGTCCGGAATCGTTTGAAAATCTATTCTGCGATTGAGAATGCGAAAGGCTTCCTGAATGTACGGAAAGAATTTGGAAGCTTTGACAGGTTCATCTGGCAATTTACCAATGGCAAGACGATCCGAAATTCCTGGAAAACGTTGAAGGAAATTCCTGCGAAGACGCCTGAATCGGATGCGATGAGCAAAGAGCTGAAGCGCCGGGGGTTCCGATTTGTCGGTTCCACGATCTGTTATGCCTTTATGCAAGCCGCAGGCGTGGTCAACGATCATTTGGTCAGTTGCTTCCGCTACAAACAAGTTTGATTGCATCACCCGGGGCGTTAAGAGCTAAGTCGTCTGAGAATCGGTGTCGTTGCGATGGTTGTTACGAGCGCCATCAGCACCATCATCGTAAATAGTTTTTGTGAGATGACGCCAAGCTCCAAGCCAACGTTTAAGACAATCAACTCCATCAGGCCGCGAGTGTTCATCAACACGCCCAGAACCGCGGCAGGTTTCCATCCTAAACCGGTTAAGCGCGCCGCCAGAATCGTTCCACCGAATTTTCCAACTGTGGCAACAGCGATGATCAGCCCGACGATGAGCCATTCTTCGACACCGGATACGAGTGCAATTTCAGTGCGCATTCCGGTGAATGCAAAGAACGCCGGAAGCAGCAGGATCGTAACCAGATCCTCCAGGCTGTGTGTGAGAGCCCGCGCCAGCTTGCTATCGTGCGGAATCACCGAACCAAGTAAAAATGCTCCAAAAATGGCATGGATTCCAATCGCTTCCGTGATAAGAGCCGCCGCTAACATCGAAACGAGGGCTGCCGCAATTGTGGTTTGCGAAAGATTTTCGCCTTCCGCTTTTATCAGTCTGGCTGCCACGGGCCGAACCACGACAAACAGGAATAAAATGAACGCGATTGTAAAACCGGCAATCATCAGAGCGCTTTGACCGGTGCTTTGAACAACACCGACCACGAATGCGAGAAGGCACCACGCCGTTACATCGTCCACAGATGCGCATGTGAGGGCAATGGTTCCCAGCTCGGTTCGTGTTAACCCCAGATCCGACAAAATACGCGCAAGAACCGGAAACGCAGTGATCGACATCGCGAGCCCAAGAAATAGGGCGAAGTTTGTAAACGGAACTTCTCTTGTCGCAAATTCCGGGTACAGGTATAAGGCGAGCGCGGAACCAAACAGGAAGGGCACAACAATGCTTGCATGGGAAGTCGCCACCGTTGCCTGAATACGACTTCGCAGCAAATCCGTATTCAAGTGAAGACCGATCAAAAACATGTACAGGATAATTCCAAATTGCGCGATGATGCCCAGATAGGGCGCAACTGCCGCTGGAAGAATGTAGTGATAAGCTGCCGGTGCAATGTGTCCCAGCAAAGAGGGACCCAGCAAGATCCCACCAACGACTTCACCGATAACTGGTGGTTGACCGATGCGGCTGAAGAGCCATCCGAGCAATCGACCTAATGCAACCACGGCGGCCAGTGCCAGAAGCAGATGCCAGAATATGTCCGTTGAAGCGGCTCCTCCTGGAACACTGTTGACGGCGACTCCTGTAGCGGGCGGGGTCAATGTTTCGCCATGACTTCGTATGAGCACGAAGAGGGCAATCGCCACAAGAACGCTGCCGATATAAACAAGGATGGTCCGTATAGTTCGCATGAAGTGTTGTAGTGGCAGAGCATTTGCTACGCCACGGTATTATGAACGCATTTAGCCCGCCGTCTAATGCTTAGACAATGAAACTGATTTCCTTCGCAAATGCTCTGCTATTACATTGCAACACCGCAGAGCATTTCCACACAACAATTATTCTCATTCAGAATGAGATCAACGTCCAAGGGGATATGCCTTTTGCGATGATACGGGAAATGCTCTGCCACTACGTTTCCGTTTAACCTAAGAACAGCATCTCGTGATATTTCGGAAGGGGCCACAATTGATCGTCAATGACCTCTTCCATCTTGTCGCATACTTCGCGCACCGCATCGCAGCTCGCCATTACCTGATACGCGAAGAAGTGAGCCTTTTCCTGCAATGAATCGATGCGGCCTGCTTCGCCGATATACTTATCCATTTGACCCAACCGTTCCAGGAGCGAACCAATTAGAATCGTGATTTGCTCCAGCACTCGTGACTGCATGCTCACGGATTGAGTCGGTAATCCGGTTGCATGAGCGGCTTCAAGATAAGTCTTTAACGATTCAGCCAGCATGATTTGCTGTTTATAAGCAGCGGGTAGAATCGAAGTGTAAGCCAGGTCTTTCAGCACTTCTACTTCAATCTCAATGTCCTTTAAGTAGCGTTCCAGGCGTACGTGGTAGCGGGCTTCATTTTCCTCCGGATCAAGAATCCCCATTTTCTTGAAGAATTCTGACGACTCTGGCCGTACCAGCCAATCCAATGCCTCAGGTGTCTTGCGAAGATTCGGCAAACCTCTCCGCTCGGATTCCGTCTTCCATTCGTCGGAGTAATTGTTCCCTTCAAATCGAACAGCTTTCGTTTCTACGATCGCTTCTCGAATCGCTTCCAGTGCAGCTTTTTGCAAATCCATGCCGTTTTTGGTGCGCGTGGAAATGGCTTCCTGCATATTTTCCAGAGCTTCAGCCACAGCCGCGTTTAAAATCGACATCGGCCAGGAAATCGAGGAGCTGGAACCTACAGCGCGAAATTCAAATTTGTTTCCCGTGAAGGCAAAAGGCGATGTCCGGTTGCGATCGGTGTAATCAGCGGCAATCTCCGGGAGCTTGTCAATTCCGAGATTGATGATGTTTTGCTCGGTTGTTTCACCCTTCACTTGACCGGATTCGATCGAATCCAAAATGTCGCTCAATTGTTTTCCCAGAAATACCGAGATAATGGCAGGAGGAGCTTCGTTAGCGCCCAGACGATGATCGTTTCCCGATGTAGCGATCGCTGCTCGCAATAGCCCGGCGCGATTGTGCACCGCTTTCAGAACCGAGGATAGGATTACAAGAAACTGTAAATTTTCTTGTGGCGTGGATCCCGGCTCCAGCAGGTTGTTCCCCTCACTGTCCATCATCGACCAGTTGTTGTGTTTACCGCTTCCGTTGACTCCTGCAAAAGGCTTTTCGTGAAGCAGCAATGCAAAATTATGCAGAGTTGCAACGCGGCGAAAAATTTCCATCATCATTTGATTATGGTCCGCGGCAACATTGGCCTCTTCGAAAATCGGAGCGCATTCGAATTGCGCGGGCGCAACTTCATTGTGCCGGGTCTTGACAGGCACGCCAAGCTTGAACAGCTCGAATTCACATTCCTGCATGAATGCAAGAACGCGGCTCTCAATGCTTCCGAAGTAGTGGTCTTCCAATTCCTGTCCTTTGGGTGGTCTCGCGCCCAACAAAGTGCGTCCTGCAAATTGCAAATCTGGACGCAACAAATAAAACGCTTTATCCACAAGGAAGTATTCCTGTTCGCATCCGACCGTTGGAACCACACGATGCACCGTATTGTTTCCAAACATTCTCATGATCG
Source organism: uncultured bacterium (assembly GCA_963771165.1). GTDB lineage: Bacteria > Acidobacteriota > HRBIN11 > JAKEFK01 > JAKEFK01 > JAKEFK01. Next base: position 62,137 of record CAVYSN010000010.1, on the reverse strand, counting down.
ATAAAGCCTGCTGATTCAATTTCTCCATCGATCGAATCAAAGGCGTTTTTTGATCAAGCGCGTGTCCCGTAAAAGAAATGAATACGGATGGAATGCATAGAGTTGAACCGTTTGGCCCTTCCATCAAGAACATGGGGCTGCTCGGATCCCATGCGGTGTATCCGCGCGCTTCAAATGTGGATCTCATTCCTCCGCTTGGAAAGCTCGAAGCATCCGGCTCACTCTGAATCAATTGCGAAGCGCTGAGTTTTTCCATCGGACTTCCATCGGCAGTAAGCGTTAAAAAGGCATCATGCTTTTCTGCTGTCAATCCCGTCTGCGGCTGGAACCAGTGACAGAAGTGAGTTGCGCCATTTTCAACCGCCCATTCTTTTACAGCGGCTGCTACTTCAGTAGCAATTGTAAGATCGATCCGTTCGCCGCGAGAAATAGTATTCCGCAGCTTCTCATATACCTTTTCAGGTAACCTCTCTTTCATTCGCTTGTGGCCAAATGTATTGATGCCGTAATATTCCGCGATTCTTCCCGCACGCTTGTCCCGGAACTGACGGGGTGTGCGCCGGCCAAGCTCCTGCACCGCAAGCAACCGGCCTGAATTTCCTAGCAAACCTTCTTTCGACATAATCTATCTCCTTTCATCAGCTTTTCTAATCTCTTCTAAAGGTAAAAATCATACCAAAACCGCAACTCTTAACGCAAAGACCTAATTCCCCTAAAAATTGTAGTGGCAGAGCATTTGCCGTTTCACGGAGATGAAGTTGTCTTTCAGATGGATAAGCACTTTTTTCTGAGCATTTCCTTGTACAGCAAATGCTCTGCTTGCAGTCTCTGAGCAGAGCATTTCCATTGGCAAAGAAATCCGGTGCTGGGTGGCAGTCAATTCAGGAAAATTGTTGATGCTAAGGGAGCGGGAGATGCTCTGCCACTACGCCTGCATTTCATGATGCCGCCCCGGTTCTATCGTCACTATGAACTTTGCATTAAAGATGGTTAAATAAGGCCAAATGGGGAGACCGCCAGGGGCGTCTTTTCGATTTGAGAAGAACCGGCTGTTGCATCGTGGTAAAAATGTCGAGCTCTGGGATGGCTGGTTGGATGGGCAATCTCACCTCATCAAACGCTATTTGAAGCCGCGAGCTGCACACTGGAATGAGTATGCTCTTCTGTCCCGGACCAAACACTCCATTCTGCTGAAGCCTTCCTCTGCCGGCTATGGGCGGGATGGGAGCTTTTGCTATGCCATGCCGGTCGATTTCACTCCAGCCCGCAAGCAGGAGTTTCAGGATTTACCGGCTTTTTCAATGCTTCTGCTTTCACTCATCTATGGATTGCATCGAAAAAAGATTGAAGTTCAATGGAATCCGAACCACATCGTTTTGGATGAGAGAACCGGCAAAATCTTTCTTGCCGGAATTCATCCGTTAGAAAAAAGACAGATCGATGCAAACGATCTCCGGCATTTGACGCTTCTTCAGAGTTTTGCGTCAAAGCATTTTTCGTCGAACCATGAACTGCTGAAAATTTTGAGGAAGTGGACCCGTAGAAAAGAGGGACAACTGACCGGGTGTTTGCAAGATCTGTTCTTATCGTTTCCGTTGCAGATTGATAAAACAGTTTTTGTATACGAATGGCTCTGTACGCGTGAGCTGGAGCTTGTCGCAGGACTTTACAGGCTGGCAGAGCAGGGAAAAGGTCGTACGCTGTTTGTGCAGGGTGAGGCGGGTGAAGGAAAATCAACTTTGTTAAAGCAGATACAATCGGATTTGCTTTTACGCGATTCCAAGACGATCTATTTTTCTCCCGAAAAAGAAGAGAGGACCTTTCATTCGACCAAAAGCCTTTTCAGGTTGTTTCAGCAGAATGGCGGCACATCTCAGGTATTACCCAGGGAAATGACGGAAGCAGGCCTGATGACGTATTTCATGAAAACATTTGAAGAGTCCGGTGTCGTTACGAACATATTGATAGACAATTTTCAAAACTGTGATCCATTTTCGAAGCGCTTTCTTCTTCGGCTTTTTCAGCAAGCTACAAATTTGAAACTGCTTTTTCTGATTTCCAGTGATTCCGTTGTCAAGGAGGCTGCGGATTTTGCAGTTTCTCTTCCGCTTCACAAACCTGTATTGAAGCAGATGCATGAATCATTTGTCATTCCGCTCTGGCAGGAAAAGCAGAAGAAAAATTACTTTGAGCACATCTACCAGCGCACATCGGGCAGCCCGCTGTTTTTCGCTGAGTATCTGTCCGAGGCGCTCCGAAGCCGGCAGAGCGAAATGAAGTGGAACGATGGTGAATGGACTTTCGTGCAAGCGAGCGTACCTGATTTTCCTGTTGCGATGCTTGACTTTTATTGGAACAACGCGCCGCCTTTAAGCGAGCCCGAGAGGATGTTTTTGGAGATCGCTTCCGTCAAAGCAGAAGTATTTGAAGCGGAAGATCAGGATTGGGAAGTGGTGGAATCATTACTGCAGAAGAATGTTCTTATCGAAGTAAATGGGAGATATCGATTTCGCAAACAATTGTTTTCCGAGGCCATCAAAAAACGTTTGGATCCGGAGCGCCTGAAACGCATCCATCGTGCTCTTGCGGATGCACTCTCTCTTCGCGCTGTGCCGGACTCGCAGATTCTTATTGCACAGCACTACTTGAAAGCAGGCGAAGCATCCACGGCTTTGCATTGGACCCGCCGGGCTCTTGAGGAACTTGGTTATTCGATTGAACCTTCGGCGCTCATGGTTTTGATTGACCTCGAAGCCTACGAACAAAGCCTGACCACATCTGAAAAGATGGTTTTGTTCCGACAGCAGGGAGATGTTTACCACAAACGCGGCAAGTTTCCTCATGCGGCTGCCAGTTATCGGAAGGCAATGGATTTTTCACGAGATGATCCTGTTTTGCATTCCACGCTCGGTTTGCTTCTAGCGGAATGTCTTATCCTGCAAGAAGACATTGTTTCCGCACAGCAGGCCTTGATCGCTCTTGATCCCGCGATACATTCTATTTCTGAAGAGCGCAGTCTCTTTCGGTATTTTATGGCTCGCGGCGTTTGTTCTCATTATCGGGGACCTCGCAATCCGGAAGATTTTCAAACAGCGTTCCGATACGCTGAATCGCTTGCAGATGATGCGCTTCTAGCCCATGGTTATCGCCGTTGTGCGTGGCTTTCACTGAAAGAAGGACAACTCTCCGAGGCCTCCAAACTGGCACGAAAAGCGTTGAGACACGCGAAAATTTCCCGTGATACGGAAGAAATGGGGCATTGTTACAAAATTTTTGCATCCATTGCCTGGAGAAAATCCCGGCATGATCAGGCCGAAAAAATGATGAAGAGGAGCATTCGTGCTTTTCAGAAAACACAAAACGAGTTTGGATGCGCAGGTGTCTGGAACTTGCTCGGCAATGTCCATCTGGAAAAATACAGATTCAGCGAGTCTGCCAGATGTTTTGAGAAGGCGGTCACCTTGTTTGGGCAGCTGGATCATCCGAGGGAAGTGAGTCTTGCGCAATTTAATATGGGCCTCGTTTATCTCGAACAGGGCCGGCTGAAAGAGGCTGAAAAAATCTTTCTTCGATGCCGCACGATTGATCGGGCCTCAGGCAACAAATGGTTTTACGCTTACGATCTTCGGGCGCTTGCCGTTTATTGCATCCTCCAGGGTTATGCGAGAAAGGCGACTGGTTTGCTCAAACGAACGATCGAAATTTGCGAAGAATTGAAGGCGGAAGGAGACATTCTCCAGACCAAAATGATTCTTTTGTTTCATCAGCTGGATCAGGGGAATTATCGCGATGCGCATACGCTGGTCACTTTTCTTGAAGAGCGCGTGGACGAACTAAGGGAACCATTGACCGGGGCGGAAATTCATCATTTGCTTGCATACTATTACGGCTTTCTGAGTGAAACGGCAAAAGCAAGCGTTCATTTGAAGAAGTCGATGTCCATCGGACGGCGCATCCGGCATTACAAGCTCATGGGTAAGAACCTGATACTGAGTTTGATTTTCCGCGGCGCAGCTCCACGACAGGATGATCGCGATTTGCGAAAGGCGATTTCCAATTTTAGAAAAAGCAAAAATCATCTTGAGTCTGCAGACTATCTTTTAAAGCTCTACCAGGCTTATCCCATGCTGGTGAAGGAGAAATCTCATCTCAAACGGATACGCCGGATGGAATCACTTTACCGCAGCCTGCACATACGCACGCGCTTCCAGGCGGTGCGGAAACTCCTTCGAGCCCGGCCGGAGGATTCAGCAGAGCCCGTCTATGATTGGTTGCAATCGTTGCTTGGAATGATGAGTTCCCCTCAAGAACTGCAATCCAAGTTGATTGTCTGTCTTAAAAGAGTTAAGCAATGAACTTCATTCCTCGTACAGCCAGGTTCAGTATTTGAGCGGCTCGGGAACCTTTGAGCGAGTCCTGTACACGGATACATCCGCCAGGAATTCTGTAGAAGAGCTACCGGGGAAGATTTTTGAGCAGGTGATCCTGCGCCGCGAAAGTCTTTGCCTTGATACGCGTTCCGAGCCGGAACTCTCCAGGAATCCATGGGTGATTCTAAATGAGGTCCGATCGGTTCTTGCGGTTCCCTTTTTCAGAAAGGATGAGTTCCTTGGCCTCTGGTATTTTGAAAGGAGAAACACCGCTCCCATTTTCTCAAAAAGCGACATGCAGAAGGTATCGTTTTTTTCACTGGCTTGTTCCCCTTTGTTGGAAAAGGCAATTGAACGCGAAGCGGCGCGAGAGTTGCGCCCACTCCCTTCTTTTCAACGCTTTGAGGATGTGATCGGTGTCAGCAAAAGCATTCAGGAAGTAGCGCGGCTGGTTGAAAAAGTGGCACCATTGGACGTCTCGGTCCTGATCGTGGGTGAAAGCGGAACAGGAAAGGAGCTGGTTGCCCGCAACATTCACCGCCTCAGTAAGCGGGCCGGATGGGCCGTTTGTTGCGTTAAACTGCAGCGCCATCCCTGAAACCCTGATTGAGAGCGAGTTGTTCGGTCATGCTCGCGGCGCTTTTACCGGCGCGGTTGCTGCGAAACCCGGCTCAGTAGAACGCGCTCAAAGAGGGACGCTGTTTCTGGATGAAATTGGCGATCTAAGCATGGCGGCTCAAGCGAAGCTGCTTCGGGTGATTCAGGAACGTGAAGTGCAAAGACTTGGAGAGACGGCGGTCCGCAAGATTGATGTCCGCTTTCTGTTTGCCACACACAAGAATATCGAAAGACTGGTCAAGGAAGGAGCCTATCGTGAAGATCTTTTTTACAGAATCAGCGGGTATTTGCTTCCGGTGCCACCGTTGCGTGAACGCAAAGAGGACATTCCGGTGCTTGTGCGACACTTCACAGAAAAGTATTCCAGCGCATTCGGCAAGGAAGCAATTCATTTTTCCAACGGAGCAATGAAGGTCCTTTGTGATTATTCCTGGCCGGGAAATGTTCGTGAGATGGAGAATCTTATTCAAATGGTTCTGGTGAATTCCGATTCGGGTAATACTGTAGAAGTTGAAGCATTGCCGCGTTCACTCAAAGCTCACCGGATAGCGGAAACAGTCGATGGTCTGAGTCTGGAAGAGGGAGGGCGCTCTTTGACCGGGATTTCGTACTTCAGGCTCTGGTCCGAAATCAATGGAACAAATCGCGTACTGCAAAAGAGCTCAAGATCACACGGCAGGGCTTGATCAACATGATTCAGCGCTTGCGGCTGGAAAAGAAGTAGGGGCGGGTCTGAGACCCGCCCGCATAAACTTTACTTCGTAGAGAATTACCAAGCAACCACAGCAGATTGCTGAAGAGTGCGAGCATCTATTTCTCTACGAGAAAATTTAGCATGCTACTTTAAATGGAACCACTACAAAGGGCAGGATCGACATCCGATTACGTCGCATTTATGCCTATCGTGCGACCTCGCCCCATCGTCATCTACCAGGACGTAGTCGAAAGTGGAACAGACGCCCTGTTTATTCTTGTCGTAGTGTTGAACGCAGATTTCCGTATTTGAGGCGCCTTGAACGGTCCCGGTTGGTGAAGTCACCAATTGATTGTCTGCAGTGTCCTGAGTTGTGGTGCAACCAAACGCAAAGGTCACAGCTAGCAAAACAAGGAACAGTTTCATTTTATTCATAGCACCTCCGACGGATAGATTACCATATTCGAACCGCAACACAAGAAACCCTTAACATCCTTGCGAAGCCCTCTTTCTCAACAACATCCACTATAATAAAGAGGCTTGAAATCATTTATTGCGATCGGCTTTGTTGCCTTATCCTTCTTTTCCTGTCGCAATCCAGCTGTAGAAAAACCGGATTCCATCAGCATTTCGGTTCCTTACGAAGTCGATGTACTCGATCCGCACGCGAAAACAAGACTCAGCAATTACGCAGCCTGCGCCAATTTTTATGAACCTCTTGTCAGTACGGATGCAGCGAACAAGATTCGTCCCCGCTTAGCGATGAGCTGGGAAAATCCTGATGCCTATACATGGGTCTTTCATCTGCATCCGAAATGTACGTTTTCACAACGGCAAGGTCCTGAATGCTGCCGACGTGATCTACACGTTTGAACGGATAGCGACGGATCCGAATCTGGAAGTCGCATCCTATTTGAACGATGTAAAGGATGTCAAAGCTCTCTCTTCAAGCACGGTTCAAATTCGCACAAAAACTCCTCTCGCGATTTTCTTGAACAAGTTGAACAACATTCTGATTGTTCCACGCGGTTCCACGGCCTCCTCTCTTTCCGCAGGCGTAAATGGAACAGGTCCATATCGACTGAAAGAATGGCTTCCAGGTGAGATGATCCGTCTGGTTATCAATGAAAATTACTGGGGTCGCAAGCCATCTGTACGGAACGTGACCTATTATCTCAATCGCGCGCCCGAACTCGCCGTAAATGATCTCGTCATCGGTAAATCCCAATTCATTCAGTATGATTCAAAAAAACTGGAACCTGTGATTCGAAGTCTCGGCAGAAAATATGAGATCCTGCGACAGGATAACTACTTTTTAAAATATCTGAGCTACGATGTGTCGCGCGATGTGACTCCGTATTGCACGTCCAAACAGAATCCTTTCAAGAATTCCCTGGTGAGAAAAGCGATTCATATGGGGATTAACCGGCAACATCTGATCGATAAGCTACCCACTTATGCCGTTCCCGCCAGCCAGCCCGTGCCGCCATTTGTCTTTGGCTATAACCCGGCGATTCAAATCCCCATCCCATAATATTGAGGAAGCCAAAAAGTTGCTTGCTCAGGCCGGTTACGCGAACGGATTTTCTGTTACCTTGTTTGTCAGGCACATTCTTCAAGAGACAGGCCGCTTGATCCAGGAACAGCTCCGTACGATTGGGATTCAAACCGATGTAAAAGTCTTTCCCGACACCGAATTTTTTAAGATGCTGGATAATCAGGATTTTACTTTTTTCCTTTCCCGCGTCGGCGCTACGGTCGGTGATGCCAGCGATATTTTAGAACCACAATTGCATTCGCGCAGTTCGCATCAAGGATATGGTGTTCGAAATTGGATTGGTTACAGCAATGCAGAAGTGGATAAAGCGATTGATGAAAGCGCCCAACTTCTGAAACTGGATGACAGGCGCGAATCGTTAGAAAGAATCATGTCCATTCTCATGGAAGATTTGCCCTGGATTCCGCTTTATATCGATCAAGACGTTTACGCTCTCGATCGTAATTTTGTATGGAAGCCCAGACACGACAGTCATGTTTTTGCATTTGAAATCTTTGTGCGTTAGTCAGGAGCGCAGGCAGTTAGAGCAGGCAACTTGCCTGCAGATTTGAACCTTGCATGAACTTTAAACTTCTTTCCCGACGTCTTCTTCTTTTGATTCCATTGATCTTTGCGGTTCTCACAGTCATTTTTTCCTTCCTTCGTTTTCTTCCGGGCGATCCTGTTGAAGCCATGTTGGGAGAAGGGGCTCAACAAACGGATGTTGAATCGATGCGGAAGCAATTGTTGCTGGATCAGCCTTTGTGGCGACAATACACTTCCTATTTATGGAATATCTTCCATGGTGACTTCGGCAACTCCTGGTCTTTTCAAATGCCTGTCACAGAGCTCATCCTTTCGCGGATTCCTGCAACGGCGGAGATGGCGTTTGCAGGCATGTTTGTTGCGCTTCTCATAGCTGTACCTCTCGGATTGGTCGCCGCCAGGCGTCCAAACACCTGGTTGGACAGGGCGACTACAATATTCGCTGTGGGCGGGGCGGCCGTACCACACTTCTGGCTTGGACCGCTTCTCATCCTGGCTTTTTCCATCGGTGCAGGATGGTTTCCCGTATCGGGAAGAGGAACGCTTGCTCATCTTGTTTTGCCGGCGTAACTCTTGGGACAGCGCTGGCGGCGATTCTGATGCGTATGCTTCGGTCCAGTTTGTTGGAAGAGCTCAATGCGGATTACATCAGAACTGCTCGCTCCAAAGGATGCAGCGAAAAACGGATCCTTTTTCACCATGCCGTCCGGAACGCGCTTCTTCCTGTTGTCACTTTGATTGCGTTGCAGTTCGGGAGCCTGCTCACCGGCGCCGTCATCACAGAAACGATTTTTTCCTGGCCCGGACTCGGACGTCTTTTGATTCAGGCAATTTTTTCCCGCGATTACCCACTCGTTCAGGGTTGCGTGCTTGTTTTTGCCGTGCTCTACTTGATTGCAAATCTTGCAGCCGACTTGCTCTACTCAATTCTGGATCCAAGAATTCAAGCTTGACCTGGCGCTAATTCTCCCTGTCTGTGCAAGTTTAACGAAGCAGGCCGAGATGCTTGTGGGGTTCGTTACAGGCGATGAGGAAATACCGCTGTGTAAGACCAACTGGGTTTGAAATATTTTTGACGAAGCGGGATACTGTCCGGGTGACGGTATCAGGAATCCAATGAGCAGATACATCGATCCCACTGAACAACTTGTGACAGAGATTGTCGTCAGCGACATAGTGCGTTCCACGCATTTTTATCGCGCCTGGGGTTTGAGCTTCTTCGTGATGCGGGCGATTTTGTGGAGCTCAGTTGGGAAGATCACCGTCTCTTTCTCGCTGAGGCCTCTGCCTTCCGGCAAATTGATGCTGTAGGTGTACTGCTACCCCCGACGTTTCCTGTAGCGAACGTAAGAGTGATGGTTTCCAACGTTGACCACTATTGGAAGCTGGCGAATGAAATTGGTGCGAAGGTAATTGTTCCAATTGCCAATCGGTATTACGGCCTACGTGATTTCACCATTGCAGATCCAGATGGCTTTGGTGTTCGGTTTGCAACTGCGTTGGAGGAGCGGTAGCCACGGAGCGGGAACTATTCAATCCAACAGTCATCATGATAGATTGTCCGTCGTAGTCATGTCAAAACTTTCTGGCAAACCGTTTTATGATTTGTTCTCTCGTAATCCGGGCCGGACCACCACATCCCAAAATGCATGAAAGTTACTCAGTTATCATGTTATGTGTTCGGTTTGACTGCAACCGTTCATACCTTTGCGGCCTGGCCGCGCTACACGGTGACCAAATCAGGAGGGAATGATGATTCGCGCTTTTGGAGATAAAGTTCCGGAGATTCATGAAACTGCTTTCATAGAAGACAGCGCCCAGATCATAGGAGACGTGGTGATTGGCCCTCATTCAAGCGTATGGTTCCATACGACCATTCGTGGCGATGTTTACCATATTCGAATCGGAAGCTGCACGAATATCCAGGATAATTCGGTAATTCATGTTACCCGTTCCACTTTTGCAACGGTACTTGAAGATTACGTAACGGTTGGGCATAGCGTGACTCTGCACGGTTGTCATGTCAAATCCAATAACCTCATCGGAATTGGAAGCATCATTTTGGACGATGTGGTGATTGAAGAAAATTGTATGGTCGCCGCAGGTGCTTTGATTACACCCGGAACCAGAGTCCCATCTCGCAGTTTGATGATGGGAGTACCGGCGAAGCGGGTGCGTGAATTAACCGAAGCAGAAGTGCTTCGGATTACGCAATACGCCAAAAATTATCTGGAATACAAAGAGACCTACAAGCGAATGTACAATCAGGATTCAGGGCAAAGAACGAAGAATCAATAGCCGAAAATGAAATCCCGCCGTGTGTTTCGGAGGCTGCTCACTCTTGTAATTTTGATCATTCTGTTGATTGCATCCGCCATCGTGCTGGACGACGAAACAATGGCCCTTGATGACCATGCGCGGAAGGGAACAACGGGCGCGTACATACTTCTGAAGGATGGGGTTACACATTATGAACTGGCCGGTCCTGAAGAAGCGCCGGTTATTGTTTTAATCCATGGCGGATCTGTTCCATATTTTGGGTGGGACCGAACGTTTCGCCCTCTTGTGAATTCCGGGTTTCGCGTACTGCGATACGATCTATTTGGTCGCGGATACTCCGACAGGCCGAACGTGGTTTACAACCCCGAGTTTTACAGACGCCAGTTGCAGCAACTCTTAAGTGCGCTCAACATCACAAAACCTGTCCATCTGGTTGGCGTATCCATGGGCGCTGCGATTGCGTCCGATTTTGCTGATCTTTTTCCGGAGCGAGCGCTGAGACTCTGCCTGATCAATCCAGTCGGTTTCCCTGTAAATCTCCCGACTTCGGAGAAACTGATTCATGTACCGCTTCTTGGCGAGTATGTGTTTACCTTAATCGGGCCGGCTTCCATGATCTCTTTCGTCAACAAGGATTTTACTGTGTCACCCCCTCCGGTTTATGTGAATGCGTATAGAGATCAGATGCAATACAAAGGATTCCGCCACGCCATGATTTCTACTCTGAGAAACATGCCGATGAATGACTGTCAGGATCTGTACGCACGAATCGGAAAAAGCGATCGATCTATCCTTTTAATCTGGGGTAAAGAGGATAAGGTCACCCCATTTCAAAATAGTACCCTTGCTCGAACCTTAATGCCGCGTGCTAAGTTTGTTCCGATTGAAGGAAGCGGACATGCGGCGCACTTCGAACGGCCTGATCTGGTCAATCCGGCGCTGATAGATTTCTTGAAGTAGCGGAAAACCTTTTTGGTACCATTTTGGCGCAATTTAGGTTCCATCAGGGTGCCATTTATGCGCCAAAATGGTACCGTTTTGGAACATAAGTGGTCTAGCAGGTTGCCCTGGAGCTCTCCCTCTTCTTGACAAAGACGATCGACGGCATGATAAGCATACTGTCAAATCTGGATTGTCTAGAGGGCGTGCCGCTCCATCGTTTCCTTGTAAGGTCGGCCGCCCCCTGCTCATCGATGAGCTCCTTGATGAGGCCCACCATGCCATAGCTGTGGTTATGCCAGCGGGGTGAAGCCAATTTGAGTTTTTCTGACATACTTAGAATCGCCGACCAGAACCGGGACCTGGGCTGGAAGACCTTTCCGTCGGGCCAATCGTCCCAGTATCCGGTTCCCCAATCCTCGATCACATACAGTCCCGAAGGTTTCAGGTGGTGGTCGAACAAGTGCCAGAAAGCGACTCTGGTAGTCGTACCAATGTGAGATGCGTCATCGATAATGACATCGAAACCCTCAGGGGCAGTTTCGTTTGCGACCTTGCTCAAGAAGCACGTGTCATCCTGACTCCCCAAAAACATGTGGATCCGGTCCTCGCCAGCGAAGCCGTCGGGCAACTTCAGGTCGATGCCAACAATGGTTCCCTTCGGGAAGTAGTCCCGCCACAATAGGAGGGAACCGCCTTTGTGGACACCGATTTCCAGAAGTTTCACGGGACGGTCAACCAGGTATTGCAGGATCGGGTCGTATTGGTTTAGGTAACCGTTCGCAATCTTGTCGGTGTTGTAACGCTCCAGAGCAAGCTGATTACTACGCATTCCCAATACTCCAATTAGCCTTATGTCGGAAATCAATATGTACGATCAATCAACACATTTTCGCATAAAATCACTTGATGTGGATGGACGTAGGGCATCGAGCTATCTCAGTCGCGTTTCCCAATGCAACGAGCCGCTTTGTGACCGCACTCTTATGGCGTCGGTTATAATACCTGTTTATCTTTCAGCATATGATTCGGGCTATCAAAGGAACCAGGGACATCTTTCCGCCGGAGGTCCAGAAGTGGCAGTACGTGGAAAGGAAAGCGCGGGAAATCTGTTCCCTCTATGGCTACGAGGAGATACGGACTCCTCATTTTGAATCCACTGAACTTTTTGCTCGCGGTATCGGCGAAGTCACCGATATTGTGACCAAGCAAATGTTCACCTTTCAAGCGAGCGGCGATTCTGTGACCCTCCGTCCGGAGGGGACAGCTCCAGTCGCACGAGCTTTTGTAGAGCATGGAAAGGACAATGAATCGACGATCACCAAATGGTATTACATAGGTCCCATGTTCCGGCATGAACGTCCGCAGAAGGGAAGGTACTGGCAATTTAGCCAGTTTGGGATCGAAGTTCTTGGAACGGAGAATCCGGCTGTAGATGCTGAAGTGATCGAGCTTTTGGTTCGCTACATTGAATCGGCCGGCGCGATGCAGCATGAACTGCGCTTGAATTCTGTGGGTTGCCGGGAGTGTCGTCCGATTTATACAGCCAGACTCCAGGAAATTTTACGGGAACGCAAACAAGAGATGTGCGAGGATTGTCAGGTGCGCATCGAGAAGAATCCATTGCGGGTGCTGGACTGCAAAGTCGAAGCAGATCAGCCGATCATCGATTCGTTGCCGTCGATAGACGATTATCTTTGCGTCGAATGCCGTGCTCACTTCGATGCCGTACAAAAATTCTTGCGGTAACACTGACATACGATACATTCGCGATAAAAGATTAGTTCGCGGTCTCGACTATTACACAAAAACCACGTTCGAAGTGGTATTGCCGGGTTTAGGCGCTCAAAACTCCGTGGCCGGCGGCGGCCGTTACGACGGTCTCGTTGAAAATCTGGGAGGCAAGCCCACAAAGGCAATCGGATTTGCGCTCGGTTTAGACCGTCTGGTCCTTGCGATTCCTGATTCGTCCGCAGAACCATCCGGCGTAAAGGTTTTGATCGTATCGATGGGCGATGCTTCGTTTGAGTTCGCCTACAATCAAGTGCAATCGACTTTACGCAAAGCGGGAATTTCTACGGAAGTCGATTATCAAAGAAGAAACGTAAAAGCAGCCATGCGACAGGCAGACAAACGAAAAGTAGAATGGGTCATATTGATTGGTGATGATGAAATTCAAGAGGGAAAAATTACATTGAAAAACATGAAAACCGGTGACCAGCAGCGGCGCACTCTGGAAGAAGTTATGCACATACTCGTATGAACAGAGATTTTTATTGCGGCGAAGTCCGTAAAGAGCATATCGGAAAAGATTTAACGCTGACCGGCTGGGTCGCCAGACGCCGCGATCTTGGTGGCCTCATTTTCGTTGAGTTCAGGGACCGTTCCGGCTCGATCCAGATTGTATTTAATCCACAGAATGAAGAGGCTCACAGGCTTGCGAAGTCTTTGCGTCCCGAGTTCGTTGCTGAGATTCAGGGGCGAGTGGTGAAACGTGAAGAAGCCACCGTGAACAGGACGCAACCGACAGGTGAGGTCGAAATCGTTGCTGAATCGCTTCTGATTTTGAATGAGTCGAAGACACCCCCTTTTCCGATTGAGGATGAAGTTCAAGTATCCGATGACATTCGTTTGAAGTATCGGTATCTGGATTTACGGCGACCCAAAATGCAGCGAAATTTGATGATTCGCCACAAAGCAGTTTTCGCGGCGAGGGCCTTTCTTGATGAGCAGGGATTTGTGGAAATCGAGACGCCCATGTTAACCAAATCTACACCGGAAGGGGCGCGCGATTATCTTGTGCCAAGCCGGGTAAATCCGGGAAAATTCTACGCGCTTCCTCAATCACCGCAATTGTTCAAACAGTTGCTCATGGTGTCAGGGTTTGATCGCTACATGCAGATTGTGAAGTGTTTTCGGGATGAAGACCTTCGCGCGGAGCGCCAGCCTGAATTTACGCAGATCGATTTAGAGATGTCCTTTGTAACGCGGGCGGATGTAATCTCCCTTGTGGAACCGCTTATGCAAAGAATTTTTGCATCAGCCGGAGTGTCCGTGGACCTTCCGTTTCCACAACTGACCTACGATGATGCGATGGACAGATATGGTTCGGATAAACCAGACCTGAGATATGGTTGTGAGATTCAAAACGTTACGGCGTGGGCCCGAGCCACAGATTTTCGAATTTTCCAGCAGGCTGAAGCCGTCAAATCTATTGTGGCAACAGGTTGCGGGCGTTATTCCCGCAAAGATATCGATCAACTGGAAGCGAAGGCCAGGGAGTTTGGGGCCGCCGGTCTGATCTGGGCAAAAAAATCGGGAGAGACGTTGCAGTCTTCAATTCTCAAGGCCGTTGGTGAAGAAAAATTGAAGGAGTTGTGGGGCCAAACCGGGGCCGATGATCAGGATCTACTGTTGTTGGTGGCAGGACCCCGCATGTCCTCGAATTCCGTTTTGGGTCAACTGCGCGTTCACCTAGCCCGACAGGAGAAATGGTTCCGTAAAGATGATTTTCGTTTTGCCTGGATACTGGATTTTCCACTTTTCGAATTTGATCCCCAAGAAAATCGTTATCAGGCCTGCCATCATCCATTTACCTCCCCGATGCCGGATTCCATTCCGCTGTTGGACAATGAACCTGGAAAAGCGAAGGCACAAGCATATGATGTGGTGTGCAACGGCTATGAAATCGGGGGAGGGTCTATCCGAATCCACAGCGCGGACGTGCAGTCGAAGGTGTTTGATACACTAAAAATATCCCGCGAGGAAGCTAGGGAGAAATTTGGATTTCTTCTCGACGCACTTCAATATGGCGCTCCCCCGCACGGAGGGATTGCTTTCGGAATGGATCGTATTGTCGATGCTGTTGGCTGGAGAAGAGTCGATCCGGGAAGTGATCGCGTTTCCAAAAACAAGCAGCGCGCAGTGTTTGATGACGGATTCGCCTTCGGCAGTATCGAAAAAGCAGCTTGAAGATTTAGGTATAAGGTTGATCGATGATAAATCCGCTGAATAAAGGCGAAGTGGCTCCTGTGTCGCTGGAGCAGGCCCGGAAGTTGGCGAAAGCCATCGAACAGGTGATTCGGGGCAAATCCGAAGCGATAGAAATGACGCTCGTAACTCTGCTTTCAGGAGGCCACTTATTAATCGAAGATGTGCCCGGCATCGGCAAGACGACGCTTGGCGCATGCGCTCGCAAAATGCGTTTCCTGCACTTTTCATCGCATTCAATTTACCTCCGATTTGATGCCGGCCGATATTACAGGAGTTTCCATCTGGAATTCCAAAGATCAGGAATTTGTATTTAAGCCGGGTCCCGTTTTTTCGAATATTGTGCTTGCCGATGAGATCAACCGCGCGACGCCCAAAACGCAAAGCGCGTTACTGGAGGCGATGAGCGAATTTCAGGTCTCGGTCGATAGCAGAACCTATGAGCTCGTAAAGCCTTTCATGGTCATCGCAACACAGAATCCCGCGGAACATTACGGTACCTATCCGTTGCCCGAATCGCAGATGGACCGGTTTTTTATGCGAATTCGTCTGGGATATCCTGACGAACAACATGAAAAGGAAATCATTCGTAATCAGGAATTCGAACACCCGATTAAGTACGCTCAGCCTGTGATTGAACGGGCTGAACTGGCGCTTCTTCAGGACCAGGTAAAAAACGTCACAGTTGAAGAAGATGTGCTTTCTTATATGTTGAGAATCGTAAATGCAACAAGGAACTCGCCTTTGATTTCGTTGGGCTGCTCTCCGCGCGGCTCTCTCTATTTCTTCCGCGCTGCGCAAGCGTATGCCTTTTTTCAAGAACGGGATTATGTAATTCCGGATGATGTCAAGAAACTGGCAGTCCCTTTGCTGGCGCACCGGATTCAATTAAAATCTTCCCTGGTATTTCAGGAGAATCGCGCTGAAGAGACGGAACGCGTGATTCACCAGCTTGTCGATACAATCCCAGTACCAATTTGAATTCACCGCGGAGTACGCTGAAACGCGGAGTTCAAAGGGGATATTTTTCTCTGTGCATCGCTGGTTAAAACAGGAGTTATATGAATCAGATTAGTGAGCAGGAATTTCGTGACGCAATCATAGCCACCAAAAAAGATGCCAAACTTGTAGCTGCTGCGAAAAATGACAGGATGAATTCGCCCGAGTCTTTGTACAAAGAGTTCCTCAAACTTCCAGTGGAACGGCAGAAAGAGATCATTGCTCTGGTCGCGAACGATCATTTTGTCGGTGCGCAGTGGAAGGTCGCATTTCCGTTGAATAACCTTCCTTCCGCGAATATTCCTGATGGTGTGAGCGCTGCAGGAAAAGCGCTTTTTTTTGCACGGGAGGAGGATTCCGTAAAGGAGACGGTGCGCGCTCTTCGTTTGTATCAGGAGAGCCCTTTTTACAAATCAATCGCATCTTTTCTTAGGAGATGCAGCAGAAATTGTGCGTAGTGATCTCGGTGCAGTTGCCAGGATTCTGACGTATCCGGAGCTGTATGGAATGATCCAAGCTTTCGATCCTTCGGCGCCCATCTCCGAAAAAATCGTGCAGCGGATTGCGAAAGTCGCTGCTTACACGCGTGATCTGGATTCGACAATGAGCGTCGCAAGATTCCTGCATGCCAGGCGGCATTCACAGAATGTAGAAGCGATTGCGGACCTGATTGAAAACACAGTGTTTATGGCTCGCGACCGCAAGAGCGTGCGCGAAATCCTCTTCGGTCTTGGTGCAGGATCTGTCGATCGAGTTTTGCAACGCCATGCTGACAATAAAGTCCTACTTTCCGAAATTCGGGATGTTGCATGGAAAACCCGCGATTCGCGTGCAATCCGGACTTACCTGGACGCTCTGTAAAGTATCTTTCACCGCCCCTGTCCAAATAATGTGATTTCAGCCCTCGATTCTGGGGTTTTATCCCAATTCAGTTGTCGTGTGAACGTCGTTCATTTATTTTTATGCTTGTGCAAATGGGATGCGGAAGTTTCCACTTTGCACCTGGAATATTAGGCTCCCCAAACAAAGGGTATTCCCCGAGGCGGGCCCGCCAGGGCCCGCCTCACCCTGAATTCAATTATCAGATTTTAGATTTCAGATTGAATCATGGTGGGCGCGATGAATCGCGCCCCTACAAAACCGTATAAGTATTGTAGGGGCGACATTTATGGCGCACCGTGTTCAAATTTGAATCAGTTGCTTGAATGAACGGCCCTATGCGGCGGTGGTTGCTGCCATTCGTTCGCTGAGGCCGGGAATCGCCGATGCAAGCACTTCTGTGATATGTTCCACCAGGACGAACTGCATTTCAGATTGGACATGTTCCGGCAACTCGCGCAAATCCTTTTCGTTAGGCTTCGGTAAAATGACTTTACGCAATCCCGCTCTTCGCGCGGCCAGAACTTTCTCCTTCAACCCTCCGATCGGTAACACCAGTCCCGTGAGAGTAATTTCACCTGTCATTGCAGTGTCGCTATCAACAGACAATCCTGTATAGAGAGAGGCAAGAGCGGTTGCAATTGTGATTCCCGCGGAGGGACCATCTTTGCGAATCGCTCCGGCGGGAACATGAATATGCACGCCCGATTTCTGGAAGAGCGCAACATCAATTCCGAATTTTTCTGCATGAGACCACAAATAGCTGTGTGCCGCCCTGGCGGATTCTTGCATCACGTCACCGAGGTGCCCTGTCAAGGTTAAACTGCGTCCTTCGGGCAAAAGCGTTGCTTCGATGTACAGCACATCTCCGCCCGCTTCCGTCCATGCCAGACCGGTTGCCACACCGGGCTCTAATTTGCGTCGTGCTTGTTCGATAAAAAACCGTTCCGGTCCGAGGTAATCAATCAGCATATTCGGTTCGATTTCCACCGGCGGATTTTTGCCTTCTGCGATCAAAAGCGCAGTCCTTCTCATAACCCTGCCGATCATCCGCTCCAGTTCACGTACGCCTGCTTCGCGAGTGTAACGTGAAATCAAATGCCGCAAAGCATCATCCGTCAGGCGAATCTGTTGATCCGTCAAGCCGGTTTCTTTCAGCTGTTTGGGTATCAAATACCGCTTTGCAATCTCCATCTTCTCTTCTTCGCTGTATCCGGACAATCGTAGAATTTCCATGCGATCCAGCAAAGGCGTGGGGATCGTGTCCAAAACATTGGCTGTTGTGATGAAAAATACTCGAGACAAATCGAATGGAAGATCGAGATAGTTGTCCCGAAAAGTTTTATTCTGCTCGGGATCCAGAATCTCCAGCAAAGCCGCCGCCGGGTCGCCGCGAAAATCTCGTCCCAGCTTATCGATTTCATCCAGCATCAGAACGGGATTGTTCACGCCCGCTCTTCGAACCGTTCGAATGATGTTGCCGGGCATGGCTCCGATATAAGTTCGCCTGTGCCCGCGCAACTCCGATTCATCGTGCATGCCGCCAAGACTCAATCTTTCAAAAACACGCCCGAGCGCTCTTGCAATCGATTGTCCCAGCGAAGTCTTTCCAACTCCCGGTGGTCCCACAAAACAAAGAATCGGCGCCTTCGCATGAGGGTTCAGCTTTAAAACACCAAGATGTTCTAAGATTCTTTCTTTGATTTCCTTTAAACCATAGTGATCTTCATCCAGGACTTGCCTGGCTTTTGGAATCTCGATTTCATCCGGAGTACTTTTCGTCCAGGGTAGCTCAAGAATCAACTCCAGGTAAGTACGGATCACGTGATACTCAGGAGACATAGCCTGAAGTTTCCTGAGCCGGCCAAGCTCCCGTTCCGCTTCCTTTCGAACATCTTCTGGAAGCACCGCTTTATCCAATCTTTCCTGCAGCAATTCCGCTTCGCTTTCCTGCGGGTCCTTCTCTCCTAATTCCTGTTCAATCGCTTTCTTTTGTTGTCGAAGCAAGTAGTCTCTCTGTTCCTTCGACATTTCTGATTGAGCCTTCTTTGAAATCTGATTGCTCAGCTCCAGGACCTGAATCTCATGAGTGACGTAAGTGTGGATTAAGCGGAGTGCTTCCAGAACTGTGGGCGCTTCGAGCACCGCCTGCTCTTTTTCCACTGGAAGGTTCAGATATGGATCCAATCGTGTAAACGAGCTGCATCGCATTTGCCGAGCCCGAAAATAATTGATTGAAGTCCATCATTGTGTCGCTTTGAACCATCGAAAGAGCTTTTGATACTTGTTCCAGAATCGCTCGCCGCAGCGCTTCAATTTCAGCGCTGGAGTCTTGAGGCACGGGGTAGAGACGGATTCGCCCTGTCAGATGAGGTTCGGTCTGTTCCACCTTTAGAAGCACAGCCCGTTCGATCCCCTGCACGGCGATTGTGATAACGCCTGTCCTTGGACTGGCCAATTTCTTAATGATCGCTTTTGTGCCAACGGTGTATAAATCATCTGGCGTTGGATTATCCACATTATTTTTTTGCGAAACAATGAAAATCTCTTTTTCTTCACTGGCCGCTGCCGCCTGAACTGCGCTGACAGAGATCGGGCGTTCCACCGATAAAGGAGTTAGAACGTAAGGAAAAACTACTGTATTTCTTACGGGAAGAATAGGCAGCGTCTGTGTGTCCTGAGCCATGCTATGAATCCTCCTTTTCTATTCGAATAAAGAGCATTCCGTCCTTGTAATCCAGCCGGATTTTTGCGTCCTCTAGTTCGACAGGCAGCTCGATCATTTTTCTAAATTTGTTATAGGAAATCTCCAGCGAATAGTGATTGGCCGCTTCTTCCTGCAAGACGTCACGTCGGATTCCTTGAATCGTAAGGCACTGGCCTTTTCTGGAGATTTCGACGTCTTCCAGGCGTATTCCAGCAAGGTCAACCTTGATTAACCAGCCATGACGGACTCTGTAAATGTCAGCAAGGGGCTGCCAAACAGGGTCGACAAAGGCTTGAGCCGAACACACTAAAAACCGTTTTCTCATATGGGACTTATTTCCATGTGTAGGGGCGCGTTTCATCGCGCCCGCATTCTCGCAGAAAATTGTACGCGGGCGCCATGAATGGCGCCCTACTGCGCTAATTAAGGATAGTTAAACCGCCCACAAAAGTCACTCTTACTGTAAACTGGCCCAGTAGTTGTCTGACGAATGAAAGGTATCCGTAAAACCTTTAAAGTGCAAGTTACGGACCCGCCGCAACTCGGAAGACGCACTAGACTCAAGGACGCAGTAAACCTTTCGACGTAATATGTCGTCCAACAATTGAACAGCGGTTATGACGAATGAAGAGCAGCTCCTGATCGAGAGCGTTCAGCGAGGCGAAATGGCGGCGTTTCAGGAGTTGGTGGAGAAGTATAAACAGAAGGTTTATTACATGGCTCTGGATATGACGGGAAACCATCATGATGCGGAGGATTTATCGCAGGAAGTATTTATGAAAGTTTATGTTTCGATCAAGGATTTCAGGGGTGATGCGAAGTTGAGCTCCTGGATGTACAGAATCGCGATGAATACATGCATTGATAAAACTCGACGCAAGCATTTGAAGCTGGTTGAGCTCGATGATAAGGTTCACGAAAAGCCGGCTTCCGGCGTAAGTCCGGAGATGGAAATGCACGCGCGCGCGACTCAGAATCAGATTGAGCAAGCGTTACAAAAGCTGCCGCCCAAGACAGCGTTCCATATTTGTGATGCGTCATTATAACGAGCTGATGCTGAGAGAAATCGCGGAGGTGCTCGGCATTTCAGAAGGAACGGTGAAAGCACAGCTTTTCCGGGCCATTCACAGATTACAAAAGGAGCTCGGGGCATTGCACCCCGGCAGGATGAATTCCAATGAAGCCATGTAAGCAGGTACGACGTTCGTTTATCGAAGCTCTTTACGGCGAGCTGGATCCCGATGCGAAGCAGCGTTTTGATGATCATCTTCAATCCTGCCTGAAATGCCGTAAAGCATTTCGAAAGATGAAGCGAGCCATGGGAGTGATGAATCAACGAGTACGGGTCGAGCCGGACCAGCAATTCTGGGATGGCTACTATGGACGTCTCGAAAAGCGAATGCAGCAGGAAAAACGAAGCGCTGCGTCAAGATGGCAACGTTGGGTCTACCGCGCTGCCGCTGTGGTTCTATTGATCGGCGCCGGCGTTCTGATGGGCAGATTCTGGGTTCCAACTCAATCGACAATAACCGAACATCGACCCGTGGATGCTCCCATTGTTCGAGCCAGACTGGATCAACGCACACAGCAGTTTCTTGGCCGCTCTGAAGTATTACTGCTTGGCCTGGTCAATTATGATGCTGAAACCGAGGAATCCGCCGGACTCGGATTTAAGCAAGCAAAAAGCAGTTTCAAAAAATCTGATTCAGGAAGCATCTTATTTGAAAAAAGAGCTAGCCGGGAAAGACGACCGGCGTTTGGAAAAACTGGTTACCGATCTGGAATTGATATTGCTACAGATTGCGAACCTGGAAGAAAAAGAGGATTTGCCGGAGATTGAGCTTGTGAAAAGCGGCGTCGATCGCAAAGGTCTTCTTTTAAAGATCAATTTGGAACAGATGCGGAACCAGAAAACAAGTGCCACAGTCAAAAGCAATGAGTTATGAACAATGAGTGATGAGAATTTCGGGAATATTCGTGTGGTTTGTGCCGTGTCTCATGACTCATTGCATATGACTCATGACTTTAAGCAAAGGACGCTTTGGGAAAAACGGGTATATAGTGGAGGAAAATTCGATGTTTCGTAGAAAAGTGTTTGATATCACAGCGACCGTGCTGTTCGTTTTGTTTAGCGCGTTCGCCTTTGCCTATCCGCCAGGGCCCGCAGCAGAGGGAAGCGACGCAGGCAAAGGCCTATAACAGGGCCTACAGTTTTGTGCTGGATGAGAAATGGACCGAAGCGACCCAGGCATTTCAAAACGTCATCAAGCAATATCCCGACAGTGCGTACACGGATGATTCCAATTTCTGGATCTGTTTTTCGAAGCAAAAACAGAAAAAATTGGAAGAGAGTGTGACCTGTTACAAATCATTTATCCAGACTTATCCGAAAAGCGAATGGTCCGATGATGCACAATCAAATTTGATCAACGTTGCCAATGGTCTTGTAAAAGCCGGAATGGCGCAATACGAAGTCTACATTAAATCCTACGGTAAAAAAGGAAACACCGACGAAGTTCGATTGCATGCAATTCGAGCCTTGATCGACTCAGGAGATGCCACGGCAGACGATGTAATTGCAATCTATAACGCCGAAAAAGATCCGAAGAATCGCAGCAATATTGTTTGGATGCTGACAGAAATCGATACTCCGCAGGTCACAGTCAAGTTGGCCGACATCGCAGTAAATGATGCGGACCAATCCGTTCGTAAAAATGCTGTATATGCGCTGGGCGATCGCGGTGGAAAGGAATCGGTCGGAGCGCTGAAAAAGGTTTTGCAATCGAACGCGGATCAGGAAGTTCGTAAAGCTGCGCTTCACGCTCTTGCAGAAACAGACGATCCGGAAGTGGTTGCCGTTTTGGCCGACATAGCCAGACGGGATGCGAATCAAGAAATGGCCAAAACCGCTGTGTATGCGTCTGGCAGACATGGAAACCAAAGCTTCAGTGGAGGCGCTTCAAGCGATTTTAGCGCAGGTGAAGGTAACGGAGGTTCGCAAAGCTGTAATTTTTGCGCTCGCAGATCATGAAGCGATTACACCGGCGATGCTTTTGAATGTGGCGCTCAACGATCCGGATCAGGAATTAAGGCGAAACGCCGTTTTTGCACTCGCGGAATTAGAAGGCACGGACAGATTTCTGACGCTGAAAGAGGTGTTCTCGAAATCGAAAGAATTAGAAGTGCGCAAAGCAGCTTTGTACGCGATCATGGATGAACCGGATGATAGAGCGAAAGCATTCCTTGTCGATATAGCGATCAATGATCCAAACGAAGAATTGGCAAAAGCGGCAGTTTATTCGCTGGGGGACAACCTGGAAGAAAAGGACATGCCCGTTCTTTTGGATCTAGTTCAGAAAGCAAAAAACCCTGAAGTGCGGAAGGCAGCGTTATATAAAACAATCGATATGGGTGGGGCGAATGCCGTCAAGGTGCTGGCACAGTACCTGAAACAGGGCCAGGATCCGGAATTACGAATCACGGCCGTCCGCGCACTGGGTGACAGCGAGAGCGATGATGCAGTTTCGATTTTACTGGATCTTGCAAAGAACGATCCGGACAAGCAAATTCGTATGGCTGCAGTTCAAAGTTTAGGTCAGATCGGCACACCAAAAGCCAAACAAGCCCTTCGAGCAATCATCTCGGGCGAATCACAGTAAATTTCTCCGGGTTTGTCTAACCGCTGACAACCTGGTACGGGCGCGAGCCGTCTGCTCGCGCCCGTTTTTCTTTCGTGCCAACGCAATGAGCAATGAGTAATGAGTTTGTCGGAGCGCGATTTATCGCGCCCGCGTGTAATGTGGCCTGAACAAACGGGTCAAACCGGAACACGGGCTCGAGCTCTGTCCGCGAGACGCGGGCGTTACAAAATGCTTTGAACAGTGTAAACGTTCCTGACTGTTGCACACGTCCAACTAAGCAGACCGCAACCTTTTCAATCGCACATCGGTCTATTGGGTATGCAGAAAAGCCAGGGAGAGATTATGAAATCAAAAATGCAAATGATTGTCCTGTTCATTCTGACATTCGTTGCAGGCACAATTCAGGCTCAGCCAAAAGTAAGAGCAGTACGTTTGACAGAGCCTATTGTGCTGGATGGAAAACTTGCGGAATCGTTTTGGAAAGATGAAAACGCCGTAACGGATTTTACTCAACGCGATCCCGTGGAAGGAGCAAAGGCAACGGAAAGAACAGTGATTGATATCGGCTTTGATGATGAAGCGATCTATATCGGCGCCCGCATGTACGATTCACAACCGAAATTAATTGAAGGCCGCCTGGTACGTAAAGATGTTGTAATCACTTCTGATCAGCTGATGTTTTACGTCGATCCTTATAATGACAAACGGACCGGTTACTATTTTGGTGTCAATGCAGCAGGTACTCTCTACGATGGCACACTTGCTCAACGACGGCTGGGATGACGCTTCCTGGGATGGTGTTTGGACCGCCAAGGCTCATGTCGATGAGAAAGGCTGGACAGCGGAAATGCGTATTCCTTATTCACAGCTTCGGTTTCAACAAAAAGAGCAGTATGTATGGGGCGTCAATTTTCAGACGCACAATCGCTCGAAAAAACGAAACCGACTATCTAGTGATCCGATCCAAAACCGATAACGCATTCGTTTCACATTTTGCGGAAATGAGTGGAATTTCTCAGATCAAGCCGCAACGTCGTATTGAAATCATTCCTTACGCCACAAGTAAAGCGGAGTTTACTCATCCGGATGCCGGTAATCCCTTCAATGACGGTTCTTCCTACGATCCGGGAATGGGTGCGGACATGAAGTTTGGATTCGGAACGAATCTTAAACCTGGATGCCACCGTGAATCCCGATTTCGGCCAGGTGGAAGTCGATCCGGCTGTCATCAACTTGAGTGACGTTGAAACATTCTTTCAGGAAAAGCGACCTTTCTTTATTGAAGGTTCCAGCATTTTTAATTTCGGGGAAGGTGGAGCAACAAATTACTGGGGATTTAACTGGAGCAATCCTCTTCTTTTTTATAGCAGACGAATCGGAAGAACTCCGCAAGGGTCGATTCCGGATTCCGATTATTACGATGCTCCAACCGGAACGAGCATTATAGGCGCCGCAAAATTGACGGGCAAAATAGGCGCCGGTTGGAACATCGGCACTCTTCATGCATTTACCGGAAAGGAACATGCTGATTATTCCATCGATGGGAATTTCCAACAGGCGGAGATCGAACCCGCAACCTATTATCAAGTGACGCGTGGACTGAAGGAATTCGGCGACGGCAAACAGGGCCTGGGTTTTATTGCAACGATTGCATCACGTTTGTTTGATGATGCCAGGCTTGAAGATGAAATCAACAACAGTTCGCTGGTCTTTGGAATGGACGGATGGACGTTTCTGGATGGAAACAAAACCTGGGTTCTGACCGGCTGGACGGCTTTTTCCAACGTGAACGGTACCGCCTCCCGCATTACAGATGTTCAGGAAAACTCCGGACATTATTTCCAGCGGCCGGATGCCGACTACGTGGAAGTCGATTCCGACGCCACTTCGCTCAACGGTGTCGCAGGACGCTTCTATATCAATAAGGAAAAGGGGAACCTGTTTTTTAATTCCTCATTCGGTTACCTCAGCCCCGGTTTCGACAACAACGATGTGGGCTTCTTGTTCCGCGCCGATCAATACAATATGCATGTCGGCAGTGGGTATAAATGGACAGATCCCGGGAAATACTTCCGGTTCGCCGAACTGGGAGCGGCCGCATTTCGTACGCTCGACTTCGGAGGGGATACAACCTGGGGCGGGCTGTACCATTTTGGATATGTTGAGCTTCACAACTACTACACGCTGGATTATTCGGTTGCATGGAATCCTGAAGAAACATTGAACAATACTCGTACGCGTGGAGGTCCGCAAACATTGAATCTGCCCGGTTATGAGGTGAATCTTGTTCGGAAAGACAGACAACCGAAAAAATATTGTATTTGGCTTTCGGTGGAAACCTCTACGAAGCAGAATCCTCTCATTACCGCGCTTTGCGAGCAACTGTGGAATGGAAGCCGATGGCCAATGTATCTTTCAGCGCAACACCAACCTTCGAACGCGATTGGACGCCGGCGCAATGGATCGATAATTTTGTGGATTCAACAGCCGCCCATACATATGGAACACGTTATGTGTTTGGCGCTCTGAATCAACATACATTCAGCGCCGGATTGCGCGTGAACTGGACCTTCACTCCGGGCTTGAGCCTCCAACTTTATGCTCAACCTTTGATTTCATCCGGAAATTACACCGACTACAAAGAACTGGCACAACCCGGTACCTATAACTTCAATATTTATGGCAATCCGATTATCACAAGCGGCGATGTCACAATCGATCCTGATGGAACCGGACCTGCAGCGGCCTTCACTTTCGAAGATCCGAACTTCAACTTTAAGTCGCTACGAGGAAATGCCATTCTGCGGTGGGAATACAAGCCGGGTTCCACCGTCTATTTTGTTTGGACTCAGACCCGCACAGATGAGGAGCCGGTCGGGAATTTCAACTTCACGAATTCACTCGACCGTCTATGGAAAGCGCAGAGCGATAATATTTTTCTCGTGAAATTCAGCTATTACTGGAACCCATAAGCGCTCTATATTCACCGCAGAGGATACGGAGTACGCCGATAATTATCGATTGACTCCGCGTACTCTGCGGTGAATCTTTTTGCTAGAATGCTCACGTGAGTTTGCTTTTCGCGCTGTTATATCTCACGTTAACTTCGGCCCCATCTCCAGAGCCGGAAATCCGTATTCGTAAGGTCACGATCACCAATCTTGGTGTCTTTGATCCACAGCATAATGACTTCCGCTGGTGGGGGTTCCGGTTTTTGAATCGATTCCACATCAAGACACAGGATTCGTTCATCAGAAATGAATTGTTATTGAAAGAGGGGGACATTCTGATCCGGATCTTTTGCGGGAAAGCGAACGAAATCTGAGACGTTATCCGTTTCTGACCGATGTGTCTGTCAAACCGGTCCAGGTCGCCGGCTACGAAGTCGATCTGCTGGTGAAGACTGAAGATCAGTGGACAACAAAACCGACTCTTTCCTGGGGAAGAACGAGCGGATCGCGAACACTGGATATCGGCGTCGAAGAGGAAAATTTTCTGGGACTTGGCAAAAGGGTTGGAGTTCGGTACGAAAAAAGCGCCTGAGCGGGATGGCTTTTCGGGCACTTATGCGGATCCCAGATTTTTCAATACACGACTTCGGCTCAATCTGCGATATGCGCACTTTTCCGACGGCCATCGATTGAATTACGGTCTCACACAACCCTTTTATTCGCAGGACACAAAATGGTCTTATGGAATCGACGGCTCTGATTTAAGGCGCTTGCAGCACTTTTATTATAGGGGAACCGATGCGGCCGCTTTAGAAAATGTGGCACGCGGCGGTGCATTCCAATTGATCCGTGCATGGGGAGAACGATATCATCGCAACAGTGTCGGATTTATTCTAGGTTACTCCCAATCATTGTATCCCTCAACATTGATCTTCGACACCGAGGCCGCGCAGCAGGAAGAAATTCAGAGAAATCTTGATCCACAGGAGCAGGAGCTATTCAATGTTGGTATTCATGCAACCCGCGATCGTCAGAAGTTTGTAAAGTTTTATTACGTGGATAATTTTGGCCGTACTGAAGATTTACCGTATGGAACGCATGCGGGCTTTTCAATCGTTCGTTCGAACGATGGAAGGGGTAGCGATTTCGTTACGGGGAGCGTTCACGGCCGATATACTTTTCATCGTGATGCAAAGCAATACTTCGTGAGTTTTGCCGGATTATCGTTAAGGCGGGAGGGAAGCGAATGGAACAATTGGATCTCGGAGTATTTACTTCGCTATTATCTGCAGGGGAGCACCACGAATTTCGGTTTTTTTAAGAGTCCGAAACAAACCCTTGCGGCCAACCTGGCAGCTACGATTACAGCGGATGTCGATGCGCCATTTCAACTATCACTGGGAGAGGATGAAGGGCTGCGCGGTTATCCATTCAGGGATTTCACCGGTTTAAATCGTGTTCTATTGAATCTCGAATATCGAATTCTTCTTCCCTGGGAAAATCGTCTTGTGGGGATCACTGTAGTTCCTTTTTCAGATTCAGGCTACGTCTGGAATCCAAATTACAATTTTGGAACGAGTGTGGGGGTCGGTTTACGGATCGGTTTTAAGAAATACGGCCGCACGAGAGTTTTACGAATTGATTATGCTTATCCGCTTGTAAACAGCGAGGGCCGGTCCGGCTCGTTTTCTGTCAGCGCCGGCCAGGCCTTCGACATCTTGTAACTGCAACCGCCAAGACACCAAGTCGGCCAAGAGAAAAAAGAAGAAAGTGTTTTTGGGTGTACTTGGCGCCCTTGGTGTCCTGGCGGTGAAGAGCTAGCGTTTGACGAAGGTGATTGACGTGCTCAGCCACACACGGACCGGAACATTTTGCTTTCTGGCCGGTTCGTACGTCCATTTCTTGACGGTTCGAATTGCCGCTTCATCCAACATTGGATGCGCGGATTTCATAACCGTAACTTGTAATACCTGCCCCGTTTCGGAAATCAGGACATTTAACTGAACCGTGCCTTCCAGTTTTTGTTTTTTCGCAGCTTCAGGATAATCGACCGGAGTTTTGGTCAGGGTTTTCGGTGGCGTCACTCCGGGTCCCAGAGTTACAAGCGAGCCTGGTTTAACATCGGGCTCCTTTGGCTTTTCGACTACAACGACAGGCTTCGGAATCTCCGCTAACTGTGCCGTCACAGTTGTCGTTTCATTTTCTTTGACACGAACGGTTTGGGTGAAATCGAGATAACCCTCTTTTCTTAATGTAATGTTGTACTTTCCAACATTTGCTTTCTCTAATTTCTTGGGAGTTTCCCCGATAACGCGTGTTCCTAAAGCAATAAACGCGCCGGGTGGATTTGATTCGATAACAAGGATTCCGAGCTGTGGCACAACTGCCTGTAAAGTGGCAGGGAATTCCAATGAAAATTGGTTTTCATTCAACTCCACATCCTGAACAAGGTCCTGATAGCCTTTCAGTTTTAATGTGACTGTGTGTTTTCCGAATGCCAAGGTCGGATAGTTTCAAAGGTGTTACCCCTTTTTGTTCCTTTCCAAGCAGGACCGTTGCTCCGGCGGGCTCAGACGTAATCGAGATTTCACCAGTCGTGGGTTTTGGCTCGCCTGGTTTCGGCGTGTTCATTGTCCGGATAACCGGTTGAGCCTGTGGTGTGGCTGCTTGCTTGTTCAGAAAATTCTGAAACCAACCAGGCTCCTCGCTGCGACAAGAGCACCGATCACAACATAGATTGCGATTCGCGCCATGCTTGTCTTTTTTGTCGACGGCGGGTGTGATCGTTGCTGCGGCCGGCTCCTTCGCGATTGTTGCAGGAGTCGGTTTTTGAACCACTCTCAACTTTTCACGCGTCTTTGCCAGCAAACCTTCTGCTTCAGTCCGAAGTGATTCAAAAACGCTTAAATCGGATGATCCGCGGGAATCCAAAAATTTCGTAAGTGACTTTTCGGCATCATCCCACTTTTCCTGTTGAAACTGTTCTTTCGCATTTTGCAACGTTTCATAAAGAGTGCGGTGTCTTTCTATCTCGGGTGCTTTCGCCTCTACAAGGGACGGGAAAGCTTCTCGCCCCAGTTCAAGCAATCGTTGTGCGCCTGCAAAATCAAGCTTCTCTTCCAGCAACCGAATCTCGGATGTGATCTTGCCCTGAGTTTCCTTCAACAATTCCTGGACTTCCTCGCTCGATGAATTAATTGTTGCAGCTCTTGTGAGATGCTGGATTGCCTGCGAGGTCTTTTGCTGTTCGAGAGCTTCCTGCGCTGCAACAAAATTTTCCTTAAAAATGGTTTCGCTTTGATCCTGCGTTTGAACTTCCTGCTTTTGCACCTCTTCGCGCATGCGGAAAATGGCGCTTGCCTGCGGTGAAAGCTGTGTGATTTGTGAGATTAACTGCCGGGCCTGCTTGAAATTTTTGGCCGCAATATGAGCCTGCACCTGTTCTTGCAGTTTCGGTATGATTTCCTGAATCTGCCTTTTTGCTGTCTCGTTATTGGGATCTCTTTTCGAGATCGTTCCTAAAATTTCTATCGCTTTGGAAAGTTTGTTTTGTTCAATGTGGTCCTGGGCAAGAATCAAGAGTTTTTCGGTATTTAGAGCGCCGCCGGGAGAAGTCCTTCGCCCACCTGCTGCAGTCGGCATGGGATAGATTTCGCGCAATTGTTGCAGAGCTTCTACCACCTCACCGCAGGTTTGATACCTGTTTTCCGGGGATTTCTCGATCATTTTGTGGACGATGAAGCAGAGTTCCGGATCGAGTTCAGGGACTTGCGCATTGAGTGGCGGTGGCGGTTCGTTGATGTGTTTGAAGATCAATGTAATCGAATTTTCATCGTGGAATGGCGGACGTCCGCACAGCATTTCATAGAACATGATGCCAAGACTGTAAATATCACTTCGTCCATCGATCGGTTTTCCGAGCGGCTGTTCCGGAGCGAGATAATGAGGGGTACCGAGTAATGTCCCGGTTTTTGTAAGGTTCCCTTCATATTGAACTCGCGCAACACCAAAATCCATGAGCAATGGTTTGCCGTATGGATCCAGCATCACATTCGCGGGCTTGATGTCGCGGTGCACCACATTATTTTCATGCGCATAATCGAGCGCATCGGCCACCTGCTGAATGATATTAATTGCTTCTGCAGGATCCATTTTCCTGTCACGTTGCATTCGCTGGGACAGCGTTTCCCCTTCGATATACTTCATGACGAAGAAATAAATTCCGTCCCCCTCGCCGACATCGTAAATATCAATGATGTTCGGATGAGTCAGTGCAGCAGCCGAGCGTGCTTCCCGTTGAAAACGCTTTACCAGGTCTTCCTGAGAAGAGATACTCTGGATCAAGATTTTGATAGCAACTTTCCGGTTCAGCTGGTTATGTTCACCAAGAAAAACTTCACCAAAACCGCCGGCACCGATTCGGCCGATGATTTTATATTTTCCGGCTAAAGCCGCTTCCAGTTGTGTAATTTGTAAACTCTGTTTTGAGTCTTCGGGCATAGTCTGTCGAACCCTGTGTTTGAATTGGTTATTATATCACTGGAACCGCAAGTAATTAACCCATGCTCATTTGCAAGTGGCGACCTAAAGTTGTGCTCTTGCTTTTCTCCCTCTTATGAAGGGGGAGATGAAAGAGGGGGGTTGTCCGAATACAAAGCTTTCCAACCTGCCCTTGGATCCCCTCCTTCATAAGGAGGGGAAAATCCGAACAACACAAAGATAGGACACTGCTCATTTGCATGGAAACTTCTCGATTCGATCAATTATATATTTCTGTTGGGCTTCCGTCATCTGGTCGATACACCCAGCCTTACCAACCATATCACGGGATCTCGACTCCATAAATTGGGTGAAATCCTAACTTCGAATCCTTCACCCTGATCTGTCTGTTGAACCATCCGCCGTTTTGCGGGCTGAAGGGGAGATCCTGTCGAGTAAAAATCCAGTAACTGAGTTGATAATCTCCTGTCAGTTGTTTCGTATTCATCGGGACGTCAATCGTAATTCGCTGGGCCGGCTCTAAAAAGAATTCATGCGCTGAGCTTGCGGAATCAAAATTCTTCCACGGTTGAGCTTCGCCAATCTGACTTAAATAGGTTTCAATGTAGCCGGCGACATTGGTACTTCCACGGTTTCGCAAAGTTACTCGAATTCTGAAAAGCTCATTTTGGTTGAAAAGCAGAAAAGGTTTGTTGGATCCGAGTGGATTCGGCGTAAAATCGGCGGAAGCAACGCGAATTGCCGGTGAAATTCTTTCCAGCACTAGACCGCCAGGCGTGTTCGTCCAATGAAACTGCACCAATTGGTTCGGAGAAATGATTTCCGGCGCTGATGCGAACAGTCGAAACCGGCTGTTTAACCGCACAGGAAAAACAGAAAAAGGAAAGCTTGAAAGTTCTCCAATTCCTTTCCATCTGAGAATCGTTTCATCGGATTTGAGGTTTCTGACTTCCACAAACATGGAGTCGCCTGACGTGCTTGGAATGTTCAACGAATAGTATCCGGGTTCCATTGACAGAGTAATTCCTGAACGTGCCAGTGAGTGCGTTGTTTGACCCGAGTCCGGCTCGATGGCAGGGAAAAAACCAGCTGGAAGCGCAGAAGGACGCGTGGCATATATTTTGATCCTGTAATCGGGAATCAAAACGGGGTGTGGCGCGAGATCCAAAATCAACGTCCCATGCGTTTCTCCGTCCTGGAAAAGATTCTTAAAATAATCTTTGTATTTCTGAGCCGTCTGTCCTTCTATGAAATAACGCATGTATTGTCCGGAGGATACCACTAGATAGTCGAAACCTTTCTGTTGAAACCAGTGGAAATCTTTGTTGTTCAATACGTAATCACGCGGTGCGAATTTTTCAATTTGAAAATAGCTCGGATCGAGTTCGATCTGGCTGTACTGAAGGAGAGCGATTCTGGAAGTTCGTGGAAGGCGGTTGACCATCCAAAGTTCTGCTTTGCTCCGGTTGTCGGTTCGTGAAAGAAGGTACGATTGAACACAACTACGGTAATAAGGCCAGGAAAGCGTTGTAGCGATGAGCACAGCGTATGCGAGCTTGAAGGCCTGTTTGCGGGAAAA
Source organism: uncultured bacterium (assembly GCA_963771165.1). Taxonomy (GTDB): domain Bacteria; phylum Acidobacteriota; class HRBIN11; order JAKEFK01; family JAKEFK01; genus JAKEFK01. The sequence goes on along the minus strand of CAVYSN010000010.1, from coordinate 29,907 downwards.
TTCCTGCGTCATGCGCCAGATTTCTTTCAGAGTCATAGCGGCCCATAAAGCAACAAATGGATGCAATGGAAGAAGCCCGTGAGTGCGTCGCGTTTCAAATGAGCAGAGCCATAGAAAGACAGACAGCGGGTAGATCCCCAGAAGAATTCCTTTTGATAAAGAAGATGCAAAACTAAGCAGGATTCCAGCGCCCGCAAACAACATCAGCGGGATGTTGTAATCGTAACGGGTCAAGAATTCAATGTAGTATACGACTGTGCTCTTCCCGTAATAATCCTCGCCCGGTGAATAAAGAACGTTCATCCGATTTTTCCAGTAATTCAGACCTTCATGACTTGTAAACAGGAAGGGATTCGTTAAAAAGAAGACAAAGGCGGCAACAAGGAAGCCGCGTGCCAGCCATGAAAATTTTGACTCTTTCCTTTTGATGTAATGCGCCGTTAGAAGAGTCAAGAAAAGTGGGAATCCAATTGTGTATTTCAGCGATATCGTGATGCCTGCCAACAATCCAAAAAGCCAGTAGAGGCCCAACCTGGGGTCGTCCAGGATGGAGAAAGCGACTTCATGGGCAAGCAGAACGAAGAAAATCGCAGGTATTTCCGGGCGCAACATGTGACTGTATTCAATGTGTTGAGGCACTGCAGCAAGAACGGCCATGCAGAGCAAGCCTGCCATGATGGAAAAGCGTTTCCCCAACCTGTAAGCAAGATAAACAGTGGCAGTTCCGAATAACGCACAAACCGCGCGACCAACAAACACAAATGAAGCAGTTGGAACCGCTTCAATGTAGGGAAAGTATCCAAGCCAGTTGCCGGTCAAGTAGAACAGAAAGAAAAAAGGAAGAAGGAAATAATAAGCCAATCCCGGAAGATCATATTGATGAGGATTGAGGTCGCCTGTTTTTAGAATGCGAAGCAGGATATCGAGTGTATCGGTTTCACCGTACAGTGTATGGAGCGGCAATCCGGTGGACAAATCCTTGAAGCGCACGACGGCCGCAAAGATAAAAATAGCCCAAAAAAGAATGTCCGATGCAGTTCGATTCTGTGGAAATTTCAACTAATTCCTCTTAAACAAACCGCCAAGACGCCAAAGATTTTTTTTCTTGGCGTCCTCCATGTCCTTGGCGCCATGCCGGTCACGAGCTAGGAAAGTGGTAGTAGAACTTCAAATTTTGTACCTTTGCCAGGCTCCGATTCTACCAGAATATTTCCACCATGCTCTGTAACGATCCTATGAACGATGGCAAGACCCAGTCCTGTACCTCTTTGTTTCGTTGTGAAATAAGGACTGAACGCCTGTTGTTTGATTTGTTCGGTCATCCCGGATCCACTGTCTTCAACGCGGAGTGATGCCCATTTTTTCTCTTTTTGATCAACGGTGGATGTGGTTACAACAATTTCCCCTCCGTCATTGAGCGCCTCGATGCTATTTTGAAGCAGGTTTTGGGCAACCTGTAAAATCTGTCCGGAGTCGAAGTGGAACGGAGGGACGTCTCCGTTTTTCCATTGAAGCTGAACATTCGAAGCTATACTGTTTCTGTAAAGCGAAACGGCTTTCTGAACCACTTCATTGAGCTGATGGACGTGCAATTGTGGTGCCGGCAGGCGCGCGAACTTTGCGAATTCATCCGCAAGATGCCTCAACGCTTCGACTTCTTCAATGATGCTTTCGGTGGACTCCCGAAAAATTTCAGGAAACTGATCAGGAGCCCGCTCCATAGCGAGCCTTAAATTGATAATAGAAGTCCGGATGGGAGTTAAAGGGTTTTTGATCTCATGAGCCAGATGCTTTGCAATCTCCTGCCAGGCCGCAATTCTCTCTGTTTGAATCAATTTTCGATTGTTCTCCTCGAGTTGTTCGGTCATCGTGTTGAAAGCATGGATCAATTTCCCAATTTCACCATTTCCCGTTTGCTCCACACGGACATCAAAATTTCCAGTAGACATTTCCTGCGCTGCTGCTGTTAAACGATTCAACGGGCGGCTGATGGAAAGCGAAAGCAGCCATCCGATCAAGAGACAGAAGAATAGGGACCCGCCCAGCATATACAGGCTGTTTTTGAGGATTTCTTTCTTTTGCTCCAACAGCTTTTTCTGCGATGCAGAAACTGTTAGTTGCGCCACCGGTGTTCCATGATAATCATGGAAAGGGATCACCTGTCTGAGTGAAGATGGGTCATGCTTCGTCTCATTAATCGCCGGTTGTTCCTGAAATGAGAGTTGCAAATCGGAAAGAGATACCTGATTCATTCTGTTTTTTAGAAAGTAGCCGCCTCGTAGAAAGAGCAAATGTTTTCCGAAGCGTAATTGTTTCTTCAGTTCCATTGCAGCATCGCTTTCTTTGGCAAACATGATTTCGTTCTCGGGCAGATCCGGAAAAGGATCCTGTTTCCCGAAACCAGCCGGTTCCATGCTGTTACTGAGAAGGGTTCCGGATGCGGAGATCATGTACAAGAAATCGAGCGTTGTGCGTCTGCGAAGTTTCTCGGCGAACCCAATTACTTCTGCGTTGTACAATGGCGGATCCGAGAGCATGGCAGCCAGGATTGTTTCGTTTTCCGTAAAAAGAGACTCTGCAAGAGAGTTCATCTCGGATTCGATCTGTTCTTTGGACAACTCAATCCTTTGTTGCGTAAGGGCGACGCTCTGACTTAAGAGTCTGTCGGCCTGTTCTCGAAAATTTCGATTGATTTGCATGGTGAAGTAACCGGCGAGAACGCCGATGAAAATGGCAGTCATCAAGAATAAAAAAAACGTGATCTTGAGTGAAAGTTTCATGGCGCTGGAAGAATCCAGGCATTCGAAAAATCAGGCACACCGCCTGCACCGGCCCGCACATCGATAAGATTTTTTCGAACGGCAATTCTAGATTCGTATAGCATCAAAGGAACAATTTTGCCGGATGCTTCCAGTTCATCCCATTCTTCAAACCAGCTTGTGTCGCTCGAAACATCCAAATCCTCCCGCAACAAACGGTAGCGAAACAAATCCAGGTCCGCCTCTTTGATTTCTTTGACAGCCAGTTCCAGCATGGGTGCATTTTTCGGCAATGCTTTTGTGCTGATGATAAATCCCCGGTTCTCAAGTTGAAATCTTAATCGATCTCCTATCAAACGAAATGGAGCTTCCGCCGGAACCTTCAGATAGAGAGGCGTTTTCCATGCATCATTCGCCCCGCCCTTCTTCTCGTCTAAAAAGAACTCGGCATGATCGTTTAGCACCGCGCGCGATATTTCGCTCAAATCCAAAACAGCGGTCAAACTCAGCATTTGCTGAGCCGTCAAATTTTCGGTTTTTATAAAAACAAAAAACTGGAGGCCGGGTTGAATCCGGATCTGTTCATCGGTGCTGATCTCTCGAAATTTCTCTTCGGGAATGGAAAACACATCCACTTCGTTCAGTTTGAATGCAAGGTATGGATTCAGCGGATCGATGGCGACCGGTGAGATGGAATCCAGGAAGGGCCGGCCGGACAGCGAGTTGTCGTTTGCTTCATATCCAAATTGTGTTTTTAGGAATGGAAGCAGGTACGAAATTCTTTCCGGGATCATGCATGAGGATTGCGCCAGCAATTGCAGAAATTCAGGCTCTGCCGCTACCAGGATCAGGCGATCTTTTTCAACGGAGATGCTGGTCGCGTGTTCATGATGGAAGTAGGGATAATCCAGAATCCAGTGACAGGGATGCGACTCTTGTTGTAAAACAGCGATTGCTCTTTCGATTTCTGTGATCTTGTCTGCGGGCAAATTGGATAGGTCGGCTTGCAAACTGTTTTCTTTGATGACGAAATCCATGCCGTGAATCGATTTCAAGTTGTCCTGCGCACTCTCAAACAGCCGGATCTGTGAGAGTCCGGCTGCAAGGTCATCCGATATTTTTACATTCCCGCCGTAATGTTGTTTCATCACGGAGGAAACGGTGCAGGTGACAGCAAGAAGAAAAATCAGTGAAACGAATAATCGTTTTGTAAACATCTAAAAAGGTTCGTAAACTTCGATAAAAATACCGCGCGGATTTCGAGCTGTCACCAGCATTTCCGGTTGCTGATCGCGATTCAGATCCGTGATCACAATGTCGTAAACACTACCATCTATATTCTGACTCTTTTCCAATCGGACAAGTCCGTCTTTATAGATGAATTTCAGGATCGCATCAGTGTTTCCCGGTAGTATGAAAGAGGATGTGTATATATAAGGAGGAGAAACAAAAAGAGTGCCGCCCGTTTGCTGGTCCGAAAGGATCAGTTTTCCCTGATCGGCAACGGAGAGCCGGTATTTTATGTCGATGACGGCCAGACCTTTGGGGCCAAATTCTTCAAAATCAAAAAAGCGTCCATCGGACAAAGCGTAAGAATTTAATCCGGGTTCCGGCCGTGGGAATCGTTTTGGAGAATCCCCTTCAGTCCGTTGGAGATCCCGGTTCAGAACGATTGGTGCAGCCAGCTGATTGCTCAGCACAAAGATGGTGTTCTGGATGGTGAGTAATTTCCCTGAAGGAGCGCGCGACCGGAGCCCTGTTACGGGCAATGGAACGGTCCTTTCCGTTCCATCTTTCCAGTTTCTTTCCACAAGTTCATTCGAATAGAGTAGAAGAAGCGTGCAATCTTTGCCCGGTGGACAGTTTTCGGCGACGTCCAGAGGAATCTGTTTTAGCTCGGCAAGAGGTGTGGGAACCGGCATCTCTTTATGCAAAGAACTATGGTCATGCGTTTTCTCCGGTGTTTCAAACTGTGCCACCGTATTTTGAAGCCGGCGATCATCCGAAATCTTAGCGGAATCGGAATACACTCGTCCGTCTGTTTCATAAATCCTGAAAGAAAACAGGATCTCTCCGCGTTGTCTGGACAGATCTCCTTTCATTTTCCAATCGCCAGACGATTTTTGGACACCAACCGCCGCGAGTTGCGCTGCCAGAGCATTTTCGAAGTAAGAAAATGCGGCAGGTGGAAAAATGTCATGGCCGTCGATGTTCATTATTTCAATCGTAGAAGCTCCAACGTTTTTCAAAGCAAGATGGATTTTTTGAGCAGTATCGCGTGCCAGCTTCTGAATCGGTTCTTCCGCAGATTCGGGTTGTGAGGTCGCTTGCGGCGTAGTGATGACCTTTTTTTCGCAGCCGAATAGTACGGAAACGAGAATCGCTGTCACCAACGCTCTTCGCAACATTCCATCAAATTATTGCATATTGCATATTGAAAATTGCATATTGCAAATGTCTTTTGAGACTGCAACGGCTTTCGGGCGCTGGGGATGTCGCACAATATGAAATTTGATATTTGCAATCCGCAATCTGCAATAATATTCACATGTTGTTTTACAGCACTGGCGGCAAAACCGCTCCCACCACCTTTCGCCATGCAGTACTGGGAGGTCTTGCTCCGGATGGTGGGCTCTGGATGCCGACTGCCTTGCCCCGTTTACCTGGTCCCTTCTTTGAACGACTGCCCGGTCTTTCGTTGCAGGAAATCGGTTTCGAAGTCGCAAGCCAATTTGTCGAAGGCGGGATCCCCGCGGGCGATTTGCGAGACATCATCGAGGATGCAATCGATTTCTCCGCTCCTCTCGTCCCGCTTTCCGAAAATATGTTTGTTCTTGAACTTTTCCATGGACCGACTCTTTCATTCAAAGATTTTGGTGCGCGTTTCCTGGCGCGTCTGACTTCCCATTTTCTAAGAGAGTCCGATCGAGATGCTCTGGTGCTCGTTGCTACATCCGGTGATACGGGAAGTGCTGTGGCGCATGCTTTTTATCGCATGAGCAGTATTCGAGTTCTGTTGTTGTACCCGTCCGGAAAGGTTAGCGAAATACAGGAAAAGCAAATGACGACTCTTGGGGAAAACGTCACCGCGGTTGAAGTCTCTGGAACGTTCGATGACTGTCAAAGGCTTGTGAAACAAGCTTTTGGTGATGAAGATATAAGCTTACGGCTGCATTTATTATCGGCAAATTCGATCAATATCGCTCGCCTGATTCCGCAGTCGTTCTACTATTTATATGCGTACGGCCATTTACCGGCTTCAACTCCCGTTGTATTTTCGGTGCCGAGCGGCAACTTTGGAAATCTGACCGCAGGAATTTTTGCGAAACGGATGGGCTTGCCGGTTCAAAGATTGATCGCAGCGACCAATGCGAACGATGTGGTCCCCAGGTATTTAAGCTCGGGAACGTTTACCCCGCGTCCGTCTTTACGAACACTTTCAAACGCAATGGACGTAGGTAACCCGAGCAACTTTGCGCGTATGATGGCGCTGTATAATTCGGATGTCGAACGAATGAAAAAGGACATCTCTGCATATGGTTTTACGGATGAAGAAACGCGATTCGCGATGAGAGAGATCTATCAAAATCACGGCTATGTTTGCGATCCTCACTCAGCGGTCGCTTATCTGGGTTTGAAAATGTTTCAAAACACAGAACGTGCACATGGCATTTTTCTGGCCACTGCTCATCCCGCGAAATTCCGGAATGTCGTTGATCTTGAAGTTGAAATCCCGTCACGATTGAAAGAATGTTTGAACAAGCCGAAGAAATCGATCCGGATGGAGAATGATTTCGCGCGATTAAAGGATTTCTTGTTATAGGAGGCAGGCAAGATGCCTGCGCTCCTTAGAACTCTAATACATAAACGGAAGGTTGCTTAGAAGCCCAAGCAGAATCGCAAGAATGAATCCCAAAATCGAAAGAACGGTTCCTGCAAGGCTGATCCAGAATCCTGCTTTGGCCATTCCCATGTTCGATTCCGGCGCGCGTCCCTGCTTAATGGCATCCATTTCCATCTTGCCTAAAATTGCACCGGGGATCCCGGTGAATGGTCCGCAACAAATAAGGCTGAGAATCCCCAGGATCAAAGAAAACATTGCTTTGTTGCTGCTGGCGCTTCCGCTGGTGGGTCCGGGCTGGGGTCCAATGTAATTGGGTTGAGGCGGTTGAGGTGGATTCCAGGAACTTGCTAACGCAGCTCCACACCCTCCGCAGAATTTTGCTTGAGGTGCATTCGATGTCCCGCACTTACTGCATTGATTTTCGGCCACGATCTCTCCCCTCCTGATTCGACTTTGCAGTGTTCATAGTAACATCGTACAATTTTAAATTGTAGCGCCGGGTTTCAACCCGGCGTTCTGTGATGAGCAATGAAAGAATTGATAGAGAAATTACTGCGTGAAATCGGCGAAGACCCCTCTCGGGAAGGTCTGAAACAGACCCCGGAAAGAGTTGAGAAGGCGCTGAAATTCTTCACGAAAGGGTACGCGGAGGACCCTCATGAACTCCTCAATAATGCGCTCTTCGTGGAAAATTATGATGAGATGGTGATCGTCAAAAACATTGATCTGTTCAGCATGTGCGAGCACCACCTGCTGCCATTCTTCGGAAAATGTCACGTTGCATATATCCCCAATAGAAAAATCGTTGGATTAAGTAAGATTGTGCGGCTCGTTGAGATGTTCAGTCGTCGGCTTCAGGTGCAGGAACGGCTTACATCGCAAATCGCTGACACAATTCAGGAGATCATGAAACCTTATGGAGTCGGAGTTGTCATTGAAGCCATGCATTTGTGCATGATGATGCGTGGAGTTGAAAAACAAAACTCCGTGGCAATCACCTCTTCCATGCTGGGTACTTTTCGAACACACGTTGAAACGCGAATGGAATTCATGGAGTTAATCAAAGGTTAAGCATCCATGTAATGGAACGGAATGCCGCCGGCCCGGCGGCTGCTGGAATGCCGGCGATACCTATGGAAGAACCAGACAGTAATCTTTACGAACCGTATTCGCGGCTTATACCAATTTTTTACAAAGGAAAGGAATACCAAGTGCCCGAAAATAACACGCTGCTTCGGGCGCTTCAATACTTGAATTCCGAGGTGGCGTATGGTAACTTTTGTTGGAACGGCGACTGCAGAAACTGTCAGATCATCATACGCCGCGATGCGGATAGTCAAGAAGTAACTGCTCTCGGCTGTTTGACCAAAGTCGTACCGGGTCTACATATCATCAAATTGCCGCTTGGTGTGACAATCGAGCCTTCCTGGTGAAAAAAATAATGCGTGAACAAGAAATCCAAACAAAACCAATCCGGCACTTATCTCTGGATCCTGCGATTTGCGTTGATTCCGGGACTTCGCTTCATCATGTTGTCGATGAAATGCGCAAAAGTCATTCCAGTTGTGTTTTGGTCTGCAAAGAGAATCGATGCATTGGGATTTTTACAGAGCGGGACTACGTCGGCAAAGTTCTGTCATTGCAACCGGATCGGTCCAGAGCGGTTGATGAATTTATGAGCCCACAACCCAAAACCCTGTCGCTGGACGACACGGTTGGGCGAGCGATCGGAATCATGACCGAATTCGGCTTCCGAAATATTCCGCTGGTGGACTCTGACGGGAAGTGCGCCGGACTCGTGCAGATTCGCAACATTATTCAATTTCTCGCTGAGCTTTATCCGGAAGAGGTTTTAAATGCGCTACCTCGCCGCGAAATATTTCAACAAACGGACGGCGCTTGAGAAAATGGTTATATTTATAGACGGCAATAAAATAATTCTTTACGGGAGACAGCAAAGCAAGCTAAGAATTCTAAATCTTAGTTTGCTGTCTTCTGTAAACAGTGCGTTATCCCTATGGAGAGCTTGAATCAATATGCCCGTAAAAGATAGAAAAGATGTGCAAACAGTCACCATTCGTTTTGCCGGTGATTCCGGCGACGGTATGCAGTTGACGGGCACACAATTTACAAACACCTCTGCAGTTTTTGGAAACGATATCAGCACCCTGCCCGATTTTCCGGCTGAAATCCGCGCTCCTGCCGGATCTTTACCCGGTGTGAGCGGATTCCAGGTCAATTTCAGCAGCCGCGATATCAAAACCCCCGGTGACGAACCGAACGTTCTGGTCGCCATGAATCCGGCTGCTTTGAAGGTGAATCTGGCCGATTTGGAACCAGGCGGAATTTTGATTGTAAATTCCGATGCTTTTTCAGAAGGGAATTTAAAGAAAGCAGGTTACACGAAGAATCCGCTGGAAGACGGATCGCTTTCCGGATACCGGTTGTTTGCTTTGCCGATCACTTCTTTGAATACGAATGCGCTTGCTGAATGCAAGTTGACAAAGAAGGACGTCGATCGATGTAAGAATTTTTTTGCTCTTGGGCTGATGTACTGGCTTTACGATCGTCCTATGAAGCAAACCCTCGATTGGATTGATGCAAAATTCAAGAAGAATCCGGAAGTGGCAAAGGCAAATATCCTCGCGTTGAAGTCAGGATTTTACTACGGCGAAACAACCGAAATGTTTACAACGCACTACAACGTGCCAAAAGCTTCGTTAAAACCAGGCAGATATCGCAACATTACGGGAAACGAAGCCACGGCGGTTGGATTTGTAACTGCATCGGCCCTCGCAAAAACACCGCTTTTTTATGCAAGCTATCCAATCACTCCTGCGAGTGATATTTTGCATGAGCTTTCGCGCCATCAAAACTTTGGCGTGAAAACGATGCAATGCGAAGATGAGATCGCGGCGATCTCGGCTGCCATTGGAGCTTCGTTCGCAGGAAATCTTGGTTTGACCGGCACGAGTGGTCCCGGAATCTGTTTGAAATCGGAAGGAATCAACCTGGCTGTCATGACCGAACTTCCGGTTGTGATTGTGGACGTTCAAAGAGGGGGACCGAGCACCGGCCTGCCCACAAAAACGGAGCAAGCCGATTTACTGCAAGCCATGTTTGGTCGCAACAGTGAATCGCCCGTTGCCATCGTTGCACCGGCCACTCCGGCAGATTGTTTTTATATGGCGATTGAAGCATGGCGCATAGCCATCAAATATATGACACCCGTTCTTTATCTTTCTGATGGTTACCTCGCGAATGGTTCGGAACCCTGGAAGATTCCGAATGTCGAAGATCTGCCGAAAATTGAAGTGAAATATCGAACGGAAGCGGAAGGCTTCTTTCCGTATCAGCGCGATGAAACAACCTTATCCCGGCCCTGGGCCATTCCGGGAACGGCTGGATTGGAACACCGCATCGGTGGACTGGAAAAACAGAATATTACCGGCAACGTAAGCTATGATCCGGAAAATCACATGAAAATGGTGGAATTGCGCGCTGAAAAAATCGCGCGGATCGCAAACGATATTCCGGAGCTTCAGGTGTTCGGAGAGCCGGAAGGGGAAGTTCTGGTGATAGGATGGGGCGGAACTTTTGGCGCCATCAACGCTGCAGTGGAAGAAGTTCAATCCCGCAACCTGTCGGTTTCCAGCATTCATATACGCTATATGAATCCCTTTCCAAAAAACCTGGCCGATATCATGGGCCGGTTTGAAAAGATTCTTGTTCCCGAATTGAATCTCGGACAACTCGGCTGGTTGTTAAGAGCAAAATATCTTGTTCCGACAATTCCTTTTTGCAAAGTGAAAGGGAAGCCCTTTAAAATTTCTGAAATTGTCGACAAGATTGAGGAAGTCATAGAGAGCTAGTATGAGCACAGCAATTGATTCACCCCAGAAATTAACCCGGAAAGACTTTGAATCCGATCAGGAAGTTCGATGGTGTCCCGGGTGCGGCGATTACTCAATCCTCGCACAGACACAAAAAGTGTTGCCTGATCTCGGCGTACCTCGCGAAAAATTCGTGATGGTTTCGGGAATCGGCTGTTCGAGCCGTTTTCCTTATTATGTGAACACCTACGGACTTCATAGCATTCATGGCCGCGCTCCTGCCGTCGCATCAGGAGTCAAACTCAGCAATCCTGACCTTTTTGTATGGGTCATCACAGGTGACGGCGATGGTCTCAGCATTGGTGGAAACCATCTGATACACTGCATGCGCCGCAACATCGATTTAAAAATCATTCTTTTCAACAATAAAATTTACGGATTGACCAAAGGGCAATATTCACCAACTTCCGAGTTCGGTAAAAAAACGAAATCAACTCCCATGGGGTCGATCGATTATCCGATCAATCCGATTCATCTGGCGCTAGCCGCGGAAGCCACATTCGTGGCCCGTTCGCTGGATGTGGATACAAAGCATCTTGTAGAAACTTTGCAGCGCGTTGCGAAACACAAAGGCGCTGCCTTCGTAGAAGTTTTTCAAAATTGCAACATCTTCAATGACGGCGCATTCCGGAACTTCACAGATCGCGAAGTTCGCGATGATCGCATGATCGCGATTCAGCACGGTAAGCCATTGATTTTCGGAAAGGACCACGACAAAGGTTTGCGTCTCAAAGGAATGAAGCTGGAAGTTGTGAAGCTCGGCGATGGCATCACCGAATCCGATTTGCTTGTTTATGATGAGCAGGATCCGGATCCAACGCTCGCTTATCTTCTGTCGGGCATGAGCTATCCCGATTATCCTGTTCCGATCGGAGTCTTCAGGAACATTCGGAAACCAACGTACGATGAGTTGATGACCGGACAAGCAGAAAGATCCGTGCAACTTTACGGCAAAGGTGACCTTGAAAAACTGTTTAATGCGGGAGATACCTGGGTGGTGGAATGAAGTGTCCTTCTTGCGGTTCTGAAAATATTGAGGGCTCAGATCGTTGCGAATCCTGCATGGAACCTTTGATGAATCTTGATGTCCCGCAACCGCACGAAGGTTTGCAAGCCCATATCATGCTGGATTCCGTCAAGGATTTGACTGTTTCGAATCCTGCCACTGTTTCATCCAACGATTCGGCCGCAAAAGCCATCGAATTGATGCGCGAGCGCCGGACGGGATGCGTTCTTGTAATGGACGCCGGTCTTGTTGGCATCCTTTCCGAAGTTGATTTGCTTTTTCGCATGCCAACGGATGCTGATCCTTCACAATTCAAAGTCTCTCAACTGATGACTTCCAATCCGGAAACCGTAGACGCAGATGCAACTATGGCTTCGGCGTTGAATTTGATGTCCATCGGCGGCTATCGACACATTCCTGTAATCGCCGAAGATCATACTGTCGGAATCCTTTCTATCAAAGACTTGCTGCGATACCTCAATACTCGACTGGAATAACACGTCTGGTAAATTGGAACACGGGCGCCATAAATGTCGCCCCTACAATGTTTACATGGTTTGTATGGGCGCGATTCATCGTACCCGCATATTATTCAGTCGATAATCGTATTGGCTTCACAGCGCACCGGAAAATTTACTGAATTCGCGATGAAGCAAAGTTGGTGCGCTTTTTCGTGGAGTTCTCCGCATAATTCAAGGTTCGCTCCGGCCTTCACACGAACTGCAGGATGAAGCACGACTTCTTCAAAACGACCACCTCCATCTGACGTTTCAACCATCTTGCCATTTGCCTGATCCTGATAATCGGTTACAACGATTCCGGCGACTGCACAGAGGTGCAGGTACCAGAGCATGTGGCAGGTTGAAAGCGATGCAACAAGCAATTCTTCTGGATTGTACCGTGCCGCATCCCCACGAAATGCGGGATCGGATGAACCGGGAATCGAAATTTTTCCGGGCACAGAGATTTCGTGATCTCTTTTATATCCTCTGTACGAGGCAGTGCCTTCGCCTGTATTGCCTGTCCAATTTGTACGGATCGAATAAGTATGTTCTTTCACACACGGATTATTGCATAAGACTTTTCGAAGGGAAAACGTCTCAAAACCCCTCCTACCTTAACAGGGTGGCTGGATTTTTTGACGATTCCCGAGCAGAGGAGCCCCCTTTAAGGTACAATTTGAAAAGTGAAAATTGAAAATTGAAGGATGAAAAATTCGAAGGATTTGTCCATTTCAGGTACTCTAATCTAAGGATGAGAACGCAACATCCGGACGAACGTGTGCTGGTCCGTCAAATGCTTGACGGCAAAGAGGAAGCGTTTGAAGAGTTTTTCAACATGTATTTTCCGGGTTTGTTTCGCTTTGCTCTGACAAGACTTCGGCAGGAGACAGCTGCAGAAGAAGTCGTCCAACGGGCTCTATGTAAAGCAGTCACAAAGTTGAGCGCTTATCGCGGTGAAGCAGCTTTATTTACCTGGCTCTGTACTTTTTGCAGGCATGAGATCAGTGCATATCTGAAGGCGGAAAACCATCTTTACCTTACGGATTTGATTCAGGAGACACCCGAAATCGCAGCAGCGTTGGATTCTTTACTGACGGCGGCTGCAGAAGACCGTCCAGATCAAGCTCTGTTGCGTAAAGAGGTTTCACAATTGGTCCAGCTGGCGCTCGATGCATTGCCCTTTCATTATTCAAGCGCACTGGAGTGGAAATACATAGAAGGCATATCTGTGAAGGAAATCGCGGGTCGACTGGATCTTGGGATCAAGGCCGCGGAGTCGTTGTTAACACGCGCGCGACAAGCGTTCCGGGATTCATTCTTGACATTGACATCCGATTGCAGGGTGGCAACTTAACGGAAAAAACGGATGAAAGAAAAGGAACAGGAACCGGTTCACATGTCGGAAGATCCCCACGAAGACCTGGTTCGGCGGTTGCTAAAACTCTCCGGAGGCCGGCCGGCTGTTTCAGAAGCAGTAGCCGATCGGGTTCGTGGATCTGTTCATTCCCACTGGAAGCAATCTGTCCGCAATCGCACAAGAAAGAAACTTACATTGCTTTTCGCCGGTTCCATCGCTGCTTCGCTGCTGTTGTTCACATTCTCCTGGTATTTTAATCACACACCTTCTTCCGTTGCGGTTGTGGAATATCTTACCGGCCAGGTCATCCTGGGTGAAGATAAACTGCTGTTCCGCGGCGGCCTTGTGCCGGATGACTCTACGGTGGAAAGTGGCGATAGCGGCCGAGTATTATTGCGAACCATGAAGGGGGTTACTCTCCGGTTGGATCTGCAAACGAGGGTGCATTTTGAATCGGAATCCTCTTTCTTGCTGGAACGTGGCGCCGTTTACTTTGATTCAGGTAAGTGGCACAGCAAATTTCACGTATCCACGCCGATGGGAGTCGTGGCAAATCGAGGAACCCAGTTTGAAATTCGTTTGCAGGAAAGTGGCATGGAAGTTCGCGTTCGAGAAGGGTCCGTCTCCTTAACGAATCAAAATGTTTCGCAAGAGATCAGTGCAGGAAATCGCTTGAGCATCGACGCAGCTGGTAAGATCCGGATGAGTGAGTTTGCTAAATATGGGCCGGAATGGGATTGGGTTGCTCGCGTTTCTCCGCTTTTTCCTCTGGAAGGACGGACGCTGACCGAATTTCTTACCTGGATCACGCATGAAAATGGTTGGGTCCTGAACCTTTCAAAATCTAAACTACAGGAATCGCATGGTAAGGTTGTATTGCATGGATCTGTGGAGAATCTATCACCAGCTCAAATGCTGGAAGCGGTGCTGCCCGTTTGCGGTCTTACTTACAGCTTGGATCAGGGAGTCTTAACGGTAAATCCAGCCGAAAGAAAATAGTTTAAGGGTTCATGTTTTCCATACGGATTGTCAGTGTCTTAATCCTCTCTTTGTTCTTTTGCCATTTCCTCTGGTCCTCCACATCACAGCCGATTCAAAAGGGAACCAGCGTGGAGCAGGTGCTTCGACAATATCAAATGAATGGAATGAAGATCCTATACAGCAGCCGGCTGGTGAATGCTGAAATGGTTGTGAAATATGAGCCCAGATCCGGCTCTCCAAGGGGAATGCTGGATCAGGTTTTGCGGCCTCATGGCCTGAAAATTTCATCCGGTCCCGCGGGCACTCTTCTGGTGGTGCCCGATCAGGACCGCACTCCGTCAGATAAACCAGTATCCAGAATCGTTCCGCAGATTGAAGAACAGGTGAATGTTCCTTTCGTTACAATTTACATCACAGCCAAAGATGACGATAACCAGTTCCTCACCAGCCTGAAAGCCGAGGATTTTGTTTTGACGGAAGATGGAGCGGAGCAACAGATTACTGAATTCACAAATTTTTCAGATGCTGAAGAGTTTCCGGAAGACACGGAGCCATTAACGATTATGATGCTGATTGACAATAGCGCAAGCATGAATGATCTGCGGGAGGGGAAAAGAAAATTCGATTTTGTCAGAGAAGCGGCCCTTCGCTTGATTGATCAGCTTCGCCCCAATGATCAAGTTATGGTGATGGGATTTAACGAAACTCCCTGGGTGATCAGTGAGCTGACTGCCGACAAGGATTCGATTCGTGAAAAACTGAAAGCGGATGCGGAGCTAAGAGCCCGGACAGCGCTCTATGACCTGCTTGCTCATGCTGTCAAGCAAATGCACAATTTCCCCGGACGAAGGGTTCTTTTGCTATGTTCCGATGGTTTGGATTCTGCCAGTAAAACGAAACTGGAAGACACATTGAAATTTTTACAAACATCCGACGTTACAATTTTCGCAATTGGAACTGACGACCGGCACGACATTGTGCATAAGGGGCGTGATGTTATGAAGAAAATCAGCGATATCACCGCCGGATATTCGTTTGTTTCTTCCTCCGATACGGAATTGAACGCATCCATCGATAAAGTTCGGATGACCCTTCGTAGTCAGTATGCTGCAGGATACATTCCTCCTTCTCCTACGATTCATAAATGGAGACGTGTCAGAATCTATTGCAAAATCCCCGGTGTGAAGCTTCGTTACCGCAACCAATACCTGTTTTAGCGGCAACCAAACTTTTCCTTTTCAACGCAAAGCGAAGCATCAGAAGGTTTCGCAAAGTTCGCGAAGAACCCTCACGAATCTTAGCGTCTGAGCGCCTTTGCGTTAAGAGCTATGCTTGTCGTTTGTGCGATCTTTCATCCAGGGTTCGGGGTCGCATCCAAGGGCATCAGCTAGTCTGTTAATGTAATTGAAATAGCTGATGATCTGCACAGCATCATGAATTTCAGAGTCGGTCAGACCGATCGCCCGTAATGGATCCAGATCTCCGGGCGTTATTTCCGAGGGCCGAAGAGTTAGCTTTTCTGCATATTCACAAAGAAGCCTTTCTCTCGTCGTCAACTCCGCATTCTTGTAATCTTCTTTAACCTGTTCCACGATCAGATCATCCTGGATAATTTTACGGAGATCCTCCCCGTGTGATTCCGTTCAATAAAAGCAGTGATTAACCTGAGATACAACGGTTGCAAGGAGTTCACGTTCCGCCCGTGAAAGTCCGGAAGGGCCTTTCATGATCCACTTGTAGAATTCAACACTCCAATGTAGTGATTTCGGATTCAAACTCTGGATTCTCAATACTTGGGCGACGTAACCTGCACGCTTCATAGCAGCGTCGTATTCCTGTTTCAGTTCTCCTGAAGCCTCTTCAGGTTGTATGACTTTGATCCATGCCATTCCGTTCCTCCGTGCCGCGCGTGCGGGCGTTTAGGGACCTATATAAAATAACTCACGTTGGAAGCAGGAGAAAGTTATCTTTTATGAGGTCCTGGGGTATTGTTGACTGTCGATGGAATTCTTTTAATATGCAAAATAGTTCCCTATGGAGGAAATGATGAAAATTGCACATTACTCAATGATCCTGTTGATTGCTCTGTTTGCTTTCGTAGCAGAAGCAGCCGTTCAAGTGGAGCCGGTGGAATACAAATCCGGTAACGTCATTTTGAAGGGCCATATTGCATACGATGACACAAAGCAGGGCAAAAGACCCGGTGTTCTTGTGGTCCACGAATGGTGGGGACTGAATGATTACGCCCTGCGGCGGGCCAAAATGCTGGCGGAATTGGGTTATACAGGCATGGCAATCGACATGTATGGAGACGGAAAAACAACAACGCACCCTGCGGATGCTCAGAAATTTACTCAGGAAGTCATGAGCAATGCGGATACGGCAAAAGCGAGATTTCTTGCTGCCATGGAGGTGCTCAAGCGTCATAAAACCGTTGATCCTCAGCGAACCGCGGCCATCGGATATTGTTTTGGCGGCGGAGTTGTTCTTGAAATGGCCAGGCAGGGAGTCGATTTAAAGGGAGTTGCCAGTTTCCATGGAAGTTTTGGAACGAAAACTCCTGCAAAACCCGGAACAGTGAAAGCAAAAGTTCTGATACTGCATGGCGCGGCCGACGAATTTGCGGCGCCCGGAGACATACCGAAATTTGAAGAAGAAATGAAGAGCGCGAAAGTGGATTACAGAATCCTTACCTATCCCAATGCCAAACACAGTTTCACCAATCCGGATGCGGATGAATTGGGAAAGAAGGGGAACATTCCGATTCAATATAATGCTGAAGCGGACAAGAAGTCATGGGAAGAAATGAAGAAGTTTTTGAAAGAGATCTTCGGAAGCTAATTGGATGGAAGCTCCGAAAATCGTTTTTTTCGAAGTTGAGCCCGCAGAAAAAACCTTTCTGTCAAAGTTTTTCAAGAAGCCAAATGCCCTCTATGTAAAAGAAAAACTTCACGCGGATCAGGCGAAGAATTTTCAGGACGCAAAGATTGTTTCTACCTTTGTGGGATCGAAATTGAATGACCAGATCCTGGGTCGGCTGCGCAGTCTGAAGCTGATTGCCACACGATCCACAGGATACGATCACATTCCAATTGCGGAATGCAGGAAAAGGGGAATCGCTGTTGCTAACGTTCCCTCCTACGGAGAGTATACGGTAGCGGAGCACACTTTCGGATTGATACTGACGCTCTCCAGAAACATTCACAAAGCTTATTACAGGATGAAGTTCTCAGAGAATTTTTCCTACAAGGGCCTGGAAGGTTTTGACTTGAGGGGGAAAACGCTTGGGGTCATCGGCGCGGGTCACATCGGAATTCACGTGATCAAGATCGGGCGAGGTTTTGGAATGAATGTTCTTGTTGTGGACAAGACCCGGTCCTCAGTGTTGGAAGAGGTATTGAATTTCCGCTATGTGGAATTGGAGGAGCTTCTGAAAAGTTCGGACGTGATCTCTCTTCATGTTCCATACATGCCCGCGACGCACCACTTCATCAACCGGTCGAACGTGGGACTCATCAAGAGAGGAGCCATTCTGATCAATACGGGAAGGGGCGGTCTGGTTGAAACGGAAGCGATCATCGAAGGTCTGGATCGCGGGATTCTCTCTGGAGCCGGCCTCGATGTGTTGGAAGGGGAGCAGATGATTCGGGAAGAGAAAGAGGTTTTGACACAGGAGTATTCTACAAACGAGCTGAAACTGCTGTTGAGCAACCACATTTTGATGAACCGGGAAAACGTTGTCATTACACCCCATAACGCTTTCAACTCCCGGGAAGCAGTCCAAAGGATTCTTGAGACCACGCGCGACAATATTCAAGCTTTTCTAAAAGGGGAATCTCTGAACAGGATCGTCTGAGGACTTCGCTCAATCGGCGTTTGGAGATCTGTCGCCTGATTCAAAGGTACTCCCACTAAGTGACCTCCGTGACTCCGATGTGAGATTCAGGATTTTGGGACACTTGACTCTTTCTAGAAGAACTGTACGCGGCCAATGATCCGGGTTGCCCCACCCAGTATCTCTGGTTTCAGGCGATCGATGCCACGGGCAATGCCACCGGCGCCCCCAAAATACTCGTCGAATGCAACGTCGATCCAGCTTCGCATTCGGGAGTCATCGGCATGGACATAATGAAAGCACAGTGAAAAAGTAACAGGATTATCAGGCCGACCCTGTGCGGAAACTAATACTGTAGACCCCGCATACGTCTTTTATTTCGCCACGCACACGCGCCCGACACATTGGTAAGGGTCGACGCAATCAGCGGGACCATCGCAGAATTCTCTGCAAACACCTGCAACGCATCGGTAGGGCCAGCAGGAAAACTCACTTCCGTTGACCTCGATTACCGTACCACTGTTTTTGCACGTTTGGGCGATGGAAGCGCATTGCCCAGGCTCGTTACGCATTCAGCGCCCGGGGAACAGCCACCTGGATTATTACACTTTGACGAACAAGACTTTCCTTCCTTGTCGCAAACGTAGGGATCGCAAGGGAAGTTGGCATTTGTGCAGTCCTTCGCGTTTGAGCAAAGCGTCAACGTCATTACGTTGTTGCTGCATTTAGCATCAAACGATGGATATGCATCCAGATTTTTCACCTCGGTCTCGATTTTATCCACCTTCTGGCTGATCGCTTCCACAGAATCGATGATTCTCTCCAGCGCGAGATCTATCCTGTACGTCATCTCCGTCCCCGGAACACGTTTTAACTCACCCTCCTTTAAGTGGACCTCCATTTTTTGTGGAGTCGTCTGCTGAACCCCGGGAGAGGAGGATTTCTTGACTCCGGAGAGGCAGCATTGATCCGCTGTTGAGGCAGGAACTTCTGACTTCAGAAAACAGACCGCCTTCGGTCCCTTAATCCCCGGTTTGACATAAGTGAAGGCCGCGCACTTTGGATCATTCGCACAGATTTCCTGACAAAGTTTCGGTTCTGCTTTAGCAAGTTCAGCGGACTTATAATCTCCGCCCAAAAGATCTGTTCCAACAGTAACTGTGAAATCCGGGGTTCCGGCCGCGGCGATGCCGCAGCAGAAAAAGAAAAACCAGTACTGTAACTGGCCGTAAAAGGCAAACCTTTTAACCACAGTAGCCCTCCTTAAGGCACAAGAAACATAATATCCCCATTCAAGACCGAGGGTCTTGCTTGCCATTTGGCAAGGTTAAGGATAAGCATTTCCTTTTTTGGGTCAGCAGGCGAAAGTGGCAAAATACAGCTGGTGATGGCCGATCTCTGCCGTCATTCTACACCCTATTCAGCATTTTTTCCTGCTGCAGCAGGAGGGGAGACAAATAGCGGCAGCGCTGTCAAGGATTCGGTGACGACAAAACAGACTACGGCTGACTGGGGCAGCGCAACCGACGCAGAATAGCGTTCAATCAAATGAAGTGAGAATCCCACTGAGTGGGAGGATCTGGCGGAGGACGAATGGCTGAAAGTGGGAGCGGATCAAATTTATATTGCAGATGAGCCAGTATCTTGTCGATGACCTTTGCATCTTTGTGCACCCGTTTGGGGAATGTGGGATGTGACTTTTACGATTCAGTCAATGGGATCAAGGAACAACTCGCGCAGAACATTTTCCTGAAAAAGAGCAGCAGGGACAAAGATCCGTCAGCATGGAAACTTCCTGAGGAAACCAATCTTGCTAAAGGATCACTGCCAAACGATCGATGCGACACTCTCAGGCCAGATCTTTGATTCCCTGGAATGGATTTCCAAAGTCACCTCCCATATTCCTGAAAAGGGAGCTCAGCTTGTCCATTATTATGGTGCCTACTCCAACGCGCATCGTGGCAAGAGAGCCAAACTCGGCGGCTCCTCTGTATCCACGACCCACTGCAAGCAGGAAGCCGAATCCGAAACCGAATGGATCAAACTGCGGCGTAAGTCCTGGGCTGCGTTAATTCAACTTGTTTACGAGGCAGATCCCGACGTCCACCAGCACAAAAGGAATTTCCTATAAGATCCACGTCGCGGATTCTTTACCGCAGGAATTCCGGTTTCAAAACGTTGGCAAGCTCAGCCGTTTGCGAAGGATACAGTTTCTTGCGAGATCTCTGTTCCCTTTCGCAGACACGATTGTGGCGATCGCGATCCTGCAGCTCTCGGGATCGAGAGGTCCAACGCAAATCTTCCTGCGGCTCCGGCCTGCGCTGCCGCAACACACTGAGGCAATCGCCTTCGAACTGTTTAATATTGATTGTGTGCTCCCCGATTAGAAAACGGAACGCAATTGAATAGCAGCAGACCGCCTTATGATGTCTCCGAAAACATGCTCCTGCACCGTCTGGTTGAGAAGATTATTCACGCGGATCCCGGTCATAAATCTTCCATTCAGCCATTTCACGCCAAAGTACGCATTGACCATGGTAAACGCGTCGGTTGCACCGTGAAATCGCAGGTCGAGTACATCATTCCAGAAAGCGGAGGCGACATAATTGACTAATCCGTTCATCACATATCGTCTGCCTTCGTAAGAAACGCCCGCATTGAATCGATGAGTTGCGGGGAAATTCAGAGATGGAACCGGATATACTGTTTGACTTCCCTCCCGATCCAGAATCTCAGGATCTACTTGGTAAGAATAATTCGCAAAGCATCCCCACTCATTGTTGACACGGTGATCCACCGCGATCTCAAATCCCTGATTGCGAAGGGGGCCTACATTCTGAAACTGCACTGTTTGCGGAATTGGCGGCACGAACTCGGGCGGCAGAGGCCAGCCGGGGGGAGGATTATCGGGACCATACAGGCTAGTTGGAAGGATCACAATGTTGTCATTGTTGTTGTACAGATAGTAAGAGGCGCCGAGGGTAGTTTTGCTTCCATGGAATTGCCCGATATAACCGATTTCAAATGCATTGATCGATTCCTCTTTCAAATCCCGATTTCCCAGGGCAGTAAGCGGGAGCAGAAAGGGTCCGGTGGGTAATTCAATCGGCGTAACAGAGTAGCTTTCTAGAAAGTTTTCGATGAGAGCGGGCGCGCGGAAGGCACGGTTGAACGAGACACGAATCGACTGAGTCGGGACGGGGTAATACATTGCCGTCATGCGTGGCGAGAATACGGGATTTTCAACCACATCGTACTTGTCCACTCGCGCTCCCACTACAAAACGCCATCTTGGAAAGAAGATTTCATCCTGGATATAAATGCCGCCTTCATTTCTGTTATGCTCCTGTGGCGCCGTTGTAATGTCAAAACCATTGTGCCTGAAATTAGCCGCCAAAGTTGAACAGCTGATGGTTTCCCCGGGGAATCGCGTGTCCCGTTTCGATATCGTAGATCCTGGAGTCGAATCTTTCTTCCGCATATCCACCGCCCGGCAAAGGGGCGAACAGATTCAAGAGTGTTCCATCTACAATATTCGTAAAGAATTGAAGTTTGAAATTTCCATTCGCGTAGTTTGCTTTGCCGTAACCAAGCACCCCTCTCTCAATTTCATCAACACCAGCGGGGTAAAAAGTCGTGCCGCTTGTAACGCCGACGCCGGCCGTATAAGTGAACTTGCTATTGGCGCTCAGGTCCTGATCGAGTCGAAAGTCAAACTTCGGCTGAGAAGTGCCGTAGTTGTGATATGGAGGATAAAAAGCGCCACCGGTAGTGATATCTGTTCCCGGGATCTTTGAAAGGGGAATCCGGCCGGTGGGGCGGGCAAAAGCATCGGAGTTGAAATATCCTCCGGAGAGCCGGTAAGACCACATTTCATTGAGAATCTGTGAATGCGTGAAATTTGCTCCGCCGAAGCCTCCTGCGCCGGCGTCTGTGGAATCATTGGCTTTCCGGCTAAACAATCCGCCAAAGATATTAACAGCTGTTCCCGGATCTTCCCGCGGGCTTTTTGTGACAATGTTGACTACCCCGTTCTTCGCATTCGAACCCCAGATCGCAGATGCCGGCCCTCTCACAACTTCAACTTGCTTGATATCTTCAAAGCTGATCGAGAGATTGCTCCATGGTATAAAACCGAACCAGTCAGTGTTAATCCGGCGGCCATCTACAAGGCCGAGCTGTTGATTGGAAAGTACGCCCGTCGCCTGCCGGGTCGTGAAATTGATATCCTGCGCGGAAGCCTGCGAGACATTTACTCCTGGTATGGTCCGCAGAATGTCACCGAAATTTTGATAGGTGGACTGCTGGAGCGATTCTTCTTTGACAACTGTCATGGTTACGGGCGCATCGATCAGCGGTGTTTCCACCTTAGAGGCGGAGACTACCATGGTCTCTTCCAAACCCTGTTCGAGAGGTTTCTCCTCCTTCCGGGTTTCGCTGTCCGGATTACCGGCTTCTTGAGCAGTTGCCGGAAATGCAGTCCAGAAGAAGATGAAGACGACGATCATCGTGTACAGTTTGAGCTTCAATGAAGCTTGCTCGCGATGGACTATCCACTGGTCATGGAATCCTTGCCGATTCATGAAGGCCCCCAGATGGTTGTTGAATCCCTTTCCCCGTGGTTCTATGCAGCAAGGCCCATGCCATGACGGATGGACGACCTTATGACTGGAGAAATCGGCGATTTGTCCGTCGTACGACAAAATGTCCATAGAGCCCGACGGATGCGTCTTTTGATCCCTTCGAATGGATCGCCCGCCTGACAATATCGCGGAAAAAGGCGCTCGGGAATGTGCAATGTGACTTTTGCAATCCATTCAAGAGGATCCAGAATCTGTTGACGGTCTCATTTTTTGTGATCGTACTTTCCCAGCAATTTTTGAAAGCGCGGTTGGTTGCGCAGCGGATCCCAGTTCGGGTCCAGCCGTAAGAGTGAGACACTGAAGGCGTAGTTGGGGAAGGAGAGTAGGTACTCCAGCCGTTCGAGGGCGCGATCGGATTCTCCGGTCAGGGCGTAGATGCGTGCAAGATTGAGAACAAAAGACGGATTCGCCAGGACGTCTTTTGAACTGAGTTTGACAGCCGCTTCTCCTTCCTGGATTGCTTCCGTTTTCCTTCCGAGACCGGCTAATACCATTCCTGCAGATGCATGCAACCTGGGGTCTTCCGGGTTCTCTTTCAGTTTCTTCTCCAACCAGGTTTTCGCGGCCTCGTAATGGGGCCGGGCTTCTTGCTGTTGGTTTTGCAATTGATAAACCATTCCCTTTAGTTGAGCCCTGGGAGCAAGAAACGCCTCGAGTGAGATGATCTCATCGGGGGAACGAGTGAGCGCGTCAAGCGCCGCATCGTAGTTCCTTTCATAAAGGTGAACCCAAAACCAGAGCCAAACGGAACGTGCGTCTCTTTGATCAGGCGCCTTCTCCAACCATGTTCTCGCTTTCCTGGTATCGCCTGTTGCAAAGGCAAGATAGGCTCTGGTCTGGTATGCGTATGTGTAATCGGGAGCGATAAGGATTGCACGGTCCAGGCAGTTTTCTGCTTCTGCGTATTTGTGCAAGGAAATGTAACTGATCGACAAATTTGTAAGTAAGAAAGTATCCCTTGGACTCCGCTCCAGGATCCTGAGCATCCCCTCAACGGCCAGATCGAAACGCCCCTGTCGGCGGTGAACCACAACCTGCCCTTCCAGGATCGCAGCGTTGTTGGGAAGGGTTTTCTGCGCAATGGCAAAGTTCTTGAGGGCTTCGTCATAGTTCTTGAATCCAGCGTAGTAGTAATAACCAAGTGCTACATAGGCTTCGGGAAGATTCGGGGCAATACGAAACGCTTCGTCGGCTGAAGCCTTTGCTTTCTGCAGTCTCTCTTTAGTACGATCGAATCCGAAGTGATACATTGCCGAGTGCTGCCTGCAAAGCTGCGTATATGCCAATGCAAACCCGGGATCCATCTCGATTGCTCTCTCAAACATGGTGACCGAAAGGCGGGTTTTCTCTTCGGTGAAGCTTCGTGAATAATCCAGGCCCCGGAGATAAGCCTGGTAAGCTGCCGGATTCACTTTCGGCGCAGTCGAAAGGCTTGCTCGCTCCCTGGGATTCATCTTGATTTCGACTTCCTGCGTAATCGCGCTCGCAACTTCGTTCTGCAGGCCCAGCACATCGCTCAGATCCCGTTCGTAGCCCTGCGCCCACATGTTTCTGTCGGCTGCGGCATCGATCAACTGGGCCAGGATGCGAACACGATTCCCCGCCTGCAGTACCGATCCCTCCACGACTGCATCCACATCGAGTTCCTTTGCTATTTGCCGAAGCGATTTGGTGGAACTCTTGTATTCCATTACCGATCTGTGGGAAATCACCCTCAGAGATTCGATCACTGAGAGTTTTGAAATCAACTCATCGGTCATTCCATCGGCAAAATACTCCTGGTCCGGATTCCCGGAAAGGTTCTTGAGCGGGAGCACAGCGATGGATCGAATTTCCGACGAACCGGATTGGGACAGCAGTTTTTCACGGATGCTGCCCACATTCAATCCCACAAGCAAAGCCGCAAGGGCGAACAGCAACCCTGAAATCCAAATCGCGACCCGTAGGGGCGCACGGCGTGCGCTCCCTACCCGCACAGATTTTGACGTGCCTGCCAGAATTGCTTTCAGGTCGAAAGCAAGATCATGCGCCGAATGCAACCGGCGCGCAGGATCCTTTTCCAGACAATGTTGGATAATCCGGTCCAGTTCGGCAGGGATCTCCTTCGCGGTTTCAGCCGCAGATGGCGGCTCTTCTTTTAAAATCGCCGCAACAGTTTCAGCGGCTGTATTGCCGCAAAAGGCACGTTTTCCTGCGAGCATTTCGTAAAGCACACAGCCAAAAGCAAAGATGTCAGTGCGCGCATCTACGGATTCTCCCCGCAGTTGCTCGGGCGACATGTAGGGAACTGTCCCGACCATTCCTGATTCGGGATGAGAGGCTGTCTCTGCTTCGGTTAGTTCCTGTTGTGAAACGACCGGCTTCAGCCTTGCCAGCCCAAAATCAAGGATCTTTGGGCGGCCATCGGAAGTAAGAAAAATGTTTTCCGGTTTCAGATCGCGATGAATTACGCCTTTAGAATGCGCTGCGCTGAGAGCTTCGGCCACTTCAATCGCAAAGGGAAGCGCTTTTTGCCAGGGGAACGCTGAAGTTAAAGTCGCTCGCAATGTTTTTCCCTGCAGCAACTCCATGACTACGTAGGCGTTCTCATCGTGTGTACCGATGTCGAAAATGCTTACGATGCCTGGATGAGACAGCGAGGCAAGTGCTTTCGCTTCGCGCTCGAAACGCTTGAGCGCCTCAGGATTTTGCGCAAGCCCTTCGGAAAGTACTTTGATCGCCACTTCGCGGTCCAGGCGCGGATCTTTTGCGCGATACACTTCGCCCATGCCGCCGGCTCCCAGCGGCGCAACAATCTCATAATGGCCTAAACGCGCGCCTTCTGTGAGTCTCATCTATTCCTATCGTACTTCTGCTCATTCAGAATCAAACTTCAATTTCCTCCTGAAGATGCTGACGCCGCAACAGCTCGTCTTCCATCGCGTGGAGTCTCAGGTTCCACAGGTTTTTTTGAGTAGCATCAGCCTCGAACACCGCCTTTTCCTTTGCCTCATCCAGTAGCCAGACAAGATCATGAGTTCCTACCGCCCTGTAGCATTCTGATGTAATTTGCGCCTGTTGAGCCATATAAATAATTCCTCCTGCATACATCGTTAAGCAATACTTGTGCCTCATTTCATTCGAAACTGCGAAACACAGCATCCAACCCCGGGGTATAGTTCGGCGGGCAAGATGCCCGCGCTCCGTTCTACCGGATCGAATATGACGGTGGTTGAAGGATCAGAATTGTTGTCAGATTCCGGAAAATTTGTCCGAAACCGATGGTGGAACTTCAACACCTTCAACGAACGGCGGTTGCCGGCATAACCGAGCTATGCTAATATTCACAACGGTTTGTTTATGGGAATCACCGCATGGTTGTCAGCTCCATCCTGTTCATTTTTGGCTTTCTTCCCGTCTTTCTAGTTCTCTATTTTTCACTTCCCGGTCGTGAACGTACGGAACAATTGCGTCTAAGCCATCATTCAAACGCAACGCAAGCAGTTCGGCCGCTACATCCTCGCCAACCTGGATACCACGCTTGGGATCGTTGGTTGAACTTTGGTCTCCTGACCTTGTAGAATCACAATTACCGTTAAGAGCATGGTAGAGTAAGAAAATTATGGCTGTTGCTCCGGGCACACGTTTTGGACCGTACGAGATCCGGGAGGTTCTTGGCGCAGGCGGAATGGGTGAGGTGTATCGTGCACTGGACCCGCGCATCGGTCGCGAAGTTGCAGTCAAAGTTCTGCCTCCTGCGTTTGCGGATAATGCCGATCGTTTGGCCAGATTTGAACAGGAAGCCCGAGCTGCCGGAGTGTTGAATCATCCCGGAATACTCGCTGTTCATGATGTCGGACATGAAGGCAGCGTGCATTATCTCGTAACGGAGTTGCTGGAAGGAGAAACACTACGGCAGAAACTTGGATCTCCTATGCCTCAGAGAAAGATTATTGATTACGCGCTGCAGATCTCGAAGGGTCTTGCCGCTGCGCACGACAAAGGAATCATTCATCGCGATCTGAAACCGGAGAATCTGTTTGTCACCAATGATGGTCGTCTAAAGATTCTCGATTTTGGTTTGGCAAAGTTAACGCAACCGGAAATGGCGGGAGAGGTATCGAAGCTGCTGACGGGGCCGGAAACGGCTCCAGGTTTAATCATGGGAACTCTGGGTTACATGTCTCCGGAACAGGTGCGCGGAAAGTCATCAGATCATCGTTCCGATATTTTTGCTTTCGGTGTGATCTTGTACGAAATGATCACAGGCCGTCGCGCTTTTCATGGTGAAACTGTAGCCGACACAATGAGCGCCATACTGGGCAAAGAACCTCCGGAGATTTCGGGTACCAATTCGAATCTGTCTCCGGCGATGACACGGATCGTTGAACACTGCATGGAAAAGAAGCCGGAGCAGCGTTTTCAATCCATGCATGATGTGGCGTTCTATTTGGAAACGCTTTCGGGAGTTTCCACAACAAGCGCTCCAACAACACCGCTCAAAGCCTCGAGGTCTGGCGTCAAACATTGGATTCCGTGGGTTATCAGTTTGTTGGCTATCACAGGCGCTGTGATCTGGATGCAGATGCAGAGAAGCTCGACACCGGGATCAGCGAACACCGGATCGCGCAAACCGCAACGGTTTGCAGTTCAGCTATCGGCCACACAGGAATTGGCAATTGGTGGAAACTCGCTCCTGAGGTTTTCGCCCGATGGGGGGAGCCTCGTTTTCTCAGGCAATGTGGACGGTCGGAAGGCCCTCTTTCGTCGGGATTTAGATAAGGGGGAAGCGGTCGAAATCGCCGGCACTGAGGATGGCGAGGCTGTGTTTTTCTCGCCGGATGGGCGCTGGCTCGGTTTTGCTGCGCGTGGGCAGTTGATGAAAGTGCCCATCGAAGGAGGGCGGCCGATCCGGCTGGGTGAGGCGAGAGGTGCGGGCGGGGCGACCTGGCTTGCGGACGGCACGATCGTTCATGCCCCAATTTATTCGGATGGCCTATTCCGTGTTGCTGCAGAGGGGGGCGCAGCAGAACGTTTAACGACGCCCGATCGGGCATCGGGTGTGCTCGGCCACTGGTGGCCCCAGGAACTTCCCGGAGGGAGATGGATAATCTTTACAGCTTTTCGCACGCCGGTCGATACATCGCGGGTTGGCGCAATCGATCTACAGACTCGCGAAGTCCGCTGGCTTGTCGAAGGCGGTTTTTTTGGACGTTACGTTTCGTCCGGTCATCTAGTTTACGCCAAAGGCCAGCGTCTTTACGCGCTTCCGTTCGATGCGACGAGCGTGAAAGTCACAGGCAGCGCAGTGCCCGTGCTCGATGATCTTCTCGTTGAGCAGACCGGTGGATGCGCAATGTTCGCAATCTCGAATCGTGGGACGCTTGCGTACGTTACGGAATCGATTGGGCGCGCGCCAAACGAGCTAGTCTGGATCGATCGCACCGGTCGCTCAACGCCGGCGATAAACGAACGGCATCGCTTTCTGAGCACCAGCCTTTCTCCAGACGGCCAGCGTGCTGCACTTACGTTGCTGGGGGTGAGTCGCGATCTCTGGATCTATTCGTTCGATCGAGGCACGCTTTCGCGCCTCACCACCGGCGATGATACCGAGTATGACCCGGTCTGGTCGAGGGACGGCAATGAACTTTTTTACGTCGTTGATAGTCCGCCGTTTGAGCTGCATCGAATCAACACCGGATCACCGGACTCCGGTCGTCCGGTTTGGAAGGAGCGAGCCCAGCTCGATACCACAGCTCCCACAGTTTCGCCCGATGGCCGTACGCTTGTTTTTGCGCTGACAGAAGAGGGCACCGGCAGCAATCTTTACGCGCGCCCCATCGATGGGAGCGAGCCGCCGCGTCCGATTCGCGCCAGCCGTAGCGAAGAAGAGTACCCCACGTTCTCACCTGACGGCCGGTGGCTCGCGTATCATTCAGACGAAACGGGCCGCCCGGAAATTTACGTCGAATCCTTCCCGGTACCCGGAGAGCGATTCCAGATTTCCGCTGATGGTGGTCGTCAACCGCGGTGGGCCCGCAACGGCGAGCTATTCTACAGACGCGGTAACGAACTGCGCGTTATCACCACCCGCTTCGTCGGACGCTTCGAATTCGACGCGCCGCAAACACTGTTCACGTTTCGACTGCTGAATTATGCCACCGGTGGAGTGCCTGTCCGGATCTTTGATATCACCCCGGATGGCAAGCGAATCCTCGCCATCACAATCCCGGAGCCATTTCCGCCTCGCCGGATCGACATCGTGCCCGATTGGACCAGCGATCTCGCCCGGCTTGTGGCCGCGAAGTAAGCGACTCAATGATCGTGCGGCCGCATTTTCCACACCAGGTGCAACTTCTACATTTATACTGCCATTCGTAAATGGAAAATCGCTTCGAATGCAATGAAGTATCTAATATATGAGATGCTGTTAGAACGCGCGACCATAACACAAAAAACAATTGGATAAATGTGGAGGAGACACTACGAATGTGGAAGCGATCGATTCCACTTGTGTAGAGTGGCTTTTATTCGTAAGCCACTGCGGCAATTTCGCCCAGTACCTGACCAACAATGTCACGAACGGCATTTGGTTTGTCGCTCACAACAACATTATTGACGTAAACCGCAAAAGCGAGGCGCTCGCCTTTTTTTGTTGTTAAATAACCGGCCAATCCTTTTCCACTGACCATCACACCGCGGTTGAGCAAATCGCTTTCCGTCCATGTACCTGTTTTCGCGAAGACATGTCCTGCTGCTGGTGAATTCACCTGGATTTCAAACAGAGTTCCGTCCCGGCCTAGAATCGGCAGCGCAGCGTGAAAAGCATCGTAGGACTTATGTCTCGACATGAATTCCAGAAAACTCACCATGAAATCAGGAGTGAAGTGAGCTGATCCACCCGCTCCATCACCCTGTGATGCTCCTGATATGTCCGGGACTGCTTTACTCAAGAACTCGCGAATCAGATCAAATCCGGACTGCGGAACTTCTTTTTTCGCAATCAATGCGCTAAAAAGAAAGGGCATCATGCTCGCGTGCAGATTCTGGCTAACCTTCAAAATGACCTTTACTTCCTCTGTCAAAGGTGGGGATACATGTTCGGCC